>JAOBWK010000065.1 GCA_025463305.1 Ilumatobacteraceae bacterium
CGGCCCGGCGCGCCGCGTGACGCATCATCTGTGGACCCATCGCCCCGATCATGATCGGCGGACGGGGCGACTGCACGGGGCGTGGGTTCATGAACGCCCCGTCGATGTCGTAGAACGCGCCGTGGAACGTGGTCACCTCGTTGGCCAGGAGGCGGTCGACGATCTCCGCGTACTCGGCGAACCTGGCCACGCGCTCCTTCGGGTCCCAGTTGGGCAGACCTGCCATCGCGTACGACGGATCGATCGTCAGCCCGGTTCCGAGGCCGACCTCGATCCGCCCACCGGAGATGTGATCGAGGGTCAGTGCCTGGCGGGCATGCATCGCCGGGTTGCGCAACGGGATCTGGGCCACGCACGTCGTCAGCCGGATCGTGCTCGTCGCCGAAGCCAATCCCGCCAGCACCGTCCACGACTCGAACCATGGGGCGGGCGGGTTGGTCCAGTCGACGAAGTGGTCGGCGATGGCCACGACGTCGATGTCGAGCGCTTCCATCCGCTGCACCCGGCCGACCATCTCCGGCCACCCGACGCTGGGCAGGCAGAGCACATGGAAGCGAAGCGGGAATCCCATGCCCAACCCTCGCACAGCTCGCCCGGCACGTGCTCCGCGGATGATGATTCGCGTCATGCCCCGCACCTACCTGGTCACCGGCGCCGCCTCCGGCATCGGCTTCGCGACCACCGAGTACCTACGCGCCCGTGACCATCGGGTGATCACGCTCGACCTCCACGACGCCGACGTCGTCGCCGACCTCTCCACGGCTGACGGTCGGGCCGCCGCTGTCGCCGGCGTGATCGAACACGCCGGGGGAACGCTCGACGCCGTCATCGCGTGTGCCGGCACGGCGGTGATGACGGGGCTCGTGATGCGGGTCAACTACTTCGGCACGATCGCCCTGCTCCAAGGCGTGCGCCCCCTGCTGGCGACGTCTGGTTCGCCGCGGGTCGTGGTGATCGCGTCGATCGGCGTCGTGTTCAGCGCCATCGACGCAGCCGTCGAGGCATGTCTGGCCGGCGACGAGGAGGCTGCCGCAGCGGCGGCGGAGACGAACCCGATCCTGGCGTACCCGTCGTCGAAGCGGGCGTTGGCGAGATGGGTGCGCCGCACTGCGCCGTCGGCCGACTGGGCCGGTGCCGGGATCGCGCTCAACGCGATCGGGCCAGGCACGGTGGAGACGCCGATGATCCAGGAGCTGCTCGACGATCCCGCCGGGCTGGCGATGATCGACTCCGGCGTGCCGATGCCGCTGTCCGGGCATGCTCAGCCGGGCCAGATCGCGCCGGTGCTCGCGTTCCTCACGTCGGAGGAGAACACGTTGATCACGGGTCAGGTGCTCTTCGTGGACGGCGGAGCGGACGCGCTGATCCGCGGCGACGACATCTGGTGACGGGCACGGTCAGCCGATGTGGCCGGCACCGCCGTCGGCGGTGATCGAGATGCCGGTCAGGTAGCCGGCGTCGTCACTGCACAGGAACACGGCGACGCGGCCGATGTCGGCCTCCGGGTCGCCGAAGCGGCGCATCGGGATCTCGCTCAGCACGCGTTCGTACACGGCGGGTTCGTCGGTCTCGAGCTGCTCGAGCGCCGGGGAGTTCGACAGCGGGAGCAACGCGTAGACGCGGATCCCGTCGGCCGCCCATTCGACGGCTGCCGCGCGGGTGAGGGTGCGGGTGTCCTCCTTGATGGCCGCGTACACCCCTGCACCCGCTGCGTTCGGCTTGATGCCGGAGCGGCTGCCGAGGTTGATGATCACCCCGTTGCGGCCGGCCAGATGCGGATGGCAGGCGCGCATGAACCGCAGCGTTGCCAGCGGACCGGATTCCCAACCCGCTCGGTAGGCATCGTCGGAGACGTCGAGGATCCGCCCACGCGGCACCTCCTGCGCGTTGTTGACCATGATGTCGATCCGGCCGAAGCGTTCGATCGTCGCGGCCACGCACGACTCGACATCCGCAGCCACCTTCACGTCGCACGCGACCGGCATCGCCGATCCGCCGCGTCCCGCGATCTCATCGGCGGCGTCGACGCATTTTTCGAGCGTCCTCCCGGCGATCACCACGGACGCGCCCTCCGCGGCGAGCGCGAGTGCGATGCCCCGGCCGACACCCTGGCCGCCGCCCGTGACGATCGCGACCTTGCCGTCGAGCACGCCCATCAGCTACTTCGACCCGTCGAGGATGTCGCTGAAGCCCCACTGGGTGTGCGGCCCGAAGATGATCTGCTCGAAGATGCCGATGCCCACCTTGTCGCCGATCCGGGCGCGCACGAGGTGGTGCACGTGCTGATGGCTGGGGTCGAGCGGGGCGACGTCGGCCATGTTCCAGTCCTCGCGGCCGACCTCGGACACGCCGTGCCACACGCCGTGGGCCCATTGCGGGTTGTTGTAGCCGATGCCGAGCATGTCGAAGCGCAGCAACGGCTCGAGCTCCATCGTGTACGGAGTGCCGCCTTCGGGGGCGATGTCGATCGAGATGGCCTTGGCCCAGCGCGAGCCGTGGTGGAACTCGAGGTGGATCTGCTCGGGATCGATCCGGCTCACGCCGGGGTCGCCCATCCCGACCGAGAGCGGTACCGGCTCGGTGACCGGCAGGACGTGGCCGTCGGCGCGCCACTTGGTGCCGCCGGGCAGCTCGAACCAGCCGAGGACGCGGCAGTCATCGTCGAAGTGGATCGGCGCCCACAGCCAGGCCATCGGCGTGCGCGACGCGGGCCGGCCGGGGGGCTGGGTGCCGACCGGGCGAACGCCCCACGAGCGGTCGCGGATGCCGAACACCTCGTCGTGCTCGAGCACCGTGGTGTCACCGTCGACCTCGACCGTGCCGCCCCATGAGCCGAACTGGAGGAACCGGGCCATGTCGACCTGCACGAGCGGGCCGTCGATCATCACGGTGTGGTCCTCGAGCAGCGCACCCGTACGGGCGCGGTAGGTGAGGTCGCAGGTGATGCCGGTCTCGTTCGGTTCGATGATGAAGCGCAGCTCCTGCAGCGGCTTCACGACCTCCAGGCGGAACGGTCCGACGCGGGTGTCGGTGGGGTCGAGCGGCGCTTCGCCCGACGCGTGGAACGATGTCTGGCGGCCGTTCTTGACGATCGACAAGTGCCCGTCGACGACACGAAGGTTGGGGTAGCGACCGAACGCGAGCTCGACGTGGAAGTCACCGTTGCGGTGCCCGGCACCGAGCCAGTACCGCCCGTAGGCGTTGCGATCCGTGGTGGCCTGGGTCGCGATCGGCCGGGGCGCCTGGTGGATCGGGTAGTCGTCGAAGGGTGTCAGCAAGTTGTTGCTCATGCAACGGCAGTCTTGCTGACACCCCTGTCGGCGCTCGCAGCGTGAGCCGGAACGTCATCTCGCGTTCAGCTCTCGTCCGTGGCGAGCATCGCGTAGATCTTGCGCCTGGCCTCGTCGAGGATCTCGCCCACCTTCTGGCGCTGCGCGTTGGTGCCTCCGAAGGTGTTGCGCACTGCGCCCAGCAGCTGGTGGATGGAGTGGCGAAGGTCGACGGCGCCGTCACCGGCGTCGGCCGAGGCTTCGTCCCACGGCGCGGTCTTGGTGGCCTTCAACTCGTCGGCGGCGGTCCGACCCACGTCGGTGAGCTTGGACACCTTCTTGCCGTCCAGCTCGTCGGTCGTGATCAGGCCCTCGTCGGTGAGCAGCTGCAGCGTCGGGTAGATGGCGCCCGGGCTCGGGCTCCAGGCCTCGGCGCTGCGCTCCTTGATCTCCTGGATCATCTCGTAGCCGTGCATCGGCCGTTCGAGGAGCAGCATCAGCACTGCGGTGCGGACGTCACCCCGCCCCCGACGTGGGCCACGGCCCATCATCGCGTCCGGGTCGAAGCCGAAGCCGAACCCGCCGCGGCCGCCGCGACCTCGCCGGCCGAAGCCGCCTTCGCCGCGTCCGCCGCGCAGTGCGGGGCCGCCGTTGCGGCCGAACCGGCCGCGGTGATCGTGCTCGTGGTGGTGGTCGTGTTCTTGGGATCTGGGATCCATGGTGTTCTCGTTTCTGGTGTGTCAACGTGGGTTCGTTGATGCAGTCACGATATATCGTGATCGCATCTTTCGCAACCAAGTCTTTTCGGCGTTTCCGCCCAACCCCGTTCTTTGCACCGTTCGGACCCCTTCGCGGTCTGAACGGCGGGTCAGAATGCGGAGATGCCGCAGATGAACGGGCCGAACGCCGCGCTGATCGACAGCGCACGAGGCATGACGCTCGGCGATCAGCTGGCGCGGCAGGCGCGGATCAACCCGGAGCTGGTCGCCTACCGATGCGGTGACGCGTCGCAGACGTTCGCCGAGACGGAGGCGCGCGTGGCTCGGTTGGCCGCCGCGTTCGAGGCGCGTGGGATCACCGCCGGCGACCGGATCGCGATCCTGATGCACAACGCGATCGCGTTCGTGGAGGCGTTCTGGACGGCCGCTCGGCTGGGTGCGATCGCCGTGCCGATCAACTTTCGCCTCGCCGCCGACGAGGTCGGCTACATCGTCGACGACTGCGCCGCATCGATGATCGTCGTCGACGCTGCCAATGCGGCCGTTGCGTCGACCGTGCTCGGGCCTCGACCCGACGTGGCGGTGGTGGTCACCGATGCGGCGCCGATCGACGTGTCGCCGCGAGCCGAGCGGATGGAGCAGCTGATCGCCGACCACGCCCCGGCCCAGCACCGTCCGCTGGTCGCGCTCGACGACCCGGCGTTCATCATCTACACCTCGGGCACCACTGGCCGTCCGAAGGGTGCGGTGCTGTCTCACGCCAACCTGCTCCACAACACGTACACGAAGATCGCCACGCACGGCATCACCGGCCAGGGCGAGGTGTGGATGTCGGGCTTGTCGCTGTGCCACATCGCCGGGGTCAGCAGCCTGCTGCCGTGCCTGCTGCTCGGCGGCACGTGTGTGGTGATGCCGTCCGGGCAGTTCGACGCGACCGAGATGGTCGATGTGATCGAGGCCGAGGGAGTCACGTGCTGCTTCCTCGTGCCGACGCAGTGGAAGGAGATCTGCGCGGTGCCCGACGTCGGCCGACGCTGCCGCAGTCTGCGCCAGATCGCTTGGGGCGGATCGAACGCCCCGATGGCCGTGCTGGAGTCGATGGCGGCGGCGTTCCCGGGCGTGGCCACGTTCAACACCTTCGGGCAGACCGAGATGAGCCCGCTGACGTGCGTGCTCCGCGGCGCGGATGCGATCCGCAAGATGGGCTCGGTCGGCACACCGGTGCCGAACGTGGAGGTGCGCATCGTCGACGACGACATGGTCGACGTGGCCGACGGTGACGTGGGTGAGATCGTGTACCGCGGTCCCACGGTGATGCTCGGCTACTGGAACGATCCGGCGGCAACGGAGGATGCCTTCGCCGGCGGCTGGTTCCACAGCGGCGACCTCGTCCGGCGTGACGCGGACGGCTTCATCACCGTGATCGACCGGAAGAAGGACATGATCATCAGCGGCGGCGAGAACATCTACTGCGCCGAGGTCGAAGCCGTCATCGTCCGCCATCCCGCCGTCGACGAAGTCGCGCTCGTCGGCATCCCCCACCCTCGCTGGGTGGAGACGCCCGTGGCGGTGATCGTGCCGGCCGCCGGTGTGCACCCGCCGACGCTCGACGACATCACCGGTTGGTGCCGCGACCACCTCGCCTCGTACAAGAAGCCGACGCAGGTCGTCATCGTCGAGGCGCTGCCTCGCAACGCGAGCGCCAAGGTCCTCAAGCACCTCCTGCGCGAGCAGCTGACCGCTACCTTGGACACATGACCTCATCGCATCCACTCGTCGAGGCCGCGTCGCTCGGGGAGTGCTGGCTCGCCGTGTCGAAGCTGATCCTCGATCACGGTGTCGGAGCGCTCTACGACGAGCAGCCGATCAAGGAGGTCGAGCGGCTCACCCTGGCGTCGTCGTCCACCGACCCGTCCGATCCGATCATCGACCGCTACGGCGACCCGGCGTGGCTGCAGTGGATGCACGCCAACTTCTTCGATCACGCCGACGTGCCCGAGCTGGGCAACGCCGCCAGCTACGCGACCCGGTTGTTCGACTACGGCCGCACGGGCCGAAACCAGATCGAGTGGGTGATCGGCCGGTTGCGGGCCGACCCGAACTGCAAGAGCGCCTCGATCACCACGTTCATGCCGCTCACCGACACCTCGTACATCCCGTGCGTGAGCCTGCTCGACTTCTGGATCCGCGAGGGTGCGGTCGAGCTCGTCGTGTACGCGCACAGCCTCGACTTCGGCAAGAAGGCGTACGGCAACCTCGTCGAGCTCGCCCAGCTGCAGGCCCACGTGGCCGACGCGCTCGGTCGCCCGCGCGGCGGACTCACCATCCACGTCAAGTCGGCGCACATCTACGAGCCCGAGTACGCCGACATGCAGCGCCTCGTCGACGCGGACCTCGTGGCCACTCGATGAGTCGGCTCGACAAGCTCGACATGACGCTGCGGCTCGACCGCGACGCCTACGACAAGCGGCTCCTCGCCGGCCAACGCCGGTTGCTGCAGCTGCGCCTGCACCTCGAGGGCCAGATGGGCGCGGCCACCACCGGACCCGGCCTGCTCGTGCTGTTCGAGGGGCCCGACGCGGCCGGCAAGGGCGGCGCGATCAAGGCGATCGTCGGCCATCTCGATCCGCGGCACTTCGAGGTCGTCAGCTACGCGGCACCGACCGCGATCGAGAAGCACCACCACTTCCTCTGGCGGTTCTGGAAGGAGATCCCCGGTCTCGGGGAGATGTCCGTGTTCGACCGCAGCTGGTACGGCCGCGTGCTGGTCGAGCGGGTCGAGGGGTTCGCGTCGCAGGACGAGTGGTCACGCGCCTACGAGGCCATCGTCGACTTCGAGCGGAGCCTGGTCACGGAGGGCGTGATCCTCGTCAAGTTCTGGATGCACATCAGCGACGACGAGCAGCTCCGCCGCTTCGACGCCCGGGCGGCCGATCCGCTCAAGCAGTGGAAGCTGACGCCGGAGGACTGGCGCAACCGCGACAAGAACCGGGCCTCCGACATCGCCGCCGAGGAGATGCTCGAACGCACCGAGCATCCGCTGGCGCCGTGGGACGTCATCGCCGCCGAGCACAAGCGCTACGCGCGCGTGGCGGTCATCGAGACCCTGATCCAGCGGATCGAGGAGGGCATGCTGCGGTGTGGACTCCGCGTTCCCGACTTCGCCGAGATCAAGGCCGTCAAGGCACCACCAACGGTGTGACCTCGAGCGGCTCGCGTGCCGGCGCCAGCACCGCGACCGCCAGCCACGTCGCGATCGGCACCGAGGCGACGAGCCCGATCGAGCCGACGAGCGAGCGGACCACTTCGGTGGCCACGACCTCGCCCGTGGCCACGGTCGAGAACGACTGACCCGTGACGGTGAACAGCAGGAGCAACGGCAGCGCTGCGCCGGCGTAGGTGAGGAACAACGTGTTGACCGTCGAGGAGATGTGGTCGCGCCCGATGTTCACGGCCGATCGGTAGACCTCGGTCCGCGACGCGTCCGGCATCAGCGGCCGGAGCTCGAGGACGGCCGACACCTGGGTCACCGTCACGTCGTCGAGCACACCCGATCAGGGCGAGGCTCGCGAACGTCGCCAGCAGGGCCACGGTGGTTCCCGTGTCGATGCCGTGAGCGAGGTACAGCGCGACGAACGCGATGACGCTCGATCCCACGAGCGCAACCGCGACGGCGTTGTGGCCGCGCAGCAGCGACGGGAGCATGAACACGACGAGCACCAGCAGGCTCGCCACCAGACCAGCGATCGCGCCGAGGCCCTTCCATCGTCCGAGGGCGAGGACGGCGACGACGAAGATCAACGCGAGCAGCAGCATCGGGACGTCGCGTCGGAAGTCGGCGAACTCGTAGTTGATGGCGCCGTTGGCGGCAGTGGTCTCGTAGACGTAGATCTCGTCGCCGACCGAGTACGTGGCATGCGGTGTGTACGGGTTCTCCCACGTCTTCACGTCACCCGTGTGGGTGCCGCCCGCGATCTGGATCGTGACCTCGCGGCAGCCCGCCACGGGATCCGCGTCGCACGGACCGACAGCGGTCGCGGTGACGACGGCCGCGACGCGAGTGCCGAGGAGCGTGGTTGCATCGATCGACGATGGAGCCCTGCCGGTCGGCCACAGCACGATGAGCCCGATCATGGTGACGGCGGCGCACGCGATGACGGCGATCCACAGCCGTCGGGCGATGGCCGGTCGGGTCGCGTCGGGTGCTGCAGCACCGATCGGCGGGTGGACGTGATGGTCGTGCATGGTCGAAATCTTCCCCGATCGGCGATTTGCAGGAGTGAGAACCGTTCTTGTTATAGTCGGCGCATGCCGCAGATGCCTCATCGCTCGCCCGCCCGGATCGCGCCGTTGGTCCTCTCGCTCGGTGCCCTCGTCGTGCCGATGGCCTGTTCGAGCAACAGCCCGTCCAGCGCATCGAGCGGCAATGGTCACCGGTTGCAGGTGGTCGCGTCGTTCTACCCACTGCAGTTCGTGGTGCAGCGGATCGGTGGCGACCGGGTGCACGTCGAGAACCTCACGCCGATGGGCGCCGAGCCGCACGAGCTCGAGCTGACCGCCAAGAACACGGCCAGCCTCGAGGACGCCGATCTCGTCGTGTACCTGTCCGGGTTCGCGCCGGCGGTCGACGAGGGCGTGGCCGACGTCGCCAAGGCCCATGCGTTCGACGTCGCCTCGGCAGCGCGCCTCGATCTCGACTACTCACCGATCGAGGACGGCCAGCAGGACACCAACGACAACCGTCGCGATCCACACTTCTGGCTCGATCCCACCCGGCTGATCGATGTCGCCACGGCGGTGTCGACCCGACTCGCCCAGCTCGATCCTGCCGACACGGCGCTGTTCGATGCGAACGCGACGACGCTGATCGCGGAGCTGCACACGCTCGACGGCGAGTACACGAACGGGCTCGCGCACTGCACCAACACCGACATCGTCACCAGTCACAACGCGTTCGGCTACCTGTCGCAGCACTACGGGTTGACCCAGGTGGGCATCACCGGCCTGACGCCGGAGGACGAGCCCACGCCGGGCGAGCTGGCGCGCGTGACGAAGTTCGTCGAGGACCACCACGTCGGCACGATCTACTACGAGACGCTGGTCAGCCCGACCATCGCCGAGACCGTCGCGCACGAAACTGGCGCCAAGACCCAGGTGCTGGACCCGATCGAGGGCCTTTCCAGCTCGTCGCAGGGCACGGACTACTTTCAGATCATGCGCGCCAACCTCGCCAACCTGCGCGCCGGTCAGGGCTGTTCGTGAGTGACGACGTTCCCGTGATCCGCGTCGATGGCGGGCAGTTCGGCTACGGCAACCAGGTGGCGGTCTCGGCCGACCTCACCATCCACGCGGGTGAGGTCGTCGCCCTGCTCGGTCCGAACGGCTCCGGCAAGACCACCCTGCTGAAGGGGATGCTCGGGCTCGTCGATCGGCTCGGCGGCGACGTCGAGCTGTTCGGTCAACCGCTCGCGTCGTTCCGTGATCGCTCCCGCATCGGCTACGTCCCGCAGCGCCAGACGGCCGCCGGACCCATCCCCGTGACGGTGCAGGAGCTCGTGCGCTCGGGTCGGCTCGCCACCACCGGCCTGCTCCACCGTCGCGGGCCCGCCGATGATGCCGCGGTGCGTGACGCCATCGAGGCGGTGGGTCTCGACGGCAAGGCCAAGGATCCCGTCGCGACGCTGTCCGGCGGTCAGCAACGTCGTGCCCTCGTGGCCCGCGCCCTGGCCGGTGGTGCGAAGGTGCTGCTCCTCGACGAGCCGCTCGCGGGTGTCGACCAGGCCAACCAGGACGCGCTCGCGGTCACGCTCGGCGACCTCGTCGCCAGCGGTGTCACGATCATCGTCGTCCTCCACGAGCTCGGTCCGCTGGAGCCGCTGGTGACGCGCGCGGTGTGCCTCGAGTCCGGCTCGGTGCGCTTCGACGGTCCGCTCGACACCGCCCCGGCACAGCTGCTGCACCTCGGCCACGATCACGATCCACATGGCGGTCCACCCGAGCGCGCCAACCTCGGCCTGTACCCCAACACCGGTGGCCGGTCGCCGACGTGATCGCCACCAGCCTGCTGCACTACGACTTCATGCGCCGCGCCCTGCTCGCTGCGCTGCTGATCGGTCTCGCCGCCCCGGCCGTCGGCATCTTCCTCGTGCAGCGTCGCCTGGCGCTGATCGGCGACGGGCTCGGCCACATCGCCGTCACCGGTGTGGCCCTCGGGCTGGTGCTCAACCGCGCGCCGGTGCCGATCGCGCTGGTCACAGCCGTCGTCGGCGCCGTGGTCGTCGAGCTCATCCGCGCTCGCGGCGAGCAGAGCGCCGAGATCGCGTTGGCCATCCTCTTCTACGGCGGCATCGGCGGCGGCGTCGTGCTCGTCAGCCAGGCGCCCTCGGGTGCGCGCAGCCTCAACCAGTACCTGTTCGGCAGCATCACCACGACATCGTCCGGCGACCTGCGGACGTTCGCGATCCTGGCGGCGGTGGTGCTGGTGGTGTCGGTCGGTCTCGGCACCGCGCTGTTCAGCGTGAGCAACGACGACGAGTTCGCGCGGGCCAGCGGGTTGCCCGTGATGCGCCTCAACCTGCTCCTCGCCGCGCTGAGCGCCTTCACCGTCGTCGTCTCGATGCGCGTGGTCGGCGTGCTGCTCGTCAGCGCGTTGATGGTGGTGCCGGTGGCCGCGGCGCAGCTGATCGCGCGCAGCTTCCGGATGACGTTCGTGGTCGGCATCGCGATCGGCGTCGTGGTGTCCGTGTCCGGCGTGGTGATCTCGTACTACGCCGACACGCCGTCGGGTGGCACCATCGTGCTCCTCGCGATCGGCGTCTTCGCCCTGCTGCTGATCGCCAAGAACGTCGGTCGACTCCTGCGCTGAGTCCGTGCGCCGCTCAGGGCTCCGTCACCCTCGATCGCTAATGTGCGCGCGGCGAACGAAGGGGGCACGGACATGGGACGACTGGACGGCAGGGTGGCGATCGTGACCGGCGCCGGCGGAGGGATCGGCCGCGAGCACGCACGACTGCTGGCTGCGCACGGCGCGAGCGTGGTGGTCAACGACATCGGCATCCGAACGGGCGCTGACGCCGCTGGCGTCGTCCGGGAGATCGAGCAGGCCGGCGGCAAGGCGATCGCCGACACGACCTCGGCGACGTGGGACGGCGCCGCGTCGATCGTGCAGCACGCGATGGACGCGTTCGAGCGGGTCGACATCGTCGTCAACAACGCGACGGCCAGCGGCATCGACGACATCTGGCGGATGAGCGAGGAGCAGTGGGACCTGGCCTTCGACGTCAACCTCAAGGGATACTTCGCGCTCATCCGCGCGGCGGCACCCCACCTCTGCCGGCAGGGCTCCGGCGCCATCGTCAACACCAGTTCGGGCTCCGGGTTCGGACACCCGTCGAACGTCGCGTACGCGTCGGCGAAGGAGGGCGTGGTCGGCCTGACCCGCACCGTGGCCAAGGAGCTCGGCCGGTTCGGCGTGCGTTGCAACGCGATCCGGCCCTTCGCCGCCGGTGCGTCGACGTCGGATTACGCCGTGAAGACGGCGCGCTGGGCCGAGCTGATGGCCCTCACGATGGGGCCGACGCCCGGCACCCTGACGCCACCGAGATCGTTCGACCCGACGTTGTTCGGGCCGGCCAAGATCAGCCCGCTGGTGGTGTGGTTGTGCACCGACGCGGCGCGCGACGTCAACGGACGCACGTTCCACATCGCCGGTGACACGCTGTCGCGGCTCAGCGAACCCGTCCCCGAGCGCAGCGTGCACCAGCCGGACGGTTGGGACCTCGACGCATTGGATGCCGTCGCGCCTGCCACCATCACCAACGGTCTGACCAACCCGTTCACGCTGGACGGGCATCCGCACCTGCAGGTGTTCGTCGACTGAGGCCCCATCGAGTCGACACGGGCTCGCCACGAAAGGAACTGACATGTCATCGTTCGACAACGGTGCGGTGCACCTCGACTACTCGGTGGAGGGCAACGGGTTCCCCGTCTTCACGATCGCCCTCGGCGGGATGCACTCGCACAACGATCTCTGGAGCCGCGCCCCGTGGAACCCGCGCCAGCGGCTGGTCGACACCTATCAGGTGATCGGAATGGACCAACGCAACGCGGGTGCGTCGACAGCCCCGGTCAGCGGCGACGACGGCTGGGCGACGTACACCGCCGACCAGCTGGGCCTGCTCGACCACCTCGGCATCGAGCGCTGCCACCTGCTCGGGATGTGCATCGGCGGTCCGTACGCGATGGCGCTCCTGCGCGCCGCCCCGGAACGGTTCACGTGCGCGGTGCTGCTGCAGCCGGCCGGCGTCGACGGCAATCCGTCGGTGATGCGCGAGATGTACGACGGATGGGCGGCGGACCTCGCGCCGACGCACCCCGAAGCCACGGCGGCGGACTGGGCGTCGTTCGGCGACAACATGTGGGACGGCGAGTTCCTGATCAGCGCCAGTCGCGACGACGTCGCCGGCTGCACCACTCCGATGCTGGTGATGATGGGCGACGACCAGTACCACCCGCAGTCCGTGTCGCGCGAGATCGCTGCACTCGCTCCGAACGCCCGCCTGGTCGAGCGCTGGAAGGACGCCGACGTGCTCGACCAGACCCACGCCACCATCACGGCGTTCCTGGCCGAGCACACGCCTGGATGACGATCGAGATCGACGTGCAGCTGACGGTTGCCGACCTCGACGATCCGTGGCTGCGGTCTTCGACCTGATCATGGTGGGTGCCGAGGACTGGGCGGAGGCCACCGGTTGGTCGCGCTGAGCCGTGTGATGCTCCGGGGGTGCCGGGGGAGCGATGCCGACCGGGCCTAGGCTCGAGGGCTTGCGCCGCCTCCCGATCGTCCCGCTGCTGTCCGTCGCTGCCGCCCTGGCGGTGGTGCTCGGCGCCTCGATGTCCGTTGCGTCGGCTGAATCGGCGACCACCCCCACCACGCCGGTCGCCGGGCCTGCCGCGGCCACCGCCGTCGCCGTGCGGGTCGCGCCACCGGTGCGCACGACGCCGGCCACGACTCCCGGCACGACGCCGGCCGCCGGGTCCACCGACGGCTCGTCCAGCTGCCCCACCACCGGCCATGCAGCCGTCATCGACCGTGCCAACCAGCGCGCCTGGCTGTGCAGCGACGGCACGGCTGCGGCGAAGTTCCCCATCACGACCGCGGTCAGCCAGCCCAAGCCGGGCACGTACCACGTGTACGCGAAGGACAAGGTGGCCACCTCGACCTTCGGCGGCCACTTCTCCTACCTCGACAACTTCGTCGCCTTCACCTACGGCACCAACACCGGCGCCCGCATCGCCTTCCACGCCGTGCCGCGCAACGCCGCCGGGGCGCCGTTCCAGCCGCTCGACACGGTCGGCACGCCGGCGTACTTCGGCGCTTCGTCCGGCTGCATCCGCGTCCTGCCCGACCAATCGCAGGTCATCTGGGACTTCCTCGCGATCGGCGACGCCGTGAAGGTGATCTCCTAGCCCGTCAGCCTCTCGGCCCGCCGACGTATCGGCCCGACTGCGACGGGCGGTCGAGCGCAGCGTGGGCGTCGGCGATGACGGCGATGCGGTCGTGCATGTCCTGCGGGGCAGGCACGGCCTTGCCGGCAGCGGTGTCGACGTGGAGGTACATGTGCTCGGCGGTGGCCACCAGTGTGTCGTCGGCCGACAGGTGCATGCGGTTGAAGATGTGCAGCCGCTTCGCATCGTGGTGCAGCACCTGCGTCGTCACGTACACAGCATCGCCCGCGCGTGATTGGGCGAGGTAGGTGATGTGGCTCTCCGCGGTGTACCAGCTGTGCCCGCCGCGCAGGTAGGCCTCGTCGAGGCCGACCGCAGCCAGGAAGGCGTCGCCCGCGTGCGTGGACAGCTGCGCGTAGCGGCTGTCGTTGGTGTGGCCGTTGTAATCGGTCCAGTCGGTGGGGATGAGCGTGGAGTACGTCCGCATCGGCTGTGAGGGATCGACGGTCGTGTCGGGCACGTCGGCACGATCGAAGAGGGCCTTCTCGAAGTCGGACAGCACCTCGCCGGCGCCATAGCCGACGGTGCGCAGGCCCTGCATCACCGCGACGAGGCAGTCGTCGCGCAATGCCTCCAGCTCGCGGATGCCGACGCCGGCGGCCTGGTCGTCGGACTGGCCGACGATCTTCTCGAGCAGCACCTCGTCGAGCACGGGGACGTCCATCAGCTTGGTCCACGGCCACTGCAGCGACGGCCCGAACTGGGCCATGAAGTGACGCATCCCGGCCTCGCCGCCAGCGATCCGGTAGACGAGGAACGTGCCCATGAAGCTCCAGCGCAGGCCGGCGCCGAAGCGGATCGCATCGTCGATCTGCTCCGTGGTGGCGATGCCGTCGTTGACGAGCCACAGCGCCTCGCGCCAGAGCGCCTCGAGCAGGCGGTCGGCGACGAAGCCGTCGATCTCCTTGCCGAGCACCAGCGGGCGCATGCCGATCGCGGTGTAGACCTCGGCCGCTCGGGCCTTGGTGGCCTCGTTGGTGGCGTCGCCGCCGCAGACCTCGACGAGCGGGAGCATGTACACCGGGTTGAACGGATGGCCGACGACGAGCCGCTCGGGGTGGGTCATGCCCGCCTGGATCTCCGTCGGCAGCAATCCCGACGTCGACGTGCCGAACACGACGGACGGGTCGGCAGCCGCGCTCGCCGCGCCGAGGATCGCCCGCTTCAGGTCGAGCCGCTCCGGTGCGCTCTCCTGCACGAAGTCGACGCCGACGACGGCCTCCTCGGGCGTCGTCACGAACGTGAGCGTGCCCTCGGCCGGCCACGGTGCCATCGTCAGCTTGGCGTAGGCGCGGCGGGCGCCGGCGATGACCTCGCCGACCTTGCGCGGCGCGTCGGGGTCGGGGTCGTAGAGGACCACGTCGACACCGTTCAGCAGGAACCGTGCCGCCCAGCCGCCGCCGATCACGCCGCCGCCGAGCAGGCCGACCTTGCGAAGCCCGGGGATGGGGCTCACCGCTTGACCAGCTTGAGCTTGTCGCGCACGGCCTGGGCCGACATGATGCGGGCGTTCATGCCGGTGAGGATCTCGACGGCGCGCCCGACGAGGTCGGCGTTGGTGGCGAGCTTGCCGGGCCCGAGGTAGAGGTTGTCCTCGAGGCCGACGCGTACGTTGCCGCCGGCGAGCGCCGCCATCGCCACGTAGGGGATCTGCATCTTGCCGATCGAGAACGCGGAGAACACGCAGTCCTGGGGGAGCAGGTTGACCATCGCCAGCAGCGACTGCACGTCGTCGGGCGCGCCGTAGGCGATGCCCATGCACAGCTGGATCATGATCGGGTCGTCGAGCAGGCCGTCGCGGATCAGCTCGCGGACGAACACGAGATGACCGGTGTCGAAGACCTCGAGCTCGGGGCGCACACCGAGCGCCTGCACCTCGGCGGCCATCGCCTTCAGCGTGCTCGGCGTGTTGACCATGATGTAGTCGCCGCCCGAGGCGAAGTTCATCGTGCCGCAGTCGAGGGTGCAGATCTCGGGCAGGATCGCGCGCACGTGCTTCAACCGCTCCGTCGCGCCGGCCATGTCGGTGCCGTCCGGGTTCGGTGGCAGCGGCGCTTCCGCGCTTCCCAGCACGAGGTCGCCCCCCATGCCCGCGGTGAGGTTGACGACGACGTCGACGTCGGATGCGCGGATCCGCTCGACGGCCTCGGCGTAGAGCTCGGTGTCGCGGGCGCCGATGCCGGTCTCGGGGTTGCGAACGTGGAGGTGCACCACGGCCGCTCCGGCCTTCGCTGCGGCGATGGCCGAGTCGGCGATCTGCTGCGGCGTCACCGGGACGTGTGCGCTCTTGGCCGTGGTGTCGCCGGCGCCGGTGATGGCGCACGTCACGAATACGTCCCAGTTCATGCTGTTCCCCGATCCTCGCAGTGTGGCAATCTTCCGTCTGTCGGCAAGACTGTACACCGCTGCCAAATCGCAGCAGGATGAGGTTCCATGGCGTTGACCCCGGATTTCGACAGCCATCCGGTCGGCGAGCGGATCGCAGGTGCCGAGCTGCACCCGGCGTGGATCGCCGTCCGCTGGACCGACGGCCGGCTCAGCCGCTTCCACGACGTCTGGCTGCGCGACAACTGCCCGTGTGCGGCGTGCGTGCACCAGGGCACCAAGGAGCAGATGTTCGAGATCGTCACGGTGTCGACGGACGTGCGCGCGACATCGGTGCACCTCGACGCGGTCGGCGATCTCGCGGTGGAGTGGGCCGGCGATGGCCGGTCCGAGGACGCGCACGCGAGCACGTTCGACGCCGGCTGGCTGCGTCGCAACGCGTACGACGACGCGTCACGCGCCGAGCGATCCCGCACGATCCTCACGTGGGACGGCACGTCGATGACCGAGCCGCCGACGTTCGACGGTGAGGCGATCATGAACGACGACGACGCACTCTACGAGTGGCTCGTCGCGCTCGAGTCCGTCGGCATCTCGCGCGTGCAGCACGTGCCGTGCGAACCCGACGCGATCGCCGAGCTCGTCGGTCGGATCGGCATCGTCCGCGAGACGAACTTCGGGCTGCTGTGGGACGTCAAGAGCGAGCCGGATCCCATCAGCAACGCCAACACTGCGCTGCCACTGCCGCCCCATGTCGACCTGCCGACCCGCGAGTACCAGCCCGGACTGCAGTTCCTGCACTGCCTCGTCAACGAGACCGAGGGCGGCGAGAACATCCTGGTCGACGGCTACCGCATCGCCGAGCTGATCCGCGACGAGCATCCGGCCGACTACGAGATCCTCATCACCGTCCCGTTCGAGTGGGCCAACCGCAGCCGCACCAGCGACTACCGGTGGACCTCGCCGATCATCGTCACCAACGCCGATGGCACGCTGCGCGAGGTGCGCGTCGGCAACTGGCTGCGCGCTCCGCTCGACGTCCCGTTCGACATGGTCGAGGCGAGCTACCGCGCGTACCGCCGGCTGTTCGAGCTGACCTACCGCGCCGATCTGCAGGTGCGGTTCCGCCTGGAGCCGGGTGAGGTGATGGCGTTCGACAACCGGCGCGCCCTGCACGCGCGCGGCGAGTTCACCGACACGAGCGGCCGGCGGTTCCTACGCGGCTGCTACAGCGAGCGCGACGAGCTGCGGTCGCGGATGCGGATGATCGAGCGCGCCCGCCGCGCTCGCGTCGCGTCAGCGCGGGGGTAGCAGCAGGCGCACGTTGCCGTCGCCCTCCCGCCCGGCCATGCGCGTCGCGACACCCGTCGAAGCGAACCGGTGGGCAAGATCGCGGTGCAGGGCGGCGAGCGAGCCGGGTCCGGCGCCGTGGTCGCGCAGAGTGCACACGATCTCGATCGAGCCGTCGTCGTGGCGCACGATCTCGATCGCTCGGGTCTGCGACGGCCAGTCGATGACCGACGCCGTCGTGATCTCCCAGAACCCGCCGGACGGGCCGGGGCGGGGTTCGATGCGGTGGATGTGGCGGTGCCCGACCAGCCAGGCGACGACGCAGGGATGGCGATGGGCGACGTCGACGAGGTGGGCGCCGAGGACACGGTCCGGGCGATCGCCGCGCACGTTGACCAACGAGTCAGCGCCGTGGTGGCTGGCCAGCACCACCAGCCGTCCGGGGATGCGCTCGACCTCGGTCAAGCGATCGTCGAGCCACGCCAGCTGATCGAGGCCGATGCTGCCCTGGTAGTCGCCGTCGGGATGGTTGGTGTCGAGCAGGATCAGGCGGACGTGCTCGAGGTCGATCACCGTGTCGATGCTCCCATCGGCGACGTGCGTCTCGTCGAAGCCCGTGGCGCCGGCCGCGATGTGCGCGGCGACCCACTCGCGCCGATCGATGCTGCGCCGCCGCGGATCGGCGGCGATCGCCCGGCCCGGACCGGCGCTGAACTGCTCGGGCGCGTCGAGGTACAGCGCCAGCGGATCGGCCGGCGTGAAGCCGTCGGGCCGTCGCAGCGACTTCGACGCGCCGCCGGCGAGTCGCTCGGTGACGGGGTTCGGTAGGGCGGTCCCCTGGAGCAGCAGATCGTGGTTGCCGGGCACGCTCGTCCAGGCGATGCCGAGGCCTGCCGACACGATGGGCGCGCTGGTGCGCGAGACGAAGTCGTCGACCAACGGGTAGCCGAGCGCGCGCCAGGTGTCGTCCACCGTCGGGTCCGGGGACCAGTACGGCCACGGTGACGTGTCGGCATCCTGCGCGCTGCCGGCCGTGTCGAGCCGGGCCGTACCGCCGGCGACGACGGCCAGGTAGGCGTCGAGCTCGTTGCGCTGCGCGTTGTCGATGTTGTCGCCGGTCGAGACGGCGAGGTCGTACGGCCGGGCGGTGACGGGTCCGATCGGATGCGCGGCGATCGCTTCGATGTGGGCGTGCAGGCCGAACGCCGTGAGCGCGTCGTAGGGCCGGTGCATGTGCAGCAGCGGACGCCACAGCGGATCGTGGCCCTCGAGCTCGACCCACTCGGCACGGTTCGGCGATGCGGCGTCGAGCACGTGGAGGTCGGTGAGCTGGATCAAGCTCGCCAGGCAGGCGCCCGGTGCCGAGGACGCCGCGCCGCCCAGCTCGTCGCGGATCGCGTGGTCGCTGTCGGCCATCGGCGCGACGTTAGCGTGGCGCCGTGCCCGACGAACCGTCCTCCACCTCGATCTGGGCGCCGTCGCCCGAGCGTGCGATGGCGACGAACATCGCCCGCTTCGCCGCACGGAACGGCGTCGATCCGTTGGACTACGCGGCCCTGCACCGCTGGTCGATCGACGAACCCGACGCGTTCTGGCGGGCGATCTGGGCCGACGGCGAGATCATCGGCGACCCGGGCGATGTCGTGCTGCAGACCGGAGCCCACCTCGCCGAGGCCCGGTTCTTCCCGGATGCCACGCTCAACGTCGCGGAGAACCTGCTCGCCCGCCTCCCGGCCGATCGTCCCGCGCTCGTCGCGTACGACGAGTTGGGCCGCGTCGGCCAGGTCTCGGCGGCCGATCTCCGCCGGGACGTCGCTGCCTGCGCGGCGCTGTTCCGCGCCGCCGGCGTCACGGTCGGCGACCGGGTGGCCGCGGTGCTCCCGAACGGCGTCGCCGTCGTCGTCGCGATGCTCGCCGCGACGTCGCTCGGTGCCGTCTTCTCGTCGGCCTCGCCCGACTTCGGTGTCGCGGCGGTGCTGGACCGGTTCGGCCAGATCGAACCGGCCGTGCTGATCGGCTGCGCCGAGTACACCTACGCCGGCAAGCACATCGAGTGCGGGGCCAAGCTCGCCGAGATCGCAGCCGGGCTGCCGACCGCGACGCTGCGCCTCGTGGTCACCCAGGGAGGCGGCACTTCCGACGTCGTCGGGTTCGACTCGTGGAGCGAACGCGTCGCGGAGCACCACGGCGCCGCACTCGAATTCACCCGGCTTCCGTTCGACCATCCGTGGTACGTGCTCTTCAGCTCCGGCACCACCGGCAAGCCGAAGTGCATCGTCCACCGCACCGGCGGCGTGCTGTTGATGCATGCCAAGGAGCAGCGGCTCAACGCGGACGTGAGCGCCGGCGACGCGGTCTTCTACTACACGACCACCGGCTGGATGATGTGGAACTGGCTGGTGTCGATGCTCGCGACCGGCGCCACCGTCGTGCTGTACGACGGATCGCCGATGCATCCGACGCAGCACCACGTGTTCGAGATCGCCGAGGCCGAGGGCCTGACGCTGCTCGGCGTCTCGGCGAAGTTCATCGACAGCGTCGCCCAGAACGATCTCGACATCGCCGGCTCGCACGATCTCTCGGCGTTGCGCACGATCTGCTCCACCGGCTCACCGCTGTCGCCTCGCGGCTTCGAGTACGTGTATTCGCGGGTCGCGGCCGATGTGCACCTCGCCTCCATCTCGGGTGGCACGGACCTGTGCGGTTGCTTCGTCGGCGGCGTGCCCACCCTGCCCGTCCACACCGGCGAGATCCAGGCCCGGGCACTCGGCATGGCGGTGGAGTTCGTCGACGAGACCGGTCGCCCATTGGGTCCCGGCGATGGCGCCGGCGAGCTGGTGTGCACCCGCCCGTTCCCGTCGCAACCGCTCGGCTTCTGGGGCGACGAACCGTTCGGTCCGCGTGGACCGGCGTACCTCGCCACGTACTACGAGCGCTTCCCGGGGATGTGGGCCCACGGCGACTTCGCTTCGTGGATCGGGCACGATCCCGTCGACGGTGTCGTCATCCATGGTCGGTCCGACGCGACGCTGAACCCGGGCGGCGTGCGCATCGGCACCGCCGACATCTACGGCGTCGTCGATGCGCTGCCGGAGGTGGTCGAGTCGATCGCGTTCGGGCAGCAGGTCGACCACGACGTACGGATCGCGCTCGTCGTCCGGCTCGCCGATGGTGCCGTCCTCGACGACGCACTCGTCGCGTCGATCAAGTCGACCATCCGCAGCCGGCTCAGCCCGCGCCACGTGCCGGCGGTCATCGTCGCGGCCGCCGACCTGCCACGTACGTTCAGCGGCAAGCTCGTCGAGCTCGCCGTCGCCGACATCGTCAACGGCCGCACCGTGCGCAACCGGGGCGCGATCGCGAACCCCGAGGCACTCGACGCAATCGCCGCGCTGCCCGGGCTGAAGGTGGCCGCCGGCGCCTGACGCGCGCAACGTTGACACGGCGGTAACGATCACCGGGCATGCTGACGGGGTGATCCGCACCGTGACCGCCCATCTCGAGTGCGAGGTCGTCACGCCCGTCGAGATCGCGCTGTCCGTCGCCGCCGCCGTCGGACCCGAGCTCGTCAGCGAATCCCTCGTCGTCACGCTCGACGGTGCCGACGTCGAGATGTCCGAGATCGTCGACGATCACGGCACTCGCCTGCACGTCGGCACCTGCGGCTCGCGGGGCAGCCTGGTGGTCGACTACGGCGCCGACGTCGGCTCGCTCGCACCCCCGCAGGAGACCCGTCCGGTCGATCTCGTCCGCTACCTCCGACCGAGCCGGTACTGCGAGTCCGATCGCCTGTCGCCCGTCGCCCGGGCGGAGTTCGCCGGGCTCGACGGTGCCGACCTCGTCTCCGCCGTGTCGACGTGGGTGCGCACCCGCCTCGGCTACGTGCCCGGATCGAGCCGACCGATCGACGGCGCGGTCGCCACGTTGCTCGCCCGGCAGGGCGTGTGCCGCGACTTCGCTCACCTCGTGATCGCGTTCCTGCGCGCGTGTGACGTGCCGGCCCGGCTCGCGTCCGTCTACGCACCGGGCCTGAGCCCGATGGACTTCCACGCGGTCGCCGAGGCCTACGTCGACGGGTGCTGGAGCGCGGTCGACGCCACCGGCCTCGCGCCGCGGTCCACGATGCTGCGCATCGCCACCGGCCGCGACGCCGCCGACACAGCGTTCCTCACCAACAGCCGCGGCATCATCGTGCTGACGGGCATGGAGGTCGTCGCCTACACCGACGAGCGGTTGCCCTTCGACGACGTGAACTCGCTCGCCGAGCTGCGCTGAGCGTCCGTCGGCGAGGCGCGGTGCTCGAGCGCGGCGATGGTCGCCCGCATCGCGTCGGCGGCGATCGGCCGGCTGATCAGGTACCCCTGCACCTTCGTGCAGCCGAGCTCTTGCAGCACGCGCAGCTGGTCGGTGGTCTCGACGCCCTCGGCCACCATGTCGAGCCCGAGTGACGCGCCCATCGCGATGATGGTGCGCACCAGGGCGCGATCGTTGACGTTGTCGGCGACGCCCTGGACGAACGCCCGGTCGATCTTGATCCGCTGGAGCGGGAACCGCTGCAGCGACGAGAGCGACGAGTAACCGGTGCCGAAGTCGTCGATCGCCACCCGCACCCCGAGCGAGCGGAGCCGGCGGAGCGTGCCGAGCGCGATCTCCGGCTCGGCGATCATGATGCCCTCGGTGACCTCCAGCCACAGCTGGTTCGGTGGGACACCCGCGCGAAGCAGCGCCTCACCGACGATGGTCGGCAGGTTGGGATCGGCGAGTTGGCGCGGGGACACGTTGACCGACATGTTCGCGGTGGGCGAGCAGACGCCCTCGTCGATCCACGCGCGCAGCTGCGTCAGCGCCTCGAGCAGTGCCCAGGCGCCCATCTTGTCGATGGCCCCGGTCTCCTCGGCGATGGGGATGAAGTCGACCGGCGAGACCATGGTGCCGTCAGCCTGCGTCCAGCGCATCAGCGCCTCGAAACCGGTGACCTCGCCGGAGCTGGTCTCCATGATCGGCTGGTAGTGCAGGTTCAGCTCGTCGCGGTCGAGCGCCCGATCCAACGCGCTCTCCAGCGACAGGCGCTGCGTCACGCGCTCGTGCATCGCCTCGTCGAACAGCGCCACGCAGTTCCGGCCTGCGTCCTTGGCCTGGTACATCGCCGTGTCTGCCTGGCCGAGCAGCACCTGCGCGGTGCGCCGGGTGTGCGCATCGGCGCGGGCCACACCGATGCTGGTCGTCGCGAACACGTCGCCGATCGGAGCAGCCAGCGGGATCGGCTCGCGGAGCCGGGCGAGCAGCGTTTCGGCCACCGCCATCGCGTCCGCGATCGAGCACGACGCGGGATCGAGCACGACGAACTCGTCGCCTGCGATGCGCGCGACGATCGCGCCGGGCGGTGCGGCGAGCCGCAGCCGGTCGGCGACGATGCAGAGCACGCGGTCGCCGGCGGCGTGGCCGAGGCTGTCGTTGATGTTCTTGAAGCGGTCGAGGTCGATGAAGAACAACGTCGGCAGCCGATCGGTCGTCCAGCTGTCGTGCAGCGCACCGTTGATCTGCTCGAGCAGCAGGGTGCGGTTCGGCAGCGCCGTCAGCGGATCGGTCCGCGCGCTGTGCATCAGCGCCGACTGGGCGACCCGGTTGGCGCGCACGGCCTGCAGGGTCCGCGCCGCGACGAGCATCGCCAGGACGCCGACCGAGATCGTGCGCACGATCCGGTCGGTGGTGTCCTTCGGCGTGACCGCGGCCATCACCATGATGGGGACGACGAGCGCGATGGCGGTGGCCGCGAACCGACCCACGACGGGGTTGGGCGGCCCGTCCGGCGTCGGCTCGATGAGGGTGCGGACGCTCGGGTGGAGCAACGCCGCGAACACGAAGCCCGTGGCGATCGTGGCCGCGGCCGTGGAGACGTTCAGATGTCCGCCGAAGTGGCCCGAGGCCTTCAGCCCGCGCGAGAAGCCACCGAACAGCGCGGCGAGCACGGCGCCGGACGTCGCGAGCACCGCGGGCGTCCGGGCCCGATCGGAGAACACGATGATGACCAGCAGGAACCAGAGGATCGCCCCGAGCGGGGGATAGGCGCTGCGCAGCACGGTCACCGTCGGGCTCATGCTGCCCCGGTCGATCGTCGGCCGCACGACGGTGACCCAGGCCAGCAGCCACACGCCCAGGGCGACGATGCCGCCATCGGCGAGCACGGCCCAGAAGTCGCGGCTGCGCCGGCTCCGCGCGACACGGGCGACGATCGCGATCACCATCAACACGCCGATCAACCCGATCAGCTCCGACCAGGCCATCGCCCGGGCATGCCCTTCGCTGAGGGTCCGCATCAGGTCGGCGAACGTGTTGCACACGGTCATCGCAGCGAGGCACACCACCATCCGCGTCGTCAGCCCGTTGAGCCGCCGCGCCGTGAGGGCGACGGGGATCATCAGCATCCCGACCGCGACGAAGCTGATCGACTGCCACAGGTGCGATCCGGACACGAGCCCGGCGAGCGCGATGACCGCTGCGAGCAGCGGTTGGAGCCAGTAGGCCTCGACGATGCCCCTGGTGGAGAACGCCCTGGTCCGGATGGACGTGCTGTGCAGGCGGACCGTCACGTCCGTCTGTTTCGGCCGCTTTCGTGCTCGCTCCAGGACCCTTGCGGTTTCATCCCCCCGGCCGGGCGGTACCGTAGCTGCGATGACGCAGTCGCTGGCACAGGTTCCATGACCCTGCTCGGTCACACCGTGACGGTCGTCATCCCCGGTACCCACCTCATGTCGTCGCTGGTCGGACCACGCGACGAGTACGTGCGCCAGATCGAGCGGGCGTTCCCCGCGGTCGCGGTCGTGGTGCGCGGCAACGAGATCGGCATCTCCGGCGAGGGTGCCGAAGACGTCGGCCGGTTGTTCGAGGAGCTCGTCCTCGTGCTCCAGCGTGGCCAGCACCTCGATGCCGGAACCGTCTCGCGTTCGATCGACATGATGAACGCCCACGAATCGCCGAGCCGGGTGCTCACCGACGACATCCTCCGCGCCACCAAGGGCCGCGCTGTGCGCCCGAAGACGGCAGGTCAGAAGCGCTACATCGACGCCATCCGCGAGAACGTCATCACGTTCGGCCTCGGCCCGGCCGGCACCGGCAAGAGCTGGCTGGCGGTGGCGATGGCCGTCCAGGCACTGCAGTCCAAGCAGGTGCAGCGCATCATCCTCACCCGGCCGGCGGTCGAGGCGGGCGAGCGGCTGGGCTTCCTGCCCGGCGACCTGATGGCCAAGATCGATCCCTACCTGCGTCCGCTGTACGACGCGCTGTACGACATGGTCGAGACCGAGGGCGCCCAGAAGTTGATCGAGCGGCAGGCCATCGAGGTCGCCCCGCTGGCGTTCATGCGCGGCCGCACGCTCAACAACAGCTTCATCATCCTCGACGAGGCCCAGAACACCACGCCCGAGCAGATGAAGATGTTCCTCACCCGCATCGGCTTCGGGTCGAAGGTGGTCGTCACCGGCGACACCACGCAGGTCGACGTGCCCGACGGCCGCAGCGGTCTCGCCGGGCTCGAGCGGGTGCTCACCGGTGTCGAGGGCCTCGGATTCGTGCACCTCGGCGCGGGCGACGTCGTGCGCCACAAGATCGTCGCCGACATCGTGGCCGCGTACGAGAAGGCCGGTCCGCCGGCACCCGTCCCCGATCGAGGCCGGCGTGGGTGACGCCTCGCGTCCTCGAATAGGCGGTCCGTCCAGGATCGGCGGCGACGTCGATCCCGAGGTGTTCTGCTCCGACGAGCAGAGCGACGTCGAGGTCGATCTCGCCCGCTGGCAGCGCCTCGCCGAAGGCGTCCTCCAGGCCGAGGGCATCCGCGGTGGCACCGAGCTGTCGATCATCTTCATCGCCGAGGACGACATCGCCGAGCTCAACGAATCGTTCCTCGGGGTGAGCGGACCGACCGACGTGCTGTCGTTCCCGATCGACGCCGCCGAGCTCGACCTCACCCCCAGCGGCGGTGGCGCGACCCGCGGCCCGGACCGGGCTCCCCTCGATCCCTCCGACCTTCCGTTACTGTTGGGCGATGTCGTCATCTGCCCGAAGATCGCCGAGCTGCGGGCGCCCACCCACGCCGGCAACCTCGACGACGAGCTCGCGCTCTTGGTGGTGCACGGCATCCTCCACGTCCTCGGTCACGATCACGCCGAGCCGGAGGAAACGATCGTGATGCGCCGTCGTGAGCTGGAGCTGCTCGAGCAGCTGCACTGGCATGGTCCCGCCCCCGACGGCTTCCGACAGGAACAACCCTCCACGTGATCGCCCTCGAGTTCACCCAGACGGACGCGCTGATGGTGGCCGCCATCTTCGTCCTGCTGGTCATCCTGGCGTTCTGCTCGGCTGCCGAGATGGGCCTGTCGCGCATGACCAAGCCGAAGGCCGACTCGCTGCTCGACCAGGGCCACAAGTCGGCCAAGGTCCTCGCCAAGCTCGTCGCCGATCCCGAGCGGTGGATCAACCCGCTGCTGCTGACGGTGTTCATCTGCCAGATCGTCCAGTCGACGCTCACGGCCGTGGTGTTCGACGACCTGTTCGGCACCTGGGGCGTCGTTGCCGGCGTGTTCATCAACGTGCTCGTGTTCTTCGTGTTCGCCGAGGCCGTGCCGAAGACCTACGCGGTCCTGTTCCCGCAGCGCGCTGCGCTGCTCACCGCTCGACCCGCCGCCGCGCTGGTGGCGTTCCCGCCGCTGAAGTGGATCTCCCGCGGCCTGATCTGGCTGACCAACGTGATCGTCAAGGGCAAGGGCCTGCACAAGGGCCCGTACGTGTCCGAGCGCGAGCTGCTGGGCATCGTCGAGGCCGCCGCCCACGACGGCGAGATCGAGCACGAGGAGAGCCGGCTGATCAAGTCGGTCGTCGAGTTCGGCGACACGGTGGCCCGCGAGATCATGGTGCCCCGCCCCGACATGGTGTGGGTCGGTCGTGAGGCCACCATCACCGAGGCGCTCGACCTCGCCATCGAGAAGGGCGTCAGCCGCCTCCCGGTGCTCAGCGAGGACGACGACGACCTCGTCGGCCTCGCGTACACCAAGGACCTGATGCGCCTCGAGCGCGACGGCAGGGGCGCCACGCACGTGATCGACGCGGTGCGTCCCGTCCACGTCGTGCCGGAGAACAAGCCCGTCGCCCGGCTGATGCGCGAGATGCAGTCGCAGAAGTACCACCTGGTGTTCGTGGCCGACGAGTACGGCGCGATCTCCGGCCTCGTCACGCTCGAGGACTGCCTCGAGGAGCTGGTCGGCGACATCGTCGACGAGCACGACACCGAGGAGTCCGAGGTCGAGCGGCTGACCAACGGCGACTACCTCGTCGACGGTGGCATGTCGATCGAGGACGTCAACGAGCTGCTCGACATCAGCGTGCCCGACGACGACTTCGAGACCATCGGCGGGTTCCTGTTCAGCACCCTCGAGCACGTGCCCGATGTCGGCGAGAGCGTCGACTTCGACGGCTGGCGCTTCCGCGCCCACGAGGTCGAGGGCCGCCGCGTCCGCCGCCTCCGGGTCAGCGTCCTGCATCCCGAGGTCGCCGCCGCCACCGAACCCGACCACGACAACTGACGCGCAACGTCAGTGCCGGTCTCGGTCGCGGTCGAGGCCGGCGACGAGTTCTGCCCGGCGGAGCTTGCCGAGGGCGGTGCGCGGCAGCGTGTCGACCAGCACCAACGAACGCGGGGCGATGAAGGCAGGGTGCGCGACACGCACGTGGTCGCGCAGCGCAGCGAGCGTCGGCGGTTCGGCCGGGTCCGCGGGGATCACCCAGGCCACCACGCGCTGGCCCCACTCGGGATCATCGACACCGGCGACGCCGACGTCGGCCACCTGTGGGTGATCGGCCAGTGCCGCCTCCACGGTCTCCGGCCACACGTTCTCGCCGCCGCTGATGATCAGATCGCCGGCCCGCCCTTCCACCTGCAGCCGCCCGTCCGCGGCGACACCCCCGAGGTCGCCGGTGTGCAGCCAGCCCTGGGCGTCGATCGGTGTCGAGCCGTCGCGATACGCGCGCAGCAGCATCGGGCACCGGATCAGGATCTCGCGATCGGCGGTGAGCTCGATCTCGACACCGTCGAGCGGCACGCCGTCGTAGACCACGCCGCTGCCGGTCTCGGTGAGCCCGTAGGTGGTGACGGTGTTGGCCGGGCGATCGACGGGCGGCCGGCTGCCGCCGAGCACGATGCAGCGGAAGATGGCCGGGTCGATGCGCCGCAAGGCCGTGGCCACCAGCGACGTGAGCGTGACGCCGTCGGCCGCCGCGGCGGTGACCGCATCGGCGTCGAACCCGGGCAGCACCGTCAGCGGTGCGCCGGTGTGCAGCGCGCGGGTGACCACCGACAGCCCGCCGACGTGGGCGAGCGGGAGGCACGCCAGCCACCGGTCGTCGGCGCCGACGCCCAGCCGTGCGCTGGTCGCCACCGCCGACGCGGCGACGGCCTCATGGGTGAGCACCACGCCCTTCGGGCTGCCCGTCGATCCGCTCGTCGCCATCACCAGCGCGTCGCCCAGTTCGGTGGGCAGCCCGCCGCCGACGGACTGCTGGCCGTCGGCGTCGATCACCGTGCCCGCGTGCATCGCTGCCACCAGTTCGCGTCGAGCCGCTGTGGGCAGGCGCTGATCGATCGGCAGCACGGCGTCGCCGCGTGCCCAGACGCGCTGCAGCGCGTCGACGAACGCGTCACCGCCCGGCAGGTCGAGCGCGACGAGTGAGGGCATCGACTAGACGAGCACCAGATCGATGGGGGTGATCACGCCGACGGAACGCTCGATCATCGCTGCGATCGACAGGCAGGCGAGGTCGTGGAACCGGTCGCCCATGATCTGCACGCCCACCGGCATGCCGTTCCAGATCCCGGCCGGCACCACCGCGGCCGGAAGGCCGAGCAGGTTGGCGGGCAGGATCGGGCGCATCAGGTCGAGGGTGGCCAGCGTGCCGGCTTCGTCGGCGACGTCGAAGCCGTGCTCGAACGCGGGCTGCTTCCAGACCGGGCTGATGATCGCGTCGTAGTCGGTGAAGAACTCGCCCCACTCCTTGGCGATGCCGTTGCGCTCGGCATGGATGAGCGTCCAGTCGGTGAGGTCCATCGCCGGCACGGTGGCATCGGTGAAGTCGAGGAACCGCTTCGAGTCCGGGCCGACGATCATGTCGAGCAGCGGCTTCTGGGTGCGCAGGTCGCCGCTGAGCAGCGCGGCCCACACCTCGCACGCCCGCTCGTAGTTGCCGGGCGTCTCCTCCTTGACGACGTGGCCGAGCGCGCTCAGCAGGTCGCCGCAGTGGCGGACGGCGGCGGCGATGCCGGCGTCGGTCGGCCCACCACCGGGCGGATCGGTGATCATCGCGATCCGCAGCGGACGGTCGGTCGGCACATCGCTGAGCCGCACCGGCAGGCTGTTCGGGTCGCGCGGATCGACGCCGGCGATGGTCTCCAGGCCGAGGCGGACGTCGGCGACGTGGCGGGCCATCACACCTTCCACCGCCATCAGCTGGAACGAGATCGGCGACTGCAGCGGCGGGATCACCGATGCGGCCGGCACCACGCCGACGGTGGGCTTGATGCTCGTGATGCCGCAGCAGTGCGCGGGGTTGCGCAGCGAACCGCCGATGTCGTTGCCGAGCCCGAACGGGCTCATCCCGCTGGCGATCGCCGACGCTTCGCCGCCGCTCGAGCCGGCGGTCGTGACCCTCGGGTTCCACGGGTTGCGGGTCAGGCCGTGCAGCGACGAGTCGGTGTGCACGCGCAGCCCGAAGTCGGGAAGGTTGGTGCGCCCGATCGGGATCGCCCCGGCGGCGCGGAGGCGTTGCACGCTCGGCGCGTCGATGGAGGCGATGGCGTCGGCGAGGGCGACGACGCCGCTCGTGGTGGGCGTGCCCGCGACGTCGATGTTCTCCTTCACCGTGAACGGCACGCCGTGCAGCGGTGGGAGGTGGTCGCCGTTGGCCCGGGCCTGATCAGCGGCGTCGGCCGCGGTTCTCGCTTCGTCGGCCAGCACGCGGACCACGGCGTTGAGGTGCGGGTTCACCGCCTCGATCCGGGCGAGGTGGGCATCGACGACCTCGCGGCTGGACACCTCACCACTGCGGATCCGCGCGGCCAGCCCGTGTGCGCTGTCGCGCCACAACTCGTTCGACATCTTCCCTCCGTCCACGTCCGGCGCAGCGGTCGCCCCGGCCCACTCCCGCCACCAGTATGGCCCGTAGTGGCGCGCGGCCCGAACTACCGATCACACTGTCGGCATGACCACCACCCCTCCGGCGGGAAATCGCTGGGTCCTCGGCGCGCGACCGCGCACCCTGCCCGCCGCCGTCGTCCCCGTCGCGGTGGGTGCCGCGTGCGCCGCCGGCCTCCACGATCCCTGCTGGTGGCGTGCCCCGCTGTCACTCGTGGTCAGCCTGGCGCTGCAGGTCGGGGTGAACTACGCCAACGACTACAGCGACGGCATCCGTGGCACCGACGACGTCCGCGTCGGCCCCGTGCGCCTGGTCGCGTCGGGCCTCGCCGCGGCGAAGTCGGTCAAGCTCGCGGCGTTCGCGGCATTCGGCGTCGCCGGTGTCGCTGGCCTGGTGCTCGCGATCTCGACCTCGTGGTGGCTGCTGGTCGTCGGTGCGGCTGCCGTCGCCGCGGCGTGGTTCTACACCGGCGGTCCGAAGCCGTACGGGTACCTCGGCCTCGGCGAGCTGTTCGTGTTCGTGTTCTTCGGTCTCGTGGCCACGGTCGGCACGACCTACGTGGTGGCCGAACGGATCACGGGGCTGAGCATCGTCATGGGCTGCGCGGTCGGAGCGCTGGCCTGCGCGCTGCTGGTGATCAACAACCTGCGCGACATCCCGACCGACCGCGAGGTCGGCAAGAAGACCCTCGCCGTGCGGCTGGGCGATGCCCGGACGCGCCGGATGTACGCCGGGCTGATCGGGCTCGCGTTCGCCGCCGCCATCGTGTCGGCGATCGTCTGGCGGCCGCTCACCGCCATCGCCGTCATCGCGATCCCGCTCGCAATCGTGCCGATCCGGCGGGTCATGCGCGGCGCCGCTGGACGCGACCTGATCGCCGTCCTGGGCGAGACCGGCCGGCTCCAGCTGGCCTACGGCTTGCTCGCGACGATCGGCCTCGTGCTCAGCCGCTGAACGGCGGTCGCTGACGTCTCAGCCCACGGCGGATGGCGTGCGCGGGTTCTGACGGATCGACGTCAGCCAGTCGCGCAGCACACCGACGACGGCGAACGGGTGCTCGAGGTGCGCAGCGTGCCCGGCCGCGGCGATGGGGCGGAACACGGCGTTGCGGCCGATGGCGGCGGCGAGCTGCTGGGCCAGCGCGGTGAACTTCGGATCGAGCTCGCCGGCCATCGTCAGCGTCGGCGCCTGGATGTGCGGGATGCGGTCCCACAGCGACAGCTGCGAACCGGTGCCGGCCAGGCGCAGGCTGCTGGCGAGCCCGCTCGCGGTGTTCTGGGCGCGATCGTCGAGGCCCTTCGCGTAGTCGGGCAGCGTCGCGAACATCGGTTGGGCCAGCCAGCGCTCCAGGAACGCATCGACGCCGATGGTCTCGATCTCCGTGGCCAGCGCCTCGTCGGCGTTGCGGCGCGCGTTGCGCTCGTCGTCGTTGCTGATGCCCGCCGTGGCACCGAGGAGCGCGACGGAGCGAACGAGGTGCGGGTAGGCAAGCGCGAGGTGGAGCAGGAACCGTCCGCCCATCGAGTAGCCGATGTACGTGGCCCGGCCGCCGACGTTGGCGATCAGGTCGGCACCGAGGCGGAGATCCACGCGCACGTGGCTGGAGCGGCCATGGCCCGGTGCGTCGACGAGCACCACCTCGTGGTCGGCGGTGAACGCATCGGCGACGGGCAGCCACGAACGACCGGTCTGGGTGAAGCCGTGGACGAAGACCAGGCGCGGCCCGGAGCCGCAGCGGATCGATGCGAGCGGACCCTCGTGCGGCACCCAGCCGGGAGGCAGCTCAGCCATGGGACTTCCCCGCTTCCTGCATCGTGTCGAGCATCCGGTCCAGCACCCGCTCGAACAGCTCGACGTCCTGGGCGCCCGGCACGGCCCACTGCCCGTCGAACACGAACGTGGGCACCGCGGTGATGCCGTTCGCCGCCGCGATCGCAAGCTGCTCCATCACCTCGCCGACGCCGTCGTCGGTGGCGAGGAACGCGCGGACCTCGGCCTCGTCGAGGCCAGCGTCCGCCGCGCAGCGGGCGAGCACATCGGCGTCGCCGACGTCGAGCCCGTCGGTGAAGTACGCCTCCAGCAACCGCTCCTTGACCGCCGCCTGATCGCCGTGGGTCTCGGCGTACCAGATAACGCGGTGGGCGAGCAGGGTGTTGGCGCGCAGTGCCCGGTCCATCCGGAACTCGATGCCGTCGGCGGCCGCCACCGACGTGACGTTGTCGAGGATCTGCTGGGCCCGCTCCGGACCGCCGAACTTCTTCGCGTACGCCTCGACGACGGGCTGCGAGCGACCGGCCTTCGCCGTGGGATCGAGCTGGTAGGGGCGGTAGACGATCTCGATGCCGCTGACATCGCGTCGTTCGCCGACGTGGGCGAGCGCGGTCTCGAACCGGCGCTTGCCGATGAAGCACCAGGGGCACACCACATCGGACCAGATCTCGACCTGCATACGTGCCACGATAGATCCGATGTCAGCCCCCCACACGCCGTCGGCGGCCCAGGACGTGACGGCCACGTTCTGCGCCACGCTCATCGACGAGTGGATCCACAACGGCGTCCGCCACGCCGTCGTCGCACCCGGGTCGCGCTCGACACCGATCGCCCTCGCGCTCGCCGCCCGCGACGACATCGAGGTCCACGTCTTCCACGACGAGCGTTCGGCCTCGTTCGCAGCCCTCGGCATCGGCCTGGCCACCGAGCTGCCGGCGGTGCTCGTGTGCACCAGCGGCACCGCGGCGGCGCACTTCCACGCCGCGGTCGTCGAAGCCCATCAGTCCGCCGTGCCGCTCATCGTGTGCACGGCCGATCGCCCGCCGGAGCTGCGCGACGTCGGTGCCCCGCAGACGATCGACCAGACCCAGCTCTACGGCGCTGCGGTCCGCTGGTTCCACGATCCCGGCGTGCCGAGCGCCGACGCCGCGCGCACCTGGCGGTCGACCGCGGCACATGCCTTCGCCACGTCCGTCGGGCTGTGGCCCGGCCCGGTGCACCTCAACCTGCCGTTCCGCGAGCCGCTCGTCGGCATCGCCGCCGAGCTGCCGCCGCGCCGGCTCCCCGGCCGGGCGTCGGCCTCGAACGCCGTCACGCCGGCGCTCGCCGATCTCGCCGACCTGTCCGCGCTCGCCGCCGGCGGTCGCGGCGTGATCGTCGCGGGCCGGGGATGCGGCGACCCGTTCGTCGTCGCCGACCTCGCCGCGTCGCTGGGCTGGCCGGTGCTGGCCGATGTGCGCTGCGGGCTGCGCAGCGGCCTGGCCAGCCACGAGCGTGTCGCCGTCGCGGCGTTCGACGACATCCTCCGCAGCCCCACGTTCACCGGCGCGCACGTGCCCGAGATCGTGCTCCGCCTCGGCGAGTCACCGGCGTCGAAGGTGCTCGGCCAGTGGTTGGCGGCGCTCGACGTCCCGCAGGTGCACGTCTCCGCGCTGCCGACCTGGAGCGACCCCGACGGCGTCGTCGATTGCCACGTCACCGCCGATGTCGCCGCCGTGTGCACGGCGCTCGCCGAGAAGGCCGAGCCCGCTGATCCGTCGTGGCTGGCCGACTGGCGGCAGGCGGAGGACGCGGCGCAGGCCGCGATCTCGAGGGTCACCGATGGCACCGCCGAGCTCAGCGAGCCGGCCGTCGCCCGGGTGCTCGGCCGCAACCTGCCGTCGGGAGCGAACCTGATGGTCTCGTCGTCGATGCCGATCCGCGACGTCGAGTGGTACGCCGACCGCCTCGGCGAGACCCGGGTGTTCGCCAACCGCGGCGCCAACGGCATCGACGGGGTCATCGCGACGGCCACCGGCATCGCGCTCGCCACGTCGGCGCCGACGTTCGTCCTCATCGGCGACGTCGCGTTCCTGCACGACAGCAGCTCGCTCACCGCGCTCGCTTCCCGGGGTGCCGACGTGCGGATCGTGCTCGTCGACAACGACGGTGGTGGCATCTTCAGCTTCCTGCCGCAGGCGTCGGCGCTCGCTGCCGATCGGTTCGAGCTGCTGTTCGGCACCCCGCACGGCACCGACCTGGCCGCGCTCGCCGCCGCGCACGGGTTGCGCGTCGACAGCGTCGATGCAGCCGCCGGTCTGGTCGGTGCTCTCGCCGCCCGGGGTCCTCGGGTGGTGCATGTCCGCTCCGATCGCGTGCACAATGTGCGCGTGCACGACGAGATCCACCGAGCCGTTGCCGCCGCGCTCGACGCCGATGCGCTCGACGGGCCGGTGCAACCATGACCCTCGCATCCGACCGCCAGGTCGGCGTCGCGGCCGACAGCGTCTCGAAGCAGGAGCCCGCGACGGCGAGCGTGCGCATCTCGTTGCTCGTGATGGTGCTGTTCTTCGGCGGCAGCCTGCCGGCGTACAAGCTCGCGTCGGCCAGCTTCGGACCCGCCACCACGAACCTCGGCCGCTTCGTGATCGCCGCAGCCGTGCTCGTGTTCGTCGCCCGCAAGCGCCTGCACACCGCCCGCGGCAGCATCAAGCGGCTGCTGATGATCGGCGCGTTCGGCATCGGCGTGATGGCCGTGTTCATGGCCATCGGCGTCGACCAGGGATCCGCCACCATCGGCTCCATCGTCGTCGGCCTCGAACCGATCGGTGTCGCCCTCGCCGGCATCGCGCTCGTCGGCGACAAGCCGTCGCGTCACTCGGTGATGGCGCTCATCGTCGGGTTCGGCGGGGCGTTCGTGGCCTCCGGGATCCTCACCGAGAAGACCGGCGACAAGCCGATCGTCCCGATGCTCCTCCTGCTCGGCACCGTCGTCGCGTTCTCCGTCTACACGGCGTTCGTCCGCCGGGCATCGAAGGGCGTCGATCCGCTCGCCGTCGCCGCCGTCACCCAGGTCGGCGCACTGTTCCTGGTCATTCCCGCCTGCCTGTTCGACGTGTTCGACAAGGGGATGGTCCGCACCGGCGGCATCCACCCCAAGGCGTTCACCGCCGTGCTGTTCCTCGGCTTCGGCTCGGCCCTCGGCTACTTCCTGCTGTGCAAGGTCATCGCCCACCAGCCGCCGAGCCGGGTCGCGGTGTCGATGTTCCTCACCCCGCTGCTCGGCGTGATCTTCTCGTGGTGGATCGTCGGTGAGGCGCTGCACGTCCGCGACGCGGTCGGCGGCGTGCTGGTGCTCACCGCGCTGTGGATCAGCGAGCGGGCGCCGAAGCCCGGCCCGAACCCGGTGCCCGAACCACTCGCCGCCGAGATCCTCTGACCCACCATCGGTTCTCCGCGTCGAAAGTGCCCCTCTGAGGGGCAACGGTCTGCGCGGATCTACGGGCGGATGCTCAGGGTCGGATGATGGCCGACAGCATCGCCTGGAACTTGGCCTGGGTCTCGGCCAGCTCGTGATGCGGATCGCTCTCGGCGACGATGCCGCCGCCGGCGAACAACCGCGCCGAGCGTCGGTCCGGCGCGAACTCGGCGCAGCGGATCGCCACCGCCCAGGTGCCGTTGCCGCGTGAATCGACCCAGCCCACGGTGCCGCCGTAGTGGCCGCGGCGGAACCCCTCGACCCGCTCGATCAGCTCGATCGCCTCGGCGCGCGGATGGCCCCCGAGCGCAGGCGTCGGGGACAGGGCGCGAGCGAGGGTGATCACGTCAGGCCACGGGCGGGACAGCTGGCCCTCCATCCGAGTGCCGAGGTGCTGCACGTTCGCAACGGCGACGATCGACGGCTCCGGCTCCCAGTCGAGGTAGCTCGCCCACGGCAGCAGCGTGTCGTGGACGACGTTCACGACAACGCGGTGCTCGACCTGGTTCTTCGGGCTGGCGAGCAATTCGGCGGCGAGGCGCGCGTCGGTCGCCGGGTCACCGGTTCGAGGTGTCGTGCCCGCCAGCGGATGCGAGCGCACAGCGGCACCGTCGAGCGCGACCAGCAGCTCCGGTGACGCGCCGACGAAACCGTCGACCGCGTAGCGGTAGCTCGATCCGAACGTCGCCCGGAGGCGGCGCATCACGGCGTGGATGTCGATCGGCTCCGGTGAGGAGACGACGAGGTCGCGGGCGATCACGGCCTTCTCGATCGAGCCGGTGCGCACGGCGTCGCGGGCCGCGGCGACGGCGGCGAGGTAGGTCTCGACGCTGACGCCGGGCCGAACCGTGAACTCTGCCGCGGTCGCGGTCGGCTGGCCGAACGCCGCCGGCACCGGCGCATCGTCGATGCGGGTCACCCATTGCCGCCCGTCGCCGGCCTTGCCGATCACGACCTGCGGGACCACCAGCTTGGCCGCCGCCCCGGGTCGGAACGGCAGCACGCCGATGGCCACCGGGCCGCTGCCGGGGAGACCGACCACGTCGTCGCCGTCCATCTCGGCCAGGTACGCGACGGCCTCGTCGGCGTCGATGCGCGCGGCGACACCACGCCCGGCGAGCCCGACGCCGTCGCGCACGAAGAGGTAGCCGTCGCCGCCGGCGAAGTCGTTGAGGTCGACGTCGTCGTCGAGCCAGGTGGTGACGGCGCGCATCGCCGGCTCAGCGGCGGGTGCCGAGCAGCAGCTGCGTGATGCCGCCGCTGAGCGGGCGGTGCTCGGCGTCGTCGAAGCCGGCGTCGCGCAGCGCGGCAACCATCACCGGCGCCGCAGGCAGGTAGGCGACGCTCTTGGGCAGGTAGCGGTAGGCCGGGCCGTTGCTGAGCAGGCCACCGATCCGCGGCACCACCTTGCCGAAGTACACGCTGTGGCCCCATCGCACGATCGGGTTCTTCGGGATGCCGACATCGAGCAGGGCGATGCGTCCGCCGGGCTTGACGACGCGGCCGATCTCATCGAAGAACGACGGCAGGTCGACGAGGTTGCGCAGCGCGAAGCCACACGTGACGCCGTCGACCGACGCATCGGGGAATGGCATCGTCAAGATGTCGGCCTGGGCGCGCGGTGCGCCACTGCGATCGGCGGCGAGCATGCCGAAGCTGAAGTCCACCGACACCGGCAGGTGCCCGGCGCGGACGAGGTCGATGCACAGGTCGCCGGTGCCGCTGGCGAGATCGAGCACCGTGCTGCCCTGGCGCAGGCTCAACAGCCGCACCGCCTTGCGCCGCCAGCGCACGTCGAGCCGGAACGTCATGATCCGGTTGATCAGGTCGTAGCGCGGTGCGATCGTGTCGAACATCTGCCGCACGGCGGTGGCCTTGGCGTCGCCCTGGGGCAGCGTCTCGCTGTCCCACGCGGCGCGTGCGGTATCGTGTTGTGCCATCGAGTGCAGGCTACGGCCTGCTGCTCAGATGCTTGTAGAAGAACGTCGTCGGCTTCAGCTCGCCGTCCGGCGTGCGGGCGTGGTCGGGCACGATGCCGAAGTCCACCCAGCCGTTCGCGCGGTACAGTGCATCGCCTGCGGAGTCGGTCTCGGTGTCGAGCATCAGCAGCGTCCGTCCGTCGGCCAGGGCCGCGGCTTCGAGTGCGCTCAGCAGCTGTGCCGCGAGGCCGCGCCGACGGGACGAGCGGTGCACGATCATCTTCGCGACATCGGCCCGGTGGCGCGAGTTCTGCTGCGACGCGAACACCAGCATCGCCGTGCCGACCAGCCGGCCGCCCGTGTCGGCGACGATCAGCACCCGCCCCCCGGCGGCCACGTCGTCGATCGATGTCTGCCAGAACGTGCGCAGCTCGTCGTCGGTGACGTGGGCGAGGAAGTTGATCGACGAGCCACTGTCGACGGCGTCGCGCAGCACGTCGACGAGCTCGTCGATCCGGGCATGCGCCTCGTCGGCCGGGAGCACGCGGACGTCGATCGAGCTGTTCGGCATGCCGACCAAGCCAAGCAGTTCTCAGGTGCGTCCGGCAACCTGTTTCGCCCAGCGGTAGTCCGCCTTGCCGCTCGGGGAGCGGACGATCTCGTCGACGAACACGAAGGCCTTCGGGAGCTTGTAGCGGGCGATGTGCAGCTCGGCCTCGGCGAGCAGATCCGCCTCCGAGGCTTCGTGCCCGGGACGGATCCGGACGATCGCCACGACCTCGTTGCCCCAGCGCTCGCTGGGCCGGCCGGCCACGACGCAGTCGTACACCGAGTCGTGCTCCTTCAGCGCCGCCTCGACCTCTTCCGCGAAGATCTTCTCGCCACCGCTGTTGATCGTGACGCTGTCGCGGCCGTGCAGCTCGACCACGCCGTCGGCGCGCAGCTTGGCGCGATCGCCCGGTACGGCGTAGCGCACGCCGTCGATCACCGGATACGTGCGCGCGGTCTTGTCCGGGTCGCCGAGGTAGCCGAGGGCCAGTCGTCCGCTCTTGGCCAGCCAGCCGAGCTCGTCCTCGCCGGCCGCCAGCTCGCGATCGAGGTCGGCGCTCAGCACGTGGTTGCCCGGCGCCAGCACGAAGCTGCCCGTGGTGGGGTTGGCGCCGGCCGACACGTGCGACACCTGGCCGCCTGCCTCCGACGACCCCAACCCGTCGACGATCATCGTCGTCGGCAGGTGATGGATCAGCTCGTCCTTGAGGTGCGCGGACAGCGGCGCGCCGCCGCTGAGGATCACCGTCAGGCTCGCCAGGTCGTACGTCGTGCGCTCGAGTTCGTCGAGCAGCGGCCGGGCGAACGCGTCGCCGACGATGAGCAGGAAGTTCAGCCGCTCGCGCTCGATCAGCCCCCACACCTCAGCCGGGTCCAGTCGCTCGGGAGTGTCCTGGACGAACACCGTGCCGCCCGTGTTCCACGTGCGGAAGCTCATCCAGTGGCCGGCACCGTGCATGAAGGGCGGGGCCAGCAGGGCCTGCAGCCCACCCTCCGCCTCGGCCGCGAACTCCTCGGGCGTCTCGGCGGTGCGCGATCCACCGAAGCACTCGACGATCGCGTCGCCGCCGCGCCAGAGCACGCCCTTCGGCATCCCGGTGGTGCCCCCGGTGTAGAGGATGTACAGGTCGTCGGCCGATGTCGGGACCGCCGGCTTCTCCGCCGACGCGGCCGCGAGCGCTTCCTCGTACCAGACCGCGCCGGGCAGCAGCGGGTTCCCCGAGTCGTCGTCGACCTGGAGGATCACCCGCAGCGACGGCACGTCCGCGAGCACGTCGGCCAACGTCGGCGCGAACCGCGAGTGGATGATGATCGCCGTGGCCTTCGAGTCGTCGAGCAGGTATCGCAGCTCTTCGGCGACGTAGCGGTAGTTGACGTTGAGCGGTGCCACGCGCGCCTTGAACGCGCCGAGCATCGCCTCGAGGTACTCGTTGCCGTTGTACAGGTAGATCGCGAGGTGGTCCTGGCCGCTCTGCGAGCCGGTCAGCTCGTCACGCTCGACGCGGCAACCCAGGCCCTCGCCGATCAGGTGGTTGGCCAGCCGGCGCGTGCGCTCGGTGACCTCGGCCCACGTCAGCCGCCGGTCGCGGTACACCAGGCACAGCGCATCGGGCCGCGTCGCCGCGATCGCTTCATGGACGTCGCCGATGCTGCACCCGGGTCTCGTCATCCGTGCAAGCTACGGGTGATGTGACGCGCGGCACGAACCGACCGGCCAATCACGCGGCCTCCGAGGCTTACGGGGGACCCTGCGGAGGCGGACCAGTGGCCGGCGACGTGCGAATGCCGATCTGGGTGCCGGTGCATCGGTACGTGTTCCAGACGCCCGCCATGTCGGGACTGCGGCGCAGCAGCAGGCCGATCTCCTCCTTGGCCCGGTTGTGGTGCCCGCAGCCGATTCCTGCGTTCTCCTGGTCGGTGCGGCCGCCGCCCGGCCGCCGGCTCGTGCTGGCCCAGGCGAGGGTGTGATCGATCTGCACCCGGCCGCCGACGATGTCGCACCCGGTCACGTTGCAGCTGATCCGTCCGGTTGCTGCCAGCAACGCCGCCTCACGAGCGCCGCCGCGGAAGAACCGTTCCCGGTGCCCGAGATCGATCACCCGGCCGTCTCGTCCGTGGACGACTCGGCGCACCCGCCCGATCAGCAACGCGATCAACAGATCGTGACGATCGACCGGCGCGCCCGACGCGGTCTCGCATCGCCTCGCGAACACGTCGGCGACATCGGTGACGTCGGCGACATCGGTGGCATCGGCCGGGTCGTCGGACGGCCACGACGTGCGAGGCGCTTCGTCTCCGGTGGCGAAGCCTTCGCGGATGACCTCCTCGGCCGTTCGCGCATCGCAGTGGATCTCCACGAGTGGCACGAGGCTGTTGCTCACCCCGGCGGCGCCGGCGACCTGGGCCATCCGGATCAGCGCATCGTGACGCCGCTGTGCGTTCGTGCGTTGCAGCAACGCTGGGCACATCCGCTCACCGTGGATCGCCCGTCCGGCCGCCCAATCAGCGTCGAACTCGAGCTGCACGTACCGCTCGAGCACGCCTTCGAGGACCGCGCCGGACAGCGCATCACCGTCGGCGATGAGGCGGTACCCGGCGCCGTCGGGGATGAAGGCGACGCGCCGGTTCGCTCGGGCCGCCTCGTGATCGCGGTGTGACCCATCGGGGTCGGCGAACAGGCGGATCCGTTGACAGACGATGGCGAAGTCGGCGGGCGGCATCAGGCTCGCCCGTTCGATCAGCTCGGCAGCCAACGCCGGCAGCACCGGCCGCACCCGCGGGTTGTTCCACAGCTCGCCGAGGATCTCGATCTGGGTGATGCCGACGTGGCCCGCCAACAAGGCATCGCCCACCTGCGGCAGCTCGCGGATCATGCGCGCCCAGCGCACCTCGCGCTTGGCCCGCGGCGGCGCACAGTTCGTGACGGCCTGGATCCAGCACGCGCACGTCCGGTGGGCGTCGTCGGTGTACGAACCCGTCCGATCGACCTCCCCGACGATCCCGAGCCAGACAGCCAGATGGCGCCTGGCGGCGAGCTCGACACCCCGCGCGAGCGCATCGCGCTCGGCACCGAACGAGCCACGGGCCGCCATCACCTCGGGATGTTCTGCCAAGATCACCCTACGTAGAACTCTAGAAAAGAGGTGTGACAGAGTTCGGGGGCGCATCGTCATACGATCTCGAACGTGCGTCGTCGCCTCGTGCTCCTGGCCGTCGGCGCGGTGCTCTGGGTCGGCTGCTCGAGCGCCGACGACGGCGGATCGTCGACGGTCGCGCCGACCGAGGTGCCGGCCACGGTCGGCAGCACGACGACGATCGCCACGCCAGCATCGGAGCCTGCGACCTCACCGACGACGACGGCGCCGTCCGCCGTCACAACCACCACCACCGTCGACCCCGAGCCGACGGCGTCGTCGATCGCTGCCGAGATCGTCGCCGCCGAGCGCGGCATCCGCGACACGTCGCTGTCGCTCGACGCCGTGGCGGCGTTCGGTCGGCGCGAGCAACAGGCGTACCAGCTGCTCGGTCGGCATCCGGATCTCCAGGCGCCGGTGACGGCGCTCATCCCGGCCGACGTGACGACCGCCTTCGCCTTCAACATGGCGGCGCGCCAGGCCGTCGTCGACCATGCAGCCGCAACTGCAGCCGCGGCCGCCTCCACGTCCAGCACCACGCCGAGCCCGCCGTCGCCGACGTTGCCGGCGTGGACCATCATCGAGCCGCGGCCGATCGACGAGCTCCTCGCCGACTACCACCAGGCCGAGGCGGCGACGGGCGTGCCGTGGCAGTACCTCGCGGCGATGAACCTCGTCGAGACCCGCATGGGCCGGATCTCGGGCGACTCGTCGGCCGGTGCGCAGGGACCCATGCAGTTCCTGCCGGCCACGTGGGCCAAGTGCTGCACCGGCAACATCGACGATCCGCACGACGCGATCCTCGGCGCTGCCGTCTACCTCGTCAGCCAGGGCGCCCCCCACGACATGCACGCGGCGCTCTACGGCTACAACCCGAACGAGGGCTACGTCGGCTCGGTCACGGCCTACGCGGCGAACATGATGGCCGACCCGCTCGCGTACAGCGGCTACCACGCGTGGGAGGTCTACGTCGGCAGCGCCGCCGGCACGGGTGCACCTGCCCGTCGGCTACTCGGCGGCCACACCGATCGATGCTGCGGAGTACGTCCGGGCCCATCCGGACGCCGTGTCCTGAAACGGGCTCAGGTGTCGAGGTGGAGGCGGATGCTGACGTGGTCGCCGAGGTCGAGGCCCTCGGCCTTGCGGACGGCCACCTTGATCGGCACCAGGTACAGCTCGCCGCGCGGGAACAGCGACGTGCGGAAGTCGGTGCGGCCGATGCGCGCCTGCACGGGGATGACACCCCAGCCATAGGTCACCATGGATGCAACGGCCTCGATCGCGCCACTCTCCTCGTCCGGCACCTCGACGAAGTAGAACGGCGACGGACCGCGCCAATGGATGATCTCGCCGCCGAACTCCAGATCCACACCAGCGAGCCTCGACCTAGACCAGGCTGCGGAAGATGATCTCGGCGACGCAGGACGGCTTGGCGTTGCCCTCGACCTCGAACTTGAACTCCATCGTCGACTGGATCCCGCCGGGGATGTCGTCGACGTTGAGCAGTGTCACGCCGAGGCGCAGCTTGGCGCCGACGGGCACCGGCGACATGAAGCGGATCTTGTTCGCGCCGTAGTTGACGCCGACCGAGAAGCCCGTGAACGACACGATCTGCGGGTAGAGCACCGGGCCGAGCGAGAGGGTGAGGTAGCCGTGCGCGATGGGCCCGCCGAACGGGCTCTCCTTCTTGGCGCGCTCGACGTCGACGTGGATCCACTGGTGGTCGCCGGTGGCCTCGGCGAACAGGTTGACCCGCTCCTGGGTCACCTCGAACCAGTCGCTGTAGCCGAGGTGCTCCCCGACGAGCGCCTTCACTTCATCGACACCATTGATCACGCGTGCAGCCATCCCGCGATTCTGGCAGGCAGCCCAGGGCTACCGTGCATCGATGCCGCGCTCGACCCTCGCCCGCCTGCGCCGTCTGATCGACGTGCCGCGCGTGATGGCGAGCATCGCTCTGGATGTGACGCGCGTCTCATGGCGTGCTAGGAACGGCCGCATGCCGGACTTCCTCACCCTCTACGCCCAGGTGCAGCCGGACAAGCCGGCCGTCATCGACGACCGACCTGACGGCACCGTGACCTCGCTGACCTACGCCGAGCTGAACGCGCGCACGAACCGGCTCGCCCACGTCCTGCAGGACCTCGGCGTGCGCGCCGGCGAGACCAAGGTCATCTGGTGCGGGCAGAACTCGATCGGCGTCGTGACGATGATCAACGCGGCGCGCAAGCTCGGGCTCACGGCCGTGCCGCTCAACTACCGGCTGAGCGACGAGGAAGCCGCGTACGTCACCGACCACTGCGACGCCGACATCGTCTACGTCGACGCCGAGTTCGCTGCGACCTTCGAGCGGATCCGCGGCGACATCCCGCAGGTCTCGACGGTGCTCGTGTTCGGCGGCCCGGCGCCGGCCGGCATGCTCAGTGCCGACGAGCTGATGGCGTCGGCGAGCGACGCCGAGCCCGACATCGCCGAGGCCACCGAGGCCGGCGCGACGATGATCTACACCAGCGGCACCACCGGCAAGCCGAAGGGCGCGTTCCGCCGCGGCAACTCGGGCACTGCCCAGGTCGGCGCCTTGATCGCGCACATCGGCTACACCACCGACGACGTGTACCTGCCCACCGGGCCGCTGTACCACTCCGGACCCGGCGGGTTCCTCGGCGTCGCCCAGGCGCTCGGCCAGACCACGGTCCTGCAGCGCAAGTTCAACGCCGAGGACTGGCTGCGGCTCGTCACGAAGTACGGCGTCACGTCCACGTTCAGCGCGCCGACGCCGATCCGGATGGTGTGCGCGCTGCCCGCCGACGTGAAGGCGAAGTACGACACCTCGTCGATGAAGCGGATGATCGCCAACGCCGCGCCCTGGAGCTTCGCGCTCAAGCAGATGTACCTCGCCGACTTCCCGGCCGACTCGCTGTTCGAGGTCTACGGCAGCACCGAGCTGGGTGTGAACTGCGTGCTGCTGCCGAAGGACCAGCTGCGCAAACCGGGATCGTGCGGCCAGCCGTCGCCGCTCGTCGAGATCAAGCTGTTCGACGACGACGGCAACGAGGTCGCCGGCACCGGCCCCGACCATCCGGGCGAGCTGTACGTGAAGAGCCCGAGCGTGTTCGCCGACTACTACAAGCAGCACGACAAGTTCGAGGCCGATCAGAAGCACGGCTACCAGACCGTCGGCGACATCGCGTACCTCGACGACGAGGGCTTCGTCTACATCTGCGATCGCAAGAAGGACATGATCATCTCCGGCGGGATGAACATCTACCCGGCCGAGATCGAGGCCGCGCTCGAGGCGCACGTCGACATCTACGAGGCCGCAGTGTTCGGCATCCCGAGCGACGAGTGGGGCGAGACCGTGCACGCCGTGGTGGTGCAGCGCGAGGGTGCCGGGCTCACCGACGCCGACGTCACCGTGCACGCGCGCGAGAAGCTGGCGAGCTACAAGGTGCCGCGCTCGATCACGTGGTCCGACGAGCTGCCCAAGACCGGCAGCGGCAAGATCCTCAAGCGCGAGCTCCGCGCCCCGTTCTGGGCCGGCCGCGACTCGAAGGTCTGAACGCAGCGAAGCGGAGGGACCGGGTGTAACCCTTCACCGCCCGTAGCCTGGTCGGATGCGCTCCGGTTTCATCACGTTCGTCGGCCGACCCAACGTCGGCAAGAGCACGCTGCTGAACGCGGTGTGCGGGCAGAAGGTGAGCATCGTCAGCGACAAGCCGCAGACCACGCGCAAGCGGGTGCGTGGCGTGGTCAACCTGCCCGATGCGCAGTTGGTGTTCGTCGACACGCCCGGACTGCACAAGCCGGTGACGGCGTTGGGCAAGCGGGTGAACGCCACAGCACTGGAGTCGGCCGAGGACGTCGACGTGGTGTGCCTGGTGATCGACGCGACGATGCCGTTCGGCAAGGGCGATCAGTGGGTGGCCGACCGGATCGACGCCGGCAAGGCCGTGATCGTGGTCAACAAGGTGGACGCGGCGTCGAAGCAGCAGGTCCTCAAGCAGCTGGTGAGGGCGAGCGGCCTTGCCGCATCGGCGTACTTCCCGATCTCGGCCAAGACCGGCGAGGGCGTGCCCGAGCTGCTCGAGCACCTCGCTGCGCTGATGCCCGAGGGGCCGATGTACTTCCCGATCGAGACGGTCAGCGACATCCCCGAGGAGGAGTGGGTGGCCGAGCTGGTCCGCGAGCAGCTGCTGGCCATCTTCGAGGACGAGATGCCGTATTCGATCGCGACGCGGATCAGCGAGTGGGAGTGGCCGCGGGTGCGTTGCGAGATCATCGTCGAGCGCGAGAGCCAGAAGGGCATGGTCATCGGCAAGCACGGCGCGATCCTCAAAGAGGTCGGCCAGCGGGCCCGTGCACAGATGCCCGAGGGCGCCTACCTCGAGCTGTTCGTGAAGGTCGACAAGGATTGGCAGCGCCGCCCGGCGCGCATCGAGCGGCTCGGCTACTGAGCGCTCTGCGTTGCGTCAGCCCGGCGCGACGGTGGTTGCCGGGTCGGTGACCGGTGGAGCGGGCACCGTGTCGACGACGGTGGTCGTGGTGGTGGTGGTGCTCGGCGGCGGTGAGCTGCCGAGCAGCACCTCGTAGTCCTCCATCGCCAGCGCCCCGCCGGGATCGCTCTGGTCGCCGTTGCCGAGCGGCACCGAGATCGGCTCGCCGTTGATGGTGAAGCGAACGAGGCCGCCGACGAGCTGGGTCAGGGTGAGCACGATCTGACCGACCGCGAGACGCTCGTCGTAGGGATCCGATGCCCCCACCACATCGAAGAAGTTCTTGGGCAGGTCGACCGTGACGACACCGCGGAACTTGCTGGTCACGAACAGCGTGCCCTTGGGGATCGCCGTGCGCTGTCCGCTCACCGGGTTCACCGGGCCCTGTCCGAGCAGCCCGAGCACCGTCAGGATCTCGGGGGAGTTCGTCGTGTACTGCACCTGGCTGGCCAGCTGCTGGCCGGAGATGAAGTACAGCATCACCGCCGTCGTGGGGAGCGTGGTGGTGGCCGGCTCGAGCGTGGTGGTGGTCTCGATCGGCTCGATGGTGGAGGTCGTCGTCGGCTCGGTCGTGGTGGTGGTCGGCGCCGCCGTGGTGGCGGTGAGCGCGTCGGGGATGTTGCCGAGCGCGATCGGCGAGAAGCCGCTCGACTTCGGCGCGCCGCAGGCCGCGACGGTCACGGCGAGCGTGGTCATCACGAGGGCGAGCACGATCAGGCGCTGGCGCATCAGTGCTCGTTCCCGCGTCGGTCGGTGGGCATCCGCACGACGAAGCGCGCCCCGCCACCGGGACGGTCCTCCACCCACACCTCGCCGCCGAGCGCGTTCGCGTGCTCGGTGACGAGCGCCAGCCCGAGCCCGGTGCCGATCCGGTGGCGGGCGGCGGTGCCGCGTGCGAACCGCTCGAAGATCCGTTGCCGCTCACCGCGCGCGACGCCGGGACCGGCGTCCTCCACGCCGAGCAGCACGTTGCGGCCCTTGCCCGGCTCGATCGTGATCCGCGTCGCGCCGCCGCCGTGCTGGCGGGCGTTGTCGAGCAGGTTGGCGAGGATGCGTTCGAGGCGCATCTTGTCGATCCACACGGTGGTCAGCGTCGCAGGGTCGACGGTGATCGGCACGTCGCCGAAGCCCGAGCGCTGGGCGATGCGCGCGACGACGTCGTCGAGGCGCAGCTCCTCGCGGTGGATGTCGGTGACGCCGGCGTCGATGCGCGACAGCTCGAGCAGGTCGAGCACCATCTGGTCGAACCGGCGGACCTGGTTGACGACCACGTCCAGCGCCTGCTGGGTGCGTTCGGGCAGGTCCGTGCGGCGTGCGTCGAGCACCTCGACGGCCGCACTGAGCGCCGTGATCGGCGAGCGCAGCTCGTGGCTGACGTCGGAGGCGAACTGGGCCTCGCGCTCGATCCTGGCCTGCATCGTGTCGGCCATGTCGTTGAACGACTGGGCGAGCTGGTTGAGCTCGGGGTCGCTCTCCGGATCGAGGCGGATGTGCAGGCCGCCCGATGCGAGCCCGCCCGCAGCTGCGGCGACGCGGCTGACCGGTTTGAGCAGCCGGCGGCTCGCCCACCAGCCGAGCGCGGCGGCCAGCACCGTGATGATGATCGACCCGAGCGCCAGCGCGGTGCCGACGCCGCGGATGACGCGGTCGGTGTCGCTGAGCCGGAACGCCTCGAAGTACTGCGCGTCGATGGCCCGGATGTCGACCCCGACGGCGAGGTACGGGGCGCCGTCGTACTCGAACCGCTGCTGCCCGCTCTGGTGGTTGGTGACCTGCTTGATCAGCTCCGGTGGCAGCAGCGTCTTCTGGCGGTTGGTGCGCTGAGGGAAGTCCTGGCCGTTGACGTACAGGATCGCGAAGCCGCCCTCCTCGGTGCGCACGCTGTTGGCGATCTTGCCGTAGTCCTCGGTGCCGGTGTCGATCTGGCTGAGCGCGGAGGTCGCGTTGGCGAACGTCTGCGCCCTCGCCACGCGCGAGCGCTGATCGAGCAGGTAGCTGCGCGCCGTCGTGTACGTGAACGCCGTCAGCGCCGCCGACGTCGTGAACGCGGTGAGACCGAGGAACAGCGTGAAGCGGACTCGCAGTCGCATCGCGCGACGGGGCTTCGTGTCGCGTCGCACCGGGACAGTGTTGCCGATGTCGCCTTCCGACGCGTGGCTCGGCGCGCTAGGCGGCAGCGGCGACCACCTGTCCGGCCTGCGTGAGGTTGTGCAGCACCGGAGCGAGTGAATCGAGATCGGCGAGCACGAGGTTGGCGCGCACGTCGAGGGACTCGCTGACGAGGATCAGCCGGACGCCTTCGCGGGTGGCCGCCATCGCCAGGCTGCGCAGGCAGCCGAGGCTCTGCGCGGAGAGCGTGGTCATCGCGTCGAGCTCGATGATGAGGCTGTAGCCACGCGGCACGTCGTCGAGCATGTGCTGGAGCGTGTCGATCTGTTCACAGGTGTTGATGACCCCGGAGATCGTGGCGACGACCATCCCGAGCTGCTGATCGGTGCGAATGCAGAACACGGGTTCGGACATTTCGGGGACCTCGACATCTGATCGATGCGGAGCGGCTTCCGCGGCATTGAAGGTGATCGCAATGGAGTGGTCGCACCGGAACCGGCTCGACGAGAACAGAGGGGGTTCCTCGCTGCCGGTGAGGCACCAGGGGGAGGAAGGTACCCCACCGAAGCAGCGTGAACACCGGTAATGATGAGGCTGCTCTGTAACGGGTGGTCGCCCGACGTGTGCGATTTCTGTAACAGAATGTCCGCGAGAGAAATGGGGCCCCGTGCAATCCTTGCTGTTCGTCGAGGACGACGATTCGATCCGTCTCGCGCTGCGCCTGGCGCTCGAGGACGAGGGCTACGAGGTCCGTGAAGCGCACGACGGCAAGAGTGGTCTCGAGGCGTTCACCGAGCGTGAGCCGGACCTGGTGCTGCTCGACCTCCGCCTGCCGGACATGTCGGGCTTCGACGTCTGCCGGGCGATGCGGGCGCGCAGCATCGTGCCGATCATCATCGTCACCGCGCAGACCGACACGCACGACCTCGTCGTCGGGCTCGAGGCCGGCGCCGACGACTACGTCACCAAGCCGGTGGTGCCGAAGGAGCTCGCCGCGCGCATCCGCGCCCAGCTCCGCCGGGTGCAGCTGCACGAATCGCCGACGTCGGGCGCGGCCCGCCCGGTGCGGTTCGGCGACGTGGAGGTCCGCCACGATCAGGGCATCGTGCTCAAGCGCGATGTCGAGCTGAACCTCACCAAGACCGAGTTCCGGTTGATGTGCGAGTTCGCCGAGCACTCCGGGGCGGTGCTGTCCCGAGACCAGCTGCTGGAGCGGGTCTGGGGCTACGAGTACCTCGGCGACAGCCGCCTCGTCGACGCCCACGTGCGGCGCCTGCGGCTGAAGATCGAGGACCATCCGGACGAGCCGAAGCTGCTGGTCACCGTGCGCGGCCTCGGCTACCGCCTGCTGACCTGATCACTCGATCCGGAGCTGGCGCGGCACGCGGATGGACCGCACCAGCATCACGACGAGCAGCAGGACCACGAAGGCGAACACGCCGTAGATCAGCCAGAGGATCCCGAGGATCTCGATCCCGTTGAGGTGACGGACCAGCCCGGTGACCTTGTCGACGCAGCTCGAGTCGACGTTGAAGCCGTTGCTGGTGCCGTCGGCATCGTGGACGATCGTCTTCGTGTTGCCGGCGAGGAAGACGCCGTTGCGGCAGACGAACGGTCCGGCCGGCGTCTGCAGCGTGGTGAAGGCCGCCCCGAGGCAGGCGATGATGAAGCCGGCGATGACCGCCATCAACAGCACGTTCCACCAACGCAACCGCATCAACGATCGGCCCATCACTCCACCGTGCCGGTCGTTCCCGTGATCTCGCGCAGAAAGCCCTCCACCTCGGCTCGGTCGCGGGTGCGCCGCATGGGCGGGAGTGCCTTGACGATGTCCCAACGGTAGTTCGCCTTGCCGAGCCGTGGATCGAACACCGCCACCACGCCACGATCGGTCGCCGTTCGGATCAGCCGACCGGTGGCCTGGGCCAGCAGGGTCGAGGCGCGCGGGATGTCGATCTGGCCGAACGCCTTCGCGCCGAGCAGCTCACGGCGCGCGGACAGCAGCGGGTCGTCGGGACGCGGGAAGGGGAGCCGGTCGATGGTGACGAGGGAGAGGGTGCGGCCCGGGATGTCGACGCCCTGGAAGAAGCCGGAGGTCGCGAACAGGCACGTGCTCTCGTCCTCGCTGAACGCCTTGACCAGCGCGTTCTTCGGCATGTCGCGCTGGGTCAGGACGCGGTGCGGCACTCGGCCCCGGACGGCAGTCGCCGCAGCGTCCATCGCCTTGTAGCTCGTGAACAGGGCGAGCGTGCGCCCGCCAGCGGCGTTGATCAGCCCGACGAGCTCCTCGGCGACGGCGTCGGCATACTGTGGCGAACGCGGGTCGGGCATGTGCAGCGCGCAGTAGAGCACCGAGTTCGCGGCGTAGTCGAACGGGCTGCCGACGTCGATCACGTCGACCGTGTCGGCCGGGATGCCGACCCGCTCGGTGAGCGACGCCGGGATGGTGGCGCTGGTCAGGATCGCCGTTCGTTTGTCCCAGATGCCGGCACGCAGGGTGGGGCCGACGTCGAGCGGAGCGATCTCCAGGCGGGGCATCTCCGGTCCACCGGACACGAACGCGACGTAGCCCTCGTTCTTGCCGACGGCGCGGTCGATGTCGTCGATCAGCCGGGTCGACTGGGTCTGGGCACGGAGGCGGCGCTGCTTGGCCTCCTCGACCGTGGTGTCGATGGCACGCAGCGCGTTCTGCGCGCTGTCGATCGCCTGGCGGCCGGTCATCAGCGCCTCGCTGATGGCGTCGGGCAGCGGGAACGGCAGGCGCTGGCCGACGAGCCGCGCGATGGATTCGCGCAGGGCGACGCCGCTCTCGATCACCGACGCGATGAGGCCCGGATCGTCGAGGATCCGCCGCAGCGTGACGCTGAGGTTGGTGAACCGGCCACTGCCGATCGTGATGCCGACGGTGTCGCTCATGATGTCCTCGAGCGAGTGCGCCTCGTCGACGATCACCACATCGTGCTCGGGCAGCAGCACCCCGCCGCTGGCCACGTTGAGCCCGTAGAGGTAGGTGTTGACCACCACCACGTCGGCGACTGCCGCGCGCTTGCGGGCACCCTCGGCGAAGCACGCCTCGCCCATCGGGCACCGGGTTGCGCCCGGACACTCGTCACTGCTCACCGACACCGACTGCCACGCCCGGTCGCTCGGCATCCACTCCAGCTCGGCCTGGTCGCCGGTGCGGGTGGTGCCCGACCACTCGGCCAGCCGCTTGACCTCGAGCTTGATGGTGGGCGCGAGGTCCTCCAGCTCCAGCTGGCCACCGGCCGCCTGCTGCACCTCGCGCACCCGCTGCAGGCAGATGTAGTTGCTGCGGCCCTTGAGGATCGCGTAGTCGAACGGCACGTCGAGGTGCTGGGCCAGGAACGGCAGGTCCTTGTTGGCGAGCTGGTCCTGCAGGGCCTTGGTGGCCGTCGCGACCATCACCTGCTTGCCGGCGAGCACGGCCGGGACCAGGTAGCCCATGGTCTTGCCCGTGCCCGTGCCGGCGGCCACGACGAGGTGGCGGTTGGTGGCGATCGCGTGAGCGACGGCCTGCGCCATCTGCAGCTGGCCCGGCCGCTCCTCGGCGGCGGGAAGTGCGCTCGTCACGGAACCGAGCGCGGCGCGGACCTCGTCGGCGTTCGGCATGGGATCCGACGGTAGCGCCCGGATCAGCGCGGCGGCAGGAGCGCCAACGCGGCGTCGAGCTCGGCGGCGTCGAAGTCGGGCCAGGCGCGCTCGGTGAAGTACACGGTGGTGCCGGAGATCTGCCACAGCAAGAAGTTGGAGATCCGCATCTCGCCGGACGTGCGCACCAGCACGTCGACGTCGGGGAGGTGCGGCAGGTACAGCCGCTCCTGCAGGTTCGCGGCCGTGGCGGGCACCCGGTCGGCGACGATGCGCTGGGCGGCCGTGGCCAGCTCGGTGCGGCTCCCGTAGTCGAAGGCGATCGTCAGCGTCATCCCGGTGTTCGAGGCCGTGTCGGCGATGGCCTTGGAGATCGCCCGCTGCACGAACCGTGGCGTTCGCGCGCTCGGCGAGTCGAACGGCCGCCCGATCCACTGGATCCGCACGTTGAGGTCGTTGAGCTCCGCGACCCGCCCGAACAGCTTCTCGTGCAGTCCGAGGATGTGCCGCACCTCGCGCCGGGGACGGATCCAGTTCTCGGTGCTGAAGCCGAACGCTGTCAGCCAGCCGACGTCACGCTTGACCGCGGCGCGCACGACCGCGGCGAGGTTCTCCTCGCCCGCCGTGTGCCCGTCGGTGCGGGGCAGGCCCCTGGCCTTGGCCCACCGCCCGTTGCCGTCCATGATGCAGGCCACGTGCGGGCCGGTCGTGGATCGGGTTGCGGATGCAGGGGCGGCAGTCACGGCACATCCACGATAGTCGTGGGAGAATTGGGGTGTGGCGACCCGCACCGGCAAGCAACGCAGCACCCAGGCTGCCGACGACGGCTCCACCGGCCTGCGCCACGTACTGGTGGTCGGCGGCACCACTGGGGAGTGGGACGACCTCGGCGCCGAGCTCTGGGCGGCGCGCCGGAGCGACCTCGCCAAGATCGCTGCCCATGCCGGGGCGATGTGGCTGACGATCCGTCCGTACTCGGCCACCGAGGGCCACGAGACGGAGATGCAGCGGCTCATCGACGTGCGCGAGGGCTGCACCGTGGTGGTCGATCCATCCGCCGACGGGCGCACCCGGCTGCTCGCTGCGATCGAGCAGCTCCGCGACCTCCCGCCCGACGCGGTCGACGAGGCGGCCATCGCCGGTGTGTTGATGGCGCCGGCGCCCGTCGAGCCGGACCTCACCGTCGTGTTGGGATCGTCGCAGCACCTGCCACCCTCGTTGGTGTGGGAGCTGGCCTACTCCGAGATCGTGTTCATCGACACCGCCTGGACGGATCTCGCCGCGGCGCACATCGAGCACGCGACCCTTGCGTTCTCGCGCCGCCATCGCCGCTTCGGCGGCGTGCAGTGACGGGCCGGCGATGAGCGGCCTCTACCGCGAGACGGGTGTGGTGCTGCGGACCTACAAGCTCGCCGAGTCCGATCGCATCATCGTCCTGCTCACCGAAGGCCACGGCAAGATCCGCGCCGTCGCCAAGGGCGTGCGCAAGACGCACTCGAAGTTCGGGGCACGACTCGAACCGATGAGCCACGTGCGCCTCCTGCTGCACGAGGGCCGTGAGCTCGACATCGTCAACCAGGTCGATTCGGTCGACTCGCTCGCACCGCTGCGCGCCGACCTCGACCACATGACCAAGGGCATGGCCGTGCTCGAGGCCGTCGACCAGATGTCGCTCGACCGGGAACCCAACCCGCAGCTGTACCGGATGCTCGTCGGCGTGCTGAGAACGATCTCCACCAACCCGTCGCCGCTCGTGGTGCCGGCCTTCTTCTGGAAGCTGCTCACCCTCGAAGGCGTCCGTCCCGAGCTCGACGCCTGCGTGCGCTGTGGCGAGACCGACACGCTCGTCGCGTTCGACATGGACCATGGCGGCGTGCTGTGCCGCACGTGCCGGACGGGCGCGCCGATCTCGATGGCCGCGCTGACGCTGATGCGGATGATCCTCGGCGGCCAGCTGAACGCCGCGCTCGCCGAACCGGCCTCCGCAGCCACGCACGAAGTCAACAACCACGCCACCCGGGCCGTCGAGCACCACATCGAACGCCGGCTCCGCTCCGTCGCGGTGTTCGAACGCCACTAGCCGCACCCGCGGGTCGACGCGGCGTCAGCCGGCGACGGTCGTGGTCGACGTCGCTGCGCTCGGGTCGAGGAGCGTGGTCGTGGTCTCGGGCAGCGTGGTCGGGGTCACGAACGGGACGGCCGGGTAGGAGGCGAAGATCGGCGCGTGATCGCAGTTCTGGATGTCGCCGTAGTTGTACTGGACGGCGGCGTCGTCGGGGATCGACTCGTCGCCGAGTGGCGTCAGGTTGACCTGGATGCCGTCGTGATCGATCTCTCGGGAGGTCACGTGCACGCCGCCGAGGCCGTCGGGCGTGGCGGTGCGCAGCACGTAGTAGCGGCGCCCCGATGCCTGGTCGCACAGCACGCCTGAGAACGGTCCGTTCTGATCGATGGTGAACGTGAACGGCTTGCCGTTCGCCGTCCACTGCGCCAGGCAGCGGCCGTTGCCGGACGCCGGGTCGGGCGACAGGAAGGTGGCCGTTGCCATCCCCGGGGCGCCCGGCGTGATGGCCAGCACGATCAGCGGTGGCGCCACCTCGGCGCCGAGCGAGGAGTCCACGTCCTCCCACGAGATCGAGACCGGACCGCTGCCCCCGGGTGCGAGCGCGACGTCGCTGGCGTTGGCGCCGCCGCGCTGCAGGAACACGTGCGGCACCCCGTCGGCCGCGGTGTACTCGGTGACGGTGTCCTGCACGCCGTCGCCGTCGATGTCGCCGATGATCCGCGTGCCGATGCTGACCCCGCCCGGGATCGTGGTGGCACCGGGGCAGACGGCGACCGGCGCGGCCGTCCCACCGACGGTCGAACCGGCCGGGGCCGACACCACGGGATCGGCCGGAGCCACCGTGATGTTCGCGATCGTGATCGGGATCGAGATGACCTCGTCGGGCGCCGTCGGGTCGGTGATGACCTGCTCCGACGACTGCGGCAGTGGGCCGGTCGGCTCGACGATGGGGATCGAGATCACCGGCGACGACGATGTCGTCGTCTGCGCTGCGCTGCCACAGGCGGCCAGCGATGAGGCCGCCACGGCGCAGATCGCGACGCGCATCGTGAGGCCGATCTGGCGCCGCGAACCGGAGAAACCCCTGCAACGGACGACCACCGGACCATCTTGCACGTTTTCATCAACGCGTTCGTGACTCATCGTGTGGTCCCCTTAGCCTTGCTGCCATGCCCGCGACCGAGCTCGATCAGATCGTCAATCTCTGCAAACGACGGGGGTTCGTGTACCCGTCGGCCGAGATCTACGGCGGCTTTCGCTCGAGCTACGACTACGGCCCCCTCGGCTCGCTCATGCTCCGCAACGTCAAGGACGCGTGGGTCCGCTCGATGGTGCAGACCCGCGACGACGTCGTGTTGATCGATGCCTCGATCCTCTCGCCGCCCCAGGTGTGGGAGGCCAGCGGCCACCTCGCCAACTTCACCGATCCGCTCGTCGACTGCACCAACTGCAAGCAGCGCTTCCGCGAAGACCACCTCACCGATCCGAACGTCTGCCCCAACTGCGGTGCCAAGGGCTCCTTCACACCTGCACGCGCGTTCAACCTGATGTTCAAGACCCAGGCCGGCCCGGTCGAGGGGTCCGGCGCCGACGTCTACCTGCGTCCGGAGACCGCGCAGGGCATGTTCTTGAACTTCGCCAACGTGCTCCAGACCAGCCGCAAGAAGCCGCCGTTCGGCATCGCGCAAGTCGGCAAGAGCTTCCGCAACGAGATCACGCCCGGCAACTTCATCTTCCGCACCCGCGAGTTCGAGCAGATGGAGATGGAGTTCTTCGTGCCCCCGGCGGAAGGGCCGAAGTGGTACGAGTACTGGTGCCAGAACCGGCTCAACTGGTACATCGACCTCGGCATCCCAGCCGACATGCTGATGCTGCGCCCGCACGACGCCGACGAGCTCAGCCACTACTCGACGGGCACCTCGGACGTGGAGTTCAAGTTCCCGTGGGGCTGGGGCGAGCTCGAGGGCATCGCCCAGCGCACCGACTACGACCTCAAGCAGCACGCCCAGCACAGCGGCCAGAAGCTCGAGTACTTCGACCAGGCCACGAACGAGCGCTACGTCCCGTTCGTGATCGAGCCGGCCGCCGGCGCCACGCGCACGATGGCCGCGTTCCTCCTTGCCGCGTACGACGAGGACGTCGTCAACGACGAGACCCGCACGGTGCTGCGGCTCCACCCGCGCCTGTCGCCGTACAAGGTGGCGGTGTTGCCGCTGTCGAAGAAGGACACGCTCACGCCGTTGGCCAAGAAGATCTACGCCACGCTCGGCGAGCGCTACATGTGCGACTACGACGAGACCCAGGCCATCGGCCGCCGCTACCGCCGCCAGGACGAGATCGGTACGCCGCTGTGCGTGACGGTCGACTTCGACTCGCTCGACGACGATGCGGTGACGGTGCGCGACCGCGACACCACCGAGCAGGTCCGGGTGCCCATCGCCGACCTCCTGGGCACCGTCAGCGCCAAGCTCGGCTTCTAGACGATCAGGTCGAGGCGAACGCGCCGTCGATGACGCTGCCGGCGAGCAGGGTCAGCACGGCTGCAGCGCCGACCACCCCGAGCGCCGCGGCGCGGTGGCGGCGCGTCGAGCACGCGACACCGATGACGGCGGCGATGACCATCTCCACGATGCCGGCCCAGCGCAGTGCGGGGTTGCCGACGAACCACGTGAGGTGAACGCCCTCGCCGACGAGGGTGCCGCCCACGAGTGCGAGCGACGGGCCGCGCCACTCCGGCCGGCGGCGGGCGATGTGTCCGGCCGCACCGAACACGCTGCCGGCCATCACGCCGGCGAGCGACCAGATGATCGCGCTCCGAGCATTCGACGCGCTGTGCTCGAACCAGCCGACCGCGAGGTAGTACGTGCACGACGCGACCACGAGCTCGATCGCGCCGCCCACGGCGGCTGGCGCGGGTCGGATCGCCGGCAGCGCGGCGCCGAGCGCGAAGGCGGCCAGCGCCCACATCACGCCGGAGTTGGCGAGCACACCCCAACCGCCGGGGAGCACGCCCTGGAGGATCTGGGTCCCTGTGCCGAGCGCTGCACCTGCCGCGATCGCACCGACGACGGTGATCGTCGCGGTGGTCAGCGCCCGGCGGTCACGCATCGGCGCATCACCCTTCGCTGCGGATGATGATCAGTCAGGGCGCGGTGGCAGGTCGTGGTCTCGTCCCAGATGACGAAGTCGCCCGGTCGCCAACGCCAACGCATCTGCACCTGCGGATCGTCGAGGCGCCGGTTCAGCCGTTCCAGCAGCGAGCCGTCGGCGCCCGCCGGGCCGACGATGTGCGTCGTCGACAGCGGCGAGAGGAACAGGCTGCGCCGTCCGGTCGCCGGATGGATCCGCACGAGCGGCTGCTCGAGGCGTGGGTGCTCGGCGCGCAGCCGATCGACGACGGTGCGCCCGTGGTGCCGCTCGATCGAGGCGAGCAGGCTCGGGTCCGGGGCATGCACGGCCGTCAGCCGATCACACTGCTCTCGTTCCGCGTCGGTCAGACCGTCGTACACGGCGGCGGTGCTCGCCCACAGCGTGTCGCCGCCGAACTCGGGGATCGTCACCGCGTGCAGGAAGCCGAGCACCGGTCCCTCGCGCAACCAGCTCTGGTCGGTGTGCCAGGGGAACCCGGCGGGTGGACGGGCTTCGGTGTCCTCGATGGTCGACACCGCCTGGTGCCGGCCGATCAGCACGTGCACGGGCGAGCGCAGGATCGGCGCGAACGACTCGGCGACGGCCGCGTGCTGGGCAGCACTCAGGAACTCGTCGCGGAGCACGACGACGTGGTGCTCCGCGAGGCACGCCCGGAGCACCTCCAGATCGATGTCCCCGAGTGGACGGGTGAGGTCGAGACCGGCGACCTCGACGCCGATGGTCGCGGTGATGCGCGTGAGGAGGGGATGCATGGTTCCATCCAAGGGATCGGCGACGGTCGGCACATCGTCCGTCCGGCCGGTTCCGTGCGCCACCGCATCGTCCTTTCGGCCGATCCTTCGCTCAGCAGGCGCTGGGTATCGTGCTGGCGTGGACGCCGGACGCACCGCCAACCCGCTCGCCGCGGGCCTGCGCGTGGTGTTCGTCGCCGTGGTCGCCGTCGGCGCGTTGGTCGACCTCTGGCTGCTCGGCGGCACACGGAGCCAATCGTCGCTCTCGGTCCTCGCCGGCATCGCCGACATCGGACGCACCTGGAGCCTGGCCTTGGCGGGCATCGCGATCGCGGGCGCGGTCTGGGCGCGGTGGCCGGGCACGGTCGTGTTCGCCGGACTCGCCGCATCGGGCCTGTCGCTGCTCGCCACCGCGAACGCGCCGCGGCACGGGCTGCGCTTCGGGCTGTTCACCGAGTGCGTGGTCCTGCCGGTGCTGTTCGGCGCGGTGCTCGCCGGTTCGTCGCGTTGGCGGGGGTGGGTCGGCGCCGCGATCGTCATCGCGGCGGAGGCGCTGCCGCTCCGGGCGGATGACTCGCCGGTGCGCGCGATCCTCGCGATCTCGATGTTCGTGCTCCTCGGCACGGCAGCCGTCGCCGTGGCGTACATGCGGATCCGCGACCGGGAACGCTCCACGAGCATCGAGCGCGCCAGGCAGGACGAGCGGCTCGATCTCGCCCGCGAGCTCCACGACGTCGTCGGCCATCACGTGACCGGCATCGTGGTCCTCGCCCAGGCGAGCCGCTTCACGTCGGCGAACGGTGCCGCCGGCGATCCGGAGGCCACCGATCGCGCCTTCGCCGCGATCGAGCAGGCCGGCCAGGAGACGCTGCACTCGATCCGCCGCCTCGTGGGGTTGCTGCGCACGGAGGTCGTCGTCACCGCGCCGCCGCGGCTGGCCGGCATCGAGCAACTGGTGGTCGAGCTGCGCAGCACCCACCCGATGGCCGTGCTGATCGCCGACGAGCGGATCCGGACGATGTGGCTGCCCGATGATCTCGCGTTCACGGTCCACCGTCTCGTGCAGGAGGCGAGCACGAACGTGCGCAAGCACGGCGATCCCCATCAGCCGGTCACGTTCTCGTTGCGCTCGACGGGAGTGATCGTCGACCTCGTCGTCGACAACGTGTCGCTCCACGCCGCCAACGGCGACGGGTTCGGCATCACCGGGATGCGCGAGCGCGTCGATGCGCTGGGCGGCACGTTCCGCGCCGGCGCCGAGGGTGCCCGCTGGGTCCTCCGGGTCGTGCTACCGGTCGGCGTGCCGGTCGGATGATCCGCGTCCTGCTCGCCGACGATCAGGCGATGGTGCGCGCCGGCTTTCGGATGATCATCGACAGCCAGGACGACATGGAGGTGGTCGGGGAGACCGACAACGGTCGACGCGCCGTCGAGCTCGCCCGCGAGCTGCGGCCCGACGTGTGCCTGTTCGACATCCGGATGCCCGTGCTCGACGGGCTCGCCGCGACCCGGCTGCTGGCGGGGCCCGATGTCGCCGATCCGTGCCGGGTGGTGATCGCCACCACGTTCGACACCGACGAGTACGTCGAGACGGCACTGCGCAACGGCGCGGTCGGGTTCATCCTCAAGGACAGCGGTCCACAGCTGCTCCTCGAGGCGATCCGCGCTGCGGCGCTCGGCGATGCGCTGATCTCGCCGGCGATCACGGTGCGCTACCTCGACCGGTTCGTCGCGAGAGACGCCCGACCGTCCATGCCGACCGACCTGCTGTCCGAGCGCGAGCTCGACGTCGCTCGTGCCGTGGCACGCGGGCGCAGCAACCAGGAGATCGCGGACGAGCTCTTCGTGTCCCTGTCGACGGTGAAGACGCACCTCGCGAGCATCCAGACCAAGCTGCGCGTGCGCAACCGCGTCGAGATCGCGATCTGGGTGCTGCAGCACCGCGCCGGCTGAGCCGCGCCGGCGCGTCAGGCCACGATCGGCAGGCGCAGCGCCAACCGGGCTCCACCGGTCGGCGACCGGGTGGCCATGACCGTGCCGCCCATCGCCTCGACCAGCTCCTTGACGATGGCCAGGCCGAGGCCGCTGGAGCTCTCGTGACGGGTCGGCTGCGACCTCGCCACGTAGAGCCGGTCGAACACGTGGGGCAGGTCGGCGTCGGGGATGCCGGGCCCGTCGTCGTCGACGGCGAGCACCGCCCACGCGCCGTCGCGTGCCGCCGTGATGGTCACCGTCGACCGGGCGTACTTCAGCGCGTTCTCGAGCAGGTTCGCCGCCACCTGGGCGAGCCGATCGTGATCGGCGATCACCGTCAGCTGCCCGCCGCCGACACGGTGGATGGACACGTTGCGGTCCGCTGCGTCGGGCTCGAACCCTTCGCCGGCGACGTTCGCGAGGGCCACCAGGTCGAGCCGCTCGGGCTGCAGGGAGAAGCCCTTCGCGCGCAGCTTGGCGAGATCGAGCAGATCCGCGACGAGCCGCTCGAGCCGACGCGCTTCGTTGCGGATGACCGACGCCGCGCGCTGCGGATCGGCCGCGCCGTCGCTGATCGCCTCCGCGTAACCTCGGATCGAGGTGAGCGGCGTGCGCAGGTCGTGCGAGACCGACAGCAGGAACTGCTGCTCCAGCACGCGGGCGCGCTCGAGCTCGACGGCCATCACGTTGACCGAGCGGGCCAGCTCGGCGAGCTCGTCGTGATCGTGGGCCGGCGGCTCGCGCAGCCGGGTCGACAGCTCGCCGCGGGCGATGCTCATCGTCGCCTGGCTGGCCTCTCGGATCGGCTTGGTCAACCGCCGGCCGAGGATGATCGCCGCGGCGATGCCGAGCGCCAGCGTCGCGAGTGCGGCCAGGAAGAACGTGCGCCAGGCAGCTGTCAGCGCCGACGCGGCCTGGCGCGACAGCACCACCACCACGAGCCGCCCGTTGGAGAGCACCTCGGGTGCGGCTGCGTACACGAGCTTGCCGCTGGTGCCGGACACGACGTTGCCGGCCCGGAGTCGGGTCACCGAGAAGATCGCCGGGTCGATCTGCTTCGGCAGCTGGTCCGTGCCGAGCAGACCGCCCTGCCCGTCGGCGGTCAGCACGGCGATGCCGTCGACGTCCAACGCGGTGCGGAACAGGTTCAGCTGGCGCAGCACCCGACGCAACGCTGCCGGTGTCCCGTTGTCGAGCGCAGTGTCGACGACCTGATCGAGGTTGGCGGCGATCGCCGTTGCCTGTCGACGCACCTCGACCAGCGTCGTGTGCCGGGCGCGGAGGTTGCCGACCGCGACCGTGCCGAAGCCGGACAGCACGAGCGTGAACAGCACGACCGCCGTGATGACGACCGCCAGGCGCCGCGTCATCGGGCCGGGCGATTCGTCATGGAGGAACAGCCTGGTCCGGGCATGTGAGGGAAGTGTTAGCCGAGCCGGTAGCCGATGCCCCACACGGTGGCGAGCGGCAGGTCGTCGCCGAGCTTCTTGCGCAGCTGGCGGACGTGCACGTCGACGGTGCGGTCATCGCCGTACCAGTCGACGCCCCACACGCCGTCGAGCAGCTGCTGGCGCGTCATCGCGATGCCCTGGTTGCGGGTGAGGAACGCGATCAGGTCGAACTCGCGCGTCGCGAGCGCGACGATGTTGCCCTTCACCCGCACCTCGCGGCGGGCGAGATCGATCTCGTAGTCGTCGCCGACCGGTAGCACGGTGGCGTCGGCGGCCGGCGCGCTCTGCCCGCGCCGCAGGATCGCCTTCACCCGGGCCACGACCTCGCGTGGCGAGAACGGCTTGGTGACGTAGTCGTCGGCGCCCAGTTCGAGCCCGAGCACGCGGTCGATCTCGCCGTCGCGCGCCGTCAGGAACAGCACCGGCATCGTGCTCTTCTCGCGGATCCGGCGGCAGACGTCGAAGCCGTCGATGTCGGGCAGGCCGATGTCGAGGATCGCCAGGACGGGCAGGTGCTGGCTGATCAGCTCGAGCCCGCGCTCGCCGGTGGCGGCGATGAGGACCCGGAACCCGGAGGCGCGCAGGTACGTGTCGAGGAGGTCGGCGATGTTCGGATCGTCCTCGATGACGACGAGCGATTGTTCCGTGACCACGTCCCTATCGTTGCACCTCGATCATGTGCTGCGCCGGATCGACTGTGTACCGTGCAGCAATTCGTCGGGCGGATCTGCCGCTCGCAAGGTCGGAGGAACCCCCATGTCCAAGGTCGCTGTCATCGCCAAGATCCCCGCTCAGCCCGGCAAGCGCGACGAGCTCGTCGCCGCCCTCCAGGCCGCGCTCGACAACGCCGAGGGTGAGCCGGACACGCTCAAGTACATCCTCCACACCGACGCCAACGACGCCGACGTGGTCTGGTTCTACGAGCTCTACACCGACAACGATGCGTTCGTCGCCCACGGCACGAGCGACGCCTTCAAGGCCATCGGCGCCTCGCTGCGCAACCTCGCCGGCGGCCGCCCCGAGCTGACGATCCTCAACCCCGTCGGCGGCAAGGGCCTCTGATGCGCTGACCCGTCCGGGTCAGAAGCTGTAGGTCGCCGTCGCCGATTGCAGCAGCGGGAGATCGAGGAACTGCGCGGGGTAGGACGCGATCGATTCGGAGAACGACGGCGCGGTGATCTCGACGACGATCGCGGACGCGATGTCACCGACGCTGTTGCGAACGCTGACGTCGATCCGCGAGGTCTGCGCGCCGGCGGGCAACGAGAGCGGGAGCTCTCCGGCTGATTGGGCCGCGAACGTGGTGCAGCCGTCGTTGTAGTCCGCACTCGAGGTCCCCCTGGACCGTGACCATGCTCTGGCCGCTGGAGATCACGACGCATCCGGTCGTGGGGCAGGCGGGTCCCGCCGGCCGCGGACAGCCCGGTCGTCACCTGAACTGCCCTCCCGTGACGGTCCCTCCCCGGATCTCCACGCTCACGATGGCAGGTCCGGTGCACCGTCGAATCCGGGGAACCCCTACATCACGCGGCGACTCGCACTCGGCGTGGGATGCTGACCTCCACCTCGACGCCGGGTGACCACTGCACGATCGGATCGCCCGTGGGTACGGGGAGTCCGGCGGCGGTGATCAGCTCGTCGTCGTAGCGAAGGAGCTCGGCGGCGTGCAGCGGCCAACGCTCGTGATGGGCGCGGGCACCCCAGTCGCTGCCGAACATCCGGCTGTAGAGGCGCCAACGGGCCGACAGGAAGTGGTCGCGCTCGACGAGCGACTCGTCGAGCCGCTCGCCGATGCGCACCGACACGTGGCTGCTCGCGCCACGCGGGCCCGGGTAGCGCCGCACGCAGTCGTACGTCGCGGTGTCGCCGGCAGCGCCGGAGCCGGAGACGTCGATCGACATCGCCGACCACATGTACGGCAACCGGTAGCCGGCTCGCGCCGCAGTCACCGCTGCCAACCGCCCGGCGTCGAGGCTGAAGAACCAGATGCCCTCGGTGCCGTCCGCCGCTGTCACATAGGTGCGGACGTTGGTCTCGGGGAAGACGTTGAGGTACGGCACCACGCCGACGAGCGGGAACCGCACCCGCATCCGGAACGGGACGAGCGACACCCACGCCCGGTCCTCGAAGAGGTGGACGCGCAGGCCCGGCGGCAGCAGCCGTTGCACGATGGCCGCGTCGTAGGGCCAGTGCACGAACGTGAGCTGCTCCCAGCCCATCCGCATGATCGGGTGAGGCACCTCGACGGTGGGGTCCGGTCCGTGCGGCACACGCTCACGCTACGGGGGCGAAACCGATCGGGGTGGCGCAGCGGGCGAGCCGGTAACGTCCGAGCGCATGGCGACGTACCTCGACCGCATCCTCGAACGACATCGCGAGGTCGCCGCGGCCGACACGCGCAGCGTCGCCGACCTGGCCACCGAGGCGTGCGGGATGGCGCCGGTGCGTCCGTTCGCGGCGTCGCTCCGTGTCTCGGCGGCGTCCGGCGAGCTCGCGGTGATCAGCGAGATCAAGCGTCGCTCGCCGTCGAAGGGCGCGCTGAACATCGATCTGGATCCGGCCGCGCTCGCCGCGCAGTACGCGGCCGGCGGCGCTGCGGCGATGTCGGTGCTCACCGATGTCGAGTTCTTCGGCGGCTCCGTCGCCGACCTCCAAGCCGCGAGGGCCGCGGTGGGTCTGCCGGTGCTGCGCAAGGACTTCACCGTGGGCGCGCTCGACGTGTGTGATGCCCGGTTGATGGGCGCCGATTGCGTGCTGTTGATCGCCGCGGCACTGCCGCCCGACGAACTGCTCGGCCTGCACGCGCTGGCCGACGACATCGGCATCGAGGTGCTGGTCGAGATCCACGACGAAGCAGAGCTGGAGGTCGCGCTCGCCGCCGGCGCACGGATGGTCGGGGTGAACCAGCGCGATCTGGTGACGTTCCAGGTCGACCACGAACGCGCGGTGCGGATGGCCGGCCTGATCCCGGCGCATGTCGTCCGGATCGCCGAGAGCGGTGTCCGCGACGCTGCGGATGCACGAGCGCTGCAGGCTGCCGGCTACCACGCCGTGCTCGTCGGTGAGACGCTCGTGACGGCCGACGATCCGAGTGCGGTGCTGGCGGGGCTGCGCGGCGCCTAATTGAACCGGGGTTTGCCGACCCCGGCGGGATACCGTGCACACGCGATGTTCGTCAAGATCTGCGGTATCACCAACGAGGACGACGCCCTGCTCGCCGTGGCGATGGGCGCCGATGCTGTGGGGTTCGTGTTCGCTCCCTCGACCCGCCAGATCGCCGCGCAGCAGGTGTACGACATCACCCGGCGGCTCCCACCCGAGATCCTGACCGTCGGCGTGTTCCGCGACGAACTGCCGGCGCGCGTCATCGACATCGTCAACCGCTCCGGCGTGCGCGCCGCGCAGCTGCACGGGCACGAGACGCCGTCCGACGTCGCCGCGGTGGCCGAACAGGTGCGGTGGGTCATCAAGGCATTCCCCGCCGGCAGCCCCGATGCTCGCCGCGCCGATCAGTTCGGCACCGACATCGTGCTCGTCGACGCGAAGACACCCGGTTCGGGCACGATGTTCGACTGGTCGCTCGCCGACGAGGTGGCCGCGGGACCGCGGCTGATCCTCGCCGGCGGCCTCACGCCCGACAACGTCGCGGCCGCGGTGCGCCAGGTGCAGCCGTGGGGGGTCGACGTGTCCACCGGGGTCGAGAAGTCGCCCGGCAAGAAGGACGCGCTCAAGGTCAAGGCGTTCATCGAGCGTGCCCGCCAGGCCGCCCCCGTCCAGTACGTGGGGCCCGACGAGATGCCCTACGACTGGGCAGATGACGAATAGCTCCTCGCTGAGCTCGAAAGGACCAATCGTGTCGATCATGGCCGAGCCCTCCGCGGAGGGCCGCTTCGGTGAGTTCGGGGGCCGCTACGTGCCCGAGACCCTGGTACCCGCGTGCCAAGAGCTCGAGGCGGCGTTCCGCGACGCGTGGTCGGACCCTGCGTTCGTCACCGAGCTGAACGACCTGCTGCGCGACTACGCCGGCCGGCCGAGCATCCTCACCGAGTGCCACAACCTCGGCGAGCAGCTCGGCATCCGCCTGCTGCTCAAGCGCGAGGACCTCAACCACACCGGCTCGCACAAGATCAACAACGTCCTCGGCCAGGCCCTGCTCGCCAAGCGGATGGGCAAGACCCGCCTCGTCGCCGAGACGGGCGCCGGTCAGCACGGCGTGGCCAGCGCCACCGCCGCAGCGCTGCTCGGCATGTCGTGCAAGGTCTACATGGGCGCGGTCGACGTCGACCGCCAAGCGCTCAACGTGTTCCGGATGAAGCTGCTCGGGTCCGAGGTCGAAGCCGTGGAGAGCGGCAGTCGCACGCTCAAGGACGCGGTGAACGAGGCGATGCGCGACTGGGTGGCCAACGTCGCCGAGACCCACTACTGCCTCGGCTCGGTGATGGGCCCGCACCCGTACCCGTGGATGGTGCGCGAGTTCCACCGGGTGATCGGCAAGGAGGCGTTCGCGCAGTGCAACGACCTGCTCGGCACGACGCCCGACGTCGTGGTCGCATGCGTCGGAGGCGGTTCCAACGCGATGGGCATCTTCAGCGGGTTCGTCGACACGCCGGCGCGGTTGATCGGCGTCGAGCCGGCAGGCGGCGCTGCCGTCGGCCGCGGCATGCCCGGCGTGGTGCACGGCATGCGCAGCTACCTGATGCAGGACGAGTACGGCCAGGTGATGGAGGCCCAGTCGATCTCGGCCGGCCTCGACTACCCGGGCGTCGGCCCCGAGCACTCCTACCTCGCCTCGATCGGTCGGGCCGAGTACCCCACCGTCACCGACGCCGAGGTCATCGAAGCGTTCCAGCTGATGGCCAAGAGCGAGGGCATCATCCCCGCGTTGGAGTGCGCCCATGCGATGGCGTGGATCGCCCGCGAGGCCAAGTCGTTCCAGGGCCAGACGGTGCTGATGAACCTGTCCGGTCGCGGCGACAAGGACGTCAACCAGATGATGGAGATCCTCGGATGAGCACGCCCACCACCGCCGAGATCCGGACGTTCGGCACGATGGAGACCCAGCTTCGCGCCAAGCGCGCTGCGGGCCGCAAGCTGCTGGTGCCGTACATCACCGGGGGCCTCGAGGGCTGGCAGCAGGCCATCCGCGCCGCCGCCGACAACGGTGCCGACGCGATCGAGATCGGCCTGCCGTTCTCCGATCCGGTGATGGACGGGCCGGTCATCCAGGAGGCGTCGCAGCGCGCGCTCGAGGCCGGCATCAACATCAACATCATCTTCGACCAGGTGCGCGAGCTCGACGTCGAGATCCCGCTCGCGGTGATGTGCTACTACAACACGATCCACCACGCCGGCCACGAGCGGTTCGCGCACATGCTCGACGCGGCGGGCATCGTCGCCTCGATCGTGCCCGATCTCCCGCTCGAGGAGTCCGGTCCGTGGTGCACCGCCGCCGACGCCGAGGGCATCGAGACCGTGATGCTCGCGGCGCCCACCGCGCCCGACAGCCGCCTGCCGCGCATCGCCGCGCGCTCTCGCGGTTTCATCTACAGCGTCGGTCTGCTGGGCGTCACGGGGGAGCGCACCTCGCTCGCCGCCTCGGCCACGTCGTTGGCCGGCCGGCTGAAGGCCATCACCGACGTGCCGGTGCTCGTCGGTGTCGGCGTGTCCAACGCCGAGCAGGCGCGCGAGGCGTGCCAGGTGGCCGACGGTGTCATCCAGGGCGCCAGCGTCGTCAAGCGGCTGATGGACCACGGCCCCGAGGCGGTCGGCGAGTACGTCGCCGAGGTCCGCGCCGCCATCACGTTCTGACGTGACGGGCTGACATGACGGTGCCGCCCGACGCAGCAAGCTGCGATCTGTGCGAGGCCGCGCACATGACGGAGTGGTACCACGAGGACGACCTCTGCTGGATCGCCGAGTGCGAGTTCTGCAGCGTGCCGATGGTGGTGTGGAAGGTCCACGATCCGGCACCGCCGGACGACGTGAAGGCCCACCTCCACGCCGAGCTGCGCATCGTGGTCGAGCAGCGCCTCGGCGTCGCGTTCTACATCGACGACAACATGCGCAACATCCCCGACCACTACCACGCCCACGCCAGGCCGCGACGTAACCTCTGAGCATGCTCGCTCCAGGTGACAAAGCCCCCACCGCCGAACTGCTCGACCAGGCCGGCGCACCGTTCAAGTGGTCGTCGATCAAGGGCCACAAGACGCTCGTCTTCTTCTACCCGAGGGCCTCGACGCCGGGTTGCACGCTGCAGGCGTGCGCGCTCCGCGACATCGTCGGACAGGTCGGCGACACCAAGATCATCGGCGTCAGCCCCGACAAGCCGGCCGCGCAGCAGAAGTTCGCCGACAAGTACGAGCTGCCCTACCCGCTGCTGGCCGACACCGAGCACGCCTTGGCCGAGGCGTACGACGTGTGGCAGGAGAAGGTCAACTACGGCAAGCGGTACATGGGCATCGTCCGCTCCGCCTTCCTCATCGACGAGAAGGGCAAGATCGAGCAGGCCTGGTACAAGATCAGCCCCAAGGACACGCCGGTCAAGCTGCTCGAAGCGCTCACTGCGTGAGCGACCTGCCCCGTCCGCAGGACGTCATCGCCCATCGCTCGCCGTTCCTGTTCGTCGACGAGCTGACCGCGCTCGAGCCGGGCGTCAGTGCCACGGGACGTTGGCACCTCACCGGTGACGAGTTCTTCTTCGCCGGGCACTTCCCGGGTCGGCCGACGCTGCCCGGTGTGCTGATGTGCGAAGCCATCGCCCAGGTCGGCGCGATCGCACTGCTCACCGATGCCCGCTTCACCGGCAAGCTGCCGCTGTTCGGCGGACTCGATGGGGCGCGCTTCCGCCGTCAGGTCGTGCCTGGCGACACGCTCGACCTCACCGTCGAGCTCGGGCGGATGTCCGCCCGAGCCGGCAAGGGCAGCGGCAAGGCGCTGCTCGACGGAAAGGTCGCCTGCGAGTGCGACCTGATGTTCGTGCTCGTTGATGCGTGACGGTCGACGCCCCTGACGCTCGGTGGGTCAGCCGCCGGTGCCGATGACGACGGAGCCGTTGTGGCCGCCGAAACCGAAGTTGTTGGAGATCGTCGGCCCCGGTTCCCACTGACGTGGCTCGCCGATGACGAGGTCGATGGTCATCTCCGGCGACAGCTGCTTGGTGCCGGCGGTCGGCGGGATCAGCCGCTTCTGCATCGACAGCAGCACGGACGCGGCCTCGAGCGCGCCGGCGGCGCCGAGCGCGTGACCGGTGACGCCCTTGCCACTCGTCATCGGCGGCGGGCTGGCCCCGAACACGGCGGTGACGGCCTCGGCCTCGGCCTCGTCGTTGAGCGGGGTCGAGGTGCCGTGGGCGTTGATCTGACGGATGTCGCCCGGCTGCAGGCCGGCGTCGGCGAGGGCGAGCTCCATGCAGTGGATCGCCCCGACGCCGCCGGGTGACGGCGCGGTGATGTGGTGGGCGTCGGCCGTGCTGGCCGCGCCGAGCACCTCGCCGTAGATCGTCGCGCCGCGAGCGATCGCGATGTCCCAAGCCTCGAGGATGAACGTGGCCGCACCCTCGCCCATGACGAAGCCGTCGCGATCGGCGTCGAACGGGCGGCTGGAACCGACGGTTGACAGCGCCGTCATGTTCTGGAAGCCGGCCATCGCCGACGGCGTGCCGGCGGACTCGGCGCCACCCGTGACCATCGCGTCGCAGCGACCCCACGCGATCTGGCGGGCGGCGTTGCCGATCGCATGCGTGGCCGCGGCGCAGGCCGTGCAGATCGTCTCGTTCGGCCCCTGCAGGCCGTACCGCATCGAGATCGCTGCGCCCGAGGCGTTGCCCATCATCATCGGGACGAGGAACGGCGAGACCCGGCGCTCACCCTTGGTGAGCCGGATCTCGACCTGGTCCTCGAGGGTCTGCAGACCGCCGATGCCCGTGCCGTAGATGATGCCGAAGCGGCGTGGATCCACGTCGGGGCGCCCGGCGTGCTCGAACGCCTCGATCGCAGACGCGATCGCGAACTGCTCCACCTTGTCGGCGCGGCGCGCGTCCTTGGGGCTGTCGTAGTACGGCAGCGGATCCCAGTCGGCGATGCGGTTGTTCTTGGTGCCGGTGATCCCGGGCCCGAGCAATCCCTGCCAGTAGGCGTCCTTGCCGAGGCCGCACGGCGCGACCACACCGAAGCCGGTGATCGCGACGCGCCGCCCGAGGCCCTGCATCAGAGCTTGCCGACGACCAGGTCGTACGCCTGGCCGACGGTGTCGATGCCTTCCAGTTCCTCTTCGGGAACCTCGACGCCGAACTCCTCTTCGAGTGCCATCACGAGCTCGACCAGGTCGAGGCTGTCGGCGTCGAGATCGTCGGCGAACTTGGCTTCCGGAACGACCTGCTCGGGGGAGACCGAGAGCACATCGACGGCGCACTTCTTGAATCGATCGAACTTTTCCTGATCCACTGGATTCTCCGTTTGTTGTGTTGAGAGGTGTATGAGAGGTCGAGGTGAGAGTGTGCCCGATGGCGACGTTGTTCGCCTAGTGACCCATGCCGAGGCCACCGTCGACGGGGATGACCGCGCCGGTGATGTAGGCCGCGTCGTCGGAGGCGAGGAACGCGACGACGCCGGCGATCTCCTCGACGGTCGCCATCCGCCCGAGCGGCACGGCCGCGGTGAGCTCGGCGATGCGCTTCTCGCCGAGCGACGCCGTCATGTCGGTGACGACGGGTCCTGGCGCGACGACGTTGGCGGTGATGTTGCGTGAGCCGAGCTCACGGGCGAGTGAACGGGCCAACCCGACGAGGCCGGCCTTGCTCGCCGCGTAGTTGGCCTGGCCGGCCGAGCCGAGCAGCCCGACCACCGACGACATGAAGATCATCCGGCCCGAGCGAGCGCGGAGCATGCCCTGCGCAGCGCGCTTGGCGACCCGGTACGCCGCGGTGAGGTTGGCGTCGACGACCGACGCGAACGCGTCCTCGCTCATCCGCAGCAGCAGGCCGTCCTTGGTCATGCCGGCGTTGGAGACGAGCACCTGCACGGGCCCGAACGTGGACTCGGCGAACGCGAAGGCGGCGTCGACGTCGTCGGCCGAGGTGACATCGCAACGAACGCCGGCGAAGCCGTCAGGCGGCGGCGAGGAGTTGTACGTGACGACGACGTTGTCGCCGAGCGCGGCGAATCGCTGCGCGCAAGCGAGGCCGATCCCTCGGGATCCGCCGGTGACCAGAACCGTGCGGCTCACTGTTCGTCGCCACCCCAACGGAGCAACGCGCTGGCGGCCGTCATGCCCGCGCCGAAGCCGACGAGCAGCACGAGGTCGCCGTGCTTGATCCGGCCGGCGTCGAGCGCTTCGTTCATCGCGAGTGGGATCGAAGCGGACGAGGTGTTGCCCGTGTACTGGAGCACCGTGGCGGCCTTCTCCATCGGGATCCCGAGCTTGGCGCACGCCGATTCGATGATGCGGATGTTGGCCTGATGGGGCACGACCATCGTGATCTCGTCAGCGCTCACCCCGGCGTGGTCGAGGGTCTTGGTGGCGGAGTCGACCATGATCCGCACGGCGCGGCGGAAGACCTCCTTGCCCTCCATGTGCACGAACCCGCCGATGTCGGCGTAGAGGAAGCGCTCGGCGCTGCCATCGGCGTCGAGGTCCCAGCCGAGCAGCTGCCCGCCGCCGTTGTCGACCGCCTCGAGCACGACAGCACCCGAGCCGTCGGCGAACAGGATGGCGGTGTTGCGGTCGGTCCAGTCGGTGATGCGCGCGAGCGTGTCGGTGCCGATGCAGAGGACCTTCTTCGAGCCCATCGCGATCAGGCCGTGGGAGACGACGAGCCCGTAGGTGAAGCCGGAGCACGCCGCGTTCACGTCGAACGCGCCGCAGCGCAGACCGAGCTCGTGCTGCACCGCAGCTGACGAAGCGGGGACCGCACGATCGGGCGTGGTGGTGGCGAGCACGAGCGCGTCGATCTCCGAGGGATCGATGCCGGCCATCTCCAGGGCAGCGCGACCGGACTCGATCGACAGTCCGACGGTGGTGCCACCGACGTGGCGCTCGCGGATGCCGGTGCGCTCGACGATCCATGCGTCGCTCGTGTCGAACATCTGCTCGAGGTCGGCGTTGGTGAGCACCTTGGGCGGCAGCGCCGAGCCCCATCCGGTGATGACGGCACCGCGCACTCCGACAGGGATCTTGGGCATGTTCTAGACCGTCCTCAGCCAGGCGATGGGTTGGCGGAGCGTGATCCGCTCGCCGTGCACGGCAATGTAGCTCTGCAGGATGCCGGCGAAGGGAGACCGGACCTCGGTGTCGCCGACGTGACCGAGCACGGTGCCGACGGTGATGGTGCTGCCGTCGGCGATGTCGGCCAGCGGCGTGAAGACGCCGGCGGCGGGGCTCACGACGAGGCGCTCGGATGCGAAGAGGTGCTCGCCCTCGAACACGGCGGCGCTGTCGCCCGATCCGGCGTTGACCCACTCGATGAGCTTGTCGAGCTCCTCGGGTGTGGCGACCGAGATCGTGCGCGCGGACTCGACGGTGCGCTTGGCCATGCCGGTGAGCACGCCGCCCGGTCCCAGCTCGGCGAAGCCGGTGACCCCGAGCTCGGCGAGGGTGAGCAGGCAGTGCTTCCAGCGGACCGGGCTGCTGAGCTGCGCGGACAGCAGGCTCGACCAGGCCTGCCCGTTGTCGTGGGCGAGGGCGTCGACGTTCGACACCACGGGCACCTCGGTGTCTCGCGGGCTGGCCTCGGCGATGGCCTTGCGCAGCCGGTCGCGGGCCGGCGCCATGAACGGTGTGTGGAACGCACCACTCACCTGCAGCGGCATGACCTTCTTCGCGCCGAGCTCCTTGGCGATGACCCCGGCCGCGGCGACGCCCTCCGGCGATCCGGCGATGACGACCTGGCCGGGAGCGTTGAAGTTGGCCACCCAGACATCGCTGTCGGCGCGACGGCAGGCGACCTCGACCAGATCGTCGTCGAGGCCGAGGACAGCGGCCATCGTGCCCGGGTTGTCGAGTCCGGCCTGGTGCATGGCATCGGCGCGCTCGCACACGAGGCGGACACCGTCTTCGAAGCTGAGCGCGCCGCTGGCCGTCAGCGCCGTGTACTCGCCGAGGCTGTGGCCGGCGCAGTAGCTGGGCTCGATGCCGAGCCGCTCGGCCGCGTCGAGCACCATCAGGCTCGAGACGAATGTCGTCAACTGGGCGTTGCGGGTGTCGCGGAGCTCGTCGGCGTCGGCATCGAGGAGGAGACGAGCGACATCGCGCTCGGCGTGCACGGACGCCTCTTCGACGAGCTCCCAGCTCTCGTGGTTGGCCCACGGGCGCCCCATGCCCGGCCGTTGTGACCCCTGGCCGGGAAAGGTGAAGGCAAGCATGGTTCGGTGTTCGATCTCCTCGTGCGACCAGAAGGAACGTGTCCCCTCGGGCACACGCTAGACCGTTCGGCACCGACGCGCGTTGCTACCGCCGGGTAAGCGGACGTCGTGGCTATGCTGTCGCCGCTGCTTGCCCGAGTGGCGGAATGGCAGACGCGGAGGACTCAAAATCCTTTGTACGAGAGTACGTGTGGGTTCGACCCCCACCTCGGGCACCAGGCAGCGCACGGCACCGGATCGGCTCCGGCCGGCCGTCAGGAGTGAGCGGCGGCGACGTACGACCCAGTGCGGGGCGTGTCGCTGATCGCAGTGCACACCACCCGCCCGGACTTGCTGCTGTCGACCAGGAATCCCGCCGCGACGTCGGTGGCATGGGCGAGGACTCGCAGGATCTTCGGGTCCACGTCGGTCTTGCAGATCCGGATGATCTCCGGATCGTTGATCGCGTCGCCGCCCGTCGCGATCTTCGACTTCGTCGTGCCGACGGCGTACACCTCCTGGGTGTGCACCTTGCTGCAGTCGAAGGCGTCGACCTTGGTGAACCCCGACGTGTCCGGTGCGGCGATGCAGTCGCCCGGGCGCAACCCGGCCAGGCCGTCGTCGTTCTTCGATCCGCCGGCGAGGTACGCGATCGTGGCCACCAGGACCACGACCGGCACCAGCACCGCGAGCCGGATCCACCGTCGTTTCTGCCGCACCGGCGGGCCCGGACGCACACTCGTTCCGGCGGAGGGCGGCGAGGGGATGCCGGCCGCCGACCCGTGACCGGACCCGTAGCCGCCCGGGCCCGTCGTGTACGGCGGGCTGGTCGGCATCTCCGGCGGGCGTGACGACGGCGTCACAACGGACGTCCGGTGCGGTCCGTGGTCGGATCGTCGGCGAGCCGCGGCAGCTCGATGTCGTCGACCGAGTGCGGCAGCCGACGGCGCCAGTTCAACCGGTCCACGGTGCCCGGATGGTTCGGCCGTTCGCTCGCGCCGCAGAGGTCGTCCATCGCGAGCAACCGCAGCCTCGGCGGCGCGCCGAGCAGCGAGGCGTGCACGTCGTCGATGACCTCGGCTGCCGAGGTCGCCTCCGAGACGGCGGCCAGCCGTTGCTGCTGCTCGTCGTCGCCGTCGGTCCCGTCGAACACGCCGGTGACCGTCGGCAGGTCGTGGGTGGTGACCGAGGCGAGGCACATCGCCGGCCAGGCCGACGGCGGTTCCTCCTCGAACCAGAGCACGCGGGTGCCGGCGATGTTGGCAGCGGCCAACCGCTCGCGGACACCGGGCTCGACGGTGCCGAGGTCCTCGCCGACGACGTAGGCGCCGGCGCGGGTGGCCTCGATGGCGATGATCGCGATGAGGTCGTCGCTCGGGAACTGCACGTAGGCGCCGTCCGCCGGACGAGACCCGGCCGGGATCCAGAACTGGCGGAACAGGCCCATCACGTGGTCGATCCGCAGCCCGTGAACGCCCCGCAGCGTCGCCCGGATGGTGTCGATGAACGGTTGGTAGCGCGCGTTGCGCAGCCGCCACGGGGTGAACGGCGGGATGCCCCACTCCTGGCCGTCGGTGCTGAACGGATCCGGCGGGGCGCCGATCCGCACGTCGAGCGCGAGGAGCGCCTGGAACTCGCACGCGTCAGCACCATCGGGGGAGAAGCCCACGGCGAGGTCGCCGATGATGCCGACCTCCATGTCGTCCAGGGCGACGAGCTGGCCGGCGATCTCGCCCTGGCACCACTCGTGGAAGGCAGCGCGCTCGGCGAACGAGGCATCGGTGTGCAACCGCTCGGCGACGTCGTCGGCGTCGAAGCGCGACCACGGCTCCGGCCAGGCCCGCCACTGTGGCCCCAGCTCGTCGCACAGCGCGTTCCAGCAGGCGACGCGCCCTGGCCCGCCGGCAGAGTCGTGATCGGCGGGATCGCGACCGGCGGCGGATGCGCGGAACCGACCCTCGAGCACGGAGCGCTTCGCTGCCCACACCGCATCACGGTCGACGAGCGTGTCGGCCCGGCAGGCCAGGTCGGCCGGCGGCTCCGCGTCGATCGCGAGCAGGAGCGGGTTCCACGCCCGGCGACTGCTGGGGTAGTAGGGGCTGTCCTGCTGCGGCAGCGACGGTGCAGGTTGGTGGAGGGGGCTGACGAGGATGGCCGCACCACCGGCGTCGCCCAGCTGGCGGGCAAGATCGCGCAGGTCGCCCAGATCACCGATGCCCCACGAGCGATCGCTCCACAGCGCGTACAGCTGGCAGGCCAGACCCCACGTGTCGGGGATCTCCGGGCACGCGTCGGGGTGCACGATGAGGCGGGTCGTGGGCCCACCGTCGAGGGGCACGAGGTCGTGGTAACCGATCGGTAGATCGGCCGGCAGTGCGGTCAGTGGACCGATCCTGCCGCCGTCCTCGAGCTCGATCGCGCACGGGTTCCACAGCGATGGCGCCGTGCCGACCGGCACGAACCAGATCGGTGGTCCGTCGGCCGGTGTGCCCATCACCTCGCGCAGTGCGGCCCGCGTCTCGTCCTGCGTGGCATGCCACGTGCCGCCGACGTCGTAGTAGCCGTCGCTGATGGACCACTCGTCGTGCACGGTCACAGTCTGCCCGTCGCCGGAGTTCGTCGCCGCCCGGATGCACGCGTTCTTCGGGATCGGGTTCTTCCTAGACTGCGGCCGTGGGGAAGTGGCTGATCGAACGTCGACTGAAGCAGGCGAGCGTGCGACTGCGCGGGCTGCGCGAGGAGCTGCGCGTCATCGACGAGCAGCTCGCCCAGCTGGCCGACGAGGCGGGCGACATGGGCATCCGCTCGCTGGTGTCGGAGACCCCGGGAGCCTCGTACGAGTACCACCACGCCCAGTCCCACGCCGACGCGATGGCCAAGCACCGGGCCTACGTCGTGGCATCCATCACCGAGCTGGAGACGCGCCAGGATCACTTGCTCGACCGCATGGCAGGGTGATGCCCTGCCGGTCGCGCCGGCAAACCCGCGATGGGTACGGCCGACCCCTTGGCATGGTTGAATGTGGCTGCGCACTGGCCCGCAACCGACCTCGGAGTTTCGAAAGGACCGTTCGTGACCATTCGTGTCGTGATCGCCGAAGATGAAGCCATCATTCGGCTCGACCTCAAGGAGACCCTCGAAGAAGAGGGCTACGACGTCGTCGGCGAGACGGGGCGCGGCGACAAGGCCGTCGAACTGGTCCGGGAGCTGAAGCCCGACCTCGCCATCCTCGACATCAAGATGCCGGGCATGGACGGCCTCGAGGCCGCTGCCCTCATCAACGCCGAGCGGCTCTGCGGCGTGCTGATCCTCACCGCGTTCAGCCAGCGCGAGATCATCGAGCAGGCCCGAGACTCAGGTGCGCTCGCGTACCTGGTCAAGCCGTATCAGAAGGCTGATCTCATCCCCGCGATCGAAGTCGCCATCGGGCGCTTCCGCGAGCTGCAGTCGCTGAGCGGCGAAGTCGACGCGCTCGGCGAGCAACTGGAGTCCCGCAAGCTGATCGATCGCGCCAAGGGCATCCTCTCCGACGAGTGCGGCTTGAAGGAGCAGGAGGCGTTCACGTTCCTGCAGCGCACCGCGATGAGCGAGCGCGGGCGCATGCGCGACGTCGCCGAGCGCGTCATCGCCGGCACGCTGCGCCCGCCGGCGTCCAACGCGCAGCACGACTGAGCGGCGGTCCATGGCCAAGCTGCTCATCCTCGACGGCAACTCCGTCACGTACCGCGCGTTCTATGCGCTGCCCACCGACATGGCCACCGCCAGCGGCCAGGTCACCAACGCCGTGTTCGGCTTCACGTCGATGTTCATCAACCTCGTCAAGGAGCACACGCCCGACGGCGTGCTGGTCGCGTTCGACCGGCCCGAGCCGACGTTCCGCCACTTCGCCAACCCGGAGTACAAGGCGCAGCGCGAGGCCGCGCCCGACATCCTCCGTCAGCAGATGGGCCTGGTCCGCGAGGTGCTGCAGGCGCTCGATGTCAGCTCGATCGAGCTGGTCGGCTTCGAGGCCGACGACATCATCGGCACGATCGCTGCGCAGGGCAAGGCGCTCGGCCACGAGATCATCATCGTCACCGGCGACCGCGACAGCTACCAGCTCGTCAGCGACCCCCTCGTGAAGGTGCTCTACATGAAGCGCGGCGTCAGCGACTACGCGCTGTACGACGAGGCGGGCATCCTCGAGAAGACCGGTGTCACGCCCGCGCAGTACCCGGAGTACGCAGCGCTGCGCGGCGACAACAGCGACAACCTGCCGGGCATCCCCGGCATCGGCGAGAAGACCGCGGCGAAGCTGATCCAGACCTACGGCGGGCTCGACGGCATCTTCGCCAACGTCGACGCACAGACGCCGAAGCTGAAGGCGTCACTCATCGAGCACGAGCAGCGCGCCCGCCAGAACCACGAGCTGATGATCGTCGACTGCGCGACGCCGATCGAGATCGACTTCGACTCGCTGGGCTTCACGCCGAACGAGGCCGAGGTCGACCGGTTGTTCGAGTTCCTCGAGTTCCGCAGCCTGCGCGACCGGTTGAACGAGGCACTCGGCATGGTCGGCAAGTCGTCGGGCACGCGTGCGCCGTCGACCGGCGAGGTGCTCGAGGCCGAGGTCTCGGTCAGCTCGTCGTCGGAGGAAGCCGCGGCGATCCTCGCCGTCCTTCCCAGCGTCGATGTCGCCGCCAGCTGGGCCGGCGAGCCCGGCCGCAGCGACCTGATCGGGCTGTGCGTGGTCACCGATGCCGCTGGGGCGGAGTGTCTGTGGATCCCCGCCGATCAGTTCACGGAATCGGACCTCGGCTTCGCCCTGCGCAACCTGGTCAACGTCCGCGCCCACAACGTGAAGCCGTTGATGCGCTGGATGCTCGATCACCGCCTGGTCCTCGGTGGGCTGCAGCTCGACACCGCGATCGCCGCCTACCTCATCGACCCGGCCGAGTCGCGCTACGCCGTGTCGGACCTGCTCGAGAAGTACACCGCGTTCCGCTTCCCGCCCGACGAGCCCGGTGCCAAGGGCCAGCTCGACTTCGGCGACACGGGCGTCGACGACGCCAAGCGCGCCGGCCGTGAGGCGCTGGCCATCTCGCACCTCGCCGACGCGCTGCAGGACGCGCTCGACAAGCAGGGCATGGCCGAGCTGTACGCATCGATCGAGAACCCGCTCGTCCAGATCCTGGCGAAGATGGAGCACGTCGGCATCGCCGTCGATCGCGTCGAGCTGCAGCGGTTGAGCGATCGCCTCCACGCCGAGGTGCAGCGGCTCAGCGCCGTGCTGCAGGAGGTCGTCGGCAAGCCGTTCAACATCAACTCGCCCGTGCAGCTGCGCGAGATCCTCTACACCGACCGCGGCCTGGTGCCGGGCAAGAAGACCAAGACCGGGTTCTCCACCGACGCGGCCACGCTCGAGAAGCTGCGCGACGAGTGGCCCGAGTTCATCGTGCCGCTGCTGCAGTACCGCGAGGTCGAGAAGCTGCGCAGCACCTACGGCGAGGGCCTGCTCGCCGAGGTCGCCGCCGACGGGCGCATCCACGCCACCTTCAACCAGACCGTCGCCCGCACCGGCCGGCTCAGCAGCGACGCGCCGAACCTGCACAACATCCCCGTGCGGTCCGAGGAGGGCCGGGCCTTCCGCCAGTGCTTCGTGCCCGGCCCCGGCTGCACCCTGCTGGTCGCCGACTACAACCAGATCGAGCTGCGCTGCATCGCCCACCTCGCTGCCGACCCGGGTCTGATCGAGGCGTTCGCCACTGGCCAGGACATCCACAACGCGACGGCGGCGCGGGTGTTCGGTGTCGATCCCGCCGACGTCAAGCTCGATCAGCGGGCCAAGGCGAAGATGGTGTCGTACGGCCTGGCCTACGGGATGGAGTCGTACGGCCTCGGCCAGCGGCTGGGCATCCCCACCGAGGAGGCCTCGGTCATCCTCGACGCCTACTTCGTCGCCTTCCCGAAGGTGCGCGCCTACATGGACGCGACGGTGAAGGAGGCCCGGATGCGCGGCTACACCGAGACGCTGTTCGGCCGCCGTCGCCCGATCCCCGAGCTGAGCAACTCGAACTTCCGCATCCGCCAGGCCGGCGAGCGCCAGGCGATGAACGCCGGCATCCAAGGTCTGGCCGCCGACATCTTCAAGGTCGCGCTCGTCCGCATCGACGCCGCACTGGTCGCCGGTGGCTACGCGAGCCAGGTGATCCTGCAGGTCCACGACGAGGTCATCGCCGAGGTGCCGTTGGACGAGAAGGACGTCGTCGGCCCGATGATCATCGTCATCATTCACAACGCGGCCCAACTGGACGTGCCTCTGGAAGTCAACGTCAGCTGGGGCGACACGTGGGCAGCAGCGAAGGGCTAGCCGACCACCAACACTGGTTCGAGCCCCTGGCTG
>JAOBWK010000106.1 GCA_025463305.1 Ilumatobacteraceae bacterium
ACTCGACGACGGCGACCACCGACGCCACGACCGGCCTCAGCGCCGTGCCGGAGGAGACGGCCGGTCCGTATCCCGGCGACGGCAGCAACGGCGTGCAGGTGCTGACCGAGAGCGGCATCGTGCGCAGCAACATCCGCTCCAGCTTCGGCTCGTCCACCACGGACGCCGGCGGCGTGCCGACCACGCTGAAGATGACGCTCGTCGACACCTCGACGGGCAAGCCGCTCGTGGGTGCCGCGGTGTACGTGTGGCACGTCGACCACCAGGGTCGCTATTCGATGTACACCCAGGGCGCCACCGACGAGAACTACCTGCGCGGCGTGCAGGCCTCCGACTCGAACGGGCTGGTGACGTTCGAGAGCTACTACCCGGCCTGCTACGACGGCCGTTGGCCGCACATCCACTACGAGGTGTACCCGAGCGTCGACAGCATCACCAGCGCCTCGAACAAGATCGCCACCTCGCAGATCGCGCTGCCCGACGAGGTCAACAAGGTGGTCTACGCCGACAGCCGCTACACCAGCAGCCCGTCGATCTACGCCACCGTGTCGCTCGCCACCGACCTCGTGTTCAGCGACGGCACCACCAACGAGACGCCGACCGTGACGGGCAGCGTGGCCGACGGCTACACGATCGAGCTGACCGCGCCGATCCGCGCCTGACGGTCACACCGGGTCGGCGTCTCGAGCCGTGACCGTCATCAGGTCGCGGCCGACGCTGACCCGTCCGGTGTAGCCACCGAGGCGGAGGTCGGCGTCGAACTCGGCTTCGGCGGCCTCGGTGCCGGGCGGCGGGATGAGGTGGGTGAGCAGGACGTGCGCCACCCCCGCCCGTTCGGCGAGGCCACCGAGCGGCACGGTGTCGGCGTGGTAGCCGAAGATCGCCTCGAGACGGGTGCCGGCGATCAGATCGCGCAATGCCGTCGTCCGGCAGGCCTCGTGGACGAGCACGTCGGCGCCGTTCGACAACCGCTCGACCTCGGCGCACACCACCGTGTCGCCCGAGATGACCACGATTCCGGTCGGCGTGGTGACCCGATACGCGACTGCGTCGACCACCGGCTCGTGGTGGACGGCGATCGCGTCGACGGTGACCGCACCGTCATCCGACGTCCACACCGTGGCGGGCTCCGACGTCGGAACGAAGGCGCGGACGTCGATCGTCGGGGCCCCGTGCTGCACGTGGGCGATGCGCACGGCGATGTCGTCGGCCCACGGCTCGAGCACGCGGTTCGCGAACTCGGTCGCGGCGCCCGCCGGGGCGACGATCGGCAGGGCGGTGTGGCTGCGCCCCTGGAGCCAGCGGGTGAGCACGACGTCGGCGAGGTCGACGAGGTGATCGCTGTGGATGTGGGTGATGAACAGCGCGCTGATCGCGTGCGGTTCGATGCCGGCCTCGACCAACCGCAGCACGGAGCCGCGGCCCGCGTCGAACTGCAGGGCGATCTCGCCGAAGCGAACGAGCGCGCCCGGGCCGGCGCGCCCCGGGCAGGGATGCGGCGTCCCCGTGCCGGTGAGCGTGACGGTGGTGGCGGGTGTGGGCATGTCGGGAGGCTATTGGGCGCCGGCCGTTCGGCCGGATGCGGATGCGGGGTGCCGACCCGCCGGGCGGCGACCCGGGTAGCGTTTCCCGACGGCATGTGCTGGCGCGACCGGCGACACGATGCCATCCGGAACTCGGCATGGACGCTCCTCGATCTCAGAAGGCAACGCTGACCGCTGCGCAGCGACAGCGGCGCGTCACGTTCGGCTGCCTCGGCGCGCTCGCCGCGGTGGTCGCGATCGTGATCGTCGCGGTCGCTGCCGGCTCTGGCAACGATGCGCCCGCCAACGCGCTGGCGGGCGTCGCTGTGTCGTCGACGCCGACGACGGTCGCCGTGACCGCGCCACCGCCGACCGCAACCACGGCGCTGGCGTCCACGGTGCCGCCGACGTCCTCGCCGGAGACCACCACCTCGGTCGCGGAGAGCGCGACCACCGTCGTCGAGACCACCGCGGCAACGCCCGTCGCGACGGCCGCCACCGTGGCCCCTGTGCCACCGACATCCGCCGCGCCGCCGGTCGCCACCGTCCCGCCGGCCACCGCGGCTGCCAACCCGGGCTCGAACTGCTCGAACGCCGGCGCGATCAGCATCGCCTCGATCAACGTGCTGCAGCCGATCCTCGCCGAGGCGACGCAGTTCGACGACGGGCTGCTGTGCGGCAACCACAAGTCCGACGGCGTGTCCAACGGTGTCGACATCCTGCCCGGCTTCGCCTCGGTCGATGCGAGCGCGCAGGGCGGTTCGGCGATGATCGGCCAGGTGCCGGCCGTGATCTTCGGGCACCGCAAGTCGCACAACCACCCGTTCCTGAACATCAACAAGCTGCGCGCCGGCGACGTCGTGGTGATCCATCGCCTCGACGGCACCGAGCTCGACCTGCAGGTGTCGACGGTGGAGCTGCACTCGATCGCCGATGCGACGAGCCTGCTGTTCGCGCCCTCGACCGACGGTGCGCCGGAGGTGCGACTGGTGGCGTGCTCGCACGCCGACGGAACGCCCGGCGGCGTCAACTACCGCTGGATCGCGACCCTCGTCCCCGTCCCCGCCTGATCGCGCCGGCGGTCAGGCTGGCGCGTCGGCCACCAGGGCGGCTGCGGCGGCGTTCGGGTTGAAGAACTCGCGCTGGAAGCAGATCCTGCCCTCGCGGAACCGGAACACGTTGATGTACTGGTTGGCGTAGGACTTGCCGGTCGTGAGCACCGTGCCGTCGCTGACGAACTCGACGACGAGCTCGTCCGGATCGAGGCACTCGTGCACGGTGGTGATCGTGAGCTGCATCCGGAACACCTGGAACGCGTTCGACAGGTAGGTCAGCGCTGCCGCCTTGCCCTCGACCCGCTTCGGCGGGTTCGTGTACGGCAGCTCGAGCACCAGGTCGTCGACGTACTGCGCCATCTGCTCGGAGGCGTCAGCGTTGCTGACACCGCGGAACGCGGCTTCGACGGCGGCGACGTTGGCGGCCCGTCGATCGGCGTCGGCTGCCGGCACGACGGGAGTGGAGCGTTGGTCGGACATCGGCGTGACCGTACCGCGCCCCTGCGCGGTGGATCGAGATGACCCGGTACGGGTCCACCTGACGTGGGCATCGGGGCATCGGCTAGACCAGACGCATGGACCCCTCCGGAATCATCTTCGCCGCGCTCGACTGCGATGCCGACGCGATCGAGACCTGGAACCGCTGGTACGACCTCGAGCACACGCCGATGAACGTGTGCCTCGACGGCGTGATGCTCAGCCGCCGCTACGTCGCCACGCCCGAGCTCCACGCGGCGCGGCTCATGGCCGACGGCTCGCCGTTCGCGGGTGGACGGGCGACGTTCCTCACCACCTACGTGCTCGGCGGCGATCCGCAGATCGCGTTCGACGCGATGAGCGTGGAGCTGCCGAAGCTGTACGAGGACGGGCGGATGACGTTCCCCGCGGCGAAGAAGGTCGTCCGCGAGGGCGATGTGTTCGCCGGCTCCGACGCCGTCGGCCGCGCGGTCCTGCAGCTGCGGCCGCGTGAGGTGCCGTTCGTCGGGCACACCGGCGTCATCGTCGTCCAGCGACGCGAGGACGACGGCCGCGCCGCGAAGATCGCTGAGCTCGACGGCGTCACCGGCGTGTGGTCGATGGCGTCGCGCAACCGGCCCGGGCTGTTCCTCGACATGATCTTCGTCGAGGACGATCCGGCGGGACGCGCCGTCGCGATCCGCGCCGCGGTGCCGCACACCACCGAGTTCCTGGTCGACGCCCCGTACCTGTTGATCAACCCGATGAGCTACCCGTGGGCGGACGCGATCCGCGACTCGGACCTCCCGAGGACGATCGCCTGAACGGACGTTCTCGAGTGGGTCAGCTGCAGGCCTCGCGGTTGTCGATGCGGCACACCAGGTCAGGCGAGTAGCTGCGGTCGACGGCTGCGCTCGTCCAGTTCCCGTGCGGCCCGTCGTGGCTCATCGCGTACGCGTTGGCCCGTCCGGGATCACCGGCGACGGCGATCAGGAGGCCGCTCGGCGCGGCCACGATCGGCACCATCCGCTCCGGATCGTCGGAGACCGCGAAGTCCGTTGGCGCGTGCCCGCCGGCGACGAGCTCGACCAGGGTCGGACGGCCCGGAGCGAGGTTCGACCAGTCGCCGATCAGCGCCTCGAACTTCCACGCCGGGAGGCGGGCGTGCTCGTAGAGGGCGGTGCGGACGTCGTCCTTCGACCAACCGGCCCGGGCGAAGGTGCGCGCCAACAGCGGTGACAGCACGAGCAGCGGGCGGTAGTGACCGTGCCCGAGCCCGGCGAGATGGACGAGGTCCCAGCCGCTGACCCGGACGAGCCCGTCCGCGAGGTATGGGATGATCTCCGCGGGCGTCGAACCGACGACGCTGCCGATGATGATGCCGCTGTTGATGCGTCCGATGGTGACCACGTCGTCGCCGCTGCGGTGACCGAAGTCGGCGCACAGCGACGACCAACCGATCTCGCGCAGCGCCGCCTCGTCCTCGGCGAGCACCACCCGGGCGCTGTTCCCGAACGTCGCCTTGTCGTGCTCGTCGGACGTGAAGCCGCACACGTTGCGGAGGAACATCCGCAACCAGCGCGCGACGCTGGTGTTGGCGTGCGCCCCTTCGCGGAGGGCACCGGGACCGTGGTTGAACCCGAGGTCGTCGATCACGCTGCCGTTCAGGACGACCAACGCGTCGGCACCGGTGGTGTTGCCGGAGTGCTCGACGCCGTAGTGAGGATCGATCAGCACCTCCGCGATCGCGAGGAGCACCGGAAGGTGGGCCGGCTCGCAGCCGACCATCACTGCGTTGACGGCGATGGACCACACCGTGATGTCTCGTCCGGACGGGCGAGCGATGCCGAGCGTGCGCCACGGGTCGTGGCCTGTCGGCGCGATGTACGCCTCGACGCGAGCGCGGGTCGGCGGCACGATCGGCAGGCCGTCGGTCCAACCGCGCTCGCCGAAGGCGCGGTTGACCTCGTCGATGGAGCCCGACACGGCCGTGTCGAGTGCGCTGGGCTCGGCGATGGCCGCCATGCCGATGTCGAGCGGTCGGGTCAGCCCGTCGACGACCTGCTGGAACGTGTGCTCGAGGAACGACGTGAGCATCTCCTCGGAGGACTGCGCGTCGACGTGGCCACGCATCACCGCGAGCGCGAGCCCGTCGAACCCGAGCCCGCGCCCGGTGGCGCGCGCCTGCCGTTCGAACCCTTCGCAGACCAGGGAAACGGTCGGCACGCCGGCACCTTCAGCTCTGACGGATGCCCGCAACACGGCGGGCGTGCAACTGCCTCAACAACCGTTGCCGACGACCACCGCGTCGATGCCGTGCTCGGTCAAGGCCATCGGCAGGTCGCGGATGATCGCGTGTTCGTCCGGGCCGTGGATGTTGCCGAACACGTCGTACCCGACGACCTCGATGCCCTCGTAGCGGTGCTTGAGGGTGCGCTCGAGCGCAGCGAAGATCTCCTCGCCGCGGAACAGGTAGTCCCACACGAACGCGATGCGCTTGCCGACGAGGGTCTCGAGCCGCTGCGCCGCCTGGCGGGACTGGACCCCGAGGGGCGACCTCGGCCAGACCACGTCGTACATCGGCTCGGTGTTCGTCGTCATCCGCTGCTCCGTTCGATGATGTCGCATGACTAATGCAGCCATGCAACATGACTGTATCACGCGCGCGACGGCGCGTATCCTGCGTCCGTGATGGAGATCGACGATCCCGCCCTCCTCGATGCCGTCGGGCGGATCCTGAACCGCGATGGTCTGACCGGGCTGTCGATCTCGGCGGTGGCCATCGAGGCCGACGTCTCCCGGGTGACGCTGCACCGCCGCGGCATCGAGATCGACGCCCTGCTCACGGCCGCCGTGCTGCGCGCCACGGCGGATCTGCGGCAGTCGCTGCTCGCGCCGCTGACGAGCGGCGAGGACGCGGCCGGGCGCCTCCGCCTCGCCCTGCACGTGCTGTGCGAGGTCGTCGAGCGACACGGGCCACTGCTGTCGGCGCTCTACCACCAGACCGTCGGACCGAGCTCGCCGACCTCGGCGCAGAAGGCGAGCTTCGAGTTCACCGATCCGTTCGAGCGCTTCCTCGCCGACGGTGTCCTCGACGGCACGCTCGACACCGACGATCCTCACGAAGACGCGGAGATGCTCGTCAACACCGTGGCGTGGACGTACCTGCACATGCGCCGGTCGCATCGCTGGTCGGCCCGCAAGGCGGCCGACCGGACGATCGACCACTGCATCGCCAAGGTGCTGCGCAGTCCGTCAGCCGTCGGCTGACGGGCGATCACGCCAGCGTCGACGCGACGTGGGCGAGCAGCCGCGCCAGCGGTCGTGGCACCTCGTCGGGCTCGAGCATCTGGACCAGCACGCGTGCGTAGTGGCCCTTGCGGCCGGACCTCGTCCCCATGAAACGCCGAAGTTGCGCGTGCGCGTCGCGGCCGACCTGAGCGGGCTGCTGCTGGAAGATGCGGAACGAGCGCAGGTCGCCCTCCGCGGCGAGCGCGGATTCGACTCGCGCGGTGCCCAGGGCGCGGATCAGCTCGTCCTCCAGATCGACGTCGCACACGAAGAAGCCGAGCGCCTCCATGCCGTTCAGGTCGAGCGACTCGCCCATGCCCGCGCGCTGCAGCGCCCGTCGGAAGTAGCGCACCTCGGCCGCGTCGCAGAGCCCGGCGATGCCGACGGCGAAGCCCGCAGGGCCGAACAGTTGGAGGAAGTGCCCGATGCTCGTCGCGCCGCCCATCGCGACGATGACGATGCCGGACGCGTCGAGGTCGAGGCCCTGGCGAACGGCGAGCGCGGTCAGCGCGACCTGATCGCTCTCGCCCTCGACCAGGACGACGGCGTTGGTGTCCACCCGGCCACGATAGGCGGGTGGCCTCAGACGGGGATCTCGCCGTCGACGGTGCACCGCCGCATCAGCCGGTGCTGGGGGAAGTGGTCGCCGAGGGCGCGGTGGTTGGTGCACCGCTCGTCCCAGATCGCGACGTCGCCGACCCGCCAGCTCCAACGCATCTGCAGCTTCGACTCGTCGACGCGTCGGCGGAAGTGATCGAGCAGCCACGCGCTCTCGTCGGCATCCATCCCAACGATGGACTCCATGAAGCTGCCGGCGACGAACAGTGCCTTGCGCCCGGTGACGGGGTGGGTGCGCACCAGCGGATGTTCTGCCCCGGGGAACGCGACGCGCAGCGCGTCCACGACGTCGGCCGGAGCGCGCTTGCCGAACGCTGCCCAGAACGCCTCGCCCTGGCTGTGCCGCACGCGCAGTCCATCCGCGACGGTGCGCATGGCCGGTGAGAGGTGCTCGTAGGCGCCGTACAGATCGACCCACAGGGTGTCGCCGCCGTACTCGGGGATGTCGAGCGCGGCGAGGATCGCGACCTTCGGCGGCGCATCGATCCACGTGATGTCGGTGTGCCAGGTGTCGGCATCTGGGCCGTTGGTCTCGGTGTCCTCGATGTGGCTGAGCTCTTCGGTGCCGCCGAAGTGGCGGGCAAGGGGGAACACCGATGGCGTCCCGAACCGCGCCGCGAGCGAGCGGTGACCATCCTCGCTGAGGTGCTGCCCGCGCAAGAACACGACCTGATGGGCGAGCAGCGCATCGTCCAGCTCCTTGAACTCGTGATCCGTGATGGTCTCGAGCTGCAGTCCTTCGATCTCGGCACCAAGGGTGCCCGTCAGCCGACGAATCCTCATCCGCGCAATGTACTACGCCAGCAAATAATATGCCAGCATGGATGTTCTCGAGGATTGGATCACTCGGCTGTCGCGGATGAACACGGCTGCGATCGAGACGTGCTGCGCTGAGGTCGGCATGACCGCCTCGGAGGTGAGCGTGCTCGGGATGCTGGCCCGAGCCGATGGGGCCCTCAGCCCGACCCGCCTGCAAACCCTCGTGATCCAGTCCCCGGGCGGCCTCACCAAGACGCTCCGCCGGCTCGAAGATGCCCGGTATGTGCGTCGCCGTGCTGATGCCAAGGATCGACGGTCACTGCTCGTCGAGCTGACGGCAACCGGGCGTCGGGCCGCGATGCGCGCGACGAGGCTCGTGCATGCGCACTACGCCCAGGTGCTGGAGGGCATCGACCCAGGGGAGCGGCAGCTGCTCACCGTGCTCCTCCGACGCATCATCGACGGACTCGAGGTGCAGTCGGGTCAACGTACCGCGGCGGTGGACGCAGTCGTCGCTGGCTGAGATCGCGTCGAGCACTCGCGCAGAGCGCCCACGCGTGGGCGGTCTGCGCGGCCAGGTCGCACCACCCGCGCACGCGTGCGCGTACTGCGCGGCGACGCAGCGACAACGCAACCGCCGGCGGGTCATCGGCCGTTCGAATCGAGGGGCCGGAGCGGCGTCAACTAGAATTGGTTCTAGGCACTCCGACCGGGTGTCGATCATCGGAAGACCCGGGGGCGAGCGATCCATGACCGACGCACTGCACGACGATGCGTCGCCGCACGTGCCGGCCGCCCGTCCCACGGTAGTGCTGGCCGTGCTGTGCTTCTCGCAGCTGCTGCTGGCCATCGACGTCACGATCGTGGCCGTCGCCAACCCGTCGATCGGAGCCGCACTGGGGTTCGATGATGCGTCGCTGCAGTGGACGATCACGGCGTACGCGCTGACGTTCGGTGGGTTCCTGCTCCTCGGCGGACGGGTGGCCGACCTGTTCGACCGGCGGATGCTGTTCGTGGTGGGCATCGGCGGGTTCACGGCAGCGTCCGTGATCGCGGCCGTGGCGCAATCGCCGGTGCAGCTCGTCGCGGCCCGTGCCGTGCAAGGGCTGTGCGCCGCGGCGATCTCGCCGTGCACCCTGTCGATCCTCGCCTCGACCTTCGCCGAGGGCCCGAGCCGCCGTCGCGCCTACGGGCTCTGGGCTGCGACGGGCTCGCTCGGCGGTGCGGTCGGGTTCCTGCTCGGCGGGTTGCTCACCTCGGGGTTCGGCTGGCGCTCGATCTTCCTGATCAACGTGCCGGTCGGCGTGGCGGCCGTGCTCTGCGCGCTGCGCTTCCTGCCCCGCCACTCCGCCACGGTGGAGCGTCAGCCCGTCGACCTCCCGGGTGCGGTCACCGTCACCCTCGGCAGCGGGCTGATGATCTTCGGCGTCAGCCAGGCCGAGTCGCACGGCTGGAGCTCGCCGGCGTGCTGGGGCCCGATCGTCGGCGGCGTGCTGCTCACCGTGGTGTTCCTCGGCATCGAGCGTCGGGCCGCTCATCCGCTCCTGCCGATGCGGATCGTGCGCCGCAAGGGCTCGGTGGCCCTGCTCCCGTTGGTGATGATCGCCGTGCTCAGCAACGCCGTCGTCTACCTGACCTCGCTGTTCCTGCAGAACGTGCTCGGCTTCAGCGCCGGCGAATCCGGTGCCGCGGTGCTCGGACTGCCGGTCGGGTTCGGCATCGGCGTGAACATCAGCGCCTGGCTGGTCGAACGCCTCGGTGTGCGGCGCCAGGCGGTGCTCGGCTTCGGCCTGATCGGCGTCTCGGCGGCGTGGCTGGCTCGGTCGTCGAACCACGCCTCACTCGCGACGTCGATCATCCCCGGCACGTTCGGCGCAGGGCTCGGGCTCGGCATCACGCTCGTGGTGCTGATCACCACCGTCACCTCCGGCGTCGATCAGGGTGATCAGGGCATCGTCGCCGGTGTCTACGGGATGTCGCAGCAGCTCGGCGGCGCGGTCGGCCTCGCCGTGCTGGCGAGCATCGCCGCGTCCGGAGGCATCGCCGGCGTCGCTCGAACCGTGGACCAGCACGGCCACGCCATCCGCCTCGCGTTCGTCGTCAGCGCCGGGATCGCGGCCGTCACGGTGATCGTCGTTCGGCTCACGCTGCCGCGCACCGTCGACGATCCAGCCGATCCGGCGCTCATCCACGACGCGGCGATCTCCTCGGCGTTGCCGGGCGAGATCACCATCCTCGAATCGTGAGCCGACCCCGCCCGACCTGACGCGATGCGGTCAGTCGCTCTCGGCGCGCTCGAGGGCATCGCGGGCGCGCTGCTCGGACAGCTGCCGCTCCTGCGCGTTGGCGGCCAGCGACGCCGCGAGCTCGAGCTCCGCGTGCGCCTCTCGGTGCCGGTCGAGCCGCGTCAGCAGGTCGGCCCGGACGCTGTGCAACAGGTGATAGCCGTCGAGCGTGTGGGTCTCGATCAGCTGGTCGACGAGGTCCAGTCCGGCGGCGGGGCCAGCCGCCATCGAGAGCGCGACGGCGCGGTTCAGCTCGACGATCGGTGACGGCATCACCGACGCCAGTGCGTCGTACAGGTCGAGCAGGTGCTGCCAGTCGGTGTCCTCGGCGCGTGCGGCGCGCGCGTGACACGCGGCGATCGCGGCCTGCAGGGTGAACGGGCCGGGCATCGGTGGCGTCGACAGCGCCATTGCCCGGTCGAGCGACGCGAGGCCGCGGTTGATCAGCAGGCGGTCCCATCGTCGGCGATCCTGATCGAGCAGCAGGACCGGTTCGCCGCCGGGACCGACGCGGGCGGTCAGCCGCGACGACTGGATCTCGATGAGCGCGACGAGTCCCTGCACCTCCGGCTCGGTCGGTGCCAACGCAGCCAGGAGCCGACCGAGGCGAAGCGCCTCGCGGCACAGGTCGTGGCGGAACCACTCGTCGCCGGCGGTGGCCGAGTAGCCCTCGTTGAAGATCAGGTAGACGACGTCGAGGACGGAGCCGAGGCGCTCGGCGCGGTCGTCGCCGGCCGGCACCTCGAACGGGATCCCGGCCGCGGCGATCGTCTTCTTGGCGCGAACGATGCGCTGGGCGATCGTCGACTCGGGCACGAGGTGGGCGCGGGCGATCTCGGCCGTGGTGAGCCCGCCGAGCAGACGCAGGGTGAGCGCCACCCGTGCGGGCACCGGCAGCACCGGGTGGCAGGCGACGAACATCAACCGCAGCCGGTCGTCGGCGATGTGATCGTCGTCCGCCAGCTCGTCGACGGGGTCCGACGAGGCACGACCTCCGTGCTCCGGGTCCCGTCCGAGCAGCTCCACCTTGCTCGCGAGCGTGCGATCGCGGCGGAACCGATCGACGGCCTTGCGCTTGGCGACGGCCATCAGCCACGCGCCCGGGTTGCGCGGTGTGCCCTCGCCTGGCCACTGGGCGAGTGCGTCGACGAGCGCGTCCTGGGCGAGCTCCTCGGCCAGCCCGATGTCGCCGACGCGCCGGGTGAGGCCCGCGACGAGCCGGGGGAACTCGATCCGGAAGACCGCCTCGATCGCGGCGGTTGGATCAGCGGCCGTCACGCCGCTGATTCAACCACTCGCCGCTTCGAGTCGTCTCCGCGCCGAGCTTCCGGCGCGACCGATCACTCCGGCCCGAACACCGGGCGGATCCGCACCTCGCCCTCGCCGATCACCCCGATGAAGCGCTTCGACCACTCGATCGCCTCGTCGAGGTCGCGGCACTCGAGCAGGGCCCAGCCGCCGATCAGCTCCTTGGCCTCGGCGAACGGGCCGTCGACGACCGTGTAGTTGCCGTCGGTGAGCGAGATCTTGGCGCCCATCGCCGTCGGGGCGATGCCGCCGGTGGCGACGATGACCCCTGCGGTCGTGGCCTCTTCCATGAAGGCGCCCATCTTCTCGAAGAACTCGGGCGTCGGGGGAGCGACGGGCGCGGACTCGTCGCCGAGGGTGTATCCGAGGAATCTCATGATGATCTCCGTTTTCCGTGGTGAGGCGAGCGCTGTGCTCACCTTCACTGATTGCGTCGAACGGGCTCGACCCGGATCGACATCGACGGGAGAAATTCCTTCGAGCGGATACCGTGTGGTCCATGCGGCGCGTGTGGATGATCCGGGCGGGCGACGAAGCGCAGGCCATCGACTCGATGCGGGCTGCCGGCCAGATCGGGGTCCGCTACGAGACCATCGGCGACGCCCGCCTCTGGACGCCGGCCGAGATCGACGAGGCCACCAGCGCTGCCGGTCGCGGGTCGGGCCGCGCACTGCTGCGGGCCAACGTGCTGTCGTTCGCCAACCACGTGCGCCTGGGCGACCTCGTCGTGTCGCCGAACCCGCGCCGCCACGAGATCTGGCTCGGCGTCGTCGCCGGCGAGTACCAGTACGCGGAGGAGCCCGCTGTCGAGGGCTACCAGCACACCCATCAGGTCGAGTGGAAGGGCTGGCTCGATCGCGATGCCGTCTGGATCCGCGACCAGCTGAAGACCCTGGACCGTCCGCTCGTGATGTACGAGCTGCCGGCCCGCGAGTGGTGGTGGCACCAGGTCGACACCCGTGAGCTCGGCTACCAGCCGCGCCCGGTGCGTGCCGAGACGGCCAAGGCAGCTCGCGCTCCCCGGTCGTCGTCGCCGGCGGCTCCCCGCGGGCCACGCGCCCCACGTCCGTCCACCTCCACGCGCAAGCCGCCGATCGTGATGGTGCGCTGTGCCGGCACGTGCGGCTTCCAGTGGGCACCGTCGTCGCTGGTCAACGGGCTCTGCGCCGACTGCCGGGCCGACCTCTGAGCTGAACCCCGATCGCAACCGTGCGGGCATCCGGGGTCAAGATGGGGCGATGAGCACGACCGAGGCACACGGGTGGGGATCCACGACGACGACGGACGAGGTCCTCGCCGGCGTCGATCTCACCGGGCACACTGCGATCGTCACCGGCGCCTCGTCGGGCATCGGCGCCGAGACGGCACGAGCGCTGGCATCGGTGGGCGCCACCGTCGTGCTCGCGGTTCGCGACCTCGACGCGGGCGCGCTGGTTGCCGACACGATCCTCGAGCAGCATCCGTCCGCTCGTGCCCAGGTCTCGGCCATGGACCTCACCGACCTGCGCAGCGTGCGCCGCTTCGCCGACGAGATGCTCGGTGAGTTCGGCGGCATCGCCCTGCTGATCAACAACGCCGGGGTGATGGGCACGCCGTTCCTGCGCACCGCCGACGGGTTCGAGATGCAGTTCGGCACCAACCACCTCGGCCACTTCCTGCTGACGAACCTGCTCTGGCCGCTGCTGCGGTCGCCCGGCACGCGCGTCGTCAACCTCAGCTCCGGCGGCCACGGCCTGTCCGACGTCGTGTGGGACGATCCCAACTACCACGATCACCCCTACGACAAGTGGGAGGCGTACGGCCAGTCGAAGACGGCCAACATCCTGTTCACGCTAGAGCTCGAGCGTCGCCTGGCATCGACGGGCGGCCACGCCTATGCCGTGCACCCGGGGATGGTCGGCACCAACCTCGGCCGATCGTTCGAGCCGGGCGACTTCAAGGCGCTGATGTCGCGCAGCCCGCGCACCGACGGGCCGAAGCCGACCCCGGTGCCGATGAAGTCGATCCCGGCGGGCGCTGCCACCACGATCTGGGCCGCGACGGATCCCGGCCTGGCAGCCCACGGCGGCACCTACCTCGAGGACTGCGGCATCGGCGTCCCCAAGGAGTACGCCCTCGACGCGGCCGCGGCGGCGCGGCTGTGGGCGATGAGCGAGGCCCTCGTCGACCAGGCGTTTCCGGCACCCGATCTCGCGTGACGCTCCGATGTGCCCGGCGCGCCTCGCGCTGACAGGATGGGGCGGGCCGAGCGATGTCGGCCGATGATCGAGGGGACGAGAGATGAGCAACGACACACCGGTCGCGTTCGTGACGGGAGCGAGCAGAGGCATCGGCAAGGCGGGCGCGATCGCCCTCGCCGAGGCGGGGTTCGACGTCGTCATCACCGCGCGCACCGAGCGTGAGGGCGAGGGCCGCACGGAGGCGAACTCGGTGCGCAACGACGACCCGATCGTGCAGATCGTCGGCAGCCTCGAGTCGACCGCGAAGGAGATCGAGGCGAGGGGCCGCCGCGCCCTGCCGATCAAGCTCGACCTGCTCGACACCCAGGCGATCGTCGACGTTCCGGCCCAGGCGTTGGCCGAGTGGGGCCGCATCGACGTGCTCTTCAACAACGCGGTGTACGCGGGCGGCGCGACGATGGACCGGATCATGGACCTCACGCCCGAGCGGATGCTCCAGCTGATGGCCGGCAACTACGCCAACCAGGTGCTGCTGATCCAGCAGGTCATCCCGCACATGCTCGAACGCGAGTCCGGGAAGATCATCAACATGGTGTCCGGCTCGGCCCGGCAGGACCCGATCGCGCCGGCGGGCCTTGGCGGTTGGGGGATCGGCTACTCGGCATCGAAGGCAGCGTTCGCCCGCGTCGCCGGTGGCATCGAGGCCGAGTTCTCGAAGTTCGGCATCCGCGCCTTCAACGTCGATCCCGGCAACGTGATCACCGAGAAGCGCAAGGCGCTGCGCCCCGACGACGCGTTCTCCGGCAACTACGGCTCCGAACCCGCCGAGGCGACCGGCGCAGTGGTGGCCTGGTTGGCGACGAGCCCGGATGCCACGTCGATGGTGGGCAAGTGGATCTACGCGCCGAAGCTGTGCGCCGATCGCGGCCTGCTCCCGGGTTGGCCCGAGGCCGACCCGGCGACGGCGGGCTGAGCGACGTGGCTGCGTCCCCTGAAGCGATCACGGCCGCCATCGCCGACCGTCTCGCGCTGCTCGACATCGCGTACGCGTACGCGCGCTGCGCCGACCGGATCGAGGCCGAGCAGCTGGGTGCGCTGTTCGTCGCCGACGGCGTGCTGCGCATCGTGCGCCGCGGCGTCGACGCGCCGCCAGTGCAGCGCAACGGACGGGCCGAGATCACGACGGCGATCGCCAAGCTCGATCGCTACGAGAAGACGTTCCACATGATCGGCAACCACACCTACGACATCGACGGCGACACGGCCACCGGCGAGGTGTACTGCATCGCCCACCACGTCCACGGCGAGCCAGGTGAGCGCCGCGACCACGTGATGATGATCCGCTACCAGGATCAGTACCGGCGCGAGGCCGACGGTTGGAAGATCGTCGTGCGCGAGCTGCAGGTCGACTGGACCGAAGAGCGTCTCGTCACCGACTGAGCGCTACACGCCGGCGTAGGTGATGTCCGTCCGGTCGCGATGGCCGACGGTGTAGTCCTCGGCGAACACGTAGCCGCGGTCGACGGGCTGGGTGTTGGTCCAGTCGAACGCACACACCCGCTTGGCGATCAACCATGCGCCGTCGCGACGCTCGAACCGGTCGACGTAGCGCAGGCCGAGGACCATGTCGGTTGCGTCGGAGATGTGGTGGGCCACGCAGTAGGTGTCGACGTCGGCGATGTCGGGGTCGGCGCGGAAGCGGATGTACGGCGCGCCGATGAAGTGCATCGTCGCGCTGAAGTGGGGCAGCACCGTGCACACCCACTGGGCGAAGTCGGTGCCGGATCCGCGGAACGCGTTGTGGTCGTCGAAGCCGTCGGGGTGGTAGCAGCCGGCCATCATCTCGGCGTCGAGCCGATCCGTGCCGCGGGCCAGCCGCTTGACGACGTCGCCGATCTCCTCGCGGTCGAGCAGTTCCTCGACCGTGGGCCTCATGATCCGGTCCTCACGACTCTGCTCCGCACCACTCCTCGAGGTTGCGGTGGAGGTTGATCAACCGCGCCTCCTCGGCCGACACGGCGAGGTGCTTCAGGCCGGGCTGGTGCAGGCCGCGCTGGGCCGTCTTCATCATGTTGATGTCCTGGCCCATCACCAGCCCGAGCGGCAGATCGTCCCCGGCGTTGTCGAGCGTGAACGGCTTCGAGCGCGGCGCGCCGGCTGGCACCCGATGCCAGTTCATGATCACGAACTGGCACTCGTCGGGCGTGAGCCCGGGGCGGGTGGAGAGCACGTTGACCATGTCCGACCACACGAGCATCGTGCTGTTCGGGAAGAAGTTGTACTGCGTCGCGCCGGTGAGCCGCTTGGCGTCGAGGTGGGAGAGGTCGACACCGTTCGCTGCCTGGGTCCGCACGATGCGCTCGGCGATGATCTCCTGCACCGTGGTGCCGTCGGGGATGTGCGGGCACGGCTCGGCAGCACCGACGCCGAGCCGGCTGCCCATCGACTCCACCCACGTGTCCCACACGACGTGCTGCTCCACGTCGCGGCCGAGGCGTGGCGAGGGAACGCCGTAGTCCTGGTAGCTCGCGCCGTGGCGATGCCAGAGCTGCTGGGTGGCGTCGACGTCGTTGATGTAGCCCAACATCTCCGGGTGCACGCCCTGGATGTGGTACGTCTCGGAGAAGCCCTCGGACACCACCTTCCAGTTCGCCGGCATCGGGCGGACGATGAGGCTGTTGCAGCGGTAGTCGTCGAAGCCGGCCCAGGCCATGTCGTCGGGCACGCCCTCGAGCCACTCCGTCAGCGGCATCGCGTCCATGTCGAGGTTGATCCACACCGACGGTCCCCACGTGTCGACGCGGGCGGGGATGAGCGCGTACTCGTCGCTGTCCATCGTGCCGAACCAGCGGCGCGAGGGGACTTCCTTGAGCTGCCCGTCGTTGTTCCAGGCCCAGCGGTGGTAGGGGCAGCGCAGCTCGGCCATGCCCGATCCGGTGCCCTGGCAGATCATGTTGCCGCGGTGCCGGCACGCGTTCTGGAAGGCGCGCAGCACGCCGTCGTCGCCGCGCACGACGAGGATCGACAGCCAGCCGGCGCGGTACTCGTAGAAGTCGCCGGGTTCGGCGACGTGATCGAGCGAGCACGCGATCTGCCACGCCTTCTGCCAGACCTTCTCGTTCTCGACGGCCATCCACTCCGGCGAGATGTATCGCTCGACGGGGATCAGGATCGGCTTGGAGGCGTTGAGCCCGTGGCGCTGCGGCGCGCCGACGGGCACGTCGAGCAGATCATCGATGACGGTCATGAGCGGGTTCCTCTCGTCTCGGGCTTCATCGGGAGCGCACCAGGCTGCCCGGGCGGGCGCCGGTGTCGGCGTCGTTGCGGCGGGTGACGGTGCCGGCGACGAGCGTGGCGACGTAGCCCTCGGACTCCTGCACCAACCGGGCCGCGCCGCCGGGCAGGTCGTTGCGGAACTCCGGCGCGTGCAGCGTCAGCCGGCGCATGTCGATGACGTTGATGTCGGCGCGCTTGCCAGGGGCCAGGACCCCGCGGTCGGCGAAGCCGTACAGGTCGGCGTTGTTCTTGGTCATCTTGTGGATGACGGTCTCGATCGGCAGCGTCGCGCCGCGGGTGCGGTCGCGCACCCAGAGGGTGAGCATCGAGGTCGGGGTCGACGCGTCGCAGATCACTCGGACGTGCGCACCACCGTCGCCGACGCCGAGCACGGTGGACTCGTCGAGCAGCATCTCGCGCACGGGGTCGAGGGTGAGGTCGCTGTAGCCGACGAGGGGGCGCAGCAGCAGCTCGCGTCCGTCGCGCCGCAGCAGCATGTCGTACATCAGGTCGTCGGCGTCGACACCGGTGCGTGCCGCGATCGCGGCGACCGAGGTCTCCGGAGCGGGCTCGTAGTCCGGCGGATCGCCGAGCGGGAAGATGCGGTCGCGGCCCATGCCGATGTAGGCCGGGAGCGGGACGAGGTCGTCCTCGCCGAGGATCTGGCGGCGCACGGACGGCTTGTGCAGCTCGGCGACGAGATCGGCGAGCGGCCGCTCGGCGAGCGCCATCATGGTCGGGCGCAGGCGGAACGGGTTGAAGCCCTGCAGGCCGAGCAGCATGCCGATCGGTCGGCCGGTGATCTGTGGGCGCAGCGGCACCCCGTCGGCCGACGCGGCACCGATGATGTCGAGCAGTCGCCGCCAGTCGTTCGGGGCGATGTCGTGCTGCAGGAACCCGAACGTGATGGGACGGCCGGTCTCGGCGGCGAGCCGCCGCATCCACGACACCTCGGTGTCGGGCGCGGACATGTCCTCGCCCTGGATGCCGGCGGGGGCGAGCTCGAACACGCCGCGGCCGGCCTCGGCGAGGGCGCGACCCATCGCGAACAGCTCGTCCTCGGCGGCGAACGTGCCCGGGACGGGCTCGCCGTCGACGGCCTTGTGCAGGATCGTGCGCGACGTCGAGACGCCGACCGCGCCGGCGGCGATGGCCTCCGACACGATGGCGGCGATCGCGGCGATGTCGTCGGAGGTGGCCGGCTCGTTGCGCGCCCCACGCTCGCCCATGACGTAGGAGCGGATCGCACCGTGGGGTGCGAGCGCGGCGACGTCGAGCGCGAGCGGCATCGTGTCGATCGCGTCGAGGTACTCCGGGAACGTCTCCCACGACCAGCGGATGCCCTCGTGCAGTGCGGTGCCGGGGATGTCCTCGACGCCCTCCATCAACCCGATCAACCACTCGCGCCGTTCCGGCTCGACGGGCGCGAACCCCACGCCGCAGTTGCCCATCACCAGCGTGGTGACACCGTGCCAGCTGGTGGGCGACAGCGTCGGATCCCACGTGACCTGCCCGTCGTAGTGGGTGTGGATGTCGACGAAGCCCGGTGTCACCACCATGCCCGTGGCGTCGATCTCCTCGGCGCCTGCGTCGTCGACGCGCCCGACCGTCGTGATCCGGCCACGGTCGATCGCGACGTCGGCGAGGCGCGCCGGCGCGCCCGTGCCGTCGACGACCGATCCGTTGCGAATCACGATGTCGTGCACGGCGCGTCCGGCTCAGGCGTCCGGGTCGGCTTCGCCGTCGGCGAAGGCCCGCATCGAGGTGATCTTGCCGGCCTCGTCGAACGTCATCACGTCGGTGGAGGTCATCTTGATCTTCATCTCGCCGAGATCGATGTCGATCCGGAACTGGAAGGCTGCCTCGCCGCCGCACACGCACACCGGCCCGATGCGGGTCATCTTCGGGTCGACCTCCATCGCGGCGATGCCGGCGTAGAACTCGCGGATGGCGTCCTTGCCGACCTTGCGCTCGGAGCCGATCGGATCCTCGATCCAGCAATCGTCGGCGTACAGCGCCATGATCCCGTCGGTGTCGCCGGCGTCGACCAGCTCCACGTAACGGTCACAGGTCGCAACGAGCTCGGCACGTGCAGTCATTCAGGGGCCCCTTCCCTCAGGTGTTGGTGAGCATAAGCCCCCGGTTTCCCCGGGGCCGACCCGTGGCGGCTGTGTACCCTCTGGCCCGAGCGACGGGGGCGTCGCCGAACAGCGAGGGGGCAGCGCGATGCGCTTCGACGACAAGGTGGTCCTGGTGACCGGCGCGGCCTCGGGCATCGGCCGCGAGATCGTGCTGCGGATGGCGTCCGAGGGCGCGACGGTGTTCGGCCACGATCGCGACGCCGCCGGCCTCGAAGAGACCGCGGCGATGGTGGGCGGCATGCAGATGCGGGTCGGCGACGTCGCCGACCCCGACGAGTGCAAGGCGACGGTGGCCGCGTGCATCGCCGCCCACGGCCGGCTCGACGTGCTCGGCAACGTCGCCGGCATCGCCCGCTCCGAGCACTTCCTCGACGTGACGGTGGATCAGTACCGGCAGATGATGTCGGTGAACACCGACGCTGCGTTCTTCTTCTGCCAGGCGGCGATCCCGCACCTGCTCGAGACCGGCGGCAACATCGTGAACATCGCGTCCAACGCCGGCGTGATGGGCCAGGCGTACACCGTCGCCTACTGCACCTCGAAGGGAGCCGTGGTGCAGCTCACCCGCGCCCTCGCGATGGAGTTCGTGAAGACCAAGCTTCGCGTCAACGCGATCGCGCCGAGCGGCGTGAACACCAACCTGATCAAGGGCTTCCAGTTCCCGCACGAGGCCGACTTCACGCTGATGCAGCCGTACCTCGGCCATCGGCCGATGACCGAGCCCGACGAGATCGCCGCGCTGTTCGCGTTCCTCGCGTCTGCCGAGGCCCGCTCGATCAACGGCGCGATCGTCAACGTCGACAACGGGATCACCGCCGGCTGACGTCGCCCCCGAAGGTGAACGGCAGATGGCGCGCCTCGCCGGATGCGCCGGCCGTTCGCGACCATGGCACCCATGCCGCTGAGCCGCTTCGACGAGTACCTGACCCACCAGACCTCGGAGACGTTCGACCACGTCGCCACGTCCGACCGCAACTTCTACGACCGCTACTACTTCAACATGCACTCGAGCAGCGACGAGCTGTTCGTGATCATGGGGATGGGCCAGTACCCGAACCTCGGTGTCACCGACGCGTTCATCACGGTGTCGATCGGCACCGAGCAGCACACCGTGCGCGCCTCGCGCGAGCTGGGGGTGGACCGGATGGACACCAACGTCGGGCCGATCGGCGTGGAGATCATCGAGGGCCTGCGACGACTGCGCGTCACCGTCGAACCCAACGAGTGGGGCATCGATGCCGACCTCACGTTCGTGGGCACGGTCGATGCGCTCGAGGAGCCGCGCACGTTCACGCGCAAGTACGGCCGGGTCGAGCAGGACGTCACCCGCTACGCCCAGATCGGCACGTGGGAGGGCCACCTGAACGTCGCCGGCCGGCACTTCGACGTCACGCCCGATCGATGGAAGGGCGTGCGCGACCGGTCGTGGGGCGTCCGCCCCGTCGGCGAGCGCGAGCACCCCGGCATCAAGATCCGCCAGAACACCGACGGCCACGGCTACCGCCACGACTGGCTGCCGATGCAGTTCGACGACCACATGC
>JAOBWK010000007.1 GCA_025463305.1 Ilumatobacteraceae bacterium
GGATCCGCGCCGTCTCGGCGGGGATCATCACGACCTATGCCGGCACCGGCGCGCAGACCGCAGGCGGTGACGGCGGGCCTGCCGCCCAGGCCACGTTCGCGTACCCGAAGCGGATCACTGCCGACTCGACCGGCGCAGTCTTCGTCGGCGACTACGCCGCCGGCCAGGTACGACGCTTGGATCCCGCAGCACCACACATCACGACCACCCGCGGCGGCGACAACGCGGTCAAGTACGCCGGCAACGGCTCCGCTGCGACGGCAGCGCTGCTGGGCGCGCCATCCGATGTGGTCACGCTCAGCAACGGCGACATCGTCTTCAGCGATCGGCAAGCCCACGTGCTCCGGCGGATCAGCGCCACCAACGGCACGATCTCGATCCTCGCCGGAACCGGCCACCCAGGCTTCTCCGGCGACGGCGGGCCCGCGACAGGAGCACAGCTGTCCTCGCCGGGCGGCCTCGCGGTCGACGGCAACGACTCGATCTACGTGGCCGACGTCCAGAACGCGCGCGTCCGAAAGATCGATGCAAACGGAACCATCTCGACCATCGTGGGCACTGGATCGTTCGCCCACTCCGGCGACAATGGCCCGGCCACTGCCGCCAGCCTGCAGTGGATGAGCGGGATCGTGATGACCTCCACCGGTGATCTGCTGATCGTCGAGAACGGCACGCGGGTCCGCAGGATCGACCACACGACCGGCATCATCACCACCATCGCCGGCACCGGCATCAACGGCGGTGCCGGTGACAACGGGCCGGCCACGTCTGCGTCGTTCACCTACGCCATCGCCGTCGCGGTGGACGCCGCCGACGACATCTACGTGCTCGACGTCAACGCTCGCAAGGTCCGGCGCATCGACGCCGTCACGGGCGTGATCACCACCATCGCCGGCACCGGGGGCTTCGGCTCGGCCGGCGACGGCGGACCCGCACTGGCCGCGACCTTCACCCACCCGCTCGACCTGGTCGTCGACGGTGCCGGCAACATCTTCATCGCCGACGACAAGGCGCAGAAGGTTCGTCGGATCGATGCGACGACCAAGGTGATCACGACGCTCGCCGGGACGGGCGTCGGCGGCTTCGGCGGTGACAACGGTCCAGGCGCCTTGGCCCGACTGCTGTACCCCTCGGGCGTTCACGTCGACCGCTTCGGCAACGTGCTGCTCGCCGATTCCGGCAATCAGCGGATCCGCAAGATCGAGACCGTCGCAGTGCCGTTCGTCCCGCCGACACCGCCCGTTCCTGTCGTGCTCCCGCCGGTCACCGTTCCGCCGGCAACCGTGCCGCCCGTCGATCCGCCAGCCGTCACGGTGCCCGCAACGGTTCCTGCGACGATCCCGGTCGTCGACCCGTCGGTCCCCCACTTCCAGCCGGTCCAGCCGGAGCGACTGCTCGACACCCGCTCGGGCGTCGGCGCACCCGCCCGGCCGGTGGACGCTGGCTCCACCCTCGTGCTCCAGGTCACGGGTGCCGGCTCGACCAAGGTTCCCGCAGATGCCAACGCAGTCGTGCTGAACATCACCGCGACCGATGCCGGTGCCGACGGGTTCGTGACCGTCTGGCCGTGTGGTCAGCCGCAACCCACGACGTCGAGCCTCAACGTCACGGCCGGCCTCACCGGTCCGAACCTGACCATCACCAAGGTCGGCGACAACGGCACGATCTGCCTGTTCAGCCAACGCTCGCTCGACCTGATCGCCGACATCGACGGCTGGTACCCGGCCGGCTCGGCGTACACGCCGGTCCAACCCGAGCGCCTGCTCGACACCCGCGACGGAACAGGCGCCCCCGCCCAGCCCCTCGGCGGCGGCGACACCTTGGTGTTGCAGGTCACCGGCGCCGGCGCCACGAAGGTGCCGGCAGATGCGACGGCGGCGGTGCTCAACATCACCGCCACCAACGCGTCCGCGTCAGGCTTCGTCACCGTCTGGCCCTGCGGCCAACCGCAACCGACCGCCTCGAACCTCAACATCGCGGCCGGCCGGACCGTGCCGAACCTGACCATCACCAAAGTCGGCGACGGCGGAACGATCTGCCTCTTCAGCCAGCACACCCTCGACCTCGTGGCCGACATCGACGGCTGGTACCCGGCCGCGACGGACTTCGTGTCGGTCCAGCCCGAACGGCTGCTCGACACCCGCAGCAGCACCGTCACGCCGGCGCACACGGTCGAGGCCGGCTCCACGCTGGTGCTGCAGGTGACCGGAGCCGGGGCGACGAACGTTCCGGCGACGGCCAACGCAGCCGTGCTGAACATCACCGCCACGAACGCGCAGGCGTCCGGCTTCGTCACGGTCTGGCCGTGCGGTCAGCCCCAACCGACGGCTTCGAACCTGAACGTTGCAGCCGGCCAGACGGTGCCGAACCTGACGATCACGAAGATCGGCGACAACGGGACGATCTGCCTGTTCTCGCAGCAGGCCCTCGACCTCGTGGCGGACATCAGCGGCTGGTTCGCCGGCTGAGACCTGCAGCCGTGGCCGGCCGCTCGCTTCAGTCGAGCGAGTCGCGCAGCGCGGTCTTGAGCACCTTTCCGCTCGCGTTGCGGGGCAGCGCGTCGACGATCACCACCCGGGTCGGCTTCTTGTACGACGCCAGCCGGTCGCGGCACCAGGCAGTGATCTCGTCGAGCCCGGGTGGCTCACGGCCCGCCGCCGGGACGATGATCGCGACCGGCGTCTCCACCCAGCGCGGGTGGGGCACGCCGATCACCGCGACCTCATCGACCGCAGGGTGCCGGCCGACGACGGCCTCGACCTCGGCCGAGTAGATGTTCTCGCCGCCGCTGATGATCATGTCCTTCTTGCGGTCGACGACGAAGATGAACCCGTCGGCGTCGCGGGTGACGAGGTCGCCGGAGTGGAACCAACCGCCCTCGAACGCCGCCTCCGTCGCGGCCGGGTCGTTCCAGTAGCCGAGCATCACGGTGGGTCCCCGGTACACGATCTCGCCCACGCCGCCGTCGGGGACGTCGACCATCGCGTCGTCGACGATGCGCACCTCGACGTTCGGGACCGGTGTGCCGACCGAACCCATCTTGCGAATCGCGTCCTCGCCGCGCAGCACGCAGGTCAGCGGGCTCATCTCGGTCTGCCCGAACGTGTTGAACGTCGCCGCATGCGGCAGCACGTCGGCCATCGCCTGCAGCACGGCGAGCGGCGCGTTCGAGCCGCCCCATGCGATCTGACGCAGCGAGGCACAGCGGCGACCGACGTCGGGGATCGCACAGATCTCGCGCCACTGGGTCGGCACGAGGAAGCAGCACGTGACGCCCTCGGCCTCGACGACGTCGACGAGCTCGCCGGCGTCGAACTGCCCCGACGGCATGATCACGCACGTCCCGCCGAGCAACAGGCACGGCAGCAGGCTGCTGACGCCGGCGATGTGGCACAGCGCGAGCCCCGACAACCAGACCTCGCCGACGCCGGTGATGCCGTGGGTGGAGATCTTCGTGTACGTGTTGACGAGCAGGTTCATGTGCGACAGCACGGCACCCTTCGGGCGGCCGGTGGTGCCCGAGGTGTAGATGATGAACACCGGATCGTCGAGCACCACTCTCGCGAACGACGCGCTCGGGTCGCCGGCATCGACGAGTGATTCGAGCGACTCCGCGCGGGGCACCACCTCGCCCGGCGCCACGTCGGTGGTGATCACCCGGAGGTGATCGCGACCCACGAGGACCTCGCGCGCCGACGAGGCCATCGCCGCATCGACCACCAGCACCGACGCCGCGCAGTTGTCGACGATGTAGCCGACCTCCACGGGCGACAGCCGGAAGTTGACCGGCACCGAGATCGCGCCGAGGCGGGCGACGGCCCAGAACACCTCGACGAACTCGATCGAGTTGTGCATCAGGATCGCGACCCGGTCACCGGCACGGACGCCCCTGTCGTCGAGCGCTGACGCGAGACGGGTGACGCGGCCGTCGACCTCGGCGAACGTGCTGGAGCGTGAGCCACAGCGATACGCGACCAGTTCCGGGGCGAGCCGGGCCTGGCGGGCGAGCTGGTCGCCGAGCGTCATCCCCCGCGCCGCATCGAGCTGTCGGGCATTCGGTCCGGTCGGGATGCTCATCGTCGATCGACGCTAACCGGGCGCGAGAAATCTCGGAAGGTGGTTGTCAACGATGCGCTCACGATATATCGTGACTGCATCACCGAGCGGAGGCCGAACGTGCCGGCCCGCTCGAACTCACCGGCACGAACAGAACGAAACAGGAGAACACCATGGATCCCAGATCACACGAACACGATCACCACAACGAACACGATCACCGCGGCCGCTTCGGCCACGGTCACGGACCAGGGCTGCGCGGCGGCCGGGGCGAAGGCGGCTTCGGCCGGCGCGGCCGCGGCGGCTTCGGCGGACCGTTCGGCGATCCGGAGGCGATGATGGGCCGAGGCCCACGTCGCGGCCGGGGCGACGTCCGCACTGCGGTGCTGATGCTGCTGCTCGAACGGCCGATGCACGGCTACGAGATGATCCAGCAGATCAAGGAGCGCAGCTCCGAAGCCTGGAGCCCGAGCCCCGGAGCGATCTACCCGACGCTCCAGCTGCTCACCGATGAAGGGTTGATCACCACCGAGGACCTCGACGGCAAGAAGGTGTCCAAGCTCACCGATGCCGGGCGCACCGCTGCCGAGGAGCTCAAGAACACCAAGACCGCCCCCTGGGACGAAGCATCCGCCGACGCCGGCGATGGTGCGACGGACCTGCGGCGGTCGATCGGCCAGCTGATCGGCGCGATCAAGCAGTCGATGATCGGCAGCACGCCGGCTCAGCGGCAGAAGGTCGCCGAGATGCTGGACGAGACCCGCAAGAAGATCTACGCGATGCTCGCGGCCGACGAGAGCTGATCCCACTGCGGAACACATGAAGGGCGTCAGCAAGACTGCTTGGCATGAGCAACAACTTGCTGACGCCCTTCGACGACTACCCCATCCACCAGGCGCCGCGACCGATCGCCACCCAGGTCACGAGCGATCGCAACGCTTACGGGCGCTACTGGCTCGGCGCCGGGCACCGCAACGGCGACTTCCACGTCGAGCTGGCCTTCGGGCGCTACCCCAACCTCCGCGTGGTCGACGGCCACCTGTCGATCGTCAAGAACGGCCGGCAGTCGTCCTTCCACGCGTCCGGTGAGGCGCCACTCGATCCGACGAACACCAGCGTCGGCCCGTTCCGGCTCGAGGTGGTGAAGCCGCTCCAGGAGCTGCGCTTCATCGTCGAGCCGAACGAGACGGGCATGGCCTGCGATCTCACCTACCGCGCTCGCACGGGTGCACTGCTCGAGGACCACACCGTCATGATCGACGGGCCGATGGTGCAGGTCGACATGGCCCGCTTCCTCCAGTTCGGCTCGTGGGAGGGCACCGTCGAGGTCGACGGCGACACCACGGTCCTGAAGCACGACGAGGTGTTCGGCATCCGCGACCGCTCGTGGGGCGTCCGCCCCGTCGGCACCCAGCCCGCCGGTCGTCCACTGTCGCGCACACCGATGGCATGGCTGTGGGCGCCGATCCACTTCGACGACGACTGCCGCGTCGTCGGCTGGTTCGAGCTGCCAGGCGGCACCAAGTGGCGCGCCGACGGCCACACCCTGCCCGTCACCGATCCCGTGCCGCTGTCCGTCGGGATGGGCGATCCGGGCGTCGCTCGGATCGATCCCGAGCAGATCCACTTCGCGTTCCACCAGGGCACCCGCTGGGCGAAGGAGATCTCGATCGACATCACGCCCGAGGGCGGCGAGCCGTACACGATGGAGCTCGAGCCGCTGCTGCGCTTCGACATGCTCGGCATCGGCTACCAGAACCCGAAGTGGGCCCACGGCGTGTGGCACGGCGTCAGCGAGATCGGGCGCGAGGACTGGAACATGGCCGACGTGTCGGCGCAGGACCCCGCCCACCAGCACGTGCACCACCTCGTCCGGGCGCGCATCGCCGACAAGGCCGGACATGTCAAGCAGGGCGTCGGCATCTTCGAGCAGATCATCTTCGGGCCGCACGTGCAGTGGGGCTTCACCGACATCCTCGACGGCGCGAAGTAGCCATGGGGGTTCTCGACGACAAGGTCGCGATCGTCACCGGTGCCGGGCAGGGGGTCGGTCGCGGCATCGCGATCGCGCTCGCCGCCGAAGGCGCCGCGGTGGTGATCGCCGGCCGCACCCTCGACAAGTGCGCGGAGGTCGCCGACGAGATCACCGCGAGCGGCGGACGGGCGATCGCGGTGCAGTGCGACGTCAAGCAGCTCGACGACGTCGAGTCCACGGTCGCCACCACGGTCGAGCGCTTCGGTCGGCTCGACATCATGGTCAACAACGCCCAGGAGGTGCCGCGCGGACGGGTGCTCGACGTCAGCGACGACGAATACCGCGCCGGTTGGGAGTCGGGTCCGCTGGCGACGCTGCGGTTCATGCGCGCGTGCCATCCGCACCTCGCCGGCCGGGGTGGCGTGATCATCAACCTCGGCAGCCGTTCGGGCATCAAACCAAACGCTGCCGGCGCCGGCGTGTACGCGGCCATCAAGGAGGACACCCGCACGCTGTCGCGCGCCGCAGCGGTGGAGTGGGCCACCGACGGCATCCGGGTGCACACGCTGCTGCCGCTGTCGAACTCGCCCGCGCTCGAACGGCTGGAGCACGACGAGCCGGCCGTCTACGAGCGGGTCCTCAGCGAGATCCCGATGCGCCGCTTCGGCGACCCCGTGCACGACATCGGCCGCGTCGCCGTGTTCCTCTGCAGCGACGACGCCGGCTACCTCACCGGCATCTCGATCACCGTCGACGGCGGCGCCGGCCACATCGGCTGACGGGCCGGTCACCAGAGGTCGTCGCCGCGGATGATGGCTTCGGCGCCGCCGTCGACGAAGAGCATCTGCCCGGTGATCAACGTGTTCTCCTCCGACGTGAGGAACGCGAGCACGGGTGCGATCTGGGCCGGCTTGGCGTGACCGGAGAGCGGCATCGGGACGCCGCTGTCGATCATCTCGACGCCGGCCGGATCGTCGAGCAGCTCCTGGATCATCGGCGTCTCCACCGTGCCCGGTCCGATCGCGTTGAGGGCGATGCCGGCGCCGGCCCATGCGGGCGTGGGCGCGACGCGGCGCACCCAGCGTGACAGCGCCCGCTTCGATGACGGGTAGGCCAGGATCGGGTTCGTCTCCGCTGCCGTGACGGCGGCCTCTTCGTCGCCGGCGAGGCAGGCCTCGACCGCGGCGTCGATGGCCGAGAACACGACGCCGACCGACGAGATCACGACGGCGCGCGGCGCAGCCGCGGCGGCGAGGAGCGGGCGGACGCCCTCCAGCAGGGCGATGGTGCCGAAGTAGTTCACTCGCATCGTCAGCCCCGTCATCACGGCGGTCCCGGCGCATGCGATCACGGCATCGAGCGAGGTCCCGGCGAGCGCGGACACGCCGTCGATCGCCGCGGTCCGACCGGCCGACGTCGACAGATCGGCGACCACGTCGGCGTCGTGGAGATCGAGCGTGATCACGCGGTGACCGCGTTCGCGCAGATAATCGGTGGTGGCGAAGCCGATGCCCGAGGCGGCGCCGGTGACCAGGGTGGTGCGTGTCATCCGTGCATCATCGTCGTCCGCGACGGGCCGCGACGAGATGTGACAGGGTTGGCCGATGGCGTTCCCGCTCCGCTTCCACGTGCTGTCGTTGCCCAACATCCCCTTCGCCGAGATGGTCGCCCGGTTCCAGCGGATGGAGCAGCTGGGCATCGAGGTCGGCGCCGTGGCCGATCACTTCGTCGACTGGACGAACCCGCCGAGCCCGTGGTTCGAGTCGTGGACGCTGCTCGCCGGGCTGGCCGCGTCGACCACCACGATCCGGCTCAACACGTGCGTGGCCCAGATCCCGCTGCGCAACCCGGCGATGCACGCCCGCCAGGCGCTGACGCTCGACCACATCTCCAACGGCCGCATCGAGGTCGGCCTGGGCACCGGCCTGACGATCGATCCGTCGTATGCGATGGCCGGGCTCCCCAACTGGGACGCGCCCGAGCGGGTGGCTCGCTTCGGCGACTACGTCCAGATCGTCGGCGAGCTGCTGGCCAACGAGGTCACCACGTTCCACGGCGAGCACTACGCCATCGAGGGCGCCTTCATGAACCCGCGCCCGGTGCAGTACCCACGCCCGCCGATCATGGTGGGCGCGATGGGCCGGGCGATGATGCGCCACGCGGCGCGTTGGGCCGACATCTGGAACAGCCTCTCGTTCGAGGTCGAGTTCGCCGACCAGATCGCCGAGACGCGGGCACGCTCCGCGCAGATCGACGCGGACTGCACGGCGATCGGCCGCGACCCGGCCACGTTGCGCCGCTCGTACACCATGTTCGATGCGCTCTCCCGGCCGAACGGCGGGGCGATCCGCTACTACGCATCGCCGGAGCTGTTCGCCGAGATGGTCGCCGAGATCGTCGCGCTGGGCATCAGCGACGTCGGCCTCTACTACCCGCTGGACCCGAAGCAGGTGCCGATGTTCGAGCGGATCGCGGCCGACGTGCTGCCGCACCTCCGCGCCCAGCACGGCTGAGCCGCTCGCCGACTGCGCCTACTGCTGACGGAAGGCGCTGCCGTACGAGCCGGCCTGGCCCGGATCGGCGGCGGCGGCCATCGCCCCCTCGTCGAGGAACCGCTGGTGCATCCGCGCCAGCGCGGCTCGATCGAGCGTCACGCCCAGCCCGGGTTCGGTGGGCACGGGCAGCACGCCGTCGACCGGGGACCAGTGACCCTGCTCGATCACGACGTCGGCCGTGAACCGGAACAGCGACTGGTGCGGGCGGATCATCGTCGGCTCCGACGCGGTGAGGTGGAGGTACAGCGCTGTCATCACGCCGGCGTCGCCGCTGTAGCACCAGAAGTCGACGCCCAGCGCCGCGCACGCCCGCGCGAAGTCCTGCGTGCGGCGCAGCCCACCGAGCTCGGAGGCATCGATGCAGAACGCATCGGGCACGCCGTCGCGTGCGGCGCGGCGGAGATCGACCTCGTGGGTCGAGAACGAGATCGGCACACCGTCGGCACGGAGCCGCGCCGTCTCGTCGAGCGTGCGGCACGGGTCCTCGAGCCAGCCGACGCCGAGCTCTGCCAGCTGGCGGCAGACGAGCCGCGCCGTGGGCACGGTGTACGCGCCGTTGGCATCGAGGCGCAGCACGCAGCCGGGGCCGAGCTCGCGGACGAGCTCGCCCACCAGCAGCATCTCCGTCTCGAGGTCGTACACCCCGAGCTTGCCCTCGAACGTCGGTGCGGCGAACTCCTCGACGATGTCGGCGCAGTAGCGGACCACGTCGCTGATGGTCTCCTCCGCGCCCTCGCGGAACGCGAAGTACTCGGTGAACGCCACGGTGTCGCGCACCGCGCCACCGAGCAGTTCCACGAGCGGAACCCCGGCGCGCTTGGCGCGCAGGTCCCAGAGCGCGATCTCGATGCCACCGAAAGCGCGCCGCTCGGTGGCCGCGTCCTCCCACAGGCTGAACCCGGTGCGCGACACGCAGCGCGACTCGCACTCGTTGAGCGCATCGATGGGCAGCCCGACGAGGAGCCGCGCCATCCGCTGCACCAACCGGCTCAGATCGCCGTGCGGTGACTCGCCGATGCCGGTGACCCCGTCGCTGTCGACGACCTCGATGATGGTGGTGGTGAAGCTCGCCAGCGTGCCGAACGAGAACCGGTACGGAGCGCGCATCGGCACGTTGACCGGCGTGGCGGTGATGCTGGCGATCGTGGGTGCCTGCATCCGGGGCAGCCTACGGCGTGGCACCCGTCGCGCCAGGCGGCGTACCGGCGACGACGGGGATCTGGCTGTCGTCGGCGGGCACCGCGACCGGGGTGTCGCCCGCCGGCCAGGCCAACGTCGGCACGGCGATGCCCGTCGGTAGCGCCGCCGCGCTGGCGTCGGTGAGGCGGTAGTCGCCGTGCGCCGGATCGACCAGCTGCGGCTCGACGGTGTTGATCGCGTTGTCCTTGCGGAGCTGGGCCTCGTTGCACGTCGCGTTCGAGTCGGGGCAGCCGTCGCCCGCACCGCTGGGCAGGTCCGACGCTCCGTTCCACACCACGTTGCCGGCGATGTGCAGATCGTCGTCGGCGATCGCCGGTGACGGCACGCCGCTCGATGCCGGTGGCGTCGTCGGCCCGTCGATCTGGAACTGCTGCCACATCGACGGATGGTCCTTCGGGTTGACGATGAGGTTGTCGACGAACCACACGTGCTTGTTCGGGATGAACTGCCCCTCCTCGGCGGTGGATCCCCAGCCACCGGCGTCGTGGTTGGCGGTGCACTTCGGATCCGTCCCGCCATCGCACCCGCGGCGGCCGAGGACGAACTCGGCGGTGTGGCTGCGATGGCCGATGTCGTACAGCGTGTTGTGCGCCATCACGATGTTGTAACCACCGGCCACCCCGAGCCCGGCGCCGTCGGTGTCGTGGATCGTGTTGCCGATCACGTCGATGCCGTAGGCCTCGTAGTTGATCCACGGCGCCGTCATGAACTGGAACCCGGTGCCCTGCCCGGCCGCGAACCCGCCGGTGCCGCAGTCGAAGATCTCGTTGTCCTCGATGTGGATGTACGCGCTACCGCCTTTCGCGTACTCGCACCAGTCCTCGGCATCGTGGATCTTGTTGCCGACGACGCGGGCGTGCTCGACCGCGACGAAGTCGATGTTGTTGTCGTCCGCGCCGTGGATGTCGTTGCCCTCGATGGTCACGTACTGCGACTGGTTGATCTTCACCGTCTCGTGCGCGCCGTTGCCGCCCGACAGCTCGGCGTTGCGGAGCAGGAGGTGGTCGCACTGCTCGCAGTGGAAGACGTCGCCCTCACGGATGATGTCGACCCCGACGAGCGCGAAGTGGCTGACGCCGAACATGTTGATGTCGGCGTCGAAGCGCGCCGTGTGCGGGCCGTCCGCCGCCATCAGCACGATCGGCGCGGCGTCCGTGCCGTGGCGATCCTCCCAGTAGTTCACCGAGCCGTCGGTCGGGTAGGTGCCGGCCCCGAGCATGATCCGGTAACCCGTCGTGAGCGTCGGCCCCTTGGGGATCAGCAGCCACGCAGCGCCGACGGTCTTCAGCGCCGTGTCACGCGTCGCGCCGGTGGCCGAGTCGTTGCCGTGGACGGGATCGACCCAGATGTCACGACCCGTGAAGGTGGTCAGGTCCCAGCCGGTGTCGCCGCTGACCCCGGTGTCCGGAACGGTCGCCACGGTCCCGAAGTCGGGTGTCGTGACGCGCGGCGCCTCCGTGTCCGAGGACGCGCCGCCGGAGCTCGCGCTGGCGGAGTCAGCGGGCGAGGCTGTGTCGGCGCTCGAGCAGCCGGCGGCGATGCAGAGCGTCACCACCAACGTGGCGAGGAGAGTTGTCGACGATCGGCGCATGGACCTCGGATATCGGCGCCGAACGAAGCCGACTGAAGGAACCGTCAGACGGCGCCCCGACCGGGGAACCGCACGGACGCGATCGGCCAGTCGCTCGCGATCCATGCCGCGACCGAATCGGCGAGGACCCGATCGAGCTCGGCGACCCCGGATGTCACCCAACAGCGAACCGCGGCCTCACACTCTCCCGTCGGGTCAGGATCGATGTAGACGCAGCCGATCACGGTCCCACCGTCCGACGCATCGCCGGGACGGAGCACCGAGTACGCGAACGCCTCGCCCTGGTCGAACTCGCGCCGGTGCATGACGAGATCGGCCTTGTTCTGCTCGATCGACATCGGCTGCGGCCAGCGGTCGCCGCCCCACAGCTCAGGCTCGAAACCCGGGGTGGCGCGGACGTGGTCGATGCTCGACATCCACGCGACGTGATCGCGCTCGTTGTGCTCCGGCCCGAGCGGTTCGAACACGAAGTCGACGGTGCGCAGCGGCACCGGCACCCTTGTTGGCTCGATCCACACCTTCGGCACGGCACCACTCACCATCCGGCAAGGTTAGGCCGCTGGCATCGCTCAGCGATCGACAGCTCGCTCCAGCTCCCTGTCGACGGTGCGCGCGGCGATCTCCTCCGCGGTGCCCTCGGCCCGGCCGTGCTCGCGCAGGCCGTCCTTGATGTGCTCGTACTGGCGCTCGCGCTTGGCGCTCCATGCTGCCTGTGGCATCGCTGCTCCTCTCGGCCGAACGGGCATCCATCGGCGACGTCCGCGCGCCCGAGAGGTACCCGCTGGCGGATCCGCTCCAAACACCGAGCGAGACCTCCCCGTGACCCGCTCGGTGCCAAGATGGCGTCGTGACTGCCCTGCGCCGCGTGCACCGATTGCCCTGGGCGATCCTCGCTGCGGGACTGGCGGTGTTCGTGGTCCTCGCCGTCGCCTGCCACGCCTTGTTCGACCAGAGCGAGCAGCGGCTCCTCCAGCAACGCACCAACGAGGCCGGGCTGATCCTGAGCGCCAGCATCAACGACGCCAGCGCCCCGCTCGACGCCGCAGCGGCGCTCGCGGTGATCGACGATGGCGATCCGACGGCGTTCGCCAAGGCGGTCGGTCCGTTCGTCGGCGACACCAAGACGTTCACGTCGGCGGTCCTCTACCGGATCGGCGATGCGACGCCGATCGCGACCGTCGGTGCGCCACCGGCGCTCACCGCGGACCAGGCATCGGCGATGCTCGCCAAGTCGGTGACGACGCCGTTCGTGCTGGTCGACCTGCTCCAGGGCGACCGCCGGCGGCTCGGTTACGGGATCAGCGACAGCGCCACGCCGGCGACCTACGTCGTCTACGGCGAGCGCACCCTGAGCGTCAACCCCAACGTGCGGCGGCGCACCGAGCAGCCGTTCAGCGGGCTCGACTACGCGATCTACCTCGGGACCGAACCGGCGGGCAAGCAGCTGTTGGGCTCGAGCCTGCAGGAGTCCAGCCTGCCGATCAGCGGCACGCACGCGAGCACGTCGGTGCCGTTCGGGGACAACTCGATGGACCTGGTGATGACGCCGACGGGTCACCTCGGTGGCTGGCTGTTCGCCAGCCTGTGGTGGCTCGTGCTGGCCGTCGGCGCGGCCGTTTCGATCGCGTTCGCGACGCTGGTCGAGCGCCTGCTCAGCCGCCGCGACACCGCGCTCTCGCTGGCCGCCGAGAACGAACGGCTCTACGACGACCAGCGTCAGATCGCCGAGTCGCTGCAGCTCAGCCTCCTGCCCCAGCACCTGGTGCCGCCGACCGGGGCACACGTCGCGGCCCGCTACTGGCCGGCCGGATCGGCGAACCTGATCGGCGGCGATTTCTACGACGCGTTCCGGGTCGATGCCGATCGGTCGGCGATCACCATCGGCGACGTGTGCGGCAAGGGCATCGAGGCGGCGGGGCTCACCGGTCTGGCCCGGCACACGATCAGAGCTGCGGCCCGCACGTCACGCGATGCGTCAGAGGTGCTCCGCGCGGTGCACGTCGGGCTCGAGGACCAACGCCCGGCCACGTTCTGCACCGCCTGCTTCGCGTATGTGGCCGCCATCGATGACTACACGTGGAGCGTGCAGCTCGCGCTCGGCGGGCATCCACAACCGGTGCTGCGCCGCGCGAACGGCGAGGTCGAGCTCGTCGGGTTCGCCGGAACGCTGCTCGGCATGGTCACCCCCAAGCTCACCGACGTCACGTTCTCCGTCGGCGGCGGCGACACGTTGGTGTTCTACACCGACGGGCTGACGGACGCCCCCGGCGATCAGTCGGTCGACATCGAGCAGGTCGAGTTGCTGCTGCGGGCGACCGGCGATGCTCCGATCGAGCAGATCGCCGACGACATCCGCGTGCTCAAACGTGCCCACCGGCCGTCGGGCAGCGCCGACGACACAGCGCTCATCATCGTGCGATTCGGTGTGCCGGCACCTCCCGACGATCGGGCTGGGCCGCCGGGAGGTGCCGACGAACGCGCCGCCGTGGCCCGTGCCCACCGGTGATCGCTATCCGCCCCGCTCCGGAACGACACGTTCGATGACGGTCCGCGATGCCTGAGGGCGACACGATCCGCCGCCTGGCCGACACGATCCGTACCCGGTTCGGCGGCCAGCGCTGCGAACGCTGCGTCACCCGCGATCCGCGACTGTCCGGCGTCGACTTCGGCGGGCGGGTCCTGCTCGACGCCGACGCGTTCGGCAAGCACCTGTTCCTCCGCTTCGACGACGGGCGCAGCCTGCACGCCCACCTGCTGATGACGGGATCCTGGACCGTCGGGCCGGCGGCCACCGAGCCTGCGTGGCGGCGACGGATCGAGCTGTGGATGGAGACCGGACGGCTCACCGGACTCGACGTGCCGATCCTGGAGGTGATCCGCACCGCGGACGAGGCGTCGGTCATCGGCCACCTCGGGCCCGATCTGTGCGGCGAGGACGTGCCCGACGTCGAGGAGATCACCGCTCGGTTGCAGCACGATCCGTCGGCGCCGTTGGCCGCAGCGCTGCTCGATCAGCGCAACGTGGCCGGCTTCGGCAACCTCTACGCGGTGGAGCTGCCGTTCATCGTCGGCGTGTCCCCGAACCAGCCGGTCGGCTCGGTCGAGGGCCTCGAGCAGCTGATCGGCATCGGCGCCGCGGTGATCCGCGTCAACGCCCGGCGCGGCCCACAGAACACCACCGGCCGCAGGTTGGTCACCGACGACCACTGGATCTACCCGAAGCGAGGTCGCCCGTGCCCGCTGTGCGGCACCCGGCTCGACGGCTGGCCCGAGGGCACCAGCCCATGGCGACGGGTGTCGACGTGGTGCCCGACGTGCCAGCCGCTGGAGCCGCAGCGAGCGGTCGACGTGGATCGGGCGCGGCGGCTCCTGGCGCTCCATCCGGCGCGCCGGGAGCCGACGTTTCAGGCGTCGAGCGACGCCACGGACTGATCCGCCGGCGGCGCGGCTGCCGGCTTGTCGTTGCACACACCGACCGCGAACTCGGTGGCCCGATCCGCCGTCACCGGCAGCTGCGGAACCGATGTGTCGACGGACGAGAAGTCGAACACCTCGCTCAGGTCGCCGCACGTGTCGCGCCGCCACTGTGAGATCAACGGCGCCTCGACGCCGAAGCGGGTCTCGAGCAACCGCAGGATCGAGGTGTGGTCGAACACGGTGCTGCTCACTCGGGCGCCGACGGCGCCCGCGCCGCTGGCGTCAGCGGCGGCGGCATCGCTGCGCCGGGTCCATGGTGAGACCACCATCGTCGGCACCCGGAAGCCGACGCCGATCGGTACCCCGCCGACGAACTCGTCGGTGGTGCCGGGCGCCGGAGTCGGCGTGGTCATGTGGTCGAAGAACCCGCCGTTCTCGTCGTAGCTGAGGATGAACGCTGTCTTCGCCCACAGCGTCGGGTTGGACATCACCGCCGCGATCTTCGACGCGGTGAAGTGCTCGCCCACCGACGGCGCCCACGGCGGGTGCTCGGAGATGACGGTGGGCGCCACGATCCAGCTGACCTGGGGCAGGTTGCCGGCCGCTGCGTCCTGCTCGAACTGATCGGCGGAGAGGTTGACCAGCGCGTTGTCGTACAGCGGGTTGCCGGCCGACAGCCCCTGGTACTGGGTGAAGAACTTGATGTTGTTGTCGTCGAAGTCGTCCTCCTCGTGGTACACCCGCCAGGTGATGCCGGCCCGTTGGAGCCGCTCCGGATAGGTCTCCCACGTGTACGCCGTGCCCGAGTTGTCGATGGCCGGACCGCCGCCGAGGCCGGCGGGATCGATGGTGCCGGTCATCGACACATGGCGGTTCGGGTTGGTCGGCCCGATCACCGAGCAGAAGTAGTGATCGCAGAGCGTGAACTGATCGGCGAGCGCCCAGTAGTAGGGGATGTCCGCCCGGTTGAAGTAGCCGAGCGCGTGCGCGCCCATGGAGGTCGCGAAGCCGTCGTTGGCGCCGTTGTTCCAGGCCCCGTGCTGGGCCTCCCACGAGTGGTTCGGGTCCGGGCCGCACTGGGCCGACGTGATGGTCGAGTCCGTGTGGTACGGCAGCAGGTAGCCGTCGGGATGATCCGGGTACGGGTTGCTGTAGTTCTGTCCGGCGGTGGTCGACGCGAACCCGGCGACGCCGGGCCGGGTGCCGAAGTAGTGGTCGAAGCTGCGGTTCTCCTGGAACAGGATCACGAAGTGCTCGATGTCGCTCAGGCTTCCCGCGGGCGCGGCGACCGTGGTGGTCGTGGCCGCCGTCGACGTCGTCGCCTCGGCAGAGGTCGCCGGCGCAGCCGTGGTGGCAGTCGTCACGGCCGGCTCGGTGGTGGCCGGTTCGGTGGTGGCCGCCTCGGTGGTGGCCGGCTCGGTGGTGGTGGACGGTGTGGTGGTCGATGCGGACGACGAGTCGTCGTCGGAGCTGCACGCTGCCAGGGCGCTGCCCACCACCGCGGCGCCCGCGACGGCGGCACCTCCCGCGATGAACCGCCGGCGGGTGAGTGATCGGTCGGGACTGGTGACGTCGGGGTTCGCAGCGGGTTCGGGGGCGGACGGTTGGTCCGGTGAGGTCATCCCGAAACTGTGGCACATCGACGGGCACATCACTGCTCACCAGGTGCGCATCGCTCATCTGGGTGATTTCGATGGGCAATCGCACGGTGCCATGTACTCTGCCGCTGTGGACGAAGCGTTGACCGTCGAGCCTGGCGCGCAGCCGAACGAGCTAGTGCTCGTCGGCGAGCTCGACCTGAGCACGGCCGATCTCGTCCAGAACGCGATCGACGGGCTCCGCGAGGGCGGTGCCGCTGACGTGGTCCTCGACACCGCCGGCGTGTCGTTCGTCGACTCTCGTGGTCTGCGCACGCTCTTGATCGCTCTCCAGTCCGGCGCCGTCACGCTGCGCAGCCCGTCGCCACAGCTGCGCCGGCTGATCGACCTCACCGGCCTGCAGGAACACCTCCCCATCATCGAGTGATCACCCCAGCCACGGTCGCCGGACGATAGACAGGTCGGCGATGTGGTCGATGCTGCGAACGAACCGGGACCTGCGCGCCCTCTTCATCGCCCAGGTCATCTCCTACGCCGGGGACTGGTTCGCGTACGTGGCGTTCGTCGGCCTGGTGCAGTCGCTCACCGATCTGCCCCTGCTCGTCACGCTCGTGTACGTCGCCCAGTCACTGCCGGCGTTCTTCATGACCCCACTCGCGGGCGCGGTGGTCGATCGGTTCGACCGGCGCCGGATCCTGCTGGTCGTCTCGCTCGTCCAGGCCGTGGCGGCTGCCGGCCTGCTGCTCGTGGCATCGCGCGGCTCGTTGTGGTTCGGCTTCCTGTGCCTGTGCATCATCTCGGCGCTCGGGTCCTTCGTCGGCCCGGCCGCACAGGCGGGCATTCCCAACCTGTCCCGCGACGATGACGAGCTGAAGCAGGCGAGCCTGCTGTTCGGCTCGCTCTGGGGCGCGATGCTCGCGGTCGGCGCTGCGCTCGGCGGGCTCGTCGCCTCGGTGTTCGGGCGCGACGCAGCCTTCGCCGTGAACGCGCTGTCGTTCGTGGTCGCCGCCGGCTTCGTCGTGATGATCCGGCATCCGATGCAGGAAGCGCGCGGCGGGGGGTCCGCGACACGCCAGAAGATGAGACCGATCGCCGACATGAAGGAGGCGCTCGGTTACGCCCGCCGAGACGGAGCGCTCCTCGCGCTGCTCGCCTCGAAGGCGACGTTCTCGATGGGCGCCGGCATCGTCGGCCTGCTGGCGGTGCTGGCCACCCACGACCTGCACGGCGGCGACGGCGCCACCGGTCTCCTGCTCGCCGCGCGTGGACTCGGCGTCGCGGCCGGGCCCCTCATCGCGGCACGCCTCGTCGGCCCCTCGCTGGCCCGGGTGCTGCTGCTGTGCGGCAGCGCGGGCCTCGCCTTCGGGGTCTGCTACCTCGGTCTCAGCATCGCGCCGACGCTCGCCATCGCCGTGCCGCTGGCGCTCATCGCCCACCTCGGCGGCGGCGCGCAGTGGACGCTGTCGACCTACGGCTTGCAGCGCCGGGCGCCGGACCACGTGCGCGGTCGGATCCTGGCCGGCGACTTCGGCATCGTCACGCTCACCATCACCCTGTCGAACGTCGCCGCCGGTGCGCTCGCGGCGGTCACGGGCGCCCGCGTCGCGATCGCCGTGTTCGCGACGATCAGCCTGCTGGCCGGGCTGCTGTACATCGTGCTCACTCGGGCGTTGCGTGCTCGACTGGTGGACGAAGAAGCCGCCGAGCTCGCGCTCTCCACGTGATCAGCCCGACCTGATCAACCCGGCGTCACGGTGACGAGCAGCCGCTCCCACATGTCCATGTCGGTGACGAAGAAGCCCACCTCGGCCGGGTCGGAGGTGGCGATGATGAGGTGCGTCATCCCCCCGACCCGGGAGCTGAGGAACGACTTGTCGCGCCGCGTGCCGCGCAGCTTGGCGACGGGGATCTCGACGACGCCGCCGGACTTCTTGCGGAACACCAGCCGACGGTCGGTGAGCAGGATCGTGCCGTTGCCGCGCACGTTGCCGTAGGTGGTGGTCGAGCCGCGGTAGATCGCGGGCTCGGGAGGGATCAACATCCGCTCCCCCGATGCCGCCACCTCGGCCGCGAACGTGGTGTCGTAGGCACCCTGCTTGCGCCGCCACGAGCGGGTCACCGGGATCCACACGGCAGCCTGGATCGCGCCCACGCCGACCAGGATGACCAACACGAGCAGCACGACCTTCACGGCCGGCGATCCTATTCGCGGCCGCTGGTAGCGTCGGCCTGGATGACCGACCTCCACGGCACGCGGGTGCTCGTCACCGGTGCGTCGAGTGGGCTCGGCGCGGCGATGGCTGCCGCCCTGGTCGCGGCCGGCGCGCGGGTGATGGTGACCAGTCGCGACGAAGCGTCTGCGCGGATCGCCGCCGAGGCGCTCGGTTCGTCGGCGATCGCGGGAACGCTCGACGTGCGCGACGAGGCATCGGTGACCGCCTGCGTCGAGCGGAGCCGACGCGAGTGGGGCGGCATCGACGTCCTGGTCAACAACGCCGGCATCGGGATGCGTTCGGTCAACCCGCGGTTCATGACCGATCCCCAGCCGTTCTGGCACGTCGGTGCCGCAGGGTTCCGCGACGTCGTCGACACCAAGGTCACGGGGTGCTTCCTGATGGCGAGTGCCGTCGTGCCGTTGATGCTCGAGCAGGGCAGCGGCCGGATCGTCAACATCTCGATGAGCGCGTCGACGATGGTGCGCCGCGGCTTCGTGCCGTACGGCCCGGCGGGCGCCGGCGTCGAGGCGCTGTCGCGGGTCATGGCGGCCGATCTCGGCGGCAGCCCCGTGACCGTGAACCTCCTCCTGCCGGGCGGAGCGACGCGCACGGGCATGGTCCCCGACGACGTACCCGCCGATGCGCGCGACCGGATGCTCGAGCCCGACATCATGGGCCCACCCATCGTCTGGCTCGCCTCCGACGCGGCGGCCGGCGTGCACGATCAGCGCATCGTCGCGACGGAGTTCGCCGCCGGCATCACGCCTGGTGCGTGAACTCGCGGACGTGCACCACCTTCGCCTCGTCGTCCCAGCGGTCGATGGCCGACACCGGCACGATCTTCGCACTGCGTTCGAGCCGGGCGAAGATCGTGCGCAGCAACCACGGCCCCTCCACGCGTGTGCGGATGTAGCCGAGTCGCTCGGCGAGACCGCCACGCCCGACGACCAGGGCGTCGACCCGGAACGCAGCTTGCACACCGCGCACCACGGGGCCGTCCTGCACGATCCTGACGTCGCTGACACGTCCGAGCGCGACGCCGTCCTGCGTCCTCACGCTGTAGGTCAGGAGGTCACTGAGGCGCACGGCTGTCGTTCCCTGGGATGTGCTCGACCGCGTGGCGCATCGCCCAACGTTCGCCGTCGTGGCTGGCCAGGTCGTCGGCGCTCATCGCGATCCGGATGCTCGGCCCGATCTGGTAGGCGAGCTCGATGGGGATCCGCGTCCGGTCGTGTACAGCGTCGACCGTGGGCTCGCCCACCGGATCACCGTGGATCTTCGCGTTGGACCGTTGCAGCCACCGACCGAACCGTCTCGCTCCCATGCGGTAGGCGAGGATGCCGGGACCGGCCAGCAAGGCGGTGACGAACAGCTCTGCGGTCTCGGCGGGGCGGGTGATCTCCAGGTCGTCCACGTTGCCGCACAGGACGCCGTCGCGATCCACCAGCTGGCGGTCCAGCAGATCGAGTGTGGCGTGCAGGACGCGTGCGGGTTCGGTCATGACCCTCCCTTGGTGATGATCATCAGCGGGATCGTCGCGACCGCGACGATGACGAGGACGACGAGGTAGACGGAGGCGACCGCGTTGATGAACCGCCCGTTCGTGTGGTCGGGCCCCATGTACCGCGCGTCGTTGGCGATGACCAGGATCGGGAAGTACGTCAACGGCAGCGCGGCCGCGGACAGCACGATGGAGTACTCCGTGACCTTCACCGGATCGACTCCGGTCAGCCCGAACAGGGCCGAGCCGGCGATCGCCAGGAGGACCACGACGTGGAAGCGGGTCGCGTGCCGCGGACTCGAGTGCTTGCCCCACGGCCAACCGAGGTACTGCGCGACCACGTAGCCGGCGGACAGCGCCGTCTCGAGTGCTGCTCCGAAGGTGGCCGCGAAGATGCCGATCAGCACGAAGGCGAGACCGAGGCGACCCATGACCGACGCCACCGGCAGCACGACCTGGGAGAGCTGATCGACGCCGATGTGACGCGGTGCGAGCACGAGGTGGGCGCAGGCCATGATGGCCAACGAGAGCAGCGCACCCAGCGGGAAGCCGATGAAGACGTTGACCTTGTTCTCGCCGAGGTCCTTCTTCGTCCAGCCGTCTTCCACCGCACCGCTGGAGAAGAAGAACACCTCGTACGGCGTCATCGCTGCGCCGAAGACGGCGATGCAGAAGTACGCGTAGGAGAAGCCGCTCTCCGACCCCGGCACGTGCGGATGCGTCGACGCGGAGAACAGCGCGTTCCAGTCGGGACCGATCTTCCAGACCGTCACGGCGAAGACCAGCAAGCACAATCCGAGGAGTCCGAAGATCCGTTCCATCGTCTCGAACGGCATCCGCCAGCAGACCAGCCAGACGAGGATCGCGACGATCGGGATGATGAGGATGTAGTTGACGCTCGATGCCAGCGAGATCGACAGGGCCACGCCTGCCAGCTCCGCGGTGAGCGTCAGGAAGTTGATGAAGAACGAAGCGAGCAGGTTCGCCATCCCGAAGCGCGCTCCCAGCCGCTCACGGACGAGGTCGAACACCGGACGGCCACACAGCGCGGCGACTCGTCCGCTCATCTCGGCGTACACGATGATCCCGATCACACCGAACACCACGACCCACGCCAGGTTCATGTCGAACCGCGCACCCGTCTCGGCGTTGGCGACGAGATCGCCCATGTCGACGAACCCACCGATCGCGGTCAGGACGCCGAGCGCGACGCCCCAGACCTTCTTCACGACAGCACCTGCTTCACGACAGCCCCGCGAGGAAGGTCCTCAGCGCGGTCGAATCGGCCGCCAACGGAGCCGCGACATCGGCCAACCCCTCGAGCGTCCCTCGCCGGACGGCGACCCGGACGGCGGTGAGGTGGTCGGTTGCGTCGGACAGCAGCTGCTCCAGCTGGGCCCGGAGGTCGTCGGCGTGCTGATCGGGCGGCTGCACCGACGAGAAGTCGCCGACCGCCGACGACAGCGTGTCCTCCTGCTCGCCGATGCTGATCGTGGTGTAGCTGCCGAACGCCTTGCCGGCGTCGGCGGTCTCGGCGAGCAACCGCACGGTCTCGACCGCGGACAGCGCCACCTCCGCGGTGGTCCGGCTCTTGCGCTCGAAGTCGTCGAAGGTCCGCGCTGGTCCGACCGTGTGCTCGGTGCACGCGGACGCGGCGAACACGAGCGACGAGATCGCCACCGCCCTCCATCCCCGTGTTCCCATCACGGCGGACCTCGTACCCACCGTGATCAGGACCGAAACGTCTGCATCACAGCCTGGGCGGGTAACGGGAGCGCGTGGTCGGACGAGCGAGAGTCGGTTGCTCGGGATGGAGCTACCGCGACTGGCGCGGTTTGGTCTACCCCGCGGATCTGCCGGCGTCGAAGTGGTTCGGTTACTACACGCTCCTGTTCGACACCGTGGAGCTCAACAACACCTTCTACCGCCTCCCGACGCAGTCGGCCGTCGAGGGCTGGGCAGCCGCCGCACCGCCCGACTTCATGTACGCGCTCAAGCTCGGCCAGTTCGGCTCGCACCGCAAGAAGCTGCGCGACGCCGCAACCTGGCTGCCGAACCACCTCGACCGCGCCGAGCGCCTCGGAGCTTCACGCGGCCCGACCTTGGTGCAGCTCCCGCCACGCTGGACGCGCAACGCCGCACGGCTCGACGAGTTCTTGTCGGTCGCGCCACGCACGATGCGCTGGGCCGTCGAGATGCGCGACCCGTCGTGGCTCCACGACGAGGTCTACGAGGTGCTCGCTCGCCACGGCGCAGCGCTGTGCATCCACGACCTGATCGACGACCATCCGTTCGTGCTCACCACCGACTGGACCTATGTGCGCTTCCACGGGCCCGACGCGTTGCGGCAGCCGTACCGCGGATTGTACGGCGCCGATCGCCTCGCACCCGTCGCCGCCCGCCTCCAGCACGAGCTCGCAGCGGGCCACGACGTGTACTGCTACTTCAACAACGATTTCGACGGGTTCGCTGCTGTCGACGCGCAATGGCTGCGTCACGCGATCGACCCTCACTCGCGGTGGGGCTGACGCCGGTGGTCAGCCGGCGCGGCGGACGCTCGGGTCCCGATCGAGCTGCTCGATCAACTCCTCGAAGTCGTCCTCGCGCATGCTGACGAACTCCATGGCCATGTAGGTGCGGAAGTCGGCGCCGCGCTCGGTGCGCATCACCGCCGCCAACGCATGGAAGTGGCCATCGGGCAGGTCCAGCGAGACCACCAGGCGGTGGCCGACGGCGAGGCCGACGGGTTCGTCGAACGCGATCAGCAGGCCGCCACGCGAGATGTCGACGCAGCGCGCTCGCGGCAGGCGCTCCTCGGGGGCAGCGGCCACCCGCGCGGCAACGTCGATCTGCCTCCTCGGGTGTCGGCGACGATCGCTCACGTCGGGATGCTTCCCGCTCTCGGCGCGAGTGATACACGTCGTTCGTTGCGACGATCTCAGCCGACGGCGAGCACCGCGTCGACGATGGCTGCCGGCACCTCCTGGGGCAGGTTGTGACCTGCGCCCGGCACGAGCCGGACATCGCGAAGATCGCCGAACGCACGCGGACGAGGCAGCGCACCGTCCGCCGTGCGGCGGGGCGGATCGACGCCGTCGTCGGCGCCCCAGAGCACGATGGTCGGCACGTCGATCCGTGGCGAGCTCGCCAGGCGCTGCTCGATGTCGTCGTACGCGGAGTCGCCTGGCACGCGGGCGAAGCGGTGGCGGTAGGAGTGGATCACGACGTCGACGAAGTCGGGGTTGGCGAACGAGGCTGCGCTCGCGGAGAACGTCGCCTCGTCGAAGTCCCAGGTCGGCGACCACGTGCGCCAGAGCAGTCGACAGAGCTCGTCGCGGTTGGCGGCGAGACCAGCTGGGCCACGGTCGGCGTTGAAGTAGTGCTGGTACCAGAACAGCCGCTCGGTCTCGGGATCCAACGGCTGGCTCGAGGCGGCGATGTCCTGGATGTTGTACCCGGCGACGGTGACGAGGCCGTCCACGCGTTCGGGCCAGAGCGCGGCGACGATGCATGCCGCCCGGCCGCCCCAGTCGTACCCGGCGAGGGTGGCCCGCTCGATGTGCAGGACGTCGAGCAGGTCACGCAGATCGGCGCCGAGGGCGGCCTGCTGGCCGGATCGCAGGGTGGCCGCGTCGAGGAAGCGGGTCGGCCCGTAGCCGCGCAGGTACGGCACGATGACACGCCGACCCGCGTCGGCGAGCGACGCCGCGGCGACGTCGTAGGTGTGCACGTCGTACGGGAAGCCGTGCATCAGCACGGTCACCGGGCCATTGGCCGGCCCGCACTCGAGATACGCGATGTCGAGGACGGAGGTCCGTGCGTGCAGCAGCTGCGCCATCACCGTCAACGTAACCGGCGAGGCCGATGGTACGTTCGGCGAATGAGCGACGCCTCCCATGACGGCCTGCAGGGGAACGCCCGGCGAGCACTCGTGCTCGGTGGTGGCGGCGTGGCGGGCATCGCCTGGGAGACCGGCATCCTCGTCGGGCTCGCCGACGCCGGCCTCGACCTCACCGCGGCCGATCTCGTCGTCGGCACATCGGCCGGCTCCACGGTGGCCGCGCAGGTCACCAGTGGCGAAGGGTTCGATGCTCTGTTCGCCCGCCAGCTCGTGCCGACCGACCAGTCCGGCGAGATCGCCGCGCAGCTCGACATCGAGCAGATCGCGGCGATGTTCGGCGATGCGCTGCGGCACGCGTCGAGCCCACTCGAGCTGCGCGCCGCCATCGGCCACGCCGCGCTCGCAGCCGACACCGTGCCCGAGTCGACCCGTCGCGCGGTGATCGAGCACCGACTGCCGGCGCATCGATGGCCGGCCGGGCGGGCTCTGCGGATCGTGGCCGCCGACGCCGAGACGGGCGAGGTGCGCGTGTTCTCGGCCGACGACGACGTGTCGATCATCGACGCCGTGGCGGCGTCGTGCGCCGTGCCGGGCGTGTGGCCCCCGGTCACCATCGGCCATCGTCGCTACGTCGACGGCGGCGTCCGCTCCAGCACGAACGCCGATCTCGCCGAGGGTTGCGGCGTCATCATCGTGCTCGCCCCCGTGGCCGACATCCCCGGCGTGTCCGACCGCGATGTGCTCGCCGCGATCGAGCAGCTCGACCGCACCGCGACCGTGCTGACGATCCGGCCCGACGAAGCGTCCGCGCAGGCCATCGGCTCCAACCCGCTCGATCCCGAGACCCGGGCGCCCGCCGCGAACGCGGGGCGCGCCCAGGGCACGCGGATCGCCAACGAGATCAGCTCGGTCTGGCTGCCCGCCTGATCCCGGCTGCACCGTCGCCGCGGAGGCGGTCGTTCTCCGGGTCGTACAACGGCTCGGCGCGGACGGTGCCCGAGACCCGCTCGCCGAGGACGTCGACGTGCACGGTCGTCCCCGCCGTTGCGAACCCCGGACGGACGTAGCCGAGGGCGATGCTCGCGCCGAGCGTGAAGCTCCATCCCCCCGAGGTGACGATGCCGATCGGCTCGGGGCTGCGGTCGCTGCCATCGAAGATCGACGAGCAGAACGGGGCGTCCGCCGATCCCGGCTCGTCGAGGACGATCGGCACGAACCGCCACGCCGATCCCCGCTCGCGCTCGGCGACCAGGGCGTCGCGCCCCACGAAGTCCGGCTTCGACAGATCGACGAACCGGTCGAGCCCGGCATCGAACGGTGAGAAGCCGATGTCGAGGTCCTGCTTCCAGCTGCGGTAGCACTTGTCCAGGCGCAGGCTGTCGACGGCGTAGGTGCCGATGTCGCGCAGCCCGAACCCGGCACCGGCGCGGTGGATCGCTCCGTACAACGCGACAGCCTGATCGCGCGTCGCGTGGAGCTCCCAGCCCAGCTCGCCGACGTAGCTGATGCGCAATGCACGGACGGGGCCGACCGCTGTGTCGATGTCGCGCACCGATAGCCAACCGAACGCGGCATCGTCGAGCGGGGTCGTGGTGACCTGGGCGAGCACCTCCCGCGAGCGTGGGCCGACCACGATCAGCGTGCTCACCGCATGGGTTCGGTTGGTGAGCGTCACCGAACCGTCCTCCGGGAGGGCATGCTCGAGCAGATCGAGATCGTGCCACTCGGCGCTCGCCGCACCGACGAGGCCGAAGCGGTCGTCGGCCAGACGGCTCACGGTGAACTCGCTGAGCACCTTGCCGTCGGGCAGCAACGTGTATGCGAGCGTGATCCGGCCGAGTCGCGGCAGCCGGGTGCAGAGCAGCCGATCGAGGTAGGCCGCCGCACCGGGGCCGCTGACCTCGATCTCGGTGAACCCGGGGAGGTCCAGCACCGCGACCCCGCCGCGCACGGCGGCGCACTCCTCGGCGACGAGCGGACGCCATGCGTTGGTGCGGAACAACGAGAGCGAGTCGTCGGCGATGGAGCCCCCGGGATCGAACCACGTCGCTCGCTCCCATCCTCCGCGGGCACCGAAGTGGGCACCCTTGGTGCGCAGCGTGTCGTACAGCGGCGACGTGAACGACGGTCTGCCGGCTGGGCGCTCCTCGAACGGGAAGCCGATCGCGTACTCGTTCTGGTACACCTCGATCGCCCGCTCGACGGTGTAGCCCGTGGTCGCGAACTCCTTGAACCGCCGGCGATCGACCGACCAGATGTCGAACTCCGGACGCCCGTCCAGGATCCACTCGGCGATCGCCTTGCCCGCGCCACCTCCCTGGGCGATGCCGAAGGTGAACGTGTTGCAGTGCCAGAAGTTGCGCAGCCCACGCTCGGGTCCGACGTACGGGTTGCCATCCGGCGCGTGCGGGATGGGGCCGTTCACCACGCGGGCGATGCCGGCCTCACCGAGGACCGGGACCCGCTCGCCCGCGTCCAGGATCTGCGGGGCGAGGCGATCGAGATCGTCGCTCCACAGCATGTTGGCGAACTGGTCGGGGATGCCGTCGAGCCACATCGCGGTCGCCTGCCGCTCGTAGGGGCCGAGGATGAAGCTGTTGCGCTCTTGGCGGAGGTAGTAGCTGGCGTCGGGATCGCGGAGCAGCGGCAGTGGGTCGGCCCTCGCTGCCAGCGCATCGATCTCCTCGGTGACGAGGTACTGGTGCGACATCTGGGCGACCGGATGATGCCGACCGAGCAGCGCCATCACCTCTCCGGCGCGGTAGCCGGCCGCGTTCACGACGATCTCGCACTCGACCGTGTGCTCGGTTCCGTCAGCCGTGCGCGACGTGACGGTCCAGCCGCGGTCGGCCCGCTGGGCGAGGCCGGTCACGCGCTCGAACCGGCGAACCTGCGCACCACCGGCGCGCGCGGCGCGGGCCAGCGCCTGGGTGACCTGCGACGGATCGATGTCGCCGTCGAGCGGGTCCCACAGCGCGCCGAGCAGATCGTGGGTGCGCACCTGCGGGTAGCGCTCGACGAGCTGATCGAGGTCGAGCATGTCGTAGCCCATCCCCTGCGCGTTGGCCATGCCGGTGACGTGGCGGAACTCGGCCATCCGCTCGGTCGAGTGGGCGAGGCGCACCGAGCCGGTGACGTGGTAGCTGATCGGGAAGTCGGCATCGACGGCCAGCTCGCGGTAGAGCGCGGCGGAGTACGACTGCATCTTCATCAGGCTCCAGCTGGTGCTGTAGGTCGGCACGTTGCCGGCGGCATGCCACGTGGACCCCGACGTCAACTCGTCGCGCTCGAGCAGGAGGACGTCACTGCAGCCCATTTGCACGAGGTGGTACAGCGCGCTGCACCCGGCGATGCCACCACCGATGACGACGATCCGAGCGTGTTCGACCATCCCCCCATCGTGGCGCAACCCTAGGATCCCGTGCAGGATGGATGACCGAGCCACCGCACTCTTCGTCGAGCACGACGGCGTCGTCGAGGCCACCGAGCTGAGCCGCGGTCCCTGGGATCCGTCGAGCTGCCACGGCGGACCGGTCGGCGCGCTCATCACCCGGGCGTGCGAACGGGTCGACGGCGAGCCGAATCCCGCGCGCTGGCAGCTCGCCCGGATCACGATCGAGCTCGTCCGTCCGGTGCCCGTCGGAGTGCCGATGTCGCTCGCGGTCACGCTCGAGCGACCCGGCCGCAACGTGTCGCTCGTCGGCGCCTCACTCACGGTCGCCGACGGCACCGAGGTGGCCCGGGCGCGCGCCCTCCGAGTGCGGGTCGACGACATCGCGCTCGGCGACTTCACTCCGGAACCGCCGTTCAGCGAGCCGGGTGTGGGCCAGGCGCAGCAGACCCTCTTCGGTGGTGATCAGATCGCGTTCCACCGCGACGCGGTCGAGATGGCCTTCGCCGAGGGTTCGTGGATCGAGCCCGGTCCGATCTCGCTCTGGTGCCGGCTCCGCGTCCCGGTCGTGGCCGGCGAGGTGCCCTCCGGCGCGCAGCGGGCGGTGTCGACGGCCGACTTCAGCAACGGCGTGTCGGCCGAGCTGGATCCGACCCGGATGGTCTTCATCAACCCCGACCTGACGGTGCACCTGCTGCGCCCGCCCGTCGGTGAGTGGATCGGGATGCAGGCCCGCTCGCACTACGGCCCGTTCGGGGCGGGCCTCGCCGAGGGAGCGCTGTTCGACCGCGAGGGCCGGTGCGGCCGATCGGTGCAGAGCCTGTTCCTGAGCGAACGCTGATCGGTGGCGGGCGTCACCCCGCGCTCAGGAGGGACTCGGCGAGGTACTGAGGTAGCCTCAGCATTATCGACGACCAAGCGCTCCACCACCTCGGCGGCCATCTGGCGGTCACCCATCGACGGATCCAGCGCGCCGACGAAGCGGCGCTCCTGCCGCACCACCTGACGGCCGCGCAGGCCCGAGTCATCCGCTCGCTGCATCGCATCGACCGGCCGGTGCAGATGAGCGAGCTCGCGGCGATGCTCGACATCGTGCCGCGATCGGCGACGTCGCTGATCGACGAGCTCGAGCCGCTGGGCCTCGTCGAGCGCCATCCCGATCCGACGGACCGTCGATGCGTGCGCGTCACGCTCACCGGCGAGGGCCGTGCCGCCGGCCCACAGCTGCGCGCGATGCACGGCCGTGCGGTCGCCTCCGTCCTCACCCCGTTGACCACCGCCGAGATCTCGATCCTCGCCGACCTCCTCCACCGCGTCGCGCACACCCCCGTCGATGACTGATGCGACGACGGTCCCCTCTTCGGGCACGGGCCCGACCGCGGTCGCGGAGCCACCTCCGCGGCCACCGAGCGCGATCGGCATCCCGAACGTGCGCCGGTTCCTCGTCGGCCAGGGCATCTCCAACATCGGCACCTTCTTCCAGGTGGTGGCCCAGTCGCTGCTGGTCCTCGACCTGACCGGGAGCGGGTTCGCACTCGGTGCGGTGATGAGCGTGCAGTTCCTGCCGATCCTCGTGCTCGGCCCGTCGGCCGGCGTGGTGATCGACCGGATCCGCATTCCCCGCCTGCTGTCCGTCACCGCGATCCTGGCCGGCCTCGAGGCACTCGCCCTGGGGCTGCTGACCTCCGCCGGGCGGATCAACGTCGCCTGGATCCTGAGCATGTCGCTCGTGCTCGGCATCGTGCAGGTCGGCGACCGCGCCGCGGGCCAGGCGTTCCTGGCCCAGCTCGTGGAGCGCGACCGACTGCCGAGCGCCGTGGGGCTCTCCGCGGTGGCCCAGTCCGTCGGTCGGCTCGGCGGGCCGGCGCTCGCCGCCGGACTGTACGCGTGGCGCGGGGCGGCCGTGTGCTTCTACTGCAACGCCGGGTCGTACGCCGCGGTCGTGTTGTCGCTGGCGCTGTTGCGTCGCCGCGAGCTGCTGCCACGCGTGGTGGTGCGCCGCGAGAAGGGGCAGCTCCGCGAGGGCATCCGCTTCGCTTGGGGATCGCCGGTCCTGCGAACCGTGCTGCTCACCAACGCCGTCGTCGGTGCGCTCACGTTCAACTTCGCCGCGTTCTACTCGTCGCTCGTCCGGCTCACCTTCCACGCCAGCCCGAGCGCGTTCGGCTGGGCCGAGTCCATCAACGCGGTCACCGCCGTCGGAGGCGGCTTCGTGCTGGCCCGCTGGCTGCACCGTCCGACGATCCGCCAGTTCGCCCTCGCCACGATCCTGCTCGGCGTGTCACTCATCTACAGCGCGTCGGCGCCGACGCTGATGCTCTTCCTCCTCGGCATGCCGTACTTCGGCTTCGTCGTGGTGGCGTACCAGACCGTCGCCCAGTCCGTGCTGCAACAGCACACACCCGGGAACATGCAGGGCCGGATGATGAGCCTGTTCATGCTCGGCACGCTCGGCACGACGCCCGTCGGCGGGCTGCTGACCGGTTGGCTCACCGACGCGATCTCCCCCAGAGCCTCGCTCGCGCTCGGCGGCATCGCCCCGATCCTGTGCGCGGTGTGGGTGATCTGGTCGCGCCGGAAGCTGACGGGCTCCGCCGTTCAGGCGACGTCGCCTGCCTAGTCTTTTTCGGACGCTTGTAACGGAACAAGCGCACGAGCCCCCTAATCTGCGTCGGGCGATCAGCACGGGGCTGGCTCGGGGAACGTGGGGTACGGACGTGAAGCAGTTCTTGCAGCGATGCGCGGTCGGTCTGCTGGCCGCGGCGACGGTCAGCGTCGTCGGCCAGGCAGGCGTCTCCCGGGCGATCGGTGAACCGGTCTACCGGGGCCTGAGCCCGGCGCGGTTGATGGACACCCGTCCGGGGTCACCCACCGTCGACGGCCTCGCCGCCGGCGCCGGGCCGTTGGGCGCGAACAGCACCACCAACCTCACCGTCGTCGGTCGCGGCGCGGTGCCGGCCACCGGCGTCTCCGCCGTCGCCCTCAACGTCACGGCCACCGCTCCCACGGCCGCCGGGTACATCACCGTCTTCCCGGCGGGCGCGACTCGCCCGACCGCATCGAACCTCAACTACACGCCCGGCCAGACCATCCCGAACATGGTGATCGCATCCGTCGGCACGAGCGGGCAGATCTCGCTGTTCAACTTCACGTCGGGCACCACGCACGTCATCGTCGACGTCCTCGGCTACTTCCCGACGGGCACTCCGTTCACCGGCACGGTGCCGGCCCGGCTGCTCGACACCCGACCCGGCTTCACCACCGTCGACTCCATCGGGGCCGGCGGTGGCGCGATCCCGGCGCACTCCGAGACGACGGTGATGGTCGGCGGACGCGCCGGGGGCGCCGGCCCGACGGGCTCGGTGGCGCTCAACGTCACGGTCACCGGGCCCACCGGCACCGGCTACCTCACGGTGTACCCCACCGGTACGACACGACCGACGGCGTCGAACCTCAACTTCACACCCGGCCAGACCATCCCGAACATGGTCATCGTGCCGATCGGCACCGGCCAGCTGGTCACGATCTACAACGGCAGCGACGGCACGGCGAACGTGGTGGTCGACCTCCTCGGCTCGTTCCCCGACACGCTGACGTTCACCGGCTCGAAGTTCAGCGGCCAGACCCCGACCCGACTGCTCGACACCCGGATCGGTCAGCCCACCATCGATGGTCGGTTCAGTGGCACCCGATCCATCGGCGAAGCGACGACGTTGAACCTCGCCGTCGCGGGCCGCGGCGGCCTTCCCGCCAACACCGCCGGCTCGGTCGCCCTGAACGTGACGGTGACCAACCCCACCGCAGCCGGTTACCTCACCGTGTATCCAACTGGCGGCCATCCACCCACGGCATCGAACCTCAACTTCACGCCGGGCCAGACCATCGCGAACATGGTGATCGTCCCGGTCGGCACGTCGGGTCAGGTCTCGATCTACAACTCGGCGGGCAACTCCGACGTCGTCGTCGACCTGCTCGGATCGTGGCCCTCGCCGTCGAACCCGCCCGCCGTCTTCGGCAACAGCCTGACCCTGAAGTCGAACGCCATCGGCACGGTGACGTTCGGTTCGACGCCTGCATCGTTCGTGGCGGCGGTGACCCCGCTGTTCGGGGCCGCCGTCGGGGACGAGACGTTGGCGCTCCCGAGCGTGGATCCCGGCACGGGGTTGCACTACGACGACCAGGACCACTTCTTCGCCTATCCGTTCGCCCGGTCGATCTGCTTCGACGACTACGCGCTGTGCGGATCGTTCGGCGGCTCGACGGCATCGAACCTGACCTTCGTCGGCTACAGCTACTACTCCGATCCGCAGGCGCTGCTGCTCGACCCGAATGGTGTGGGCATCGGGAGCCGCCCGGCCGACTTCCCGGGCGCGATCAACGTCGAGCCCGGCGGCTGCTCCAGCGAGGGCGCCGGCACCACCGCCTCCGGCATCCGCGTGTCGCTGCACTCCGAGGGCGTCCAGTTCAACGACTACATCGGACCGGACGACAACGACCCGAAGACGCCGCCCGACAGCGACGTGTACATCCGAGGCCTGCAGACGGGCAGCGTGCTGCAGGGCCTCGGCGACTGCTGACGTCCCGCCGATCGCGCGACAATGGTGACGTGTACCAGGAGCGATCGTCCCGCCTCGCCGGTGCGGTCGTGTGGACCTCCGTCGGTGACGGGCGGGCCAAGCGCATCCTGCCCGACGGTTCGATGGATGTGATCTGGGACGGCACGTCGCTGTTCGTGGCCGGGCCCGACACCACCGCCCAGGTGGTGCCGGCCCGGCCCGGCAACGTGTCGGTGGGCCTCCGGTTCGCACCGGGCACCGCGCCGACGGTGCTCGGAGTGGCGGCCCACGAGCTCGTCGATCAGCGCGCCGAGCTCGAGGACGTGTGGTCCACGCGGGCCGTGCGGCCGATGGTCGATCGGCTCGCCGCCGGGGACGACGCGGGACGGCTCCTCGAGGAGATCGCGATCGATCGGCTCGCCGGCACCGACGGTCCACCGCCCATCGTCGACGCGATCACGGCGATGCTCGACCGCGGTGACCCGGTGCCCGACGTCGCCGCCGAGGTGGGGCTCAGTGCCCGGCAGCTGCAACGGCGGTGCATCGACGCCTACGGCTACGGCCCGAAGATGCTGGCGCGCATCCTCCGCCTGCAGCGCGCCATCGGACAGCTGAGGCTCGACGTCCCTCGCGCCCACGCCGCCGCGATCACCGGCTACGCCGATCAGGCCCACCTCGCCCGCGAGGTGCGCGAGCTCGCCGGCACGACCATCGGCGATCTGCTCAGCTGAGCGCGGCGAACAGATCGACGGGACGACCGTCGGGATCGTGCACGGTGGCGTAGCGCTGCCCCCAGAAGGCATCCCACGGCGGGAGGTGCCCGTCGTGACCGTCGGCGGTGAGCGCGGCGTAGATCGCGTCCACGTCCGCCGGGCTGTCACATTCGAAGGCGAGGCTGATGTCGCGGCCGCCACCGCTCGGTGGGGTCCATCCGGCATCGAACGAGCGGATCGTGTCCTGGATGTCGATCAGCAGGCGGAGCCCACCCGGCAGCGCGATCTCGACGTGTGGCTCTGCGTCGGCGTCGGCCGGGATCTCCAGCCCGATCGTTCGGTAGAAGGCGAGGGTGCTGGCCATGTCGGCGACGACGATGCCGGTGGCGCTGAAGTGTGCGGTCATGCGTCCAGGGTACGGATCGGCCGCGTCGCGGTCTTGAAGAAAACGGACGTCAGCCGGTCATCGACCGGCGGCCGCCGATCACCGGCCGGTCACTGGCCGTCCGCCTTCGACCGCGTTGTGGGCGCCGACGGTGACGCTCATGTAGCGAGCGACGGTGGTGCCGCGGTTGTGCCAGCGGTGGCGCGTGCCGTTCTGCACGACGAGATCGCCGGGACCGAGCGTGACCTCCACGCCGTCGTCGAGCTCGAGGCCGACCGTGCCTTCGAGGACGAGGTCGTAGTCGAGCGTCGCCGTGCGGTGCATCCCGGGATCGTCCGGATCGGCCCACGGCTTCAGAACATTGCCGACGAAGTGGTGGAAGTCGTCGCCGTCCGGCGCGAGCGAGATCACCGCGATGCCGCAACCACCGGGCGGCGGGAACGCCGCACTCGTCGTCGGCTGGCTGCCGTCATCCGGGAACTGCCCGGGGTCGTCGCGGCCCCACAGCGAGATCGCCGATGAACCACGGTCGCCGATCGGCATCCCGTCGAGATGCGTGTCGCTGACGACGATCGATCGACCGTCCGGTGCATGCCCCGTGACGACTCTGCGGACGCTCATGGCTTCCCCCTCTGCTGTCGACTTCCCCGGCGACGACCGTAGCCAACCGCCGCTACCGTCGGGCGTGACGAAGCACGCCGCAGACAGGAGTTCGCGATGACGTTCCAGGGATTCAGCCCCGACGAGCGGGCATGGCTCGCCAGCCAGCGCCTCGGCCGTCTCGCCACGGTGTCACCCACCGGCGTCGTCGGGAACGCCCCGGTCACGTTCTTCGTCCGCGCCGACGACACGATCGACATCGGCGGGATGCGGATGGGCGGCACCAAGAAGTTCCACAACGTCGACGCGGGTTCCCGCGTCGCGTTCGTCGTCGACATCGTCGACACCAGCCAGGGCTGGCACCCGATCTACCTCGAGATCCGCGGGACGGCCGAAGCGCTCTCCGACGTCGAACCGCCCGACGACGGCTTCTCCCGCGAGATCATCCGGATCCATCCCGACTGGGTGAAGTCCTTCAACCTGCCGTCCATCGAGAGCACGTGAAGGTCCGCTTCGCGGTCTCCCCCGGCATCGAGACCTGGGACGAGCCGAACCTGCCAGCGTTCGTCGACGCACTGGAACTGCTCGGCTTCGACACGATCTGGCTCTCCGACATCCCGATGGGCGCGCAGGTCGATCCGCTGATCGGCCTCGCGTTCGCCGCCGGCCGCACGCAGCGGCTCAAGCTGGGCGCCAACCTCGTGCCGCTCGGCCGCAACCCGATGCTGCTCGCCAAGGAACTGGCCCAGCTCGACCGACTGAGCAACGGGCGGGTCCTGCTCAGCCTGGTGCCCGGCCTCGATCAACCCGGTGAACGCGGAGCACTCGGCATCGGCGACGACCCACGCGGGCGGCTGATCGACGAGATCATCCCGCTGCTGCGACAGTGGTGGAGCGGTGCGGCAGTGGACCACCACACCGACCGTCACGCGTTCACCGACATCACGGTCCGGCCACTCCCCCTCCAAGACCCGCTCGAGATCTGGCTCGGCGGCGTCGGACCGCTCGCACTGCGGCGTGCCGGTCGGCTGTCCGACGGCTGGCTCGGCGCGGCCATCACGCCGGACGAGTCGGTCACCGCGGTCGCGAGCATCCACGCGGCAGCCGCCGACTCGGGCCGCGAGATCGATCCGGAGCACTTCGGGCTGAGCATCCCGTACGCGCGCGTCCAGCCGGACGCGAGCACCTTCGCGGCCATGCGCGCCCGACGCCCGGATGCCGACGTCGACGTCAGCCAGATCCTCCCCGTCGGCCCGGTGCAGCTCGTCGCGCTCGTGTCGCGGTTGATCGACAGCGGCCTCTCGAAGTTCGTCATCCGCCCGGTCGGCAGCGACGCATCGTCGTGGCGCGAAGATCTCGATCACCTCGCCGAGACCGTGCTCCACCTCCAGACCTGAGGCGACCGGATCAGCCGCCGGCGAGCAGCTCGGCGATCAGCTGGTTCTTGAGCACCTTGCCGGCGGGGCTGCGTGGCAGCACCGGGCGCGTCGCCAGCCGGGTCGGCAGGGCGTTGCGACGGAGGCCGGCGGCGGTCAGCGAGGCACAGATGTCCTCCAACGTCACATCGGCGCGGGTCGGCACCACGACGGCACACACCGACTCACCCGTGCGGTCGTCGGGCAGGCCGACGATGGCGGCCTCGGAGATGCCCGCGACGTCGTGCAGCATGTTCTCGACATCGAGCACCGAGATGTTCTCGCCGTTGCGGATGATGATGTCCTTCAGCCGCCCGGTGATCACGATGTAGCCGTCGGCGTCGACGAAGCCGAGATCGCCGGTGCGGTAGAAGCGGTCGGGGTCGAAGGCCTGGGCGTCGAGCGTGCTGTCCTGGTAGCCGAGCATCACCTGCGGTCCGCGCACGAGCACCTCACCGGGCGTCCCCGGCGGCAGCACCGTCCCGTCGGCGGCCACGACCCGGATCTCGACATCGGGCAACGGGCGTCCCTCGGTGCCCATCCGCTTGTCGAGCGGATCGTCGAGCGACCCGCTCGTCAGCACCGGCGCCTCGGTGAGCCCCCACGCCGGGACCAGGATGCTGCCGAGCTCGGCGGCGATGCGCTGGTGGTAGACCGCCGGCGTCGGGGCGCCACCCGTGGGGCACGCCTTGAGGTGCGGGAAGATCGGCTCGGTGCGCTTGGCCTGGGCCGCGAGGAACATGTTGAAGAACGCCGGTCCGGTGCCGGCGTGCGTGCAGTCGTGCGCCGACAGGAAGTCGACGGTGGCAACGGGATCGACCACCGCGTCGAGCAGGTGCGTGCAACCGGTGCGCAGCGCGAGGAACAGCAGACCGATCCCGCCGATGTGCGGGAACGGAAAGACGAGCGCGTAGCGATCGCCGTGGGCGACGTCCATCCGCGCGGCCATCGCCGCGCTGAACGACCCGACGGTGGCATCGGCGTGGCGCGCACCCTTCGGCGCGGCCGTGGTGCCCGACGTGTAGCAGAGCCACGCCACCCGCCGTGCGTCGCCGCGAACGAGATCGCGGGCCGGGTCGACGGGCGCAGTGGGAAACGCACCCGGCTCCATCACCACGTGGCGCAGGCCGTCGACGACGGCTGCGACACGGGCACCCATCGCCGCGAAGTCGTAGCCCGCGAACTCGGCGGGCGTCAGCAGCCACGTCGAGCCCGACTCGCGCACGCAGAACTCGACCTCGCGGTCGCGGTTGATGCCGATGATCGGGTTCTGCACCACCCCGAGGCGGGACAGCGCCGCGGCGAGCACCACCGTGTCGACCCACGTCGGCAGGATCCACGACACCACGTCGCCCTCGCCCACGCCGAGCCGGTCGAGACCGGCCGCCATCGCCACGGCCCGCGCCGCGAACTCGCCGTACGTGCAGCCGTCGCCCTGCCGGGACACCAGGATCGGATCGTGCGGCCAACGCGCCGCGGCGGTCTCGACCAGTTCCCACAACGTCTCGGGCATCGCGATGTCGGGCGTGCCCGGTTCCAGCGTCATCCCGCCGATGGTACGCACCGACGGTCCGGCGCCCCGGACGATCTCCGTCGGGCACTTCCTGTCCGTCCACCGCCCGGAGGTCACGGGCTTCCTGATCAGCTTCGCCGTCATCGCCAGGCTGTGGATGGTGCACCACTCGATCTTCGAGCACGTCCGCGCCTACAACCAGGCGCTGCTCACGCTGAGCCTGCTGTGGGGCTTCACCATCGTGGTGCTGCCGCTGCCGACCGCGATCATCTCCGAGCTCCACGACGATCGCCTGGCGGTTGCGATCTACATCGGCAACATGGCGCTCAGCAGCCTCCTGCTCACCGCGATGACGATCGTCGTCGCCCGCAACCCCGAGCTCGAGGCGGAGCACAACCCGTTCGCCGCGCACTCGACCATCAGCAGCGTCGCGTCGACATCGTTGTTCCTCCTCGCGCTGCTGCTCGGCTCCACCATCGCCAGCGTGGGCCTCTGGGCGTGCCTGCTCCTCATCCTGTCCGGGCCGGTGAGCGCTGTGCTCGAGCGCAGTGGCCGCAGCCGGCGGGCGAAGGCCGCCGCAGCGCAGACCGCGATCGACGACGCGGCAACCTCCGATGAAGCGGCTAGCGAGCCGGCTGGCTGAACGGCACGATGTCGGCTTGGCGGCCCGTGCGGACCTTGTCGACCCAGGCCGGGTCGGCGAGCAGCGCACGACCGAGGGCGACGACGTCGAACTGCTCGTCGCCGAACTGCTCGGCGAGCAGCTGCAACCGCTGGGCGGTGGTGTACTCGACGGTCTCGGCCTCCGACCGGAACACGGTGTCGACACCGACCGAGCCGACCGTGATCACGGGCAGCCCGGTGAGCCGGCGCGTCCAACCGGCGAGGCCGATCGAGTCGTCGACCTCCTCGAACCCGGGCACCCAGTGGCGGCGGGTGGAGACGTGGAACGCCGACACACCCGCGTCGACCAGCGGCGCCAGCACCTGCTCCAGCTCGCTGGGCACGCCGGCCAGCTGGGCGGTGTACTGCGAGCCCTTCCACTGCGAGTAGCGGTAGACGATCGGGTAGTCCGGGCCGACGGCCGCGCGGACCGCGGCCACCACGGCGGCGGGAAACGCGCTGCGCCGTTCGATCGAGCCGCCGAAGTCGTCGGTGCGGCGGTTGGTCAGGTTCCACATGAACTGGTCGAGCAGGTAGCCGTGCGCGCCGTGCAGTTCGACGCCGTCGAACCCCGCCTGGCGGGCGACGCGTGCCGACTCGACGAACGAGTCGATGACCGCACGGAGGCCGTCGTCGTCGAGCGCGACCCCGACCGGCGTGCCGTCGAACTTCACGCCCGACGGGCTGACCGTCGGAACGTCGGGCTCGAACTCGGGGGTCGCGCCTCGCTCGACGCCGAGGTGCCACAGCTGGGCGATCATCGCCGCGCCCTCGGCGTGCACGCCCGCGACGACGCGCTGCCAGCCGGCCGCGCTCTCGTCGCCGTAGATGCGCGGCACCGATGAGCTCGGCCCCGCCGCCGGACCGCGCACGTAGGTGCCCTCGGTGACGATCAGGCCCACGCCGCCCGCCGCACGCAGCCGGTAGTGCTCGGCGTTCTCCGCGTTCGGCACGCCGCCGGGCGACTGCTGGCGGGTCATCGGCGCCATCGCGAAGCGGTTGCGCAGGTGCATCGACCCGAGGTCGAGCGGCGTGAAGAGGGCGGACAGGTCGGCCGGCCCCGTGTCGTGTTCGGTGTCGTGTTCGGACGACTGGATGCTCATCCGCTGGAAGGTATCTGCGTTCCGCCGGCAGAGGCGCGCCTGACCGAAGGTGCGTCATGCCATCCGTCCGTCACCAGTCCATCAGCGGTTCGTAGTGGGCCATCGCAGCGGCTCGGCGCGCCGGGAGGTGCTCGCTCGGCCACGCGCCCTCGGCCGGGCGATGGTCCTTGAGCACGTCACGGGCGAGCGTGATCTTGTGCACCTCGGTGGGTCCGTCGGCGATGCCCATCGTCACCGAGGCCAGCAGCATCTGGCCGAGCGGCATCTCGTTCGACACGCCGAGGGCGCCGTGGAGCTGCATCGTGCGCAGAACCGCCGCCTGGTACACCTTCGGCGTCGCCACCTTGACGCCGGCGATCTCGCGACGCGATGCCTGCCCGCCCTTGGTGTCGACGCACCACGCCGCGTGCAGCACCTGCAGCCGGAACTGGGTGAGCTCGATCCAGGCGTCGGCGATCTTCTCCTGGGTGAACTGCTTGCGGGCCAGCAGCTCGCCCTGCGTCGAGCGGCTGAGGGCGCGCTCGCACAGCATGTCGAGGCAACGACTGATCGCGCCGACAGTGCGCATCGCGTGGTGCAGGCGGCCACCGCCGAGCCGGGTCTGGGCGATCGCGAAGGCCTGGCCCTCGCCCCCGAGGAGGTTCTCGGCCAGGACCCGGACGTCGTTGTAGCGCACGTACGGATGGTGCCCCTCGTCGTCGGGGTCGAAGGCGGTGCCCGTGCGGCGGATGATCTCCAGGCCGGGTGTGTCGCCGGGGACGAGGAACATCGACGTGCCTTGATACACCGACACGTCCGGATCGGTGACGGCCATGACGATGATGAACGACGCCTTCTCGAACCCCGACGAGAACCACTTCTCGCCGGCGATCACCCAGTCGTCGCCGTCGCGGACGGCGCGAGTCACGAACTGCGAGGGATCGCTGCCGCCCTGCGGCTCCGTCATCGAGTAGCACGACGAGATCTCGGCGTCGATGAGCGGTTGGAGGAACCGCGCCTTCTGCTCCGGCGTGCCGTAGTGGGCGAGGATCTCGGCGTTGCCGGAGTCCGGCGCCTGGCAGCCGAACACGCTCGGGGCGAAGATCGAACGGCCGAGGATCTCGTTCATGTACGCCAGCCGCACCTGGCCGTAGCCCTGCCCGCCGAGCTCGTGGCGAAGGTGGCACGACCACAGCCCGCGCTCGCGCACCTGGGCCTGCAGCGGGCGGATGAACGCATCGTGGATCGGATGCTGCTTGTCGCTCGCGTCGCGGTCGGCACCGAACGCGAGGTCCAACGGCTCGATCTCGGTGCGAACGAACTCGCGGATCCAGTCGAGCTGCTCGGCGAAGTCCGGGTCGATGTCGAAGTTGGCCATGTGTCCCCCACTGGTCGCTGTCGGGCACGGCCCGTCGGACACAGCGTGCCAGAGCCGGTCCGCCGGATCGCCGTCGCGAGGCCTTGACGGGGGTGCGTATGATCTGCCCATCGAACGACGCGGGGGCGTCCGTTCGATGGCGTCGCCGTCGGCTCTCGTCGATCGGCACGTCCGCACAACTGGGGGGAACACCATGCGCCAGAGGCCGATTCGATTGGTTGCCGCGTTCGCTGCACTCGCCGTGCTCGCCGCGGCCTGCGGCTCGGACCGCAAGGGGGCGACCACCACCGTCGCTCCGGCGACCACCGCCACCACCGCCACCACCGCCGCGCCGGCGGGCACCGAGGCCGCCACCACGGTGGCTGCGTCGGGCAGCACGCCGGGCACCACCTCGGGGTCCGGTGCCACGGGTGCCAGCACGGCGAGCAGTGGGACCGACGCGAACGCGACCACCACTGCGGCCACCGATGCCGCGACGACCACCACTGTGTCGAACCTGCCGATGTTCGGCGATGCGCCGTGGCCGTGCGGCCCCGGCAGCGGCGCGAACACCGACGACGGCACCGAGGTCGGCGTCACCAAGGACTCGATCACGCTCGCCACCGGCGACGACGCCGGCTACACCGGCGCACCCGGGCTCAACCACGAGATGGGCGATGCGATGAAGGCCGTCGTGTCGGCGTGCAACGATCTCGGCGGCATCAACGGCCGCAAGATCAACCTCAACTACTACGACGCCGCTGTGTTCAACGTGACCGTCGCGATGCAGTCGGCCTGCGACGCGAAATCGTTCTTCCTCGTCGGCGAGGGCTGGTCGTTCGACAGCAACCAGGAGGAGACCCGCCTCGGGTGCGGGCTGCCGGCCGTCCCCGGCTACAGCGTGAGCGCAGCGTTCTCGAACGGCAAGGACGTCTTCCAGCCCGTACCCAACCCGGCGGACGAGGCACCCGGCAGCGAGTACGCGCAGATGGTCGTCCAGTTCCCCGATGCGATCAAGCACGTCGGTGCGCTGGCCGCCAACTACTCGGCCACGCAGGAGTCGCGCGACAAAGTGGTGTCCGCGTCGCCCGCGTACGGCTGGCAGTTCGCCACGTCGACGCTCGAGTACAACGTCGTCGGCGAAGCGGACTGGACACCCTTCGTCAAGCAGCTCCAGGCGGCCGGTGCGCAGTTGGTCTCGTGGACCGGCACGTGCCTGCCGCACCTGCAGCTGTTCGAGCAGGCGGCCAAGGCCAACGGCTACAACGTCCCGGTGATCGCTGACGCGAACCACTACCAGGCCGAGTGCGCGGCAGCGAACACCGATGGCGCGATGAACGACACGTACATGCGGATGGTGTTCATCCCGTTCGAGGAGGCCAGCCAGAACAAGGCCACCCAGGACTACCTCGACCTGATGAAGGCCAAGGGCGGCGACGTCGCCCTGCTCGGCGCCCAGTCGGTGTCGGCGTTCCTGCTGTGGGCCACGGCGGCATCCGCGTGTGGCGACAGCCTCACCCGGGCATGCACCCTCGCCAACCTCAAGAACATCCACGACTGGACCGGACACGGCTTGCAGGCCAAGGCCGACGTCGGCAACAACCAGGTCCCGGCGTGCGGGATGCTGCTCCGGCTGGAGGGCACCAAGTACGAGCGGGTCGCGCCGACGGAGCCCGGCACGTTCGCCTGCGATCCGTCGTGGGTCGGCAAGGTCACCGGCACACCGGCGCTGATCGCGGCCAAGCTCGACGCCGACCGGATCTCCCAGGAGTACGCCCCCGCCGGTTAGCGCTGAATGGCAGCAGGGCGAACCGAGAAGGCGTTGGGCGGTGATCACGACACCGGAAGCGCTCGCTGACATCGGGGTCAACGAGCTGGACCGCACGATGGATCAGCTGGCGACGTTGGTCGCCCGGTTGCTCGGCTCCGAGATCGGCCTGGTGTCCCTCGTCGACGATCACCGCCAGTTCTTCCCCGGGCAGTACGGCCTGCCGGCTCCGCTCTCGGAGCTGCGCCAGACGCCGCTGGAGCAGTCGATGTGCAGGCAGGTCGTGGTCTCGGCCGACGTCGTCCAGATCGACCACGCCGCCGACGACGTGGCGTGGGTCGATCACGGGGCGCGGGTCGTGCTCGGCGTCGAGAGCTACCTGGGCGTGCCGCTCACCGACGAGGACGGCCGCGTGCTGGGCAGCCTGTGCGCGATCAACATGTCGGAGCGGAGGTGGACGACGGCCGATCGGCAGAACCTCACCGATCTCGCCGCCGGTGCATCGTCCGCCCTGCGCGCCCGCATCGCCAGCACGGCCGTCGGTCGGGCGTCTGCCCGGCTGCAGCTCGTGGCCGACACCAGTCGAGTGCTGCAGGAGACCTTCGAGGTCGAGCCGCTGCTCGTCAGCCTGCTGGAGATCCTGGTGCCGCGGCTGTCGGATCGCGCCGCGATCGTGCTCACCGGCAACGGCGACGTCACCGGCCACAACATCGAGGCTGCGGCGGCGATGGCCCGCACGCTCGGCGCGTTCCGCTGCTTCGCGTTCGACCACCGGCAACCCGCCGAGGTCCTCGAGCGGCTCGACAGCATGACGTCGTACCTGCTCGGCGTGCACCTCGCCACATGCCAGCACGCCGTGCTCGAGCCGCTCCCCGCCGGCACCGCCTCCTGGCGGGCCACCATCGCCAACGCCGGCCACCTGCCCCCGCTGCTGGTGCTGCCCGACGGCAGTGGGTCGTTCGTCGGCATCCACACCGATCCGCTGGTCGGCGTCCGGGTGCAGGGCGAGCGCCACGCACTGGAGGTCGACATCCCGTCCGGCTCGGTGCTCGTGCTCTCCACCGACGGCTTGATCGAGCGTCGCCGCGAGACCATCGATGTCGGCCTCGACCGGCTCCGCGACGCGGCATCCACCATCAGCTCGCGCACCTCCGCCGAGCGGTTCGCCGCGGCACTGCTCGCGGCGGTCGAGCCGGATGGCACCGACGACGTCGCGCTCCTCTGCATCCGGATCGGGACCGCCGCGCCGACAGCCGGCTGACGAGCCGTCGCTAGACCGGCTCGGCCATCGCTGCCAACAGCGCCTCGATGCCCTGAACCTCGACTGCACGGGTCTGGCCGCCGGCGGCGAGGAACCGCCGCATCGGTGCGGTGTGCGCACCGGTCGACATCAGCTGCTCCAGCGCGTCGCTCTCGGCCACCAGACTGTCCGCCGTCGAACCGAGCGATGAGTCGACCACCCGCTTGATCGCCGCGATCGACGCCGCCGGCATCGCGGCGATCCGCTGGGCGAGGGCCTCGGCCTCGGCGGCCAGCCGATCGGACGGCACGAGCAGCTGCAACCAGCCGACGGCACGAGCCTCGTCGGCGTGCATGTCGCGCCCGGTCAGCAGCAGCTCCAGCGCGGCGGCGCGTCCGATCAGGCGCGGCCAGCGCGCGGTCCCCCCGGCGCCGGGCAGGATGCCCATCGCCACCTCGGGCTGGCCGATCACGGTGCGCTCGGACCCGATGCGGAGATCGAGCGCCGACAGGAGCTCGCATCCGCCGCCGCGTGCTGCGCCGTCGATCACGCCGATGGTCACGAACGGCTCGCGGTGCAGCCGCTCGAACGTCGCGGCCGCGATGTTCGGGGCCGTCGCCGGAGCGTCGTGAGCAGGCCTCGCTTCGACGAGCAGCTCGACATCGCCGTGGGCCAGGAAGAAGTCCGGATCGGCGCTGGAGAACACGACCACCCGCACCGATGGGTCGGCTTCGAGGGCGGCGAGCAGGCCGATCAACCCACCGATGAACGCGCCGTCGACGAGCTGCATCGGTGGCGAATCGATGACCGCGGAGACCACACCGCCCGCGCTCGATGTGTGGATCTGTCCGAACTGCACGGCATGTCCCCTCTCGCCATTCGGTCGCTCCGCCTCAGGGACGGATCGGGACCGCTGTCTATCATTCGGATCTCAGCTCTGGAGGACACGCATGCCCACGCACCCGTTGCACGACGAGATCGATCTGCTCGACGGTTCGTGGTACGCCACGCTGCCGCACGACACGTACACGTGGATGCGCGAGAACGCGCCGGCGTACTACGACGCGAAGACCGACACGTGGGCCGTCACCCGCTACCACGACGTGGTCCGCATCGAGCGCGACCCGAAGACCTTCTCGAGCGTGCGTGCCCCACGGCCGCACGGTCAGTCGCTGCCGATGATGATCTCGATGGACGATCCGCAGCACCATCGCCGGCGCGCCCTGGTGGCCCGTGGCTTCACGCCGAAGCGCGTGCGCGATCACGAGGCCAACCTGCTCGTGATGTGCGACGCGATCATCGACCGCATCGCCGAGCAGGGCGCGTGCGACTTCGTCTGGGACATCGCCGCGCCGTTGCCGCTGCTGGTGATCGGCGAGATGCTCGGCTTCGACCCGAGCGACTACGACGATCTGCTGCGGTGGAGCGACGACCTGATCCGCGGCACGTCGGCCACCTCCGACGCCGAGGCGGTGGCCAAGGCCGGCCAGGCCGGGCTCGAGTACCACACGTTCCAGCGCAAGATCATCGCCGACCGGCGTGCCAACGGTCCGCGCGACGACCTGATCAGCATCCTCTGCCACGCCGAGATCGAGGGCGAGAAGCTCGACGACGACTCGATCGCCAACGAGGCGCTGCTGATCCTGATCGGCGGCGACGAGACCACCCGCCACGTCATCTCGCGCGGCATGCTCGCGCTGATCGAGCGGCCAGACCAGCAGGCGATCCTCGCCAACGATCCGTCGAAGATCGAGGTGGGCGTCGAGGAGCTGCTGCGGTTCGTGTCGCCGATCCTGAACATGGCCCGCACGGTCACGGCCGAGGTCGACGTGGCCGGTGAGACGATGCGCCCGGGCGATCAGGTGGTGCTGATCTACCCGTCGGCCAACCGCGACGAGGCCGTGTTCGCCGATCCGCAACGGCTGAACGTGGAGCGCCAACCGAACCCGCACATCGCGTTCGGCTTCGGCCCGCACTTCTGCCTCGGCGCATCGCTGGCCCGGCTCGAGCTGAAGTCGATGTTCACCCGGCTGCTCGACCGCCTGCCCGACATCCAGCTGGTCGAGGGCGCCGAGCTGCCCTACCGCAACTCGAACTTCATCACCGGCCCGGAGGCGATGCCCGTCACCTTCACCCCCCGCCCCAGGCTCACCCCCGCCTGAATCGCGACCGTGATCGATCCACCACACCAGGAGTCGTGAATCGCGCGACGTTCGGCTGTGAGGCGACAACCTTGATCGATTCACCACACCCGGTCGAGCGGATCGCGCGACGTGCTGCCGATGGTTTCAGGCCGGCTGGTCGAGGCGTCGGGCGAGGTCGTCGGCCGCCAGACGGGTGGCTCCGCCGAGGCGGCGCAGTTCGTCGCCGGACACGGGCTCGTCGAAGCCGAACAGGTTGAGGGCGAGTCGGACGTCGCCATCCGCGCCGAACACCGGCACGCTCACCGTGCTGACGTCGTAGTTCGCCGTCGGCTCGATCTCCTCGGCGAGGTAACCCTCGACGCCGCTGGTCGAGGGGCGGATCCGCTCCGCACGCCGCATCTGCTGCCCGCGACCCAGCAGACGAACCAGCTCGTGCAGCAGTTGCTGCGGCGGGCGGAGCTCGATCACGAAGCCCTGCCGACGCGCGACCGCGAGCCGATCGCGCAGTGCAGCGTGTGTCGCAGCGGACGATGGACCCCGGGCGATCCACCCGTCGATCGCATCCTGGCCGCTCCAGGCGATGAACACCGCGCCGAGCGGCGGCTCGATCGGCAGCAGGTCGCCGGTGCGCATCGCCGGCGACGGCCGACGGGGGTCCCACGATGCGTCGACCAGTCGGGCGTGATCGCCATCGCGACTGAACGCGAACACGGCGTAGCCGAGCTCGCGGCTGAGCGCCTCGATCGAGCTCCGCGTCGCACCGACCGCCGGGAACCGACTGCCGGCGGCGCGTCCGGGCGCGATCAGCGCCGGCCCGAGGTGATAGCGGCGATCGCTCGGCCGACGGACGACGAACCCACCGGCCGTCATCGACGCCAGCACGTGGACGTACGTGGCCCGCGTCTGCCCCAACGCGTCGGCGATCTGGGACAACGTGGCGCCCTCGTCGGCTCGCTCGGTGAGCAGGTGGACGATGGCCATCACCCGCTCGGTCTGCGGTGAATCCCTCGGCACGCGTCGACCCTACTGTTTACGAGGTGTAAATCATTGTCGCAGCGACGAGACGATCGCATCATGGTCGGGGGCGCATCGCGCGCACGGAACGCAGGGGGAATCGCACAATGTTCGATCTGGTGGTCAAGAACGGCACGATCGTCGACGGCACGGGGGCAGCGCCGTTCGTCGGCGACATCGCCATCACCGACGGGGTGCTGGTCCAGGTCGGCGGCGACGTCGACGGCGAGGCCACCGAGACGATCGACGCCACGGGCCTGGTCGTCACGCCCGGCTTCGTCGACGTCCACTCGCACTACGACGGGCAGGCCACGTTCGACAGCGCGCTCTCGCCGACCAGTGGTCACGGCGTGACGACGGTGGTCGTGGGCAGCTGCGGCGTCGGCTTCGCTCCCGCCCGCCCCACCGACCACGAGCTGCTGATCACCACGATGGAATCGGTCGAGGACATCCCCGGCGACGTGCTGCGCGCCGGCCTCCCGTGGGACTGGGAGACGTTCCCCGACTTCCTCGACGCGCTCGAGCGCCGTCAGTTCTCGATGGACCTCGCGGCACAGATCGGCCACGTCGCGGTACGCACGTGGGTGATGGGTGATCGCGGTGTCGCCAACGAGCCCGCCACGTCGGCCGACATCGATGCGATGGGCGCGATCGTTCGAGAGGGCATCCAGGCCGGGGCGCTCGGCTTCTCGACGTCGCGAGTGCTCGGCCACCGCACCGCCGCGGGCGATCCCGTGCCGGGGACCTTCGCCAGCGAGGACGAGCTGTTCGGCATCGCTGCGGCGATGCAGGGCGCTGGCCGCGCCGTCTACCAGATCGCCGAATCCGGTGCCGACGGGCAGGATCCCGAGGCAGCGCTCAAGGAGCTCGACTGGATGCGTCGTCTCTCGGCCGAGTTCAAGATCCCGGTGTCGTTCCTGCTGCTGCAGTCGGCCGCGGCGCCCGACCTGTTCCGCGAGATCCTCGACAAGTGCCTCGAGGCCAAGGAGGACGGCGCCGAGCTCGTCGCCCAGGTCGCCAACCGCCCGTTCGGCATGCTGCTCGGACTCACGTCACGCAACCCGTTCGTCAAGCGGGCCACGTACGCTCGCCTGCTCGCCGACAGCGGCTCGTTCGACGACCTCGTCGCCGAGCTGCGCAAGCCCGACGTGCGTGCCGCGATCCTCGCCGAGGACGACACGGTCGCCACCGGCGACAAGTTCGAGGGCATCGGCCTCCTCGTCGCCTACCGCCCGGAGATGGTCTTCCTGCTCGACGAGCGGCCCGACTACGAGCCGGGTCCCGAGGAGTCGATCAAGGCACGCGCCGAGGCCGCCGGCGTCGGTCCGCTCGACCTGTTCTACGACCTGATGCTCGGCCACGACGGCAAGGCGCTGTTCGTCGTGCCGTTCTTCAACTTCGCCCACGGCAACCACGACGACATCCACGAGATGCTCGTCCATCCCGCGTCCGTGCCCGGCCTGGCCGACGGCGGCGCCCACCTCGCCACCATCTGCGACGCGTCGATGCCCACGTACCAGATCTCGCACTGGGTGAAGCGTCGCACCAAGGGCCCGAAGCTCGCGCTCGAGGACGCCGTCAAGATGCACACCCACGACACTGCGGCGCTGTTCGGCCTCGGTGACCGCGGCGTGCTCGCGGTCGGCAAGAAGGGCGATCTCAACGTGATCGACCTCGACGCGCTCGACATCACGATGCCCTACGCCGTCTCCGACCTCCCCGCCGGTGGCACCCGCCTCACCCAGGATGCCGTCGGCTACGTCGCCACCGTCGTCAGCGGCGTCGTCACCCGCCGCCACGACGCCGACACCGGCGCCCGCCCCGGCCGCCTGGTCCGCGGCGCTCGCTGACCCACGCTCGCACTGGTCGTTCCCGACGGCTCTGGGAGGCTCAGATCGTCACGTTGACGACGTGAGCCTCCCGGACCGCGGCACGGGTCATCGCTGCCGTCCGTTCGGTCTGGTGGACAACAGCGAGCGTCCGGCGCCCTTTTCTACGGGTGGGCCAGTGGACGGCGAACTCTGCACAGCATGGGGTGCGCGTCCAACGCCGCGGCTTCCCGATCCGTGGCGACTTCAGCGAGAGCCTCGGGACCGAGCTCGGGGTCATCCTCGCGGGACCCGTGCTCGCGGTTGGTTGGCTGGTGTGGAAGTCGTGGTTTTCGAGGCGCGTACAACGTCGCTGTCGTCGCGGACGCATCTGGCCGGGAGACGTTGGTGTCACGGGAGAGAGCGCCGAACCGAGCCGAGGCCGAGCGTCGCGCAGGCGAGGTTCGACGGGCGATCGAGGCCGCGAGCGCGAAACCATGTGCCAGGTCCTGACCGACGAGTGGCTCAGCGGCGTACGGCGTCACGGAGGTGCAGCGCGGGTGCCTTGCACAACCACCGGATCCTCGGTCGGTCGCGCTGTTCGTGTTCGAACGTTTCGCCGCAGGGCGAAACGTGCCCGTCGTATCCTTCGGTCGTGCCGGCCGACCGCCCATCCGCGCACACGGGAGCACCGATGACCACGTTCGACGACTACCGCGTCCTCAGCTTCGACTGCTACGGCACGTTGATCGACTGGGAGACCGGGCTCCTGCAGTCGCTGCAACCCTGGACGGCGTGGCACGACATCGACCTGACGGGCGACGAGCTGCTCGCCCTCTTCGCACAGCACGAGGCGACGTTCCTGGCCCAGAACCCGACGACGCTCTACTCCGACGCGTTGGCCGAGGTGCTTCGCCGGGTCGCCACATCGCTCGGTTGCGAGGTGACCGAGGAGGAGTGCGCGAGCTTCGGCAACAGCGTGCCGGCCTGGCCGGCGTTCGCCGACACGGCGCGGGCGCTGCGCGCGTTGAAGGAGCGCTACCGGCTCGTCATCGTCTCCAACATCGATCGTGCGTCGTTCGCCGGCAGCAACCGTCGGCTCGGTGTGGAGTTCGACCTCGTCGTCACGGCCGAGGACGTCGGTTCGTACAAGCCGAGCACCGGTCACTTCGACGCGTTGTTCGCCGGCGTCACGGCGATGGGGTTCGAACGCGGTCAGCTCCTGCACGTCGCCCAGTCGCTGTTCCACGACATCGGCCCGACGCAACGGCTGGGGGTCGACTCGGCGTGGATCGACCGCCGCCACGAACGGCCGGGTGGAGGCGCGACTCCGCCGACCGACGTCGAGCCGTCCGTCCGGTACACGTCGATGCGCGCCTTCGCCGCCGACGCCCTGCAGGGCTGAGCGCCGTGGCGAGCGAGAACGCGGACCGGTATCGCCGAGTGGCGGCGGGTTTCACGCAGCGGGTGCAGGCGATCCACGGTGATGCCTGGTTGCGCCCAGCGCCGTGTGAAGGGTGGGTGGCCATCGACGTCGTCCGGCACCTCGTCGAGTGGGTGCCGCCCCTCCTCGCCGACGGCACCGGTGTCGAGCTACCGACCGGTTCGTCCGTCGAGGCCGATCCGGCCGCTGCATGGCTCACGATGAGCGACGGCATCCAATCGCTGCTCGACGATCCCGACCAGGCCGATCTGGTCTTCGATCATCCGATGGTCGGCAGACATCGCGTCGACGAGGCGGTGATGAACTTCGTCCTCACGGACGTGCTCGTCCACACATGGGACCTCGCCCGCGCAGCCGGCCTCGACGAGACGCTCGACGCCGCTGAGGTGGCGCGCATGTTCGACGGCATCCAGGACATCGATGCGCTCCTCCGCGAGAGCGGTCACTACGGACCGAAGGTCGAGGTGGCTTCCTCTGCCGACACCCAGACGCAGCTGATCGCCTTCCTCGGCCGCCAGCCCTGACGTCCGGCCGAGGGTGGATGGCCCGCATCGCTGTGCCTCGTTCTCTCCAGTGCACTGTCGCCTAGTTTGAGCAGCGTCTCGGATCGTGGAGGAGCGTCATGGGTGCATTCGAAGGTCGCGTTGCGTTCATCACCGGCGGCGGTCGCGGGCAGGGGCGCAGCCACGCGCTGGCCCTCGCCCGGGAGGGCGCACAGATCGCGATCAGCGACATCGCCGCGCCGATCGGCAGTGTGAACTACCCGCTGTCGAGCGAGGACGATCTCGAGGAGACCCGGCGTCTTGTCGAGAAGGAGGGCGTCCAGTGCATCACCGAAGTGATCGACGTCCGCGATGACGCCGCGCTCGGTCGCTTCGTCGAGCGCACGGTGAGCGAGCTGGGCAGCCTCGATCTGGCGATCGCCAACGCCGGCATCTCGTCGGCCGGCGTCCCGCTCGAGCGGATGACGAACGCCGAGTGGAACGACATGATCGGCGTCGACCTGACAGGCGTGTTCAACACCATCCGCGCCGTCACGCCGACGATGAAGCGCCAGCAGTTCGGCCGGGTCGTGGCCACCACGTCGATGATGGGTCGGCAGGGATGCGGCTACATGGCCCACTACAGCGCCGCCAAGTGGGGCGTGATCGGCCTCGTCAAGTCCGCTGCGCTCGAGCTCGCGCCGTTCGGCATCACCGTCAACGCGGTCGCCCCCGGCAACATCAACACGGGCATGGTCGTCAACGACGCGATGCTGAAGGCGCTGTCCGGCGGCAGGCCCGGTGCCGTTTTCGAGGACGTGCTCCCCCTGCTGGGCGCGCTGCACGCGATCCCCGAGCCGTTGATCGAGCCGGAGGAGGTCAGCCACGCCGTGCTGTTCCTGCTGTCCGAGCAGGCCCGGTACATGACGGGCGCCGTGATGGACGTCTCGGCGGGCAACAGCGGTCGCACCACCGGCTGACCCGCACGATGAGGTGCCGGCTCAGCGGCCGGTGAAGTCGGGCGGGCGCTTCTCGCGTGCGGCGCGGCCGTACTCCTTGAAGTCGTCGGAGCGGCTGGACACCTCCATCGCGAACGCTTCGTCGACGAGGTGGCGATCGAGGTCGGCGGTGAGCCCGTTGTTGATCAGCAGCTTGGTGAGCCCGACGGCGACCGTCGGCGCAGCCGCGAGCTGGGCCACGAGCTGTGCGCCGGCGGCGTCGAGCTCGTCGGCCGGCACGGCGCGGTGCACCAAGCCCCAGTCGGCCGCTTCCCGACCGGGCACCTTGGTGCCGAGCATCAGCATGTCCTTCGCCCTGGCGACGCCGGCGAGGCGCGGGATCAACCACGACGCGCCGCTGTCGGGGGTGAACCCGAACGTGGTGAACGGCGCCCACAGCCGTGCATCGTCGGCCACGATCGCGAAGTCGGACGCCAGCAGCAGATCGAGGCCCAGCCCGATCACCCATCCCCGCGCGGTGCACACGATCGGTGTCTGCGTCGACAGCATCACCGGGATCAGCCGGTTGACGTGACCGTTCATCCGGCGGTGGATCGAGCCGACCCGGGGCCTGTCCGGGCCGCTGACCCGCTCGCCGAGGTCGAAGCCCGAGCAGAAGTGATCGCCCGTGCCGGACAGGTGGATGACGCGCACGTCCTCGTCGCTGGCCGCGGCCTCGAATGTGGCGATCATCGCGTAGACGATGGGGTCGGTGAGGCTGTTCCGGCGGTCGGGGCGATCGATGCGCAGGTCGAGGACGCCGCCGGAGTGCTCGACGACGAGGCCGGCGGGCACGTCGGGATACGGCTTCACGATCCGGCCTTCGCGACCTGATCGCGGAGCACGAACTTCATCACCTTGCCGCTCGGGTTCAGCGGCAGCGCCTCGATCAGCTCCACGCGGGACAGCTTGTACTTGGCCAACCGCTCCCACACCCATCGGAGGATCTCCGTCGGGTCGGGCTCGTGGCCGGCGCGTGGCACCACGAACGCAACGCCCTGCTCGCCCATGCGCGGATCGGGCATGCCGACGACGGCGACCTGGGCGATGTCGGGATGCTGCAGCATCAGCGCCTCGATCTCGGCCGGGTAGGCGTTGAACCCGCCGACGATGAACATGTCCTTCATCCGGTCGGTGATGTGGATGTTGCCGTCGTCATCGACGAAGCCGACGTCGCCGGTGCGCAGCCAGCCGTCGACGAACGCCTCGGCGGTGGCGGCCGGATCGTCGAAGTAGCCGAGCATCACGTTGAAGCCGCGCACGACGAGCTCGCCGGCGACGCCCTGCGCGACGTCGCGCAGATCGGCGTCGACGATGCGCACCTCGACGCCGGGGATCGGCCGGCCGACGGTGCGGGCGATGACCTCTGGCGGGTCGTCGTAGCGGCACATGCTGATGGTGCCTGTGGTCTCCGTCATCCCGTAGCCGGTGACGACCGTGCGGATGTGCAGGACCTCGCGCATCTGGCGGATCACCTCGACCGGTACGACGGCCGCCCCGGTGACCGACGAGCGCACGCTCGACAGGTCGTACGACGCGAGGTCGGGGTGATCGATGATGGTCTGGAAGACCGTGGGCGGCCCGGGCAGCATCGTGATCCGCTCAGCCGCGACCAGAGCGAGCACGGTCGGCACGTCGAACACCGCGAGGGGATGCACCGTGGCGCCGCGCAGCACGCACGCGAGGATGCCCGACTTCAGCCCGGCGGTGTGGAAGAAGGGGTACACGACGAGGTAGCGGTCCTTGGCGCGCAGGTCGACCAGCTCGCTCCACGACAGGTAGGTGCGGATGCTGGCCCCGTGGCCGAGCATCGCCCCCTTCGGCGCCCCGGTGGTGCCGGAGGTGAAGATGATGTCGCTCATGTCATCGGGACCGATCGCCGCGATCCGAGCATCGACCACCGACGGGTCGACGGACGCGCCACGCGCCACGAACTCGTCCCAGTCGGTGCAACCCGGCGCCGAGGCTCCGCTCATCACCACGGTCTCGCCGAGCGCGTCGAGGCCGTCGACGCCGCGCAGCATCTCCGGGTAGCTCACGTCGAGGAAGTCGGTGACGGTGAGCAGCAGGCGGGCACCCGAGGTACGCAGGATGTGCCCGGCCTCCTCGCCGCGGTAGCGCGTGTTGAACGGCACGAGCACGGCGCCGGCCGCGTACACGCCGAACGAGGCGACGATCCAGCGCGCGCTGTTCGGCGCCCACATCGCCACCCGGTCGCCCGGCTCGACACCCGATGCGATCAAGGCCCGCGCCACCTCGTTCGACTGTTCCACCAGCTCACGGAAGGTGATGCGCGCGTCGCCGTCGACGACGGCTTCGCCGTCACCGAACTGCTCGGCGGCATCGCGGAGGGCTGCTGGGATGGTCGCCGGAGTCACGATGTATACAATACGCGCTCCGCCCGGCGACCACAGGAGTGGACCATCGTGACCCTCGCCCAGCTCCTCATCGGCCACCCCTTCGCGGACCGCGAGCCGCTTCTGCACACGATCGACACGTCGATGACGGCCGGCGACGCACGGCACGCGGCGCGCCACATCGCCGGACAGCTGGGCGATCTCGGTGGTCGGGCCGTCGCGGTGCGGCTGCCCAACGGACCCGGGCTCGTCACCACGATGGTGGGCGTGTGGTTGGCCGGCGGCGTGTACGTGCCGGTGAACCCGCGGTTCCCCGACTCGGAGGTCGAGACCGTGCTGGCATCGACCCGTCCGGCGTTCGTCGTGACCGAGGCCGGCATCGCACCCCGACCGGATCCGACGGCCTACGACGACGACGTCGCGTTCGTGATGTGGACGTCGGGCACCACCGGTCACCCCAAGGCGATCCTGCACACCCACACTGCATACGTCGAGCTGCTCGATCGCGTCCTCGGCCCGCTGCGGGGATCAGCGTCCGCTGCAGATCCCGCGCGTCGGCCGACGCCGAACCTGATCCCGGTGTCGATGGCGCTCAACGCAGGGCTCTACAACTCGCTGTTCGGTCTCCGCGCCGGGGCCGCCCTCGTGATGATGGACCGCTTCGAGCCCGAGGCGTTCGCCGAGCTCGTCCGTCGGTTCGAGATCCGCTCCACCGTGCTGCCGCCGGCCGCGATGGCGATGCTCACCGATTCCGGGGTCACCGATCTCGGCCCGTTGAAGTACGTGCGCTCGATCACCGCGCCGCTCTCGCCGCTGCAGGCCCGCCGGTTCGCCGATCGCTTCCCGGTGTTCGTCCTCAACGGCTACGGGCAGGCCGAGATCGGCGAGGTCATCGGCTGGACCGCTGCCGAGGCGAAGGCGTTCCCGGACAAGATCGGTGCCGTCGGTCGCCCGCACCCGGGCGTCGACGTGCGCATCGATGCCGACAGCCACCTGCTCGTGCGCCCGCCGAACACCGCGGTCGGGATCGAGGAGCGGGTCGACGCCGACGGCTTCATCGACACCGGCGACCTCGCGCGCATCGACGACGAGGGCTTCGTGTGGATCGAAGGACGCGCCGGCGACCTGATCAACCGCGGCGGCAACAAGGTCCACCCCGACGCGGTGGAGGAGGTGCTCCGCCTCTCCCCCGCTGTCGATGACGTCGCCGTGGTGGGTGTCGCAGACGATCGCCTCGGCGAGGTGCCCGTGGCGTTCCTCGTCGGCCGGCCGTGCCCCGACGACGAGCTGATCGCGCTGTGCCGCGAGCACCTCGTTGCCTACAAGGTGCCGGCAGCGTTCCACTGGCGCAATGCCCTGCCGCGCACGGAGGTCGGCAAGGTCCGCCGCGCCGAGCTCGCCGCCTCGCAGTCGTCAACGAACAGTTGACGCTTGTCGATCGTCAATGTATGGTTGACGCATGGCCGACTTCCCCGTCTCACTCGACAACCTCATCACGTACGTCAAGGTCCTCCAGCCTGCGGGCGGACCGCTCGAGCACCTCGGCGACGCCGTCGCCGTCGCCGGCACGATCGGCGAGCAGGCCGATTCGCTGATCGGCCACTTCGTCGATCAGGCCCGCTCCTCCGGCGCTTCGTGGAGCCAGATCGGCACCAGCATGGGTGTGTCCAAGCAGGCGGCGCAGAAGCGCTTCGTCCTCCGCGAGGAGGACCTGTTCGACTCCGGCGAGCGGTTCTCCCGGTTCGCTCCTCGCGCCAAGGCCGCAGTCGCCGCCTCGCGTCGCATCGCCGTCGTCGAGGGTTCGCCCACCGTCGAGACTCGACACATGATGCTCGGCCTGCTCACCGAGCCCGAGGGCGTGGCAGCTCGCGCGCTCCGCCGGCTCGAGATCACCGACCAGGCCATCCGCGCCGCGCTCGGGTCCGACGCCGCCACGGCGAGCACCACGCCGGACCCGGCTGCGTTGGACGCGGTGCGCTTCGTCGACGCGAGCAAGATGGTGCTGCGCAACGCGTTGAAGGCCGCGCTGCACCTCGGCCACAACTACATCGGCACCGAGCACATCCTGCTCGGCGTCGTCAGCGCCGGCGATGAGACGTCGACGACGCTGGCGGGCTTGGGTGCCACGTTCGCGTTGGTCGAGGGCGCGATCTCGGTCGAGCTCGCCCAGATCCTGCTCGATCGGCAGCGCCAGGGCAGCTGATGCCCGACGCGACCGTTCAGCGCAGCGATGCCAGCGGCACGACCTCGCAGTGGGTCTGCGGCGGGTCCTCCTCCGGCAGCAGGATCCGCCAGAAGATCGTGCCGAACGCGTGCCCCTCGGTGTCGAGCCAGTTCGGCACACCGGGGTCGGAGTGGGCGACGACGATGCGGAACGAGCCGTCGGCCTCGAGCACGAGCTGCTCCTGGTTGATCGACGAGCGCCGCACGGAGTATTCGAGCGTCTGCATGTGCCGGTTCCACAGCATCACGTTGGCGAAGGCGCACGTCGGCAGGCTGCCGGCGATGACGAGCGCCTCGTCGTCGCCCAGCTCCCAGCGACCCGATGCGTAGAAGATGTCGGCGGCGCCCGGCACGGGCAGGCCGGAGTCTCGGAAGCTGAACGGCTTGGGCAGCGTGTTCGGTTCCTCGGCGATGAACGGGATCGACACCTTGACGCTGGGCAGGCGCTGGCCGAGCGTGGTCTGCCGCAGGAACTCGAGGCCCTCGCGCATCCGCTCGGCGAACACGGCGTCGCTCAGGGGCGGCGACGGTGGGGTCGGCGCGAGCGGCTCGATCTCGATGTTGACGTGCACGCCCGGATCGTTCTGGGCCGATCGTTGCAACTGGAAGTAGCTGCGGACCACCACGGCGTGCGCCGCGGGATCCAGGCGGAGCCAGTTGCCGTCGTGCGGCTCGGCGCTGAGCACGATCGAGTAGCTGCCGTCGGCCTCGACGTGGAAGTCGCGGTCGTTGACGTCGCCGAGCAGCGGTCCGGCCAACGCGCCATCGGGAGCACGCCCGTGGATGGTGAACGAGGTGTAGCACTCCTGGTCGATCACCCCGGAGATGCGGTACGCGCGGTCGCCGCTGATGCGTGCGTAGTGGTAGATCGCGTCCGGGTTGTCGCCCTGCACCTTGCGCGCCGGCGACACGATCGGCGCCATCCGCGGGTGGGCGGTGTCGGCCTCGAAGAACATCTCCGAGGCAGCGGACAGCAGCTGACCGACGTAGCGATAGGCCTCGACGACGTCGAGCGGATCGGTGAACCGCTCGGGCGACAGCACGTAGCCGTCGCGGATCTCGGTGAGTGTGGTGATCAGGTCGTCGAACACGACGGTGGTCAGCGGCGCGAGGTTCATGCGGTCCCCTTGTTGGTGATCGTCGATCGATCGTCGTCCCCCGACGATGTGCCACACTCTTGCAGGCCCAAGCCCGGGGGGACTTGCCGAGATGACCAGCGATGCATTGGTGATGGATCAGTTGATCGCGCACGCTCGCGAGGCCACGGGCCTCGACGATTTCGGCGTCGACACGTGGCAGGAGGGGCTCGAGCGGCTGGTCGATTCGTTGAACGCCGAGGCCCGCCTGTCGGAGATCGGCGTGCACGTCGCCTCGGCGATGATCGAGGGTGATCTGCGCTCGCGGCTGTGGGTCACGTATTGGCACGACAAGCATCCCGAGATCGGCCGGGCGCCGATCACTGCGCCGGTCATCGTCGCCGGCCAGCCACGCACGGGCACCACGATCCTGTTCGACCTGCTCGCCCAGGATCCTGCATTCCGCGCGCCGCTCACCTGGGAGGTGATGTCGCCCAACCCGCCTCCGGAGACGGCCACCTACCTCACCGATCCACGCATCGCCGCTGCCGAGGCGTCGAGCGCGATGAGCGAGCTGCTCAACCCGGGGTTCCAGGCGATCCACCCGTCAGGCCCCCAACGCGGCCAGGAAGATGTCGCGATCATGTCGGGCGACTTCCGCAGCATGCTCTACAGCACCGCCTACCGCGCGCCGACCTACATGCGCTGGCTGATCGACGAAGCTGACATGGCGCCTGCGTTCGATCATCACCGCCGCTTCCTGCAGCTGCTGCAGTGGCATCATCCGGGCCGCTGGGTGCTGAAGACTCCGGCCCACCTGTGGTGCCTGCCCGAGCTGTTCGCGGCGTACCCCGATGCGATGGTCGTGCACACCCATCGCGATCCGCTCAAGGTCATCGCCTCCGTCGCCTCGCTCACCGAGCACCTGCAGCGGATGGCGTCGGGCGCCACCACGGTCGAGGAGGAGGCCGCCGAGTGGTCGGAGTACCTCATCGAGGGCAACGACCGGTCCGTCACGGCTCGCAGCAACGGCAGCGTGCCGCCCGGACAGGCGGTCGACTTCCCCTTCCGCGGACTGATGGCCGATCCGTTCACCGCGCTCGGCAAGCTCTACGCCGGGCTCGGCATCCCCTTCACCGACGTGGCCGAGCGGCGGATGCGCGACTTCCTGCGCGACAACCCGGCCGACAAGCACGGCACCCATCGCTACCGGTTCTCGGCGACGGGCCTCGATGTCGACGAGATGCGGCAGCGCACGGCACGGTACGAGGAGTACTTCCACGTCGAGCAGGAGCCACTGGACTGACGTGCTGCACCGGGCCGCTGAACTGGGTCGCTGAACTGGGTCGGCGAGGGCGATTGTATATAATGTCGGCCCATGGCTGAGGCGGGGTCCATCACCGACGAGGGCGTCGCCCGACTGCGCGCGCGGATCGGCGTGCCCGAGCCCAACCCGATGCCGCCGCACTACCGGCGGCCCGGCACGGACGCGTTCCGCATCGTCGCCAACGCGTACGGCGACGACAACCCGTTGTGGTGCGACCCGGACTACGGCACGTCGACGAGGTGGGGCGGGCCGATCGCGTCGCCCGTGCTCGTCGGTGGCGACACCCTGATCGGCGAGGACGAACTGACCGAGGTGGCCCCGGAGCACCGCGAACTGATGAAGGGTGATCCGCTGCGGGGCGTGCACGCGTTCTACGCGTCGAGCGCCCGCGAGTGGTGGGCGCCACTCACGCCGGACCGCCGCGTGGTGCGTCGCAACGCGCTGGTCGGCGTGCTCGACAAGCCCAGCGAGTTCGCCGAACGAGCGATCCACGAATGGACCGGGCAGGTGTTCCGCGACGATGCCGGCGCGTTGCTGTCCGGGCAGTACCGCTGCATGATCCGCACCGAGCGCACCAAGGCGCGCGAGCGAAAGAAGTACGACGACATCGAGATCCGCCCGTACACCGACGCCGAGATCGACGAGATCGCCGCCCAGTACCTCGCCGAGACACGGCGCGGCGCCGAGCCGCGCTGGTGGGAGGACGTCGCCGAGGGCGACGAGCTGAGCCCGCTCGTCAAGGGTCCGCTGCGGGTCACGGACATGATCTGCTGGCACGTCGGGATGGGCATGGGCCTCTACGGCGTCGCCGCCCTCCGCCTGAACGCGCAGAACCGGGCACGGATCCCCCGCTTCTTCCACCGCGACGAGCTGAACGTGCCCGACGTGATGCAGCGCGTGCACTGGGATCCCGAGTTCGCCCGCCGGTCCGGCAACCCGACCACGTTCGACTACGGGCGGATGCGCGAGACGTGGCTGATCCACCTCTGCACCGACTGGATGGGCGACGACGCCTGGCTGTGGAAGCTCGACTGCTCGTTCCGCAAGTTCAACTACGTCGGCGACACCCAGTGGCTCGGCGGCAGGGTGACCCGCAAGTACCTCGCCGACGGTGGTCGTCCCGCCGTCGACGTCGAGCTGTGGGCGCGCAACCAGCGCGACGAGATCACCACGCCCGGCTCGGCCACCATCCTCCTGCCGAGCCGCGAGCATGGCGCGGTGCGGCTGCCTGACCCACCCGGCGCAGCGACCGATCTCACCGGCGCGCTCGCGGCCATCGCGGCCGGGTTCGGCGAACGATGACCGACGCAGCAGACCCGCAGCTGATCGAGATCACGGCCGGTACGTCCGCCGACGACGCCGCGGCTGTCACCCGCGCGTGGGTGACCGAGCACGTGCCCGCGGAGTGGCAGCGCGCTGCGCACGCCGGCGGCGCATCGGCCATCCGTGCCGTTCGATCGCGCGCACAGTACGAGGCGTGGTATCCGGTGTTCGGCCGCTCCGGTCTCGTCGTTCCCACCTGGCCGGTCGAGTACGGCGGCCTCGGGGTGTCGTCGAAGGTGGCCCGTGCGATCGAGGCCGAGCTCGCCCCGTACAACCTCGGCCGGCTCAACCCGCTCGGCCTCAACCTCGCCGCACCGGCCCTGTTCGCGCACGGCACCGAGGAGCAGCGTCGGCGGTACCTGCCCCCGATCGTGCGCAACGAGGAGGTGTGGTGCCAGCTGTTCAGCGAGCCCGGTGCCGGCAGCGATCTCGCGTCGCTCGCCACTCGGGCCGAGCGCGACGGCGACGACTGGGTGATCTCCGGGCAGAAGGTGTGGACCACGTGGGCCCACCTGTCCGACTACGGGGTGCTGCTCGCCCGCACCGACCCCGATGAGCCGAAGCGCAACGGCATCACCTACTTCCTGATCCACCTCCACCAGCCCGGCGTCGAGGTGCGCGCCCTGCGCCACATCGGCGGTGAGGTCGACTTCAACGAGGTGTTCCTCGACGGCGCACGCGTGCCCGACACGATGCGTGTCGGCGATGTCGGCAACGGCTGGAGCGTCGCCAACGCAACGCTCTCCGGCGAGCGACAGATGGTGTCCGGCTCGGGATCGGGAGGCGTCGACCGCATCGGCGGCAGCGGCGCGGGTCGCTCGATCGCGCGCAGCCGGGCCCGCAGCGCCGAAGGGTCGCCCGGTGGGTGGGACGACCCGATCCGCCGCCAGGAGCTGATGCGCCTGCACACCGAGGAGACCATCCGCGGCTGGACCAACCAGCGCGTCCGCGCCCAGCTCAAGGCCGGTCGTTCGCCCGGGCCGGAGAGCTCGATCGGCAAGGTGCACCAGGGCGGGCTCAACCAGCGCATCCAGCTCCTCGCCACCGACCTCTCCGGCGCGTCGGCGATGGCGTGGGAGACACCGGACGGCACCGAGCCGGGCTACGGCGCATCACTCCCGTACGAGCTGATGGGCATGCTCCGCAGCCGTGCGAACACGATCGAGGGCGGCACCACCGAGGTCAACAAGAACATCGTCGGCGAGCGGGTCCTCGGCCTGCCGCGCGAGCCCGACCCCTACCAGCGCTCGCCGTGGCGCGACGTGCCGCGCAGCTGATGGCGGGCACGTCGACGTACGAGACGTTGCTGGTCGAGCGCCGCGGCGCCGTCGGCTGGCTCACGTTCAACCGGCCGGCATCGGCCAACGCGATGGACGCGACGATGCTCAGCGAGCTGGAGCGCGCGTGGCGCGAGCTCGACGCCGACGACGACGTGCGCGTCATCGTCAACACCGGTGCGGGTGCCGCGTTCCAGACGGGCCTCGACGTCGTGCAGCTCAGCCGAGAACCGGACGCGCTGCGCGAGCAGTCGCGCCGCACCAAGCGCGCCGAGCTGCGCCTGACCGCGTGGCACAACAGCGTGTGGAAGCCGGTCATCGCCGCGGTCAACGGTGTGTGCGCCGGTGGCGGTCTGCACTTCGTCGCCGACGCCGACATCGTGATCGCCTCGAGCAACGCGACGTTCGTCGATCCGCACGTGTCCATCGGACAGGTCGCCGCCTACGAGGACATCGCGCTCGTCCAGAAGTCGCCCTCCGAATCGATCCTGCGGATGGCTCTCGTCGGCCGTCACGAACGGATCACGGCCGCGCGCGCACTGCAGCTCGGCATCCTCAGCCAGGTCGTGGACCCACCCGAGGGGCTCGCCGATGCGGCCCAGGAGCTCGCCGAGAAGATCGCCAAGAACTCCCCCGCGGCGATGCGCGCCACCAAGCGTGCCCTCTGGGGCGCGCTCGAGCTCGGCCTCACCGACGCTTGCCGTGCCGGCGCGCGGGAGCTGGTCTCGATGTGGGGCCATCCCGACCAGACCGAAGGCCCGCTCGCGTTCGCCGAGAAGCGCGAGCCGCAGTGGGCCCGCCAGAGCAACGACCCTCGCGACGACACGGAGACCACGTGAACTACTCCACCTTCGACTGCCTCCAGATCGAGCGGCACGGTCCCGTCGGCTGGCTGATCAACAACCGCCCGGATCAGCTGAACGCGATGTCGGCGCAGATGCGCGACGAGTTCGCCGTGGCCTGGAAGGAGCTCGATGCCGATGACGACGTGCGCGTCATCGTCCACACCGGCAACGGACGCGCGTTCCAGACGGGTGTCGACGTCACCGAGATCGCCGGCGACGGCGTCGGGATGGAGCGCTACCGCGACTCCGTCGCCAACTTCGATCTGCACTTCACGTCGTGGCACCAGCAGGTCTGGAAGCCGGTCATCACCGCTGTCAACGGCATCTGTGCCGGCGGCGGGTTCCACTGGGTGGCCGATGCCGACATCGTGATCGCCGCATCCGATGCGCAGTTCTTCGATCCGCACGTCTCGGTGGGCCAAGTCGTCAGCATCGAAGCCATCGGGCTGATGCGCAAGATGCCCGTCGAGGCCGTGATGCGGATGGCGTTCGTCGGCCGGTACGAGCGGATGAACGCCCAGCGCGCCTACGAGCTGGGGATGATCTCCCAGATCGTCGATCCGCCGGAGCAGCTGCGCGACGAGGCCCAGGCGCTGGCCGAGAAGATCGCCAAGAACTCACCGGCCGCGATGCGCGCCACCAAGAAGGCACTGTGGGGCGCGCTCGAGCTCGGCCTGACTGATGCGTGCAAGGCGGGCGCACAAGAGCTGGTCTCGATGTGGGGCCATCCCGATCAGACGGAAGGACCGCGAGCGTTCGCCGAAAGGCGCGACGCCAACTGGCAGCCCTGAGCACTCGTCGCGCTCAGCCGTTCCCACGACCGGCCGACGGGCGATCGATCAGACCCCGCCCGGCGAACACGTCGACCACCTTCTCCCCGATCTGCTCCATCATCGTCACGTACTCCTCGGCGGCCAAGGTCGTGCTGCCTGCCGCGACGGCCGCGGCGATCGCCTTCAGCCCGCGACGCTCGGTCGGGATCGCTGCCGGCACGAGCGTGAAGAAGTCGCCCGGCACCAGCGTCGACAGGGCCTGCAGCACGACCTCGGTGCGATCCGACCGAGCCGCACGGACGACGACCCCATGGAACGCACGCGTGGCCGCGGTGAACGCCGCCGGATCGTCGCCCTTCGGCAACGACCGCGCCATCCGTACCAGCTCGCGACCGAGCGCCTCGCCGCTCGAGCGCTCGATGGCCCGGCGCGCGGCAAGGCCGTAGGCCAGCCCGAACAGCTCGTAGTGATCGCGGACGGCGTCGGCGTCGATGGCCCGCACGAACGCTCCGCGGTGCAGCTCGATGGTCACCCAGCCCTCGCGCTCGAGGCCGATCAGTGCCTCGCGCACCGGGATGCGGCTGATGCCCAGCGCCTCGGCGATCTCGGTCTGCGGCACGCGAGTGCCGGGCAGCAGCTCGCCGCGGAAGATCGCTCGGCGGATGTGGAACGCGACCCGTTCGGCCGTACCGGCCCGGACGACCGGTGGGGTCACGAGTCGAGCAGGTCGGGCTCGGCGCGCAGCTCCTGACGGGCCATCGCCTCCCAGAACCCGATGAACTTGTCGCCGTCGCTCTTGGCCATCGTGTCGAGCACGGTGGCGGGCAGCGGAGAGCGCAGCTCGCCGCCGGCCGCGCGGACCTGCCACGCACGCGTGCAGCGCTGCTCGAGCGCGACCGCACGCTGGTGGATGGCGCGTGCCGACATCCCGATCACGAACACGCCGTGGCCGGCGAGCAGCGCGAGGTCGGCGTCGCCGAGCGCGGCGACGGCCGAGCGCGCGGCGTCGAGGTTGTTGACAGCGCCCTCGTACTCGTCGACCAGCACCAGCTCGCCACCGCCGAGCGCGCTGCTCTGGTCCATCCGCGGTGGGACCTCACGCATGTCGGCCCAGATCGTGCCGTACCGCGGGTGGTTGTGCATCGCCCACGCCACGTCGGGTCGCGCCTCGTGCAGGGCGAGGTGCAGCGGGATGCCCGGTGGCACAGGCCAGTCACCCTCGACGACGTTGCCCTGCAGATCGATCCGGATCACCTGGCTGGGGCGCAGCTCGTTCCACGTGATCAGCCACGGGTTGCAGAGCAGCGTGCCGTCGCCGAGGTTCACGGTGATGTGGCCGGCCAGGTGATCGTCGTAGCCCTCGCGCCACAGGCACCGGGCGAGCACCACGAGCGCCTGGCGGTCGGTCAGTTCGGGCAACAGGTGATCGGGCTTCGGTTCGAACACGGTCCACTCTCCGTTCAGCTGGAGCCGACCGTACTCCCACCACGCATCGCTGACGAGATCAGACCGGCGCCGATCGAACGTGCCGGCTCAGACCGAGCGGATCTCCATCTGCCCGTCGTGCACGCGCGTCTCGTACGCCGGCTGGGGCACGGTGGCCGGTCCGTGGACGACGCTGCCGTCGTCCATCCGGAACGTGCTCCCGTGCCACGGGCATGCCACGCACACGTCGCGGCCCGAGCCGGTGAGCTCACCCTCGTTCAGTGGTCCGCCGGCGTGGCTGCAGCGGTTGCTGATCGCGAGGTGCGACCGCCCGGAACGATGCAGGAGCACCTTCTTGCCGTCGACCGAGCGGACGACCGGCTTGTCCTCGGTGAGGTCGTCGTCGGCCATCACGTCGGTCCACGACGTGGTGGCTTCCTCGGCGAAGGTGTTGTTGACGCCGACGCCGCGCACGAGGGTGAGGTGGCCGCCGAGGTAGCCGCCCACCGACATCACGCCCATCCCGACTCCGCCGAGCACCGTGGCCGCGAGCCGGTTGCCGCGGTGGCGGGCGACGATCGACGCGGCGTAGAGGCCGACGCCGACGAGGTTCGACACGGCGTGCACGGCACCGATGCGCGTCTCCGGATCGTTGGTGTCGGACCAGTCGGCGAGGCCGCTCGCCGCGGTCGGCACAACGGACAGCGCGCCGATGATCGCCAACGTGTTGGCCGACTTCGTCGCCCGCCGACCGCCGATCACGTCGAGGATGGTTGCGCTCGTGAACGAGCCGATCGCCACGTCGGTCAGCATCGGGTGCAGCTGGTGGCCGAGCCACGTGCCGCTGAGGATGTCCTTCACCGGTCCGGCCGGCGACAGCTTCCTGGCGAGCTCCTTGACCGGCTTGGTGAAGGAGTCGAGCGAGGCGTTGGATCCGATCCGGGCAACCATGTCTGCGGGCGTCATGTCTGCGCCCGTTCCCGTCGGACCGACGGACCAGACACTCAGCCGGGGACGGCTGCGGCGACGAGTGCGGCGATCGCCACCAGGCCGTCGGTCGACGGGGCGCCCGCTCGGGTGCCGCTGCCGGTGACGTAGAACATGCGGCCGCGGACCAGGACGACGACCACGTCGTCGCTGACCTTCCACGCCTGGTCGCCGATGCCGGGCAGATCGATGGGAGGCGAGCCGTCGGAGGCGAGACCGACGTAGTTCTCCGCGGCGTCGCGAGCGTTCCACTGCGTCGGATCGGGATCGTCGTACCAGGAGAAGCAGTAGCTCACGTCGCGGTCATCGCGATCGGCCGTCGCCCGGAAGAGCGGGCCTGCCTCGTAGTCGCCGCCGCCGTAGCCGTCGCGTCGCACGGCGAACCCGACGGCGTTCGAGACCTCCGCCGCATCGACCAGGGAGTACGGATCGAAGCCGAGGAACGACACGATCTTGTGGTTGAGATCGGCCAGCCAGGCGTCGTCCGCGGAGGACGTCGGTGGCGGTGCGGCCGACATCGTCGGCGAGCCAACCACCTGGTGCGACTGGATCTCGCCCTTCACCGTGTTCGCCAATTGCTTGGCGTCGTCGGCTGCCTTCTTGACCTTGTCCAGGAACCCCATCAGCCGGCCCTCCTCAGCTCGCCCTGATCAACCGGCGTAGTTGATCGAGCCGTTGGGCTTGGGAGCTTCCGGCCCGTCCTCGGTGACGACCGCATCGGCGCCCGTCGTGCGGTAGTCACCGAACTGGCTGTCGCGGCGATCGAGCGCACCGGTGAGGCCGTTGGCCTTGATCGACCCGACGAAGTTCGCCATGCTCTGGGTGTGCGTGCCGAGCGCGCACAGCTCGGTACCGGCGCGGATGCCGTTGCGGATGCCCATCGCCTCCATCTGGCGGTGGATCGCCCGCTTGTTCAGCTGCAGCACGTCGAGCGGGAGCTTGGTGATCTTCTCGGCGACGGCGAGAACGCCGGCCTCGAGCTCGTCGGCTGGGAACGCCGCGTTGGCCCAGCCGTACTCGACGGCCTCGAGCCCGTTCACCGAGTCGCCGGTCATGAACATCTCCATCGCCTTGCGCATCCCGAGGAACCACGGGTGGAAGTGCATGTCGGGCACGCCGAAGCGCACCGCGGGATAGCCCATCTGGGCGTCCTCGGCCATGTAGACCAGGTCGCAGCCGGTGGCCAGCTCGCTGCCGCCGGCCAGGCAGTAGCCGTGGACCTGGGCGATGACAGGCTTGGACATGTCCCAGATGCTCATCCAGGTCTCGGTGACGTGGCGCGGCCACTGGCCCTCACCCGGTGCGGTGTAGTGCGGGTACTCGTGGCCCTCGTTGCCGCCGGCCAGGTCGTAGCCGGCCGAGAACGACGGACCGTTGGCGCGCACGATCATCACCTTGATATCGGGATCCATGTCGCCGGCGGTGAGGGCGTGCATGATCTCGCCGCGCAGCGGATGGTTCAGCGCGTTGCGCTTCTCCGGTCGGTTGAGCGTCACCCGACGCACGTGGGGAAGCGGCTCGTCGACGAGGATCAGGCTGTAGGTCACCCGCCGACCGTATCGAAGGCCCGTTCGGTGTGCGAAGACGGGCCGTCAGGCGTTGTCCCGCCTGCGGCGCAGGACGCGGATCAGCTCCTGCAGCTCCTCGTCGCTCACCTCGATGAGCGTGTCGAGCTCGGCGAACGCCGCCTGCAGCTCGGCGGTGGTGAACACGAGTGCGTCCGGCGCCGGCACGGACGCCTCGCTCGGACGGGCGAACGCGAGCGCCAACGGGTAGCGGCGCCATGGGAACGCAGCGTTGAGCACGACGGCTGCGACGACGATCGTGATGGCGTTGAGGAGCACGGGCGCGGCGACGTAGTGCCAGGTCGGTGTGTGCCCACCAGCCGCGAGCAGGACGGCGGACAACGCTGTCGCCCCACCGGGTGGGTGCACGCACCGGAGCGTGTGCATCGCGCCGATCGCGAGCGCGACCGCGACGGCCGCCGCGCCGACGCCACCGCCGAGCAGGTGGGCGACGATCACCCCGACGACAGCCGAGACGAGGTGCCCGCCGATGACGGGCCACGGCTGCGACAGCGGAGCGTGCGGGACGCCGAACACGAGCACGGCCGACGCACCCATCGAGCCGACGAGGTACAGCGTGGCGGGCGCCGATCCAGCGAAGTGGACGACGTGCCCGACACCCGCAACGGCGGCGAGCCCGGCGAGCGCGACCAGTGTCGCCACGAGGCGCTCGCGGTACGAGACCGTGTGCTCGGGCACACCGAGGACCCATCGGATCCGCGTCATCACCGGTCGTGCCCCCACGGCGGGCCAACGTAGTCGGCCGACGATCGGCGCCGAGCGATCCGTGCGGGTCAGCGGCCGTCGAGCGGGTCCCAGCCAGCCGGCGCCGCGGCGAGGAACTCGGCGATCGTGCCGACGACCGTCGCCGATGGGAGGCGGCTGCCGTCCTCCGGCGAGCGCAGCTGCGGCGTGAGCCGGCCGGGCGGGTCGGCCGTCCAGCCACCACGCGACTCGAGCGCGTCGAGCTGTTGGGCCAGTGGGCGCACGTCGACCCGCGGCATCACGGGTCGGGACCGGAACATCACCCACGTCTCGTAGCGGAACTCCAACCGCCAGTCGTCGCCGCGCCGCACGAGCGTGCGCAGGCGGGTCGTCGACTGGTTGATCGCCATCGGGTGCACGGCGTCGCTGCGATTGACCGTGAAGCGAGTGGTCGCCCGATCCGCCCATGCGTCGGGCACGGTGACGATCGCGAGGTCGATCTCCGGCCGCTCGTCGATGCCGATCACGCCGCTCGCCATGGCGTCGAGGCTCTCGCGCAGGTGGGCGTCCTCGCGCTCCCACAGCGACCGGAACCGGTCGGGATGATCGAGGAGCTCCGGCATCCGCGGCAGGATCGCCTCGTAGAGGTTGCCGCACACGACGTCGTAGGGACCGTCCAGCAGCGCTGGGTCGAGGGGCGTCGGCGACGGATCCTCGAACGCGGCGAGCGCGAACGCGATGCGTGCCGCCTCGATCGACTCGAACGTGCCGAAGTCGCCGGCCCTGGCGACGTCGATCGCGATGGCGCGACGTTCGAGGGCACCTTCCGGGTCGATCAGTGCAAAGGCGCTCGCCATGCCGTCCTGGTCGAAGTGGTTGTTCGAAACCAGTTCGATGCCGTCGAGGCATTCGGGACGGTCCAGCGCGCGGAACGCGATCTGTGCCGACAGGTCGTCGAGCAGATCCTCCGGGGTCGGGCTGCCGGGCCAGTGCGACAGCGTCAGCGCCGTGCCGGCGGTGGCCGAGCCGTCGACGATCACGTTCGGTCGCCCGTCGAGCTGGTGGAACGGCACGAAGCGCAGGGGACGCACGCCACGAACGTAACCCGCCGCGGGCAGTAGGTTCGTGGCGTGATCACGGGCTTCTCCCACATGCAGCTGGTGGTGGCCGACATCGATGCCACCGTCGAGTGGTACGGCAAGGTGCTCGGCATGGAGTGCTTCCAGCGCGGCACGTACAGCGGCGGCGACTACGCCGCGCTGCGGAGCTCGACCGGCCGGTTCGTGATCGGGCTGCAGACCGACGGCGGATCGGGGTCGGCGATGATCAACCACCTCTCGTTCGCCGTCGAGGACCTCGCCGATCTGCACCGCCAGCGCGACGCGATCGTGGCTGCCGGCATCGAGTCCACGGACCTGATCGAGGAGGCGGCGAGCTGGAACTTCCGGTTCTGCGATCCCGACGGCCTCATGGTGGAGCTCACCGCGTCGAAGTAGTCGACGATGTCACGAATTGTCCCGTCTGGCGTGACATCTCGTGACTTCGTGGAACCGCCGACGGGCACAGCGCGCCTCAGGCGTCGAGCGTGCGCACGACCCCACCGTCGTGGTCGATGACGTCGATCGCGATCGGGCCGTCCGCGGTGAACGACACCACGGCGAACGCTGGCCCGGCCGGGTCCGGCCTGGCCAGCGGCTCGTACGGCAGCACCGTACCGCCCACCGTCACCCGGATCGACGTGGCATCACCGGGGTCGACGAGCCCGATCACGAGCACGGTCGAGCTCGGCGAGTCCAGCCGGAGCACCGGCGCATCGGCCGTGATCTCGATCGGTCCGGCGGTCCCGCCATCGCCGTTGGACGAGTACAGCTGGAAGATCGTGCTGCCGGCGACGAGGAGCGCCCAGGTCTTGCCATCGGTCTGTTGCGAGGAGTCGACCTCGCGGATCGTGAACGGCTCGGTCGTGACCGTGCCGCCCTCGTCGTCCGTGGTCGGAGGCGGTTCGGTCTCGACCGGTTCGACGGTCGCGTCGTCGAACGGATGCGATGTGATCGCCTCCCATTCATCGGGCGTCGCCTGGCGGGCGAGACCGGCGACCTTGATCAACGTCTCGAGCGGCATGTCGGGCGTGATCGACCCGCGCACGGTGACCGAGCTCGATCCGTCGTCGAACTGGACGATGTCCTCCGGCGCTGATCCGGTGTCCGGCACCTGGCTCACGATGACCGTGCGATCGCCGAGCTCGACGGTGCGCACCGGGCTGACGGGCGCGGTCGGGTCGTCGGGGCTCTCCAGGAGGATCTGTTCGAGGCGCACGAGGGTCCGATCGAGTCGGCGGGCCGTGATGGTCAGCGATGCGTCGGCCCGTCCCGGGACGCCGTACATCGTCGAGCGGTACGTCGTCGGTTCGAGCTGATCGACGGCACGCGGGCCGACGGCGGGCCGAGCGACCACCAGGTCCATCGACCCGAGCAGCGCTGCTGATTCCGCGCCGAAGTGCAGCCCGTCGCCATTCGCGAGCGGACCACAGTTCGGCGGAGGCGGATCGCCGGGGTTCGCCGGGACGATGTCGAGCTGCGCGGCGGCGGCCAAGGACTCGACCTCGTCGGCGCTGAAGCCGTGGGCCGTCAGCTCGAGCCCGGTGGCCGTGGCCGATGTCGTGCCCGGCGCAACGATGATCTGCAGCACGTCGTCGCGCTCGCGTGTCAGCAGTGCATCGCGGTCCCCTGTTCGGACACGCGTGGAGCCGGGGAGCAACGGCGACAGGTTGCCACCACACCGTGAGGAGACGGCACTCACCCAGCGACCGGCGGTGTGGGTCGCCGTCGGCTCGGCCCAGACCGAGAGCCAGCCCGTCGATGTCGGAGACGCGTCGTCGGGACCCGGGAACTCACTGCCGGTCGCGGTGAGCTCGGCGAGCGCGCCGGGCGGGAGCACGTACCCCGGGGGCTGCAGCATGATCGGATGGTCGAGGCCGTCGGTGGTGCTCGACGACACGACATCGGTCGGCAGCGACAGCACCGCTGATCCCGTGGAGTTGCTCCGGGTCGTCCACGCGACGACGCCGACGATCACGGCGATGGTCGCGACGATGCCGAGCGTGGTGCGCCGCCCGCTCGAACGAGCCACGCTCCAGGCTCCGGCGGGGCCGCCTGCCGCGTCCGTCGCAGCGCGGACGCAGCGGGCGCGCAGCTCGTCGTCGAGCCACATCTCGTCGCCGTGAAGGATGTCGTCGACGGCGGCCGTTCCGTGCACGGCCTCGAACCGCTGGTGCGCGACCGCCACCGCAGCGGCCACCTCGGACTCGAGCAGGCCGAGGACGGCTGCGACGTCGCCATCGGATCGTCCGGCGACCACGGACAGATCGAGCAGGGCACGGTCGGTCACGCTCTCCGGTGTCTCACTGCGGTCGCGCAGGAGCGCGAGCGCGATCGCTTGCAGTTGCAACCGATCGGGCAGCGGCGAACCGTCGCGACGGCCGGCAGCCCCGACACGTTCGTAGACGACCGGCAGGACGGTTGTCGCGACCGCTCCCCCGGCGATCCGGCACGACCATGCGAACAGGGGGCCGGCCGTCGCCTCGACATGGGCGACGAGCTCACCGGCCTCCACGACGCGAGGCGCTCAGTCGCCGCCGAAGCCGCTCGCCGGGCGGGCGAAGACCTCGCGCACCATCGGCTCGAACACCTCGAGCGGCAGCGTGTCGTACACCGGGTCGAACGCCTCCTGGTCCCACGCACCGCAGAAGTGAGCCGCAGCGTCGAAGAACGGACTGCTCCGATACCGCTCGCGGGTGTCGCGGTCGAAGCCGATCTTGTGCCAGTAGTGGTAGCCCTGGAACACGCCGTGGTGGCGCACCACCCAGGTGGTCTCCTCGTCGACGTACGGCGCCAGGATCGCCGCGGCGAGCTCGCTGTGGTTGGCGGGGGCGAGCGCGTCGCCGATGTCGTGGAGCAGCGCCGCCACCACCATGTCGATCCGCGCGCCATCGCGGTGGGCGCGCGACGCCGTCTGCAGCGAGTGCTCGTAGCGATCGACCTGGTAGCCGAGCGTCGGTCCCTTGAGAGTGTTCAGCTGCTCGAGCAACCGATCAGCGACCTGATCGTTGAGGTGCAGCTGTGCTTCGCTGATCACCACTGCGAGTTGCTCCGGGGAGGCGTCGTCCATTCGCGTGAACGTGCCCGCGTGATCGCTCGTGCTGCGCGTGTCGATGCTCATGTCCAACCCCCAGCGTTGACCCAACGCACGATACTCGCGGCGGCGCCAGCGATGCGTCTCGTGCCTCGACCACTGGGACGTTTCCCGCCCACAGGGTGATGTCGTCCCGCTCAGCGGGATGAATCCTCACTGTGGGCGGAGTTCGTCCCAGGTCGAGCGGGCGGGTGGCAACCGGCGCCGCTCAGTGGCGGGGCAGGACCGTCGCGGGGAGGGGGTGGCGGTAGAGGGTGGCGGCGTTCTCGCAGCACATCATCCGCAGCTCGTCGGTGGGGATGTGGCCCCAGGCGTCGTGGATGACCTGTTGGGTGTCGGGCCAGGTGGAGTCGCCGTGGGGGTAGTCGACCTCGACCATGATGTTCTCCACGCCGATGCGAGCGCGGGTGTCGATGGTGGACGGGTCGTCGATGGTGCAGAACCAGAAGTTGCGTTTGAGGACGTCGGCGGGGCGGACGTCCCAGCCGAGGCCGTATCCGGAGCGGTCGACGATGTTGTCGAGGCGGTCCATCAGCATCGCAACCCAGCCGATGCCGCCCTCGCTCATCGCGATCTTCAACGTCGGGAGCCGCTCGGGATAGCCGCTCCACAGCCACTCCGCGCACGCACCCAACGACTGCTGTCCGAACAGCGTCGCACCGAGCTGCAGCGACGGCGAGCCGGGTGGCGACACGTTCAGGCCGGAGCTGCCGACGTGGAGGGAGACGACGGTGTCGGTGTCGACGCAGGCCTGCATGATCGGGTCCCAGTGATCGCGGTCCCACAACGACGGCAGACCGATCGCGTGCGGGCGCTCCGGGAACGTCACCGACGTGAACCCGCGAGCCGCGTTGCGGTGGATCTCGGCCGCAGCCAGCTGCGGATCGGCGAGGTAGGTGATGCCGAGCGGGATGATCCGCTCCGGATGGGCGAGGTACCACTCCTCGTACAGCCAGTCGTTCCACGCCCGGATCGTCGCCAACCCCAACTCGCGATCAGGCGTGGTGAAGAACACCCGGCCACAGAAGCCCGTGATCTGCGACGGGAAGTTGAGTGACGCCCACACCCCGTTGATGTCCATGTCACGCACCCGCGCATCGACGTCGTAGCAACCCGCACGCATCTGCTCGAAGCGGAACGGCTCCAACTTCACCGTCTCCGGACGACGACCCGCGACCGCGTTCATCCCGACCTGGGTGAACCGGTTGCCCTCGAACTCCCACACCTGATGACCCTGTTCGGTCTCCACGATCTTCGGCGCACGGTCCTGCAGCTCAGCCGGCAGACGGCCCTCGAACGTGTGCGGCGGCTCCACCACGTGGTCGTCCACCGAGATGATCGTGGCGAACACATCGCGCACCTCGGGATCCGGCAGGAACAGATCAGTGACCGTCATCGCGCACCTCCACGGCTCCGCATCGTACGCATCGATCGGCGTAGTGTCCCCACGGGAGGGGGTCCCACATGCAGGCTGACGATCTGATCCTGATCAGCGTCGACGATCACATCGCCGAGCCGGCGACGATGTTCGACGCGCACGTCCCGGCGAAGTACCGCGACCTCGCGCCGCGTGTCGTCACCGACGAGCGCGGCGTCGAGCAGTGGTGGTACGGCGACGTCCGCGGCCGCAACCTCGGCCTCAACGCCGTGGCTGGCAAGCCCGCGGAGATGTTCAACATCGACGCCAGCCGCTACGACCAGATGCGTCCCGGCTGCTACGACGTCGACGAACGGGTCCGCGACATGAACGCCGGCGGCCAGCTCGCCGGGTTGAACTTCCCCAACTTCACCGGGTTCTCCGGCCAGGTCCTCAACATGGGCCCCGACCGCGACATCAACCTGATCATGATCAAGGCCTACAACGACTGGCACCTCGACGAGTGGTGCGGCGCGCACCCCGGGCGGTTCATCCCGTGCGGGCTGCTGCCGCTGTTCGACGTCGAGCTCGCCGCTGCCGAGGTGCGCCGGCTCGCCGCCAAGGGATGCCACGCGGTGACGTTCTCCGAGAACCCACAGGCGCTGAACATGCCGTCGATCCACTCCGGCTACTGGGACCCGCTGTTCGCCGCGTGCTGCGACACCGAGACCGTGCTGTGCTGCCACCTCGGCTCCTCGTCGCGGAGCGCGATGAGCTCGTCGGACGCACCTGCCGGCGTCAACATCTCGCTCTCGTCGGCAGCCTCGGTGTACACGCTGGTCGACCTGCTCTGGGCCACGTTCTGGACCCGGTTCCCCACGCTGAAGTTCTCGCTGACGGAGGGCGACATCGGCTGGATCCCGTACTTCCTGTGGCGCTGCGAGCACGTCCGCGACCGCCACCAGGGATGGACCCAGCACGACTTCTCCGTCACCGGTGGACCGACGCAGATCTTCCGCGACCACATCCTGGTGTGCTTCATCAAGGAGACGATCGGGCCCAAGCTGATCGACGAGTTCGAACTCGACAACGTCTGCTGGGAGTCCGACTTCCCGCACTCCGACGGCACCTGGCCGAACGCGCCCGAGGAGCTGATGATCACCCTCGCCGGGCTCGACGACCACCAGATCAACCGCATCTCCCACGAGAACGCGATGCGCCACTACCACTTCGATCCGTTCGCCCATCGGCCTCGCGAGCAGTGCACGGCGGCCGCGTTGCGAGCCGAGTCGCCCGACGTCGACGTCGTCACCCACGTCGGCCGCCTCGCCGACGAGCGCGACCTCGACGCGTGGCGGGCGATGACGGCCGGACGATGACAGCCACACCATGACGGCCGCACGATGAGCAACCACCCCTATCACGACGTCGCGATCGTCGGTGTCCACAACACCCGCCAGGCACGCCGCCTACCCGGCGAGACGATGCAGTCGCTGCTCACCGAGGCCGTCCTCGGCGCGTGTGCCGACGCCGGCATCGACGTCGCCACGGTCGATGCACTCGTCGGCCAGAGCCCGGCCGAGCTGGCCTACGACCTCGGTCTCGGCCCGATCACCCGGGCGATGTCGAGCCTCGGCATCCCCGCGATCCGCGACGCCGCGCACCTGATCACCACCGGCGAGGCCACCACGGTGGTGGTGCACACCGCCGGGGCCGGGCTGCTGCTGAACGACGGTGCGACCGCGCCGTGGACGCGCCCGACCAACGAGCTGGTCGTGTCGTACGGGCTGTTCACCGCTGCCGAGTTCGCGCTGATGGCACGCCGCCACATGCTCACCTACGGCACCACGACCGAGCAGCTCGCCACCGTCGCCGCGACCATCCGCAACAACGGCCATGCCCATCCCGACGCCGTCTACAGCGGGCGTGGGCCGTTCACCGCGGCCGACATCCTCGCCTCGCCGATGATCGCCGATCCGTTCCACCTGCTCGACTGCTCCACCACGAGCGAGGGTGGCTGCGCCGTGGTGCTCACCCGCGCCGACATGGCGACGAGCACGAAGCAGCGGCCCGTGCACATCCTCGGCTCCGCGTCCGACAGCTTCGGCCCCGCGTACAGCCAGGCACCGTCGTGGGACATCCGCGGCACCGGCAGCGGCGACGACGTGCCGGCCGGCTACGTCGGACGCCGTGCCGCGCGCACGGTCTGGCGGCAGTCCGGCCTCGGCCCCGACGATGTCGACGTCTGCGAGTTCTACGACCCGTTCTCGTTCGAGATCATCCGGCAGTTCGAGGCGTTCGGCTTCTGTGCCGACGGCGAGGGCGGCCCGATGATCATGGAGGGCACCATCGCACCCGGCGGACGCTGGCCGGTCACCACCGACGGAGGCACGATGTCGTTCAGCCACGCGGGCATCAGCACCCAGCAGATCCAACGTGTCATCCGCGGCGTACAGCAGCTGCGGGGCACGTGCTCGACGATGCAGGTCGAGGGCGCCGAGGTGGCGCTGTGCTCGAACGGCGGCTCCGGGGCGTTGTTCAACGACCTGATGCTGCTCGGGGTGGAGCAGCCGTGAGCCTGCTCGCACCACGCCTCGGCGGCATCCCCGTGCCGCGGATGAACCCCGAGTCCGTCGAGTACTGGAACGGCACCCGGCTCGGCGAGCTGCGCCACCAGCGCTGCGACGCGTGCGCCACGCCGAACTTCGGCCCGGGCCTCGTCTGCCGCCACTGCCGCAGCCGCGAGCTGACATGGGTGGCAGGCAGCGGACGCGGATCCGTCTACTCCTGGACCATCGTGTGGCGTCCCCAGACGCCGGCGTTCGAGGTGCCGTACGCCCCGGCCATCATCCGCCTCGACGAGGGCTACGACCTCCTCACCGCGCTCGTCGGGCTCGACCACACCGACATCGCCGAGGGCCTGCGCGTGGCGGTCGAGTTCCATCCGATCAGCGACGAGATCACGCTGCCGTTCTTCCATCCCGACACCATCCATCCCGACACCACGGCGTGAGCGAGCCCATGCCGCCACTCGACGGCGTTCGAGTCATCGACCTGTCGTCCGGAATCTCGGGAGGCTATTGCGCCAAGCTGCTCGCCGGCCTCGGCTGCGACGTCGTCAAGGTCGAAGCGCCGGGCGGCGACCCGCTTCGCCGCTGGTCCGCCTCGGGCTCGCTCGGCCACGACGGCGATCCGGACGGCGCGTTGTTCCGGTTCCTGTACACCTCGCAGCGCAGTGTCGTCGCGGATGCCACCACGGTGGCCGGACTCGACGCCATCCTCACCCTGCTCCCCGGCGCGTCGCTCGTCATCGAGAACTGGGAGCCAGGGGTCGCCGAATCGCTGCGGCTGGGCATCGACGCCCTGCGCACGGTCGAGCCACGTGTCTCGCTCGTGTCGATGTCCGCGTTCGGGCGGGGCGGGCCGATGAGCAACCTCCGCGCGAACGAGTTCCTCGTCCAGGGCTGGAGCGGCTCGATCTCGACGCGCGGCACGCTCGACCGGCCGCCACTGACCGCCGGCGGTTCGCTCGGCGAGTGGGCCACCGGCACGTTCGGCGCGCTCGCCGCGCTGACGTTCCTGCAGCAGGCCGAGGCGCGTGGTCGCGGCGAGCACCTCGACGTGTCCATGCTCGAGGTGGTGATGCTCACCCACACCACCTATGCACCGCTCTTCGCGTCGTACCTCGGCCAGCGCGGCGTACCCAACGTGCGCTCGATCGAGCTGCCGTCGATCGAGCCAGCGAGCGACGGCTGGGTCGGTGTGTGCACCATCAGCGCCCAGCAGTTCGCCGACTTCGCGATCCTCATCGGGCGCGCCGAATGGGCCGACGATCCGGCGTGGTCGCTGCAGACCGGCCGCCAGCAGCGCGCCGCCGAGTTCCGCGCCGCCGTGGCCGAGTGGACGAGCCAGCACACGGTCGCGGAGATCATCGAGCTCGCCACGCTGTTCCGGATCCCCGTCGTGCCGATCGGCAACGGCACCACGGTGCCCGAGTTGGAGACGTTCGTGGAGCGCGGATCGTTCGAACCGAACCCGCGAGGCGGCTTCCTCCAGCCGGGCGCGGCATACCGGTTCAGCGACATGGCCATTCGGCCACTCGCCCCCGCGCCGCGCCTCGGCGAGCACGACGGCACGATCGAGCCGGCCGCCGCATCGGTCCCCTCGGCGGTGGCGCCCTGGGCGGGCTTCGATCCCACCGCGGACAAGCCATTGCGCGGCCTTCGCGTCGCCGACTTCACGGCCTACTGGGCCGGGCCGTTCACGTCGAACTGGCTGGCGACGATGGGCGCCGACGTCATCCACATCGAGTCGCCCACGCGGCCCGACGGCATGCGCACCGCGACGACCCGTCCGATGTCGGAGGACCGCTGGTACGAGTGGGGCCCCGTCTACGCGTCGGCCAACACCGGCAAGCGCGGCATCGCCGTCGACCTCACCCGTCCCGAGGGTCGCGACATCGCGCTCCGCATCGTGGCCGAGTGCGACGTCGTCGTCGAGAACTTCACGCCGCGGGTGATGCCCGGCTTCGGGCTGGGCTGGGACGATCTCCGCGCCGTCCGGCCGGACCTGATCATGGTGCGGATGCCGGCATTCGGGCTCACCGGTCCCTGGACGGATCGCACCGGCTTCGCGCAGACGATGGAGCAGGTGTCCGGGATGGCGTGGCGCACGGGATTCGCCGATGGCCAGCCGCTGCTCCCCCGCGGCACCTGCGATCCGCTCGCGGGCGCGCACGCCGCCCTCGCGCTGATGGCGGCCATCGAGCACCGCCGCCGCACCGGGCGCGGGCAGATGATCGAGGTCACCGGTGTCGAGGCGGCGTTGAACGTGGCCGCCGAGCTCGTCATCGAGCAGCAGGCCTACGGCGCCACGATCGGCCGGATCGGCAACCGCGCCCACCACATCGCACCGCAGGGCTGCTACCGGTGCGCCGACACCGCCATCGATCACGAGCGTTGGGTGTGCATCTCGGTCGAGACCGACGGCCACTGGGCAGCCCTCGTTGCCGCGCTCGGGCTGCACGTCGACGACGCGCTCGCCGGTGTGGAGGCACGCCTCGCCGACCAGGACGCCATCGACGTGCTGCTCGGCGCGGCGATCGTCGGCCGAGATCGCGACGATGTTGTCGCGCTGCTCACCGAGGCCGGCGTGCCATGCGCCGCGGTCTGGCCGGCGCGGTGCCTCGACGAGCTCGAGCACCCCCGCGCCCGCGGTTTCGTCGAGAGCGTCGACCGCGCCCTCGTGGGCACGCACGAGCTGTGGGGCATGCCGGTGCGCGCCCTGGAACGCACTGGCTGGCGATGGCACGAGCGGCCGGCACCGACGCTCGGCGAGCACAACGACGAGGTCATCGGGCCCCTGCTCGGCGACGACGAATCACTCGACTCGCTGCGCGCGTCCGGCATCATCGGCGACCGCTGGGTCACCCGCCGCTGATCAGCCGAGCGCCGCCCGCATCGTTGCGGCGGCGTCGAGGTCGTCGATCGCCGTGATGGCCCGGTTGCGGAACGCATCGGAGAACTCGCGCTGGTCCTCGCCGTTGTAGGGCGGCACGAGCGACAGGAACGAGGCGAGCACCGTGTAGCCGGTGTGCACTCGATGCGCGTGCCAGGCCTCCTCGAGCGAGAGCGGGAAGCCTCCGAGCGACGCGTGCACGTCGACGTAGTGCTGCAGGAGATCGCCCTCCACCGCTCGCCGATCCTCGGGCATCATCGACATCGTCAGGAAGTAGCTGACATCGCGCATCGGCGTCATCGTCGTCAGCAGTCCCCAGTCGAGGAAGCCGACGCGCGAGCCGTCGATGAACAGGTTGGCGATGTGCGTGTCGCCGTGGATCAGCGTCTGCTGGCCGGCCTGCCACAGCCCGATGACGGCGTCGGGATCGGCGATGTACATCTCCGCCACGGCGATGTACGCGGGCGACAGCGCGTCGGGGTGGCTGTCGACGACGTGGCGCAGCATCCCGACGGTGAACTCGGCGGCACCCGGCGACGCCGTCGAGACCCACGGGCGAATCGCGTCGAGCGCACCGGGTGCTTCGAACTGCACGTGCAGCCGGGCGAGGTCCTCCAACGCGCCGGCCGCGAGATCGGGTGAGATGCCCCACGTGCCGTCCGACATCACGCAGCCCGTGGTCGAGAGGTCTTCGAGCAGCAGCACGAACGCGCCGTCCTCGGCCGAGGCGGCGAAGTGGCTGATCGGTGTGCGCATCGGCACCGAGGTCGCCAGCTCGGCGTAGAAGTGGGCTTCGCGAGCCCCCATCCCGGTGGAGCCGATCGCCGCGCGGTGCGCCGGATCGATCGACGCCATCTTGCAGAACAACGTTGCGGGCGCGCCGGCCGGCTCGTCGTACGTCAGCCCGAGGCGGACGTGGTGGTTGGTGCTCCCCCGCTCGGCGAGCACGTCGACGCCCGAGACGCGCACGCCTGGATGGCGCGGCGCGAGCGCCGTCGTGAGCCATGCCGGCGTGATGTCGCCGACGTCGAGTGGTAACGATGCCCCCATCGCGCTTCCCCCTGCCCGGAGCGCAGGCTCCGTGGCGCCACGAACATAGATCGCCCGCGCCGAGGATCACGGACGCAACGAGCGCGCCGGTGACGGACCGCTGCTCCCCTCGCGCGACACTCTGCGCCGGGCCTGGGGAGGGTCCGCGAGCATGGGGGGTCGGATGCAAGCCTGGCGAGTGCACGAGGTCGGTGAGCCACAGGACGTGCTCGTGCTCGAGGAGGTCGAGGAGCCGACCCGCGAGGCGCTCGCTGGCCTGCGGATGTCGATGGGCGGATGGGTGCCGGTCGGCACACCGTGGTCGGCTCCGGATCCGCACGACGACTGGGTCATCGTCGACGTGGCGATGGCCGCGCTCGCGCTGCCGGACGTGACGATGGCTCGGGGCACGTACCCGGTGCCCGTCCCGCATCCGTACACGTCAGGCCAGGAGGGCGTCGGCGTGGTCACCGCCGCCGGGCCCGGTCGCGAGCACTTCATCGGCAAGCGCGTCGGCGCCTGCATGATCCAGCCGTACGGCAGCCTCGCCAAGGTCGCGGTCGGCGTCGGCATGATCGTCGAGATCCCCGATGCGATGTCCGACGCCGATGCGGCGAGCCTGCTCATCCCCGCGCACACCGGCTACCACGCTGTGATCCGCCGCGGTCAGGTGCACGCGGGCGAGGTCGTCGCGGTGCGCGGCGCGGCGGGCGGGCTCGGGTCGGCGTGCGTGCAGCTGGCGAAGGCGGCGGGAGCTGACGTGATCGCGATCATCGGCGGCACCGACGCCGTCGACAAGGCCGAGCACTGCCGCGCGCTCGGCGCGTCGCATGTCGTCGATCACCAGACCGAGGACGTCGCCGCTCGGCTGCGCGTGCTCACCGGTGGCCGCGGCGTCGACGTGATCGTCGACCCCGTGCAGGGACCCGACGCGGCGGCCGTGCGCGGCGGACTGCGCGTGGGCGGCCGCCACGTGCTGTGCGGCCACGCGGGCGGTCTGCCGATGATCGACCCGAACTTCTACCTGGCCAACCACACGCTCGTCGGCGTCACGCTCGGCGGCTACGACCAGACCGAGATGCACCGGATGTACATCGAAGCCCAGGCCGCGGTCGACGGCTGGATCGCCGAAGGCCGCTACCGCCCGACCCCGACGGAGCTCATCGAGTTCGATGCGGTGCCCGACGCGCTGACCCGTCTCGCCAACCGCGACACGATCGGCCGGGTCGTCGTCCGCTGCTGAAACGACCCCTGGACCGCAGCACCGGAGCCGGTTACGCTCCACCGCCACTGCTCAGCACTTGTTCGGGGGGACACGTGGACACAGCGAGGGAATCCGGCCGTGGCCGCCGTCGACGCACGTGCAACGCGGAGTTCGCCGCGCTCATCCGCGGCCAGGGTCGACGCTTCGCGTGGAGCGCGCGGCTGCGCACGATCACGTTCGTCGCGCTGCACCACTTCAGCTGGTTCGAGGTGATGCGCGCCGCGTCCGTCGTCACCGGCACCACCGCCGCCTACCAGTACGCGCCCCCCGACCGGATCACCTGACACGTCCGATCGTTCGCCCGAACGAGCGGCCAGCTGGTAGCAAGGACGGGTGGAACCCTCCTGGATGATCCCGAGCAGGGACGGAACGCAGATCGCCGGGTACGAGCTCGGCGGATCGGGCGACGTGCTGCTCATCGCCCACGCGACCGGCATGTGCGGGCCGATGTACCAGCTCCTCGCGGACGAGCTGACGCCGTCGCTGCGAGTCGTGGCGATCGACTTCCGCGGCCATGGCAACTCGGGTCGCGCCGACGACTACAGCTGGGACCGCACGGCCGAGGACGTGAACGCCGTCGGCCACCACCTCAGCGCCGATCGACTGCACGGGTTCGGCCATTCCATGGGCGGCGCGTCGCTGCTGCTCGCCGAGCGCAACGCGCCCGGCACGTTCACGTCGCTGTACCTGTTCGAGCCGATCGTGTTCCCCGGCGATGCGGGGAGCACGTCGAGCGACGGCCAGAACATGATGGCCGAGTCCGCCCGACGTCGTCGGCCGGCGTTCGCGTCGCGCGCCGAGGCGCTGCTGCGCTACGCGCGCAAGCCACCGTTCGCACAGATCCAGGCCGGCTGCCTCGCCGCGTACGTCGAGAACGGCATGACGGAGGAGGCCGACGGCACCGCCCGCCTGAAGTGCCTGCCCGAGGTGGAGGCGCAGATCTTCGAGAACGGGCAACGCTCGACGCTCGAGCTCGTCGCCACCCAGGCCACCCCGACGATCGTCGCGATGGGCCACGACGAGCCCGGCGCGAACCCCGCGAGGTTCGCCCCGTCGATCGCTGCCACACTGCCCAACGCAACGCTCGCGAGCTATCCGTACCTCGGCCACTTCGGCCCGTTCCAGGACCCGTGGACGATCGGGCGCGACATCCGGCTGCACATCGCCGGACAGCCGCTCGGCTGAGCGCCCGAGCCGCGGTCCTGCCGCCGGCGATGCTGCGTCAGCGCACCTTCGGCTTGATCCGGACGCCGCTCTCGAAGACCTTCTGGCCCTCGGCCAGCGCCGCAGGGCTCATCCCGTTGGCCAGGATCGCGGGGGCCATCGACATCGCCTGACCGGGCGACAGCTCGTTCGCGGCCCAGATCGCCCGGAGCGTGGTCTGCACGGCGAGCGCCGGCTGCCCGGCGATCGCCTGGGCGATCTCGAGGGCGGTGGGCATGAGCGCGGCGGACTCGGTGACCTCACTGACGAGACCCATGCGCAGAGCCGTCGCGGCCGAGATCTTCTCGTGCGCGCCGAGCAGCGACATCCGCAGCACCTCGCCGAAGGGCATGCGTGCGAGCATCTTCATCGGCTCGTAGACCGCGGCCATGCCATACGTGACGTGGGGATCGAAGAACGTCGCGTGGTCGGCGGCGATGATGATGTCGGCCTCGGCGAGCAGGTAGAACGCGCCGCCACAGGCCATCCCGTTCACTGCCGCGATCACGGGCTTCCACATGTCGCACGACTTCGGGCCGAGGTCGTCGCCCGGATCGTCGTACATGAACGGGTTGCTCGTGCCGAACAGCGTGCCCTCTGCCGCGGTCATCGGCTGGTTGCGATCGATGCCGACGCAGAACGCCCGCTCGCCCGACCCGGTGACGACCGCGCAGTTGACGGAGTCGTCCTTGCGCATGTCGCGCCAGACGCTGCGCATCTCGTCCTGCATGGTCTGGTCGAAGGCGTTGAGCACATCGGGGCGGTCCAGGGTGATGACGAGCACCGCACCGGTCTGCTCCACGGAAATCGTTGTGTAGGACGCCATCTCTTCTCCCTGTCGTGGAGGCTCGTCACCAGCCACTCGTCACCGGAACCGACCCGTTGGACCCTAGGGACTCGGCAGCGCGGCGCGCGCATCGAGCCACCCAGGCCGTCGAGGATCCGGTGGTACTCTGCGCGATGCCGCGCACACCACCGGGTCGGGCGTGACCGACCGCCCGGAGGCATGGCGACCGCCGACGCCACCGACGCCGCCGCCGGGATGGTTCGCCGATCCGTGGGGCGGGCCCGCGCTCCGCTTCTGGGACGGCGTGCAGTGGACCGCGCAGTCGGCGGCTCCCGTCGCGCCGCGGCCCGTCACTCCGCCGTACCCGTCGCTGCCGTTGCGTGCGGCCGTGATCGCGCTGATCGCCACTGCGGCGGCGCTGACGGCGGACAAGTTCGTGGTCCACTGGCTGCTGCGCTACCACTGGCCCGTCGCCGTCTACGTCGTGGTCGCCGCCGTCGTCGGCTACGGGCCGCTCGTCGTCACGTGCCGCGTGGTGTCCGAGCGGTTGGGCACCGGCGATCTCGGCGCAGACCTCGGGTTGCGGCTCCGGCGCAGCGATCTCGGCTGGGGACCCGTTGCCTGGACCGCGTGCTACGTCGCCGAGATCGCCGTCGTGATCGCGGTGAAGGTCCTGCACATCCCGCTCGCCAGCAACCTCGAGGGAGCCTCGAAGATGACGGCGAACCGCACCTACGTCGTCGTGTTCGCGCTGCTGGCCGTCGTCGCCGCGCCGGTGGTGGAGGAGATGGTGTTCCGGGGATTGGTGATGCGCGGGCTCCGGTCGCGGTTCTCGGCGCCGGTGGCCGTCGGCGTGCAGGGACTGCTGTTCGGCATCGCCCACTTCGATCCCGTCCGCGGCCTCGGCAACATCGGCCTGGTGATGATCCTCGCGTCGGTCGGCATCGTCCTCGGCGGCGCCGCCTACCTGACCCGACGCCTCGCGCCGACGATGATCGCGCACGCCCTGTTCAACGGGCTGGCGTTGATCGTGCTGCTCACCCGCTGACCTCGACGACGGGATCGTCGCGGTCGTCGAACTCCAGCCGCAGGGCCCGCGACATCGTCGCGTGCATCTCGTACATCAGCGTGATGTAGGTCAGTTCGAGGATCTGCTCGTCGGACAGCAGGCTGTGCAACGTGTCGAACTCGCGGTCGTGCACCCGCCCGCCGCCGAGCACGAGCGCGTCGGTGTAGCCGAGCACGGCCCGTTCGACGGGCGTGAAGCAGTCGGCGCTCACCCATGCCGCGATCGCCTCGATCTTCTCCTCGGGCATGCCGAGCGCGCGGCACGACCTGCAGTGCTGCGAGTAGACGAACTGACTGCCGCGCAGCCAACCGGCGCGGGTCTGGCCGAGCTCGCGCAGCACGGGATCGATCACGCGGTTTGGGCTCTGGTAGAGCGCGAATCCGCGGACGGCATGGCGCATCACCTCGGGCACGAGCGCGAACACGGTCCACCAATCGCCGGGCGTGCCGTCGCTCGTCCCCGGTTCGGCCACCGGGTCGCGGTCACCGAAGATCATCGTGTACATCTGCAGCACGAAGTCGTCGCTGACCTCCGGCCGTGGCACCTGGCGCAGGCGTGGCATCGCAATCCCCCTCCGTCGGCGGCGGCTGCGCCGGCTCGACGCGACCATGATGCCCGAGCGGCGGCCGGTCGTCGGGAACACAGGCGTAACGCGGTCGTCTCGATGTGTTCCCATCACCGAAACCCGGTTGCGGTTGAGTGGGGCGATGGCCGCCGAACGATTCCACCTCGCCTGGTTCTTGAACTTCGTCGCCGACGAGTGGAACGGCACGTGGGGCTCCGACGGCATGCCGTGGGACGGCAAGTTCTACATCGAGATGGCGCAGCACCTCGAGCGGGCCTGCTTCGACTACATGATCCTCGAGGACAAGTGCCACGTGTCCGACGTCTACGGCGGCACGATGGAGATGGAGCTCAAGCACGGCGTCGCCCCGAAGCACGATCCCGCGCCGCTCGCCACGCTGCTCGCCTACACGACTTCGCGGCTCGGCATCGTCCCGACGATGTCGACCAGCTTCTACCGCCCGTGGTTGCTGGCCCGGCTGGCGGCGACGATCGATCACATCGCCGATGGCCGCTTCGGCTGGAACATCGTCACCTCGGCCGAGGACAAGGCTGCCCAGAACTTCGGCATGGAGAAGCTCTACGAGCACGACCTGCGCTACGAGATGGCCGACGAGTACCTCGACCTGGTCACCCAGCTGTGGGGGTCGTGGGACGCCGATGCGGTGGTGCGCGATCGAGAGACCGGCGTCTACGCCGACCACCGCAAGGTCCGCACGATCGACTTCGAGGGCAAGTACTTCAAGTCGCGCGGCCCGCTCAACACCGTGCCGTCGCCGCAGGGCCGGCCCGTGCTGTGCCAGGCCGGATCGTCGCCGAAGGGTCGTGCGTTCGCGGCCAAGTACGCCGACACGATCATCGCTCCGTCGCAGTCGCCGGCAGCGATGAAGGCGTATCGCGACGACATCCGTTCGCGGCTCGAGGCCGCCGGCCGCAAGCCCGACGACTGCAAGATCCTGTTCATCGCTTCGCCCATCGTCGGCGACACCGAGGAGGAGGCACGCGAGAAGCACGCGCGGTGGATGAGCGATCCGAACTTCGGTGAGTACATGCTCGCCGAGATCTCATCGATCACCGAGATCGACTTCTCCCAGTTCGACCTCGATCAGCCGGTGGGCGAGCTGACCACCAACGGCGAGCGCGGCGCGCTCGAAGGCTTCCTCGGCAGCGATCGCACGAAGACGCTGCGCGAGCTGGCGGCGTGCGGGTTCACCGAAGGCGCCGCCGATCGGTCACCGTTCGTCGGTACGCCGGATCAGGTCGCCGACGCGATGGGCGAGGTCATGGAGGAGGTCGGTGGTGACGGTTTCCTGATCACCAGCCCGGTGATGCGCCTCAACCGCCGCTACATCATCGAGATCACCGACGGGCTCGTGCCCGCGCTGCAACGCCGCGGCCTGGTGCGCACGTCGTACACCCACGAGCACTTCCGCGACAACCTGCTCGAGTTCTGACGACGCCGTCCCGGCGGTGCGGTCACCAGGCGAAGCGCTCCTCGTGGAGGTGCTCGAGCGGTAACCCGGCGTCGCGGAGCGCCGAACGCACCGCATCGGCCATGCCGGCCGGACCGCACAGGTAGACGTCGCGGTTGGCCAGCCTCGGTACGAGTCGGATGAGCGACGACGCCGACAGGCAGTCCGGGTCGCTGCCGACGAGGTACCGCACGGTCGCGCCGCGACGCCACGCGATCTCGTCGAGCTCGTGGCGGAAGAGCAGGTGCTCGGGCCCGCGGGCGCGGTAGAGCAGGGTCAGGTCCTGCCCATGGCTCAGCGGCAGCGTCTCGAACAGCGCCCGCATCGGCGTGATACCCACGCCGCCCGCGATGAGCAGCACGTCGCCGCGGGTGCGACGGGCCCCGGTCATCGCCCCGTACGGGCCCTCGGTGACCACCCACGTGCCGACCTGGATGTCCTGGAGCTGCATCGTCCCGCCGCCCAGCGCCTTCACCGTCAGGCGCAGACCCGTGTCCGTCGGTGGCGCCGACAACGAGAACGGATGCGCGGCGCGCCAGTGGTCCGGCGTCAGGAACCGCCAGCGGAAGAACTGCCCGGCCTCGGCGTCGAGCTCGCGGAGGTGCTGCCCGCCGACCTCGATGCTCACGACGTCCGGGCCCTCGGCCACCACCGCCGTCACCCGCATCCGGTGCCGGGCGGCTTGGCGGATCGGGGTGAGCACGCGGTGGCGCAGCAGCAGCGCGAACACGTGGACGTACATCAGCGCCCACGCGATCTGCAGGACTCGGTGACCCGTCAGGTCCGGCCCGGCGAGCTGGTGCATGAACGCCAGCGCGACGGCCACGTAGGTCATCAGGTGCACGGCGTGCCAGCGTTCGTACGAGAGCCGTTGGCGGGCGGTGCGGACGGACACGACGGCAACGGCGAGGATCAGCACGGTGCCGACGGTGGCCGCCATCAGCCACGGCAGCCGGAGCACGTGCCACATCGAGACGAGCGTGCCCTCACGGCGCGATTCTGCCCACGCCATCGTCGCCGCCACCGCGTGCACGATGATCAGCCCGGTGATCATCCGCCCGCCACGGCTGTGCCACCGAGTCAGCACGTCGGAGCCGACTCCACGCTCGATCGACGGCGCGCGCGACATCAGCGCCAGCATCACCAGCACGCCGTAGCCGGCGAGCATGCCGCAGACGTGCGCCACGAGGGGGACGTCCTGGACCCCACCCGGAGCGCTGACCGCCATCATCAGCGGCCACCACGAGACGGCCGCTGCGCCGATCCAGATGCCCGCCAGCAGCCACTCCGGCGCCAGCGAGCGATCCCGCCTGAACGCGCTCATGGCACGGCCGGAGCCTGGACGGACGCCGGGCCGGTCGCCAACGAGGTGAGCGGCGGCGCGGCCGGCGACACGGGCGAGACCGACGGCGCGCTGATGCCGAGCCACAGTCCGACGACCGTCGCGAGCGTGACGACCATGGTCGTCTGCCGCCGGCCCCGGCGGAGCACCGGCGGGCGCAGCGAGACAGGCGTCGTTCGTCCACGCGTTGCTGCCTCCATGCGGGACAGTCAGCCACACCGAATCGGGAACTCCCCGAGGACCGGCCGAGAGGTTCCCGAGAACGCACCGCCACCCCTCGCGGCCCGCGCCGTTCGCCCGACGCAGCGACGGCACGCCGGGTGACGCAGAATGGGGGCACGATCGCCGGCTCGTGGGGACCATCCACCGGATCGATCGGGAGAGGCCACCATGTTCGATCTCAAGATCACCGGCGGAACCATCGTCGACGGCACGGGCGCACCACGCTTCATCGGCGACATCGCCGTCAGCGAGGGCATCATCGTCGCCGTCGGGCCGAGCGTCGAGGGCGACGCCACCGAGATCATCGACGCCAGCGGGCTGCTCGTCACGCCCGGCTTCGTCGACATCCACACCCACTACGACGGCCAAGCGACCTGGGACCCGCTCCTCGATCCGTCCGCGAGCCACGGCGTCACCACCGTCGTCGTCGGCAACTGCGGCGTCGGCTTCGCCCCCGTGCGCCCCGAGGACCACGAGCGCCTCGTCGAGCTGATGGAGGGCGTCGAGGACATCCCCGGCACCGCGCTGCACGAGGGCATCCAGTGGGAGTGGGAGACCTTTCCCGAGTACCTCGACGCGCTCGGCCGGCGGACGTTCTCGATGGACATCGCCGCGTTCTTGCCCCACGCTCCGCTGCGCCTCTACGTGATGGGCGATCGCGGCGAGCGCAACGAGGACGCCACGGCCGAGGACATCGCCGCGATGGCCGTCCACGTGCGCGAAGCGGTGGCGGCCGGCGCGGTCGGTCTGTCCACATCGCGCTCGCTCAACCACAAGACGCTCGACGGCGAGCTGGTGCCCGGCACCTTCGCCTCGTTCGAGGAGCTCGCCGGCCTGGCCGACGCGCTGGTGGGTGCCGGCGGCGGGTTGTTCGAGGTCGTGCCCACGGGCGAGACCGGCGACGACGAGGCGATGATCCTCGGCGAGGTCGAGCTGATGGCAAAGGTGTCGAAGGCGACCACCGCCGAGATCTCGTTCCTGATGATCCAGTCGCGTGGCGCGCCGAACCTGTGGCGCAAGCAGCTCGAGCTGGTCGAGCAGGCCAACCTCGACGGCGCCAAGCTGATCCCGCAGGTGTCGGCCCGTCCGGGCGGCATGCTGCTCGGCCTGTCGAGCTACCACGGTCTGATGCGCCGCCCGACGCTGCGCCGGCTCGAGGAGTCGCTGCCGATCGACCAGCTCGCCGCCGAGCTGCGCAAGCCGGAGGTCAAGGCCGCGATCCTCGCCGAGGAGAACCTCCCGCCGGACCCGCGCCGCCAGTTCGAGGGCCTCGCCGACACCACGCCATACCTGTTCACGCGGATGTTCCCGCTCGGTGATCCGCCGGAGTACGAGCCCACCGAGGATCGCTCGATCGCCGGCATCGCCGCGGCCACCGGCACGGACCCCTGGGAGGTGCTGTACGACACGCTCGCCACGGGCGGCTGGATCCTCGGCGCGTTCACCAACTACGCCGAGGCATCCGAGGACCACCTCCTCGACATGATCGTCCACGACAGCACGGTGATCGGGCTGTCCGACGGCGGCGCCCACGCGAAGATGATCTGCGACGCGTCGATGCCCACGTACCTGCTCACCCACTGGGCGCGGGACCGTTCGCGTGGCGACCGCCTGCCCGTCGAGCTGCTGGTCCGCAAGCAGTCGGCGAGCACCGCCGCTGCCGCCGGGCTCACCGACCGCGGCACGATCGAGGTCGGCAAGCGCGCCGACCTGAACGTCGTCGACTTCGACGGGCTCCAGCTGCACGCGCCGCACTCGGTCGACGACCTCCCCGCCGGCGGCCGGCGTGTGCTGCAGCTCGCCACGGGCTACGTCGCCACCATCGTCCACGGCGTGGTCACCCGCCGCAACGATGCCGACACGGGCGCCCGCCCCGGGCGCCTTGTGCGGGTCGCGCACTGACTGCCCCGCGGGGAGCGCACCACGTCGAGGCGGTGATGGGCACGAGCGTGTCCATCGACGTGCGCGACGACATCGACCACGCAGCCATCGACGAGGTCGTGCGCTGGCTGCACCACGTCGACGACACGTTCAGCACGTACAACCTCGACAGCCCGATCAGCCGCCTCGGCACCGGCGCCGCGTCGATGGCCGACATGAGCGGGGAGGTGCGCAGCATCCTCGACCTGTGCGACGAGCTGCACCGCGACACGGACGGCGCGTTCGATGCGCACGTCGTGCCGGCGCCGAACGGCAGCCGGTTCGATCCGTCCGGTGTGGTGAAGGGCTGGAGCATCGAGCGCGCGGCCGAGATCCTCGAACGCCATGGCGCGGCGAACTTCTGCATCAACGGCGGTGGCGACATCGTGGTCCGCGGCTGCGTCGAGCCCGGCCAGCCGTGGCGGATCGGCATCCGCCATCCGGCGCTCGCCGATCGCAGCGCTGCCGTCGTCGCCAGCGCCGACCGGCTGGCGATCGCGACCTCGGCCACGTACGAGCGCGGTGCGCACATCATCGACCCGGCCACCGGCGAGCCGACTGCCGACCTCGCCAGCGTCACGGTGGTCGGGCCGGACCTGACATACGTCGATGCGTACGCGACGGCACTGTTCGTGATGGGCCTCGGCGGGCTGGAGTGGCTGACCTCGCACCATCCCGAGTGCGCGGCGTTCGTCATCACCCACGACGACACCGTCGTGTCCACCCCCAACTTCGCCCAGCACCGGGTCAGCTGACGGGCGCGTCAGCCCTGACGTTCGAGCTCGAGGAAGGTGTTGCCGGTGTCGAGTGGGATGGGCGCGCCCGTCGTCGCCTCGGTGAACGTGTACGGGTCGTACGCCGTCGCTCGCGTCCAAACGACCGGGACGGCGATGCCGTTGCGATGCAGGACCGCGTTGCCGGTGCCGACGGTGATCGCGTTCGGCGAGCGGGCATCCACGGGCGACGGGATGTACGTAGTGCCGATCTCGACGACGTTGTCGGCCGAGATCTGCGCACCGTCGACGGCGAGGTGCGGCTGGCCGTCCTGCGAGCGGAGGTACTTGCCCGACGCGCCATCCCACACCCAGCCGACGTGCACGCCGTCCATCTCCAGCGTGAACGACGTGTCGGCATGCACCGCCGGCTCGGCCGGAACCGTCCACGTCGACGAGATGGTCCAGAGCGGCTGGGCCGGTCCGGCGGACGGCGAACGGCTCACGGCACAGTTCGGATCGAGCAGCAGGTTGTGCGGCCCGGGTCGATCGGGCGAGCGGCTGTAGCAACCGCTGTGCTGGGCGGAGAAGTCGACGAGCACACCCGAACCGGCCGCGGAGCGGATCCAGTCGTTGACGCCGTCGTTGGCACCCGAGTAGGCGAACACCGGTCGGTTCATCGCCGAGAGGATGTCGAGATCGGCGGTGCGCGCCGAGCGCACCGGACCGACGATGTCCGGGATCTGGCTGTGGAACAGAGCGACGAACCGGGACACGCCCTCGACGTTCTCCTCGATGACGGCGTCGGCCTGGTCGAGCGCCCACTGCGGCCGGGCCTGGCCGTAGTTGTCGATCTTGACCGCGAGGATCGGCCGCGCCGTCACCGTCGAGTCGGCCGGCAGTCCGGTCAGCGCGGCGATGCCGTTGAGCGCGGGCAGCGGCGTGTACGGCGGGTACACGGGCACGCCCGCGGTGGTGACCGAACCCGCCGGCAGATCGGGGCTGCGGGTGTCGGTGCGCCGGTTCGGGAACGAGCTGATGCCGACCGTGGTGACGGCGTTGATGTCGACGATCATCGCCGCCGGCTCCTGGGTGTAGAAGCAGACATCGCCGTTCTGGTCGGCCGCGACGATCAACCGGTTCGAGGCGATGGGCGCGGCGCGCGCGTCGAAGTTCAGATCGGACCGATCGATCGCGCCGTCGGCGTTCTTCGGGATGCCATCGGCGCAGCCGTACGCCGTCACGAAGCCGGCGTCCACCGCGCGGTCCACCGTGAGCTGACCGATGACCGTTTTGCCACCGACGGCCTGCGGCACGTTCAACCGCAGCACCTGTCCCTTGCCGACCTGCGGCTGTGCCGTCGCCCGCGTATCGGTGCGGTGGTTGGCGAACGAGGTGATGCCGACATCGGAAACGCCGTTGACGTCGACGATCATCGCCGCCGGCTGCTGGGTGTAGAAGCAGACGTCGCCGTTGTTGTCGGCCTGCACCAGCAACCGGTTCGACGCGATCGGCGACATCCGCGCGTCGAAGTTCAGATCCGATCGATCGATCGAACCGTCGGCCGCTGTCGGTGGTCCGTTGGCGCATCCGTACGCGGTGACGAAGCCGGCGTTGACGACCTGGTCGACGGTGAGCTGGCCGACCACCGTCTTGCCGCCGACGGCCTCCGGTACGTTCACCCGGAGCACGCCGGCCGCCGCCACCCGTGGCGTGGCCGTCGTACGGGTGTCGGTGCGCCGGTTGGGGAACGAGTTCACGCCCGTGTCGAAGGTGACGCCGTTGACGTCGACGATCATCGCCGCCGGCTGCTGGGTGTAGAAGCAGACGTCGCCGTTGTCGTCGGCCTGCACGAGCAACCGGTTCGACGCGATCGGCGAGACCTTTGCGTCGAAGTTGAGATCGGAACGGGTGATGGTGCCGTCGTCGTCGGTGGGCAGCCCGTTCGCACAGCCGTAAGCCGTCACGAAGCCGGCGTTGACGACGTTGTCGACCGTGAGCTGGCCGACCACCGTCTTGCCGCCGAACGCCTCCGGCACGTTCACCTTGAGGATCGACCCGGCGGGCACCTGCCCGGCGGTGGCCGCTGCGGTCATGGTGGTGGTCGCCACCGACGTCACGACCGGCACGAGCACGGCGGCGACGAGCACCGACGCGAGTCGCCGAGCACGGCAGGTGTTCTCCGACATCGGTCCATCTTCGCCCATGAACCCACCGTGAGTGCACGCGCCCCCGTCATCCTGACGGCGGCGGCCACGACCTCGGCCTACGTGAGCTGGTAGTCGGCGAGGTCGACGCCACGGGTCCACTGCCAGTAGACCGGGATTGGCCACGGGGACAGGGTCCAGACCCGACCCTCGTTGTTCTTGAAGTGGCTGTGCTCGACGGCCCAGTGGGCCCACACCATCTGGCTGATCTCGCTCTGGTAGTGCTCGGCGTAGCGATCGTGCACGTCCTCGCGGACCTCGATGGCCGCCGACCCGCTGGCGAGCACCTCGTGGATCGCGCTCATCACGTAGTTGATCTGGCACTCGGACTGGAAGATCAGGCTCGCCCCGTGGGCCAGGTTCGTGCCCGGGCCGTACAGGCAGAACAGGTTCGGGAAGTCGGGCATCGCGATGCCCAGGTAGGCCTTCGGCTCCTCGTTCCACTGGTCGTGGAGCGACACGCCCTCGCGCCCGTGGAACTCGATCGGGGCGAGGAACTCGTTGTGCCGGAAGCCGGTCGCGTAGCAGATGATGTCGACCTCGCGGAGCACACCGTCGTCGGTGACGACCCCCTGCGGCACGATCTTCTCGATGCCCGTGCGCACCAGGTGGACGTTCGGCTTCTTCAGAGCGGACAGCCACGACCCGTTGTCCTGCAGCATCCGCTTCGCCGACGGCGGGTAGTGCGGGATGCTCAGCTCGAGCAGGTCGGGCCGATCCTCGAGCTGCGCAGCGATCAGTGCCCCGAACAGCTCGCGGGTCTGCGCGTTCGCAGCGCTGCTCGAGCGGCCATCGTCGTCCCAGTCGGGGTCGACGCGGTTTCGCTCGATGTTCAGGCCGGACGCCGGGTAGAACATCAGGAACCGGAACCAGCGGCCGTAGAACGGGAGGTGGCGCATCGCCCATGCGTCGCCGTCGGGGACGTGGCGGTGGTAGTTGGCGTTCGGGAACATCCACTGCGCGGTGCGCTGGAAGATGGTGAGATCGGCCACCGTGTCGGCAATCGTGGGCGCGATCTGGAAGCCGCTCGCGCCCGCGCCGACGAGCGCGAAGCGCTTGCCGGCGATGTCGAGATCGGCCGGCCAGCGCGCCGAGTGGAACGACGGCCCGGCGAAGTCGTCCATGCCCGGGATGTCGGGCAGCTTGGGCAGGTTCAACGAGCCGACCGCGCTGATCACGAACTGCGCGTCGATGGTCTCCGTCGAGCCATCGGCGTCGTGGATCGACACCACCCAACGGTTGGCGACCTCGTCCCACGTCGAGCCGGTGACCTCGGTGCGGAACCGGATGTGCGGGGCGAGCTCGTACTTGTCGACCACGCGCTGGAAGTAGTCGCGCAGCTCGGGCTGCTGGCAGTAGTACTCGGTCCAGTGATCGGCGGGCTCGAACGAGTAGCAGTAGAAGTGGCTGCCGATGTCGACGCGCGCACCCGGGTAGCGGTTGTCCCACCACGTGCCGCCGGGGCCGGCGCCCTTCTCGATGATGGTGAACGGGATGCCCGCCTGCTGCAGACGGATCCCGGCGAGGATGCCGGACTCGCCGCAGCCGATCACGATCGTGTGCGCTGCGTCGCGTCGTTCCACCGGGATCTCGTCGCGCCAGGTGATGGCACCGCTGTCCGCTCCGTCGAGGTGCAGGTCATCGAGGAACAGCCCGACGACGTCGGCTTCGACCTCACTCGCGACGATGAACGACATCATCTCGTGGGCCAGCGCGGCGTCGGGGATGAACGGTACGCAACCGCCGTCGCGGTACGCGGCGATGACGGGCACGGCGAGCCGGCGGACCTCGGCCTTGGCCTCCTCCGACATGTAGCCCTGGTGCTCGTTGATCATCGCACCGACGGGGCGCAGCTCACCGCGGATCCACGACGGATCGCCGGACATGTGCACCAGCGAGCACAGCAGCGCCGGGATGCTCACGTCCTCGAGCGCCGCGGCGATGGCCGCGTCATCGTCGTCGAACGGGGTTCCGGCATGCGGATTGCGAGTTTCCTCTGTCACCAGCCCGACGGTACAGACGACTCCGGGGATGCCGAGAGTCGTGCTCGGGCCGATCGACCGTGACGCTCGAACGTGACGATCGGCCGTGACCGGATGCCACGCGAACCCGGCATCGCCCGCCAAGCTGTCGGGATGTCACCGCACGCGGACCACGACCGGGAGCTGACCACGATCGAGCGCACGCTCGCGCTCGTCGGTGACCGGTGGACGATCCTCGTGCTGCGCGCGGCGTTCCGGGGCATCCACCGCTTCGACCACTTCTGCGAGGACGTCGGCATCGGGCGCCCGCTGCTGACGGTGCGGCTGCGCAAGCTCGTCGACGCCGGCGTGATGACCAAGGAGCTGTACCAGGAGCATCCGCCGCGCTACGACTACCGGCTGACGCCCGCCGGCGTCGCCCTCTCGCCCGCCATCGTCGCCCTCGTCCGCTGGGGCGATCGCCACCTCGCCGACGGTCCGCCGGAGACGATGCTCGTGCACGCCCCGTGCGGGACCGAGCTCGAGCAGGCGTTCTGGTGCCGCACGTGTGCGACCACGTTCGGCCCGACGGCGATCCGCGGCGTGCCGGCGACGGCGAGCGCGAAGCCGATCACTCCGCCGTGAGCGGTCCGATCAGCCGGCGGTGCTGCACGTCGCGACGGGTCACGCCGAGGAACGTCACGAGCAGTGCGATCGCCGCCGTGAGCGCGAGGCAGGTCGCGCCCTCCGGCCAACCGAGGCCGCGAGCGCGAGTCGGCTTGACGAGCCAGTCCGCCACCGTCGCGCCGATCGGGCGGGTCGCGACGTAGGCGAACCAGAAGGACAGCACGCCGTTCCAGCCGAGCAGGCGATAGCCGAGCGCCGGCACGAGGATGATCCCCAGGAACAGCAGGATCGACGGTCCGTAGCCGAGGTTGAGCGTGACGGCCGCGAGGTCGCCGACTGCTGTTCCGAGCGCGAAGGTGGCGATCACCGCCAACCAGTAGAAGACCTCGCGGCGTGGCGTGTCGATGGCGTGCACCGACAGCGACCCCTCGGTGCGCTGCCACACGAGGAACACCGCGGCGAGCGACACGGCGCAGAGCACTGCTGATGCGGCGTACGGGACGCCGAGCCCGACGTGGAGCACGTCGGCCGCCATCGTGCCGAACACCCCGACCATCACCACCGCGAGCCAGTAGGTCCAGGCGAGGTACCGACGCATCCGGAACTGGAGCGCGAGCGCACCGACGAAGCCGGCGAACCCGAGCAGCACGGCCGGCACCGGGTGCAGGACCCGCACGAGGTCGTCCGACGTCGCCTCGCCCATGGCCGTCGTCAGCGCCTTCACCAGCCAGAAGTACGCCGTCACCTCGGGGACCTTGTTGAACTCGAGGCGCGGCGTGCGAGCAGTCGACCGTTCGGCCATCGTCATGTCTCCGTCGTCATCCCGGGCGATCCGCTCGCCGATCAGGCGTCACGACGACGCAGGAGCACGGCGGCAACCGCCAACGTGCCGACGGCATAGGCGCAGAAGACGATGAAGCCACGCCATGGCGACAGCGTGGTGTTGTCCGATGCAACGGACATCAGGGCCTGACCGGCGTTGCTCGGCAGCCACTTGTCGATCCGGTCGCCCCACGTCTGCGGCAGCGCGCTCGCGATCACCGGGAGGACGAGGAGGATGCCGACGAAGGCGCCGATCCCACCGGCGACGTTGCGCACGATCGCCCCGATGCCCATCGCCAACGCCGCCACGACGGTCAGGTAGAGCGCGACTCCGATCACGATGCGGGGCACGTTCGGCGTCGACCACGAGGTCTGGATGTGCACGGCCGAGAGGATGTGCTCGCTGGCGAAGAACGTGAGGATCGCGGTGGGCAGCATCGTCACGAGCGTCAGCGTCGTGAACACCGCGACCTTGGCCGTCAGCACCGGCACCCGCTTCGGGACGGCGGCGAGCGTGGCTCGGATCATCCCGCCCGAGTACTCGCCGGCGACCAGCAGGATCGCGAGGACGCCGATGGCCAGTTGGGCCAGGTTGAAGCCCGACAGCGGATCGCCGAGCGGATCGAAGTGGGCCTTCTCGCGCAGGCGCATGTTCGTCCAGTCCCGCTCGGTCGACCACGCGATCGCGATGCCGATGCCTGGCACGGACGCGATGGCCAGCGCCATCGTCAGCCACGATGAGCGCAGCGTGCGCAGCTTCAGCCACTCCGACCGGATCACCCGGGGCGTCGTCACCCGGATCTCGGCAACTTCGGCGTCGGACATCCCCGGCACGCTCACCGGTCGGACGATCTCGGTGATGGTCATCAGGCCACCTCGTCCGATCGCTGGTACTCGACCGAATCGTGGGTCAGCTCCATGAACGCCTCCTCGAGCGAGGCCTGCTGGGGGATCAGCTCGTGCAGGCGGATGCCTTCGCCGGCGGCGAGATCGCCGATCTGGTCGCTGGTCAGCCCCGACACCTGGAACCGACCCGGCGCCACGGACGTGACGCGCACCGTCGGTCCGACCAGCACCTCGCGGAGCCGCTCGCCGTCCGGCGTGCGCACGTCGACCAGGCCCGACGACGCCTCGCGGATGAAGTCGGCGACCGACACGTCGGCGATCAAGCGGCCGCGCCCGATCACCAGCAGGTGCTCGGCGGTGAGGGCCATCTCGGCCATCAGGTGCGAGGAGACGAGAACCGTGCGGCCCTCCTCGGCCAGCGCGCGGAGGAGGTTGCGGATCCAGAGGATGCCGTCGGGATCCAGGCCGTTGACGGGCTCGTCGAGGATCAGCGTCGCGGGATCGCCGAGGAGCGCGGCCGCGATGCCGAGCCGTTGGCCCATGCCGAGCGAGAAGCCACCGACCCGCTTCGACGCGACAGCGCTCAACCCGACGAGGTCGAGCAGCTCGTCGACGCGGCGCGACGTGATGCCGCAGGTCGCGGCGAGCACGAGCAGGTGGTTGCGGGCGCTGCGCCCGTTGTGCACGGCCTTCGCCTCGAGCAGCGCACCGACCTCGTGCAACGGCGCCCGGTGCCGGGCGTAGGCGCGACCGTTCACCGTCACGCTGCCGGACGTCGGCGCATCGAGGCCGATGATCATCCGCATCGTCGTCGACTTGCCGGCACCGTTCGGGCCGAGGAAGCCCGTCACGATCCCCGGACGCACCGAGAAGGACAGGTCGTGGACTGCCACCTTGTCGCCGTACCGCTTCACCAATCCGGTGGCTTCGATCATCTGCTGCTGCTCCTCGTCGCTGGTCGAAACGTAACGGTGAGCCCGTGGCTGCTGACGGCGTCCTGGACGCGGTTGACCGAGGGTTTACCTGGGCATCCGCGCATCGGGTCAACGGCGGGTAAATCGGGCGTCGAGCGATCCTCGGCGGCGCCGGCACGGTGGTAGCGATGGGGCCGTGATGTCGAGCATGGTCGTGTCGGTCGACGGTCGGCTCGTGGACGGGCTCGACGACAACACGGGCAACCGCTGGGGCCGGATGGTGGGCGACACGCTGTTCGTCTGGCGCTCCGGTGTCGGTATCGATGCGCAGGGCCGGATCCTCTCCGTCGCGTCAGAGGGGCTCCGTGTGCGTACGCTCGCGGCGCTGCTGCAGCGAGCCGGTGCGGTTCGGGCCATGGAGCTCGACATCAACCACTCCTGGGTCACGTTCAACGCGTTCCACCATGACACCAATGGGCAGCCCACAGGCACCAAACTCCTCACCGGCATGTCCAAGTCCTCGTCCCGCCACCTCTCCGCAGACACCCGCGACTTCGTCGCGGTCGTCGCGCGTTCGGCGGTGGGTTCGTGAAGCGCCTCGCCCCCGTGACCGAGATCGCCCTCGCGGTGATCGGCGTGATCGCGGTCCTCGTGATGGGTGGCGGTTGGGCGCTGGTCGTGCTCGTCGCGTTCGCCGCTGCGGTGACCGCGTGGCGGATCGCGCACCGCTCGGCCCCGACTGTCGACGACGTCGACGACACCACCGCGCCGGACGCGGGAGCACGGTCACGAGGTCGCGATCGCCACCGGGTGCGCACCTTCCGTCAGCAGCAGCGGCACGATCTGTGGCGCGTCGCGCGAAGCATCGTCGCGGTGATCGTCGTGTGGGACGCGATCTCGTTCTTCGCCTACGTCATCCCGGACAACGGCGACACCGCCAGCGAACGCGCGGCGACGTGGGCGCGCGACAACCACCTCGGCGGCGTCGTCGACGAGCTGGAGGCGCACCTGTACGACACGCCACCGTCGAAGACCCCGGCGAAGCACCTCCTCCTGGCGGGCGGTGTCGCGCTCCCTTCGCCTGCCGTCGGTCCGACCCCACTGACGACGGCAGCACCGACGATCGCCTCAGCGACGGCATCGACCGCCGCCTCGACGACGGGCTCGACGATCCCCTCGGTGGCGGCTGCGACACCCACGACGGCCGTCGCGGCGACGGCGCCGGCAGGTCCGACTGCGACCGTCGCAGCTCCGGTGGCTGGGGCCATCGTGGCGCCCGCTGATCTGAAGCCGTTGATCACGCCTGCGCTGGCCGGCGAGGGGACGTGGAGCGTCATCGCCCGAGCGGGCGGCCAGGACGCGATGTGGGCCACGAGCATCCGGCCGCTCCCGGCGGCCGGTGCCGTCGTCGCATCGATGGTGGTCATCGACCAGACCCACCTCCGGGCCGGGCTGTTCAACGGCCACGAGGAGCCGGGCGGCACCTGGGCGCGGGGCGATCACGTCCCCCAGGTGCTGCAGCCGGCGCTGGTCGCGGCGATGAACGGCGGCTTCCGGTTCGAGCACATCAAGGGCGGCTACAAGACGGAGGGCGTCACCGTGAAGCCGCTCCGCGAGGGCGACGCGACGCTCGCCATCGCCAAGGACGGGCACATGGTGATCGGCCAGCTGGGACGCGACCTCAGCGACGACGGATCCTGGATCAGCCTGCGCCAGAACCTCGTCCTCATGGTCGACCACGGCCAGAGCCAGGTCGAGCGTGGGATCCAGGAGGGCGTGTGGTGGGGCGCCGACTATGGCAACGCGGTGTACGTGCTGCGCTCAGCCGTGTGCCAGCTGGCCGACGGCCGCCTCGCATACGTCGTCGTCGGCCAGGTCGACGCCACCCAGCTCGCCGACTCGCTGATCAACGTCGGCTGTGTGGAAGCGATGCAGATGGACATCAACGGCAGCTGGCCGGCGTTCTTCACGTACTCGCGGGCCTCGGCGGGCAGCACGGCCAGCCACTTCCTCGACAGCCGGATGGGTGGCGATCCGAACCGCTACCTCACCAGCTCGACGAAGGAGTTCTTCGCCTTCTTCGACAGCACCGTCGTGCCACCGGGCAGCGTGCTCGATGACTGAGACCCGGACGATCGACAACCACATGATCGACGACCGCGAGCCCGACAACCGGACGAGCGACCGCCGACAGCCACTCGAGCGGCTCATCGGCATCCTCCCCGCCGTCGTGATCTCGATCGCGTACCTCGCCGTCCACCCCACGTCGACGGACTTCTCCAGCGGCGACTTCCGGGCGCGGCTGTTCCGCGACGGCGCCTACGTGTGGAACCTGCGCTGGTTCGCCGGCCACCCGCTGCCGGGCTACGGGCTGGTGTCGCCGATGCTCGGCGCCGCGTTCGGCGTCGTGCCGATCGCACTCGCGTCGATGCTCGTTGCGACCTGCGCGTTCGACGCGATCCTCACCCGCTGCGTCGCCGAGCACCGCACGCTGCGCGCCCCGACCGCCGCGACCGCGCTCTTCGCGATCGGCTGCGGCCTGACGCTGTGGGGTGGCCGGCTCACGTTCGGCCCGGCCGTCGCGTTCGGCACCGTCTCGATCCTGTGCCTGCAGCGCCGCCGCCTCGCCGTCGCGGTGTTGGCCGCTGCGCTGTGCGGGCTCTCTTCTCCCGTCGGCGCGCTGTCGCTCGTCGTCGTCGCGGCCGCCTGCTGGGCTGCGCGATCGTTCCCCCGCCGTGACGTCGCGCTCGTCGCCGGGGCGTGCGTGATCCCGCCGATGATCATCGGGCTCATCTTCCCCGAAGGCGGCTGGTACCCGTTCCCGGGCGGCAGCCTGCTGATGCTCACCATCAGCCTCGCGCTCGTCGGCTGGTTCGGTCGCCACTCGCGCACGGTCCGAGTCCTCGTCGGCGTGTACGCGGCGGTCGCGATCATCGCGTTCGTCATCCGCAGCCCGCTCGGGGGCAACATCGTCCGCCTCGCGTGGCTGGCCGCCGGACCCACAGCGGTGCTCACGTTCCACCGCTTCCGCCGCACGCTGCTGCCGATGTTCGTCACGATGACGCTCATCTGGGGTTGGTCGTACGTCAAGCTCGGCCTCGCGCCAGCGGCGGCGTCGGCGAGCCCGCGGTACTACGACCCGCTCGCCGCATTCGTCCTCGCCCAACCGGGCGCGACGCAGCGCGTCGAGGTCGTGCCGACGACGTCGTTCCAGCAGGCCGACGCGCTCGCCCTGAAGATCGTCATCGCCCGCGGCTGGGAGGCGCAGCTCGATCGCGCGCTGAACCCGGAGTTCTACGACAACCTCACCAGTGACAGCTACCACCGCTGGCTGCTGCGCAATGCGGTGGGCCTCGTCGCGCTCCCGACGTCGTCGGTGCAGCTGTCGTCGCGCAACGAGCAGGCGATCATCGAGTCGGCTCCGCCGTACCTCCACCTCGTGTGGTCGACGCCCGAGTGGCGCGTGTTCCGGGTGGTCGACGCCGTCGGTCTGGCCGATCACGGTGCCACGGTCACGCACGTCGGCACTCAGATGCTCACCGTCCACGCAACCGAGTCCGGCGTCGTCACCGTCCGCTTCCGGTACACCAAGTGGTTCCGGGTGACCTCGGGCGCCGCGTGCGTCGAGAGCACACCGGATGGATGGACCCGTCTCGTGGTGGCCCGACCGGGCGACATCGTGCTCGACGCCTCGTTCACGCTCGACGCGGTGCTCGGCGATCAGGACGCCTGCGCCACCATCTGATCGCCGGAGTGATCCTCCGGGCGTGTGGGACACTTGGGGCATCGGCCCGCCTCGCACCCCCACCAGCGCCGGGCCTGACAGCCCCGGCATCGTCACGTCCGAGGCCGAGATGCGTCCGTACGTCCGCGCCTCCGTGACGAGCATCCGGTTCGCCGCCTGTGCTGTCCTGCTGGCGATCATGGGGGTCGTGCTGGAGAGCACGACGGCCGGCGAGTTCGCCACCAACTTCGGCGACCTGCTCCGGTCCGCGCCACGTTGGCTCGTCTCGGCGATCGTGAGCGCGTGCCAGCTCGGGTTCCTGGTCCCGGCCGTCCTCGGCTTCCTCATCCAGCTCGCGCTGCGGCACTTCGCCCGCGTCGGGCGGATGCTGCTCGCCGCGGTCGTCTGCATCGCCGGGTTGATCGCGATGTCGAAGCTGGTCGGCGGCGCCACGCTGCCCCTCGGCCTGCGCCACCAGCACGGTGCGCTCGTGGACGGGCTGGCGAGCGGACGGCGGAACCGCTACGGCATCGGAGCGGCGTTCCCGACCACCATCGACTTCGGCGTGATCGCGGCGTGGATGTTCATCGATCGGGCCCATTGGTCCGGACGGTGGCGGCGGATCGGCCTGATCGTGCTCGCCTTCGGCATCGCGGCCCGGCTCGGCGTCGGCCTCGCCGATCCGGTCACCGTCGTCACCGCGATCGCGATGGCGGCAGCGGCGTCGCTCCTCGTGCAGGTCGCGTTCGGTGCCCGCAACACGCGACCGCGGGCCGCGACGGTCGCGCGGATCCTCGCCGGGCTCGGCTACACCTCCACCTCGGTCGAGCCGTTCGTCGGGTTCCGCGGCTACGCCGGCTTCCGCGCCCACCTCGACGACGGGACCGGCCTGTTCGTGAAGATCGTCAGCCGCGATTCGTGGACGAGCCTGCTGCCGGTGCGGCTCTACCGAGCGGCACGCTTCCGCGACACCGGCCAGGACCGTCCGTTCCGGTCACTGCGATCAGCCGTCGAGCACGAGGCGCTCTGTGCGCTCAAGGCCCAGGCCGACGGCATCCCCACGGCGCGGCTCGTCGCACTCGCCGAGTTCCCGCCCGACGCGATGATGATGGCGTTCGAGGCGCGGCCACGTCGTCCGTTGACCGACGTCGATCCGACGGAGCGCACCCCGGGCCTGCTCACGTCGATCTGGGCGATCGTCGCCGCGTTGCAGCGCAGCCACACCGTGCACCGACGGTTCAACGCCGACTCGCTGCTGGTCGACGACGACGGCGGCGTCGTGCACGTCGAGTTCGCGACGGCGTCGCTCGGCGTCGTAGGAGCTGCGCTGTCGACACACGTCGCCGA
>JAOBWK010000029.1 GCA_025463305.1 Ilumatobacteraceae bacterium
GAGGCGCTGGACGCGGAACCCGCCGACATGGTGGCGATGGCCCGCCGGTACGACGAGTCGCTGCGTGAGCAGATCTGGCCCTGGTACCACGCAGCGGTCGTCCACGACTCCGAGGCGCGCCGGGTCTCGGCCGCGCTGCTCGCCGGGGAGGACCCGGATGCCGATGCGGACGATCCGCGCACGTTCGCGCGTGGGCTGTTCCGTGACGGGCTGGCTCCGGCCACCCGACGCGACCCCGTGGTCCTGCGCGCGTTCATGCGCACGTTCAACATGCTCGTCGCTCCGGATGCGCTGAGGGCCGACGAAGACGTCGCCGCACGAGTCCTGGCGGTCTGGGCGGAACGGGGTTCACGCCCGCCCCAGCCGGACCTCGGTCCGAAGACGCGAAAGGAACTGCTGGAGCTGCTGCCGCCCTGAGCGAGCGGCAGCGCCGCGGTCAGCCGCCGGCGACTGCAGGGATGATCGAGACGGTCTCGCCGTCGGGCACCACGGTGTCGAGTCCGTCGAGGTAGCGCACGTCGTCGTCGGCCACGAACACGTTGACGAACTTGCGCAGCGCGCCCGTCTCGTCGAACAGGCGGTCGTCGAAGCCGGGGAAGTCGGTGTTCAGGTTGGCCAGCACCTCGGAGAGCTTGGCGCCCTCGACCTTGACCGAGGAGTTGCCCCCTGCCAGTGGACGCATGGTGGTGGGAATTCGAACGGTCACAGCCATGGCCGAAACACTACCGAGCGGGTCGGGATTTCCACGCGCCGACGGGACGCACGCGCCGTCGTCCCCGCAGGTCAGTGCGCGTTTCGGCTGGGGCGATAGCCTCCGGCTGATGCGGGTGCTGGCGGCCGTCGACAAATTCAGGGGCACCGCCACCGCAGCCGAGGTGGCGCGCGCGATCGGCCACGCCTGCTGGCAGCTCGATCACGAATGCGTCGAGGTCGGTGTCGCCGACGGCGGCGAGGGCACGCTCGAGGTGCTGGGCGGCGCGAACCGCACGTCGCGGGTCACCGGACCGCTGGGCGAGCCCGTCGATGCCCCCTGGCGGATGAGCCGCGAGGTGGCCGTGGTCGAGATGGCGACGGCGTCGGGCCTGCTGCTGGCCGGCGGGCGCGAACGCAACGATGCGCTCGCGGCCACCACCACGGGAACCGGCGAGCTGATCGACCACGCGCTCGACGCCGGGGCGCGCAAGATCATCGTCTGCCTCGGTGGCTCGGCCACCACCGACGGCGGGCTCGGCGCGCTCCGTGCGATCCGCGCCCCGCAGCGGCTGCGCGGTGTCGAGCTGCTCGTCGCGTGCGACGTCACCACCACCTTCGTCGATGCGGCGCCGGTGTTCGGTCCGCAGAAGGGTGCCACGACGGCGCAGGTCGGCCTCCTCGTCGGGCGCCTCGAACGGCTCGCCCAGATGTACTTGCAGGACTACGGGCTCGACGTGCGGTCCATCCCCGGCAGCGGCGCGGCCGGCGGGTTGGCCGGCGCGCTCGTCGCCCTCGGCGGCAAGTTGATGCCCGGCTTCGACCTCGTCGCCGACGAGCTGGATCTGTACGACAAGGTCGCCGCTGCCGACTTCGTGATCACCGGCGAGGGCTTCCTCGACGAGCAGAGCTTCCGCGGCAAGGTCGTCGGCGGGATGCAGTCCATCGCCAAGCGAGCCGGGAAGCCGGTGGCCGCGATCGTCGGCGACTTCGATGCGGAGGTTGGTGACCGCATCGATCACGTCGCGCTCGTCGAGTCGTTCGGACGCGACCGGGCGATGCAGGAGACCAAGACGTGCATCGAGGAAGCGGCCACGATGCTGTTGCGGGCGCGAGCCGCGAGGCACGCGTAGCCCAGCCGAGTCGTGGCTCGATCGGGGGCGGCTGCTCCCGCCGGCTCAGCGGTTCAGGTCAGGGAGCGAGCGTGGTGGCGGTGGAGATCGTTGCGCTGGGCAGTGTCGTGGCGGGCACTGTCGTCGTGACCGCGATCGCAGGGATGGCCTTGCCGGCCAGATCCGTGCCGAGCAGCACGAGCACGGTGGAGTCACCGATGGATGCACCCTTGACCGGGATCGCTGCCGGCATGGCCGCTGCGGTGATGACGTGATCCGCCGTGCTGTAGAGCTGCGCGACCGACGCCGCCACGAGCTCGCCGCCGGTCAGGTAGTACACGACCGTGGTGTCGATCTTCTTCTGCGCCGCCGCCGCATCTGTGGCGTCGCCCATCGTGAAGCCCAGCTTGGACAACGCCTTCGTCGCCAGGCCGGCGGCGCCGCCGACACCGGAGGCGTTGGCGACGGTGACCTTCGCGCCGGCGACGGTGATCGGTGCCGTCGTCGGGGTGACCACGGCCGGCAGGGTGGTGGACCCGCCGATGTCGGAGCTGGTGGGCACGCTGACGTCGGTGGAGTTGCCGGTGGGCACCGAGATGTCGGGCAGGCCCGTCGAACCGCCCGAGGCCTTGCTGTCGTCGCTGATGTTGCGCAGGATGAGGAAGCCGACGATGACGGCCACCACGGCCACCACGATGCTGATGGTGGACCCCATGGGCGCGCCGCCACCCGACTTCGCCGGCGGGCGCCGGGACGGCTGGTCGTTGCTCATGTGGTGATGCCTCCGTCGACCTGGGCAGGAGCATCGAGGCGAGCACGGCGCTTGCGATCGCGCAGGCGGATCAGGCGGCGCACGACGAGCGGATCATGGGCCAGCGCGGCCGGCACGTCGAGCAACCGGTTGAGCTCCTGGTAGTACTCGTCGAGGCTGCACGAGAAGCGCGCCCGGATCAGGGTGTCCTTTGCCTCGTCGAGGGTCCACCAGCCGCCCTCGAAGTCCAAGAGGGCGCGCTCGCGTTCGGTCAGCTCAATCGTCTCTGCCACGGGACACAGCCTGCCCGCCAGGACACCGCGATACAAGTACCCAGCTCACGAGCAGCGCCTGGAGCGGTCGGTAGTGTGTGGGCCGATGAGCGCAGCCGCACCCTCCGACCAGGTGCAGCGGCCCTTCCTGATCGGCGTCGCGGGTGGCGCGTGCTCGGGCAAGACCACGATCTCGGAGAAGCTCACCGAGCTCGCCGGCGACGACAACGTCGCGCTGATCAAGCTCGACTCGTACTACGTGGCGAGCACGGATCCCGTGCTCGCCGAGCGGCAGCAGTCGAACTACGACCATCCCGATGCGTTCGACTGGGTCCTGCTGAACGACCACCTCGCCGCGCTGGTGGCGGGTGCGGCGGTGCCCGTCCCGGTCTACGACTACAACGACTACCGGCGCAGCGACGAGGTCACCATGGTCCGCCCGGCGCGGATCATCGTCGTCGAGGGCATCCTCGTGCTCTACGACCCGCCATTGCGCGACCGGTTCGACCTGAAGGTGTTCGTCGACACCGATGCGGACATCCGCCTCATCCGTCGACTCGCACGAGACGTCGTCGAGCGCGGCCGTACGCCCGACAGCATCGTCGCTCAGTACCTGGCGACCGTGCGCCCGAGCCACGAGCAGTTCGTCGAGCCGAGCAAGCGGCACGCCGACGTGATCCTTCCTCACGGTGGCATGAACGCCCCGGCGCTCGAGGTGCTGCTGGCCCGGGTGCGCGAGCTCGTCCGGGTCGGTTGACGGGTAGCGTCGGCGCGTGCCGCTCTCGAACCGCCCGTCGGGCAGATCCCGATCATCGTCCATCGCCGGGCTCTCCGCTGTCGTCGCGCTCGCACTCGTCGCAGTCGGTTGCAGTTCGTCGAGCTCGTCCGGTGCGAGCACCACGTCGAGCACGTCGGCCACCGTTGCCGTCGCGACCGCCGGCCAGTTCTGCACCCTCGCCAAGGCGGCTCAGGATGCCGGCTTGGCGGTCGACACCAAGGCGACGGATCAGGCCACGCTCGAGCCCGAGGTGAACGCAGCCCTCGCCGCCACCAAGGCCGCAGCTGCGGTCGCGCCGGCCGACTACGCCGACATCGCCACAGCAACGGTCACCCAGGAGGAGGCGGTGATCGCGCTGCTCCAGAAGTACGGCTGGAACTTCGCCACCGCGCTCGCCTCCGACGACGGCAACGCGTTCTTCACCAGCCCCGACTACAGCGCGGTGACGGCCAAGCGAGATGCCTACCTGCAGCAGCACTGCGATCTGGCGCCGGCGACGGCGGGCACCAGCGGCGCCGACGTGGTGCTCTCGCCCGGCGACGCGGGCATCCGCCAGCTGTTCCAGTTGTTGCAGATCGGTGGTCAGCTCGACATCACCGATGACCAGATCGACTGCCTCGTCACCGAGCTGTCGGGCAAGATCACCGACGCCGATCTCGATGCGATCGGCAAGGGCAAGACGGTGACCGACGCGGGAACGGCGGCGTTCGTCGCTGCGCTGAGCACGTGCGGCGCGGTGCCGACCGCCTGACGGCCGCGGCGAGCCTCAGCCGCCGATGTAGGGCTTGAGCCCTGCTGGCGTCTTGCCGACCAGGTCTCTCCCGAGCATCACCAAGACGGTGGCGTCACCGAGGCCGGCGGTGGCGTCGTTGATCGGCGCCGGCGTGGGCATGCGCGCAACGGAGATGCCGAGCGCCGCGCCGAGCGACAGCGCGACCGCCTCGGCGCCGGGGAGCGCGTAGATGTGGGACGTGTCGAGGAACTCTTCCTGGCCCGCACCGTTGGTGGGGTCGGTGGTGTGGAACCCGGCCTTGTTCAGCGCATCGGTGAGGATGCCGGCACCGCCGCCGAAGTTCGTCGAGTTGGCGACCTTGATGATCGCCCCCTCGGTGACCAGCGCGGGGATGGTCGACGTGGTCGGGGCCTCGGTGGTGGTCGGTGCGACGGTCGTGGTGGTGTCGGGCGACGTCGTGGGCGGCGCGCCGGTCACGGGCGTCGTGGCCGGGGACGTCGAACCCGGATCCGCCGAGATCAGCGTCGGATCGGCGCTCGTGGCCGGAGGGAGCAGCGTCGTCGCGCCCGCGCCTGCAGCAGTACCCAGCGACGACCCCGCGACGGTCGTGGACGATGCCGTGCCGACGAGCGTCGTGGCCGACCCGCCGTCGCGGGAGTTCGTGCAGCCGGCGACGAGGATCGAGCCGATGGCCATCAATGCCACGGCGGCCTCTTGCCGGCGACGTCGTGATCGGATCATCCGGCCTGACCTGCTCGATTGAATCGCCTGGCTACGCACACTCGTCTCGGGCCGCAAGCCGACAAGATTGCCCACTGGCGGCCCGAGAAACAAGTCGGGGCGCGGTCCCGGCTGGTCAGCCGGGCCGAACAGTTCGAGAACCGTTCAGTTGCGGACGCCGTAGTACTCGGCGAGGTCCTGCTGATCGGCCTCGGACAGCACGTGGGCGCCGGTGGCCTTGATCGCATGGGTGACCAGCGACTTGTCGAACGGCACCTGGATCTCGCCGGTCGGGGTCGGCTCGGCGCCGACGACCGGCATGTAGTGCGAGGTCCGGGTGATGCCGGTGTCGACGACGAGCCAGCGTGCCTGGAGCGTCTCCGGATCCGGCACCACGTCGCTGACGGTGCCGACCTTGTGACCGGCCGAATCGATGACGACTCGATGGTTGAACACTGCGTTGTCGAGCATGGTGACCTCCCGTGGGGTTGCCCGCCCGTCAGTTCGTACCCGGGGCGCCGCACCACGAGACATCCCGCGATCTTGACGGAAGGTGAACCGCAGATGGCGGGCCGCCCCGGTACGTTCGCCGGATGACCTCGACGGGACGCGACGGCCGGCTGCTCGGCTGGTTCCGCGCGTCGTGGCGTGCACAGTTGTCGACCGCGAAGTGGGTGTGCATGGCGGTGTTCGTGATCGGCCTGTTGGTCGGGGTCGTCGGGGTCTGGATCATGCACCGGCTGACGTGGTTCGGCGACATGGTCGCGTTGATCCTGCCGATGATCTTCGTCGTCATGCTCCTCGCGATCGTCGTGTGCCTGGTCCGCGGCAGCGCCTGGCCGGTCGTGGCTGCGCTGGCGTCGCTCGTGATCGTGATCGCGGTGGTGATCGTGCTGCCGAGGCTGCCGGACCGCACCGGCCCGCCCACCCGGTCGATCGTCCTCGTCGCCACGAACATGCTCCACGACAACTCGCGGATGGCCGAAGGTGTCGCGAGTGCACTCGCTCAGCACCCGGACGTGCTCGTCGTGTCCGAGCTCACCCAGGACGCCGACCGGCTGTTCTCGATGGACTTTCCGTACCGGCTCGTCACCGACCGTCCGTTGCTGCACGAGAACTACGCGGAGGGCGTCTACTCGAAGTACCCGCTCGACACCTTGACCGCGCCGACGGGGCTCGACGACCAGATCCTGAAGGTGCGCGTGAACGGTCCGCAGCCGTTCATCCTCTATGCCGTGCACCTTCCCCGGCCTGTCCTCAGCGACCGGCACCAGGAACACACGGCCACCTTCGCTCAGCACCGCGATGACGCGCTGCGGCTCGATCAGCTGGCCAAGGCCGAGACCGAACCGGTGGTGATCGCCGGCGACCTCAACCTGTCGGACCGCACGAGTGGCTACGCAGCGCTGCACGCCGGCCGTCACGACGCCGTGCGCACCCGCTGGGCGGGCACCACCTACGTCGGCGGCATCCAGTGGGAGCTGTTCGCGCTGCGGATCGACCACATCTTCGTGCCCGGCAACTGGTGCGCGAAGGACGGCGGGAACTTCCTGATCGACGGCTCGGACCACAACGGCGTGCGGTCGGTCATCGGCCCGTGTGCGTGACGGCGCGTGCCGTTCAGCTCGACGCGGGGGTCGCCTCGTGCAGGGCCTCGAGCAGACGGCTCGTGCCGTCCGCCGCCTCCTCGGCCGTGAGGGTCAGCGGTGGCCCCTTGGACTCAAGCGGTGAATGCGTCGTGAGCCGTCAGGTCTTCATCCAGGTGCCGCACTCGGCGGACGCGAAGAACCCCACGTCCGATGGGCTGATGGTGACGATGACCGGGCCAGCGCTGTCGATGAAGTCGTTGTCGATGATCTCCTCGAAGGTGTTGCCGAGCCCGGACTCGCGCTCCCAGTAGCAGTCGGCACTCGCAGTCGTCGAGTAGGTCCCGGCAATGATGTCCGAACCGACGACGTGGGATCCGGCGGTGAAGGATGTGGCGGGACTTGCGGGCGGCGAGTAGACGGCGAATCGGCCGCACGCTGCCTTGAAGTCGAAGCCGACGTCGGTCGATGCGATGTCGACGACCACCGGACCGGAGAAGCTCCGGAACTCGTTCGCGATGATCTCCTCGAACGACCCACCGAAACCGCTGAGACGCTCCCAGTAGCAGCCGCTGCCGGCCTGCGCTGCGATGTACCGTCCGGGAGCAATGGTCGTGTTCACCGCGTAGGTGCCGGGTGCGAACGTCCCGTTGGCAGGGGGAGTTGTGGGCGGCGTCGTCGGTGGCGTTGTCGTCGGCGGCGTGGTGGGCGGAGTCGGCGTGGTCGGAGGTGTCGCAGCCGTGCGTCGTGTGTCGAGGAGCCGTGCCGGCGACAGTCCGGCGTATGAACCCCCGGTCGGGAACCAGCCCAGGATGTCGACGATCACGTGGACGTTGCCGGCGTTGTTGAAGATCGAGATCTGCCCGTTCGCTCCCACCTTTGCGATCACGGCATTCGGTGTCGTCTGGCCCGGGACGAAGTTCAAGTTGGAAGCGGTGGGGCGGTTGCTCCCCGCGGGCCAGACCGTCAGGTACGAAGCCGACGTCGGTGCCGTGGCCGTGACGTTGAGCGCCACCGCGTCGACACCTGTCACCGGCACCCCGTTGGAACCCGTCACCGTCACCTGGAGGATGCCGCCTGCCCCGACGCTGCCGGCGGCGCTGAGGCGGGTGTCGATGAGCCGAGCTGGCGTGATGCTCGTGAACGTCCCACCGGTCGGGAACCAGCCGAGAACATCGACGATCACGTGGGCGTTGCCGGCGTTGTTGAAGAAGGAGATCTGGCCATTGACGCCCACCTTGGCGATGACGAGGTTCGGCGTCGTCTGACCGGCGGTGAAGTTCAGGTTGGAGGCGAGCGGCCGCGCGTTGCCGGAGGGCCAGACGGTGAGGTACGAGTCCGCCGTTGGTCCGGTCACGGTGACGTTGATCGCAACCGAGTCGACGCCCGTCGCTGGGACGCCGCCGCGCCCGTCGACCGTGATGTCGAGCGTTGACGCCGGGCCGATCGGACCGGTGCTCGTGAACTGGCCGTCGACGGTGGAGAAGCCGGACCGTGTGTCGAGCAGGCGAGCCGGAGTCAGGCCCGTGTACGAACCTCCAGTCGGAAACCAGCCGGCGACGTCGACGATCACGTCGACCGCGCCGGCGTTGTTGAAGATCGAGATCTGCCCGTTCGCCCCCACCTTCGCGATCACCATGTTCGGGGTGGTCTGCCCACTGCTGAAGTTCAGGTTCGACGCAGTCGGCAGTGCGGTGCCCGTTGGGAAGACGAGAGGTAGGAATCGGCCGTCGACCCGGTGGCGGTCACGTTGACCGCCACTGCGCCGACACCGCTCGCCGGAACTCCGCCCCGCCCAAGAACCGTGAGCGACATGGTCGCACCGGCACCCAGCGGGCCCCCGCCGGAATACTGCCCATCGGTCGTCGGAAATCCGTCCGCGTTCGCCGGGAGCGCCACGAACATGGCTCCAACGAGGGAGATGAGTACTGCCAGACGAATGATCATCTTCATGCGAGAACAGTACGCATCGCCTGAACCATGGATGCAAACGCAAACGCCACGTTGCGAAGATGCTCACATAGCGGCTAGTGATACGGTCGCAACTGCGTCAGTGGCGATCGCTGCCGACGCTGACAGGATTGGTGGCGTGATTCGGGTGAACACCACCGTCGTCGTCGTCATCTCGCCCGCGGACGCAACACCGCTCGAGGCCGTGCGGGCCTCGAACGTCCGGGTCGTCAGGCCGAATGCCGATGATCCACCGATCGACCGGTCCGGAGAGGTGTGGGAACAGGCCCGCCACACGTCGTCGGCGTACCTGTTGCACGATGCCGACCCGCTCGCCGCCGTGGCCAGCGCGTGGATCGCCCGCCTGGACGGGACCGGGGTCGTCGGCGATCTCGAGGTCGCGGTGTCGGCCACGCTCGCTCGTTGGCGGGCACGCTCGATCGATCTGCCCGACTACTACCTCGTCCTCGACCCGGATGAGATGTCGGCCCCGGCCCGGCAGTGGTGGTTCGGTGTGCTGGCAGCGGCCTCGCCGATCCGGGTCGTCGCCAGCCGGCCGGCGACGTCCGTCGTGAACCACCTGCCTGACCTGCGCCCCGGTCCGTGGTGGCCCTCGCTCGACTCGGTGCTCGCCGACCTCGATACCCCGGTCGTGTCGACCTTCACCTCGCCCGCCCCGGCGCCTGTCGACGAGGGCCTCCTCCGCCCCTGACCCGCCGACAGCGTTGGGGTTGCCGCGCTGAGCCGGGTGCGAGGATCGAACTCGCCATCTCATGATTACAAGTTCGGGTAATCGTGTTCAAACGATGTTGCCTGATGTTGAAATGTGCCATCTGAGCTGGTGCTCCGTGAAATCGGCTGTTAAGCGGTGTTGCCCGTTGATGGCCGAATCTGACCCGTTCGTGGACACTCCGTGGACACCAATGAGGAGCGCTGCATGATTCCTTCCGAGGTCTTGCACGACGATTAGTGCTCAGCGTTCAGGAGCGAGAGCGCGTCGTCGAGATCGAATCCGTTGGAGGTCACGATGAACGGCGGCACCGTCTTCGCATGTGCATTCAGCTGCTCGAGCCAATGGGTGACCAATGCGAGATCAGCAACGCCACCGTCGACCATGTAGACGTGGCATCCCAGTGCAACTAGGGCCGGAAGGTATGCGGCGTCCCACGTCGATTGCGGCCGAGGACACGCGATCGCATCCAATCTTCCGATCGCCATCCCAATCGAGGCAGGTGCGCCACCCATGGTGTAGATCTTGAAACTCTGCTCCACATCCCAGCCAACCACCGCGTCCAAAAAGGATCGGTGCTCTGCCCTCGCTGCGACAACTGCAATCGAGTTCGATGTGTCGCTTCGAAGGGGAGCTCCTAATTGGAGGGGCTCCTGATTGGTGCCTTGGGTCAGGGCGTTTCCAACGAACACATCGAGGCGTTGCTGAACGAGGTAGTAGCCGGACGAATTCGAGGTCAGCGCACCGTTGTACTTGAACGCGTGCTCCCCGATCTTGGTGAGACTCGTAATGGTCGCGCCGTAGCCGAACGTGAGGTCCTCGAACGGGCCCGAGCCGTCGATCGCGTCGACCACGAAGACTTCCGTACCCACGTCTGCGAGATCGACCAGACCCCATTCAGATGCGTTCGCTTCCTCGCCAACCACGACAGCGGATGGACGGTGAACTCGCAGGTACTCGGCGATGATGGCGTGAGTTGCACGATCTGCGGGGATCTGTGGCTGTCCCAGATGCATCGCGTGGTCAGCGTCCGAGAAGGGTTGGACGGCAGCGAGCTGACTTAAGAACCAGTCCATGTCCGCAAGCGGAAACGCGTCTCCTGACCATTCCTCCGCATCGATCGGCTCATCTCCGCGAAGCAGCTCAAGACTGGCCGTCGTGGCCGCCCATCGCGCCGCTCCGATCATGAGCGTCAAGAAATCTTGCACTTGCCACCCCCTTCCGGACCAATAGTGTACAGTTGCATGCGTGACTACATGACTACAACCCTACGCTCACCAAGTCACCTAGACTACGCACTCCCATCGTGAATTACAAGGGTGCAATTTCATTCTGTACGTGAACAAGAACGCCACTTCGTCAAAGGGGAGAATCATGGCACCTACCAAAGTTGAAGACGCCGAAACGCATCACGGAGACGACTCTGGTCCGCTTCGTCGGCCGTCGAAGAAGGAGCGGACGCTTTCAGTGCGCGTCCCTGAACAGACTGTGCAAATGCTGATGGGCTTGAGCCTCGTGGACGACATCAACCTTGCTGCCACGATTCGAAAGGCCCTCATGTCGTACGTAGAGTCGCGTCGGTCGGACGAGACGTTCGACGCGCAGCTACAAGCCGCCAAGGAGCGTCAACTCCGTGCGTTGAATCAGCTCGAGCCTTCCGCAGAGGACTGAAGGGCTTGCCAGCTGCCGTGGACGAGCTCGAGAAGTTCTCCCGGATTGTTAGCTTTGCGGAACTCGCGGTCGAGCGCGCGCAGCGTCGCTCTGATCAGGTAGTTGTCGGCATCTCGATCGTCTCGGCGGGCCTCATCGGCATTGTCTTCGCGACGCTCGCGGCCTCGAAGGATGTTCAACTGTGGGCTCGATTGTTGCTGGCAGGTATGGCACTCATAGCGCTCGCTGCCTGTGGATGCACGCTGCTGCTCCGAGATCCGGCCGTTCGCAAGGGCCCAAATGACCCGCGTGCGTTCGATCAGTTCGGTCGAACGCACGGAGTTGATGCGGCACTCCTCGTCGAGGTGCACGCGAACATCGCGCTGCAGGAGTACATCGACTATCGGACTCGAATCGCAAACCAGGCCAATCGCGCATTGGCCGCCCTCTTCCTTGCAACAGCGTCACTAGTCGTGGCGCTCGTCATTGTTCTCGTTTAGGAGCCCATTATGGGAAACGTGTCTGGATCTATCAAGTCAAGATGGGCGTCATTCGTCCACTGGCTGCGCTGGGGAGCGACTCAGAGAAAAGCCGATCTCGATGGCTGGAAATCCGTGTTGGAGCGAGACCCTTACCTGAGTGCGTTGGTCAGAGCTGGCGAGTCGAATGACCCTACGACGATGGTCGGTGCGCTCTTACCGTCGGACGATCGGCGCGGACGCGGTCGTGACGCCGTGAGGTTGAGCGAAGCTCAGCTCAATCAACTTGACTTGCTTGCGACAGTGCAGGGGACATCAACAGATGATCTTGTGCAGACGATCGTTCAACAAGCGCTGGATGCTCGGATGGTGTTGCTTCGCGTGGCGCAAGGGAAGCCACCCGTCGCCATAACGCCGGCGAAACTGCGCCTGGCACCCACCGAGCGGTCCGACTTCTACTTCGAGACCCTTGTGTCGCGACACACCGCCTAGCGCCCTCTGAGGATGCCGGGCCGAACGCATGGCAAGATTGTCGCTCGATCTGCCGGGTGGCGGGTTCGGGATGAACTGGCGCTCGCCGGAACGAGCCCGACGTAGGGTTAGGTCCTACAGTTCGACGCCAGGTCCTTCAGGGCGGAGAGCGTGAACTTGTACCGGTCTCGGGCGTGACGGTCGCTTGCGGTCGAGGTCGTCGAAGCTCTGGGCGTAGGCCGACCGCTCGCCGCGACTCGGCTCCCCGCCGAGCCCATGGTCGATGCCGAACGCCGCCTGGTGCTGGGAGAGCTGCGCTGCGGCGAGGCCCCACTCGTGCGCTTCGCCACGCTCGTCCGGACGGTGACCGAGCACCTCCACTACCACCGCAGATTGCGAGCGGCTCACGACTCGGAGCCGAGCCTCTCGATCGGCGGTGAGGCGAGCGTCGATCTCGGTCAAGGCTGCCGTGAGCGACGCACGCTCCGCGAGTGAAGCTTCGGCCGCTGTCGCCTCCTCGCGGGCCGCCGCGATCCGCTGATCCAACTGGGCGACCGTGTGCTTGAGCTCTCCGATGAGGACCGGTTCGACGACTCGGGCGTACTGCGCGTTCTCGATCTGGATGATGTGTCGGGAACGACGGAGCGGGCGATCGAACCGTTCGAGGTCGCCGCGGGCCTTGTCCAGGGCGGCGACGTGAAAGGCGAGGCTCGATGCTGCATCGGTCCGTTCACGCTCGAAGCGAGCGCCTTGCTGCGTCGCGCTCCGCAAGCGCTCGTCGGCATCACGGATGTGTTCGGCGATCTCGTAGCGCTCCTCCATCAACCTTCGGAGCTCGTCGCTGTCGAGCAGTCCTGGGCGATGCACTTCCGTGTTGTTGAGTTCGGCCTCGCTGCTCAGCGCGGGTCGGTCGATCCAGTCGGTCGTCATGTCTCGGACGAAGACGTCGAGTGCCGTCTCCTCGCCAGCCGTGACGAGGAAGGCCTCGTTGGTCTCGGTGCCCCGGGACATCGAAACGTAGAGATTGCGGATGTCGGTGGGCCGGTCGGCGTAGAGGATGCCGGTTTTGACGGTGCGGGCTTGGCCGCCCATGCCGGTGCTGGCGTAGGCGAGGTCGACGTGCTCGGTCACGTAGTCGGCGGGTAGCCAGATGCGGCCGGACTTGCCGATGGCGATGAGCGATCCGTCGTTGCAGATGCCCTCGACGGTCCACGTCGCACGGTTCTTGACGGTGGTGCCTCGGTCGGTGAGGAGTTGGCGGTCGTTGTGGCGTGTGGCGATCTCGTCACCGGCGTACACCGTGTACGCGCCGGCCTGGACGGACGGCCAGTCGGGGTTGATCTCGCCGCTCTTGATGAGGGATTGCTGACAGCGGATATTGAGCCGTTCGGCGGTCTCGTTCGTCGGTGACATCAGCAGCGTCGACTTGCCGGCGGCGCGCAGCTCGGACCATCGAGCGACGACGCGTCGTTCCATCTGGCCGGCGGTGCCGCCGTGCAGTCGGCGGTGTTGGTCGTAGTCGTCGGCTGCGGTGACGTCGCCTCGACGGAGGCGGAGGCTGGCATCTCGCTCCCAGTCGTTGGTGAAGCGGTGGACCTTCTCCAGCTCGATCCCGCCGAAGGTGTCGACGAGCATTCCGAACATCCCGCCGCGGCCGACCGCCGAGAACTGCATCGGGTCGCCGACGAGTGCGACCCGCCAGCCCTTGTTGACGGCGAGGTCTACAAGTTCGGCGAGCTTGCCCGTGGGCGTCATCCCGGCTTCGTCGACGATCACGGTCGAGCCCGCCGGCAGGTCGTACTTCGGATCCGGCGGCCGGTTGAGTCGGTGCTCGATGAGGAGTTTGTCGAGTGTGTCCGCGGCGATGCCGGTCTCGTCGGCGAGCACCTGTGCGGCCGTTGCGGATGGTGCAACGCCGAACGCGTGTCGACGATCGGCGTGCAGCTGCTCGACCGCCGGCCGCAGCGCGGTCGTCTTCCCGGTGCCGGCGGGTCCGACGACGAGGACAAGGTCGGCGTGCCCGGCGACGGCAGCGGCGACGGATGCTTGCTCGACGTCGAGTTCGACCAGACTTCGCTTGATGGCAGCTGGCTCGTCTGGGTCGTCGTCATAGGAGAGGCCATGGTCGGCCCACTCGATCAACGACTGCTCCTGGTCGAGGATCGCCTGCGTGGTCAACGCGCGGTCGACGACGGATTCTGTGATCGGCCGTCCGTCTCGGCGGAGCATCGAGTCCGATGGGATCGGCTTGGAGACGTCGACGCATCGGGTGGCGCTGATCTCGTCGACCACGCGATCGAGCCAGTCGACGAGCTGCTCCGCCGTCGCTGCCGTCTCCGTAGGCACGACTGCGGCCAGCTCTCGATGGAGCTGCGTGGGTCGCCAGGTCGACTGCTTCTCGCTCATCGCGTCGACGGTCTGCTCGATCATCGTCTGACGAGTGTCGTTGCCGATGCCCCGTGGTGTGGCCCGGCCGAGTGAGTCGGCGACGACGTAGTGCGGGTCGAAGCCGAGCCGGCTCGTTTGCTCGGTCCATGCTTGGTGGAGCGCGTCAGCATTGACGGACTTCGCCTTCGCCGGCCTGCTGTCGATGGCCGCCTCGCGCTCGAGCTGCCAGCGCTCTCGAGGGCTCGGCTCTCGTTCCATGGTGTCGATGAAGCGGTTGAGCTTCTCGTCGGTTCGGCGGCGGACGTCGGCGGTGCGGGCGGAGAACTCCACGAGTACCGGGTCGGGCACGTCGCGGATCTCGGCGATGCCGTGCTCCGGCTGGTGCCAACGAACGCCGAGTCGTCGGGTCAGCTCGCTTCGCAGGCCGGCGTGGTAGATCGCCGAGAGCGACTGCTGGTCGAGCTTGATCAGCCGGGCGTCGAGTGCGAGCCAGCGACCGTCGGGCGACATGACTCGGTTGGGGATGACGAGGTGGGTGTGCAGCTGAGGGTCGAGGGCGCGACTGGTGTGCTGACGGAACGCAGCGGCGACGATCCCCTTGGCGTCGACGATGGCGACGTCGCCGCCGATGCGGAAGCGGGTGTGCGCGTGTCGTTCGATCCATCCGGCGAGAGCCGTGACGGAGGCGTCGTGCGCGGCGAGGACCTCGTGTCGAGTGTCGGCGTCACCGAGGGCGAACATCACGGACACCGACTTCGGGGCCGACGCCGTGACGTCGAACCCGCGAACCGACTTCTCGTCGTAGCCGCGACCGAGATGACGATCCGGCTGAAGCGGATCCATGCCGGCCATGAGTGCGAGGAAGTGCTCGTCGCTGACTTCGCCTGACAGTCCGAGCGTCGTCGCCGCGTCGCCGTGCCACAGGCCGCGCGGCTCGTCGGACTGGAGGTAGTAGTCGGCCGGCCCGTCGACGTAGTACGCCCCGGCGGTGCTGCCCTTCAGCGTCTCGACCCGGACCGTCACCTCACACCACCACTCACTGGTGTGTCCGTGCACTCGTCTGTCTTTGCAGTGACGTGGGTGCTCCCTGCGGGGTGTGCGCTCATGCCGGCTACGCGCGGAAGGGGAGCGTCGGCTGCTCGACGCGCGAGCGGACTGGACGGGCATGACGCGCTGGTGTGCCGCGAGTCGGCTGCGGACCTTCGACTGTTCGCTCGACATCAGCTGGTGGCCACGTGATCGGACCTCCGAGCATCTGCTCGAGCAATGGTCGTGGGACTCGCAGGAGGTTGCCGACGCGGATCACCGGCAGGCCGGCGCCACCGTTCGTCGCGAGGTACTGCCGGACGAGCGTGTAGGCGGAGCTTCGCCCGATCCGCATGACCGCTGCCATCTCCTCGACGGTCAGCAGGTCGGGCGGATCGCAGGCGTTCGCAACTTCTCGTGTCGTCCTCACGTGCGCATCCCTCTCAGGGCGCGTTCGACGCGCCTTGAGTGACATCGGGGTCGTCGAACTGCGGGGAAGGGAGGCGACCTCCACGTCGAGGTCGCCTGGTGCGTGTCACACTCTTCGGGACTGGTGATTCATGTGTCGAGGGGGACGAATTCGTGGGTGAAGAGAATTGGCAGCCGGCGCGGCTGATACCGACGTCGGGGATCAGCGGGCCGGACGAGCAGGAGACTCGGGCGACCTCGGCACTTCTTGCGGTGCTCCCCATCGTGCGTGACTTCGCCTCGGCGTTGCTCCGTCCGTTCGGGGCGCCGTCCGGGGCCATCGAGACCTTCATCGAGGTGCCTCTGTTGCATGCCGACGGGCGTACGGTCCGGCCCGACGGCGTGATTCAGATCTCACGTGGCCAGCGCAGCTGGACAGCTCTCGTCGAGGTGAAGACAGGCAACAACGACCTCGGCCGCGAGCAAGTCGAGAGCTACCTGGACATTGCCAAAGACAACGCCTTCGACGCTGTGCTCACGATCTCCAACCAAATCGCGCCTGCGGCCGGTGTGCACCCCGTCGACGTCGACAAACGCAAGCTGCGCAAGGTCGCCCTGCATCACGTTTCGTGGGCCGAGATCGTGTCAGCGGCGGTGTTGCAGCGTGTCCATCGTGGAGTCGCAGATCCGGAGCAGGCGTGGATCCTCGCCGAGCTGATTCGCTATCTCGAGCACCCACGTTCGGGTGCGCTCGACTTCACGGACATGGGTGGTGCGTGGGTGGGCGTGCGCGAGTCGGTGTTGGCGGGCACGCTCCGAGCCAATGACAGGGGCGCGATCGAGGTGGTGTCGCGTTGGGATCAGCTGCTCCGCTTCGCCGCTCTGCGATTGGAGCGAGATCTGGGCTCCGGTGTTCAAGTGTCGTTGTCTCGGCGTGAGCAAGCTGACCCGACCATCCGGCCGGCTGCGCTCCTCAACGAACTGGTGAGCAAGGGAACGCTGTCGGGCTCCTTGCGGGTTCCGAACACGGTCGGCGAGCTGATGATCACGGCCGATGTGCGAACCGGTCGCTGCACGATCGAAGTGGATGTCGCTGCTCCGGGAGACGGCAGACCGTTGACCAGAGTCAACTGGCTGCTCCGACAGCTCGGCGACGCCCACGAGGCGGTGAGGGTTGATGCGTTTGCCCACATGGCGCGTACGAGCGTGAGCGGGCTGCTCAAGGCGGTCCGTGCAGATCCGACGATTCTCCTGGCCGACCCGAAGGCCGACATTCGGCGATTCAGAGTCGCAGCGACGTCGCAGCTCGGCACCAAGCGCGGAGTTGGGCGTGGAAGCTTCATCGATTCGATACTCGGGGCGATCGACGGCTTCTACCAAACGGTTCTGCAGGGCATTCGGCCGTGGGTCGCGAAGGCCCCGCAGTTGCCGAAGCCGGGCGCAGCGCTCGCCGCAGCAGGCATCGACACGACCGTGCTGCCCGACGAGCAAGTCGTCGATGAGCTCCTCGACGAACCGCAGTCGGAACTCGACAGCATCGAACAACACGATCTGGACACCGACGCCTCCAACTTGGCGTTGCCCGCTGATCCGCCAGAGCCAGGGGCAGACGATCAGCTCGTCAGCTGGGATGAACAGCAAGACGACATTCGCGAAGAGCGCATGGCCGGCGTCAGTGCTGAGGGATCTGCCGCATCGGACCCGTGGCCGAAGCCGCGGGCTGAGACTCTGTCCGATCCGGGCCTGGACTCGGTGCCAACCCCACGGCACGGCGAAGCGATTGCGCCTCGGCCGACGTGTCGCCTGTGCGGAGAGCCTGTATCCCTCGACGATCCGGACGATGAAACGTCGTGGATTCATGCGGAGGACGCCAACGACCGAGGGGATCACACCGCAGAGGTCTGAACGGCGTTGCCAAGGGTGTCGAGGTCGCGCTACGCGACGGCCGCTGCGAACGCTTGGTAGAGGTCGCCCGAGAGTGGATGTTCCAGTTCCCACGTGATCGCCATCGGACGCTCGCCCACGTGGCTGCGGTAGGTGGCGGGTCCGAGGAACCAGAACGAGCGGTCGTCGGCGCGGAGTCGCGTGAACAGCAGGATGGTGCGGCCTTGGCTCTGGTGGTGCTGGTAGCGCTGGCCGGTCGTGCCGTCGGCGCGTGTCGTCGACTGGCTCTCCCAGTGGATGAGGTTCCGGCTGATGGCGTAGTCGCGGTAGCGGGTGGTCGGGGAGAAGCCGCCACTGCTCTTGTCGAGGGTGAAGGCGAGCAGGTCGGCGCCGGCGTCCTTGGCGTCGTAGACGCCGCTTTGCCAGGCAGCGATCTTCGCCCCGGATCCGAGTCCGAAGGCGGCGAGGATCTCGATGCGGCTGTAGCGACCATGGATCTGCAGCGGGCAGTCCGGATGAGTGTCGAGCCGAGTGTGCACGTGATCGATGCGATGGTCGAGCAACTCGAACAGCTCGAGCAACTCGCTGCGAACCTGCGGATGGGCCCAGAGGAGATCGACAGCTTGTTGGAGTGTCGTGTCGGCCTTGATGGCCCGATCGGTGACAGAGGCGACGAGCATCTGGAGGAGGCGCCGCTCACGCTCGGCCAGTCCCGCAACCAGCGGAGCTCGTGGGGCTGCCAGACGATGCCGGTAAGTGTTGATCCGTTCTTCGTCGTCCACGTGCAGCAGTCGCCCGATGGCACGGCGAAGGACGCGCTCGTGGGGTCCGTCGGCGAGCACGCCGACGTCGGCGTCTTGTTTGAGGTCCGACCAGCTCTTGCTGCCTTCGTAGATGTCCTCGAGGTCGAGACCGGATTCGTAGAGGAACTCGGCCAGACCGATCGCCGGCCGTTCTCGCTCGAGTGATCGCAGTTCGTCGACCTTGGCGGGCCACCGGGTGGGGATTGCGTCGCGCAGGCTGCGGAGCACGACCTCGGATGCGAGCGGGTCGAGTTGCATGTTGCAGCCAGCAGGGAGGAACGGGAACTGTTGCTCGACTGCGCGTTCGATGTCGCGGCGGGTTCCGCCGAGGAGGGCTCGGTAGCGGCGATCGAACCGGAACTCCTTGCGGTGCAGGCCGACGAAGTCGAGCACGGTGCAGGCGGTCTTGCCAGTGGCTTTGCGGAGGCCGCGGCCGAGTTGTTGGAGGAACAGTGTCGAGCTCTCGGTGGGGCGGAGCATGAGCACGGTGTCGACCGCTGGGATGTCGACGCCTTCGTTGAACAGGTCGACCGAGAACACGATCCGAACTCGGCCCTCGGCAAGATCACGCAGGGCGCCTTCGCGTTCTGTGCGCGTGGTTTCGGCGGAGACGGCGACAGCGGCGATTCCGTGGCGATTGAAGTGGTGCGCCATGAAGTGGGCGTGTTGCACGCTGACGCAGAACCCGAGCGCGCGAAGCGATGACACCTCGCAGTGTTCGGCGAGTTGGTGGACGACGAGCCGAGCCCATGCGTCGGAGCTCGTGTAGGCGTTGCTGAGTGCGTCGATGTCGTAGCCGCGTCCTCGTCGCCATGGGATCTGGCGGAGGTCGATTCCGTCGTGGATGCCGAAGTAGAGGAACGGGGTGAGGTGTTGCTGGTCGATCGCTTCCCACAACCGGAGTTCGGCGGCGATGCGATCGTCGAACCAGTGCAGCACGGACATGCCGTCGCTGCGCTCTGGAGTCGCCGTGAGGCCGAGCAGCTCGCGCGGGGCGACGTGGTTGAGGACGCGTTCGTAGGACGTTGCTGCGGCGTGGTGGAACTCGTCGACGATGACGACGTCGAAGTGGTCGGGCGGCAGCGCGGCGAGATCGCTGGCGTGCAAGCTCTGGATCGAGGCGAAGACGTGGTCGAACCGCGTCGGTCGCGCTCCGCCGACCCACTTCTCACCGAACGATGCGTCGCGCAAGGCATAGCGGAAGGTCGCGAGGCTCTGGTCGAGGATCTCTTCGCGATGAGCGATGAACAGCAGTCGGGCCCGAGGGAGCTGCGTTCGGAGCGCTGCGTAGTCGAGCGCGGCCATCACGGTCTTACCTGTTCCCGTGGCGGCGGCCAACAGATTGCGATGATGGCCGCGCTGCCGGGAGAGTTCGATCAGTTCGAGCAGCCGCTCCTGGAACGGATGCGGCCGCAGCTCGATCGGGCTGAGGATCACGTGCGGTCCTCGATCCACGCCGACGGCCCGCTCGCGTTCGTCCTCGAACTGCTCGGGGTCGTATGGAACGAAGTCGCCGGCGGCCCAGTAGCTCTCGAACACGGCACTGAACTTGTCGATCACGCCAGGGTTGCGAGCAGCCGAGGCACGCACATTCCACTCGAGGCCGGTCACCTGCGCCGAGTGCGTGAGGTTCGACGACCCCACGTACGCCGTCGAGAATCCGGAGCGCCGATGGAACACCCACGCCTTCGCGTGGAGACGAGTGGTGCCGAGGTCGTACGAGATCCGAACGTCCGCGCCGAGATCGACGAGCTGATCGAGGGCACGTCTCTCGGTCGAGTCCGTGTACGTGGTCGTCAACACGCGGAGCTGGCGGCCGGCATCACAATGCCGGCGGAGCGCCTCGAGCAATGGCCCGATTCCACTCCGGCGGATGAAGGCCATCACGACGTCGATCGCGTCGGCCGACTCGATCTCCGACCGCAGCTGACTCCACAACGTCGGCTCACCGGGAGCGTTCGTCAGCAACGTAGTGTCGAGCACCGGAATGATGGGCGACGAGATCCGAGCCGTCGAGCCGTCCGGGTTTCGCGACAGGATCGCGTGCAGCACCGCGCCGGGATCGGCGGGCATCGACTGCCCATCCACTTTCACGAGGTCGCCGAGACGTTCGAGCAAGGCCCGAGCAACTTGCACCCCAGTCCGAACTCGATGCTCATCGCTGACGTCGAGGAGCGCCCGCTCGACCTGCTGACTGACGTGCCATGCGATCCGGTCGGCAGCGTCTGCAGTATTGAGTGGCCGTTCGTCCACAGGCAGCTGAGCCGACAGCTCAGCGATCTGGGCCCGTATTCCATCCGTGATGAGGCTCTCGTAGAGGCCAGGCCCGAGCTCCGTCACGATGCGACGTTACGCGCCCCGACGATTGCTCTGTGACTTCGCCCACTCACGCGGACGATGCTGGCGACGTTCGCCACGTGACATCGCGTCTGGCGATCTCGAAGATGGCGTCGACTCGATCCGCCGCGAGCACCTGCGGTTGCGACTTCAGCCATCTCGACAGCTGCTCGCGGTACAGCACCCGGACATCGGGACACCGAGCCTTGACGGTGATCTCGGCACCAACGATGACGATGACGGCCTGAACGGCGACATCGAAGCCGCAGCCGGCCGTGAGGAGTTTGCTCGCTCGGGCGGCTTCGTGTCGGGAGTTACGCAGGTAATGCGTTCGTTGGCCGTTCACCAGGAGTGCCTTCTCAGCGACCCACACGTTGCCTCTCGGATGGTTCTTGGTGTTGAGCGTGAAGATGCCCGCAGGCCCGATGACGATGTGGTCGATATCGCTGTCTCCGGATCCGACCGGCACCGAGTGAACCGCATGCCATCCCTCCGGGAGTCCGTCCAGCTTCCTTCCGACCCTCTCCTCGCCGCGGCTCCCGATTCGGTACGCGCGCTCATCGGTATGGACTCCGAGAACTCGAGCGAGCAGCGTTCGTACCGGTGCCTCGGTGCGCAGCTCAACCGCCTTGGCCTTTACCAGCTCGCCCGGCTGATTGGTGGATAGGTCCCTCCAGCCTTCGCCCCCGGCAGCGCTGACTACCGACTCGGGAACCTTCGACGGAGGCGCCGTCCGTGCGGCGGCTGGCGCTGGTGCAGGTTCGTCCGTGGCTACGCACGGCGGCGGCTCCTCCGTCGCGCCTCGTGAAGCGCCTCCGCTCGGCATGCCCAGCGACGACTCGCTCGCTGAAGCGTCAGTGTCGAGAACAAACTCCGAGGTCTGCAACCAGGCGTCAGCGGCGGCAGCGAACTGGTCAGCCCAGCACGAGATCTCGACCGTTCGGGCGCCGGACACGAGATCGACGAATCCGACTCGCTCACCACTATCGACTAGCGATACGAACAGTCGGTCGTGTCCATACCGACGCCATCGCCTTACGGTCATCTCTGACATCAGGTGCCTCCACCCGTGAGTCCCGCTTGTGCCATCGGCAAGAACGGCGTTCGGCATGAGCAGTGGCTGATCGCCAGGCGTCAGACCCGTCGGACGTCACTCGTCGTCGAATCTCGCTCGTTCAGGCATCCACCGTCCAAACCGCCGTCTCAGCGATCTTCACGGCCTGATTCTCTCCCGGCACCGCTCCGAGCCGTCGAATCTGCGCTTCGGTCGCCCAGAGGATCTCGGGGTGGCCATCGTTTAGAAGTCGTCGAAGCGTCTCCGTCTGCGAGCTGCTCGGCACGACCTCAAAGACCTCCGCGATGAGTATCTCGTGAGACTTGGCGTAGTCGCTGTACCGGAGTGGCGGTTGGACGGTGGCGACGTAGCGCGCATTCACGTATCCAAATTCATCGCGGGGCAGCACCCCCGTCTGAATCAACTCCTCGAAGAACTCTCGCCAGGGCCCCGACTCTCGATCGTGCCGGCCTTCAAACCATGTCACGAACCGACGCAGATTTCGTACTGGAATCCGCACGCGCAGGTCATGCTCGCTCACGGGATCGACGGGCAGTAGGTCGTCATTCAATGCACCAAACTGCGCCAACACGGAACTATTCGGTAGCGCCTTGTAGACCCCACCTACTGGTTGAAATTGTGGGAAGCGGGTGCCTTTGACCAATAGATAGTGACCGTCGATTTTTATACGATAAAGATAGGATATGGAGAATCGAATGTGCTGGCCGCGATATCTCACGGAATAGTATTCGAGTTTGAGGTACCGAAAGTTGTCGAGAACGCCATCGACGAATGGAACGCCAAACCCGACGGCGACTCCGATCGCTAGGCCAAACGGGCCGGAGCCAACCGTCGTAATAGTCGCGGCGCCGAGACTCAGCACTATGACGATTGCATAGGCGGATAGGCGCCTCACGAGCCGCTCCTGGCGCTGGATAGGCTGTTGACGACCGGGGCGGCTTCGGATCTCATAACGCCCTTCTTCCCGGGCAGTTACGACCGTATTTGTCAGAATGGGCGTTGATCTTGCGCGACGGTTTCGCTCGCCCAAAGGTCTTCCCACATGAAGCACAAGTGACCGTGTACGTCCTAGCTGCGAATGGACTGGCACGGTACAGACCTGTATTCGATGCCGACCGGGATCGCTTCTGTGCTACGAATGTGCCGGCCTTTGACGCATCTCCAGCCTTCGTGAGCTCCATTCGGTACCTTGGCTCGAACGGCTGATCGGTAATTTCCAAGAACTCGACCTTGTGCTGGAAGAGGCACTTTATCCCGGGCCCAGAGCGGCCGCCGGTTTGATCGTAGACGTAGAAGTACTCAAACGCGCGTCCGTCTTCCCGCATCTTATAAGTGAGCGAGTACGGCTCGATCATCCTTGTCACTCCGTCGTATCGAACGCGCAAGAGCTTCCGTTCAGTCGCCGCCTCCATGATGGGGTTTCTGAGGCGAGACGGATAAAACGTTGCGGCAAATTCCGCTCCCTCTGGCAAAGGTCCGAACAGCGATTCCAGTCCTGAGGTGAGTGCACTCACGGCGTCGTCGAAGTCGATACGCGCCGGTGACGGACACACCACCGTATTCCAGTAGCCGCGGAATAGGTCGAGTGGCAGATCCAGGAGCAATGACTTCGCTGCCCGCGGACTTCTGCCGAAGATGGTCTTCCGAAGGAAGACCTGCATGAGCTCCACGCGATCGAGCTCGATCTCCGATGCGAAGGCAATGGCGTAGACCAGGTCAAAGAGGTCGAAGCTGTGTCGACGTTGGAGGAGACACTTTAGTTTCTCTGCGATTGCTTCCTCTAGCTTTACGCAACGAATGTGAGTCACGCACGCATCTGCGTCCGAGTAAGGGTGCAGAAGTCGGCGAATTTGCGGTGGCAGAAATAGGCGATCGTATTGTGTTACATCAACCCTCAAATTTAAGGTGATGTGATCAACCCCATCGAGAAACTCTTTGAAATAGAGGTTGTAGGCGTAGATAGTTCGTTGCCGATCAATGGCCATCTGTCCCGCGAGCTCATTGCGCTCAATATCGAAAGCTACTCCGGCGTTGGCCTCGACGTACCTACAAACTCGGTTGAGTTCGTCGAGCAAGCGTGAGCTATCGAGCGGATGCGACGAACTCAGATCGATATCGTCCGAAAAGCGAGTTCCGGGAAAGTATCCCTTTCTTAGAGAGTTGCCACCCTTGAGCACCAGGTCGTCGGCTATCGCGGACTCACGAAAGAGACCTGCAATAAACCAGCCGAGGAGGTAGTCGCGCTGGACGTCTGCTGCGTCCAGGTCGACCGCCTGGGCGCTCGTGACAAGTTCCATGTTGGAGATCACTAGTCAGATCCCACAGTTGGAGAACCCACTTTTTGGCATCCGTTGCACGAACCGTGCGTGCCGGACGAGAGCGGTCTCCGAAACTCTGTCGGCGGCAGGCTCGTCGGAGGTCCGTATACGCGGCCGCTCACAAGCTGTGGTCTGACTTTGATTCTTCAGCCGACATGGTGCCTGCCCCTCGCCCCCGGATTCATGACACTATCGTCAGCCTTCGAACAGACCGGCGATCTTGGTGGCGGCATCTCGCTTCACGACCTGGGGGACGTGGGAGTAGATGTCGAGGGTGACGTTGATGGAGCTGTGGCCGAGTTGCTCTTGCACGATCTTCGGGTGGACGCCGGCTTGCAGCGACAGCGTCGCCATCGTGTGGCGGAGGTCGTGGAGGCGGATGGCCGGCACGTCCGCTCGCTTGCAGGCGCGGACGAACATCGCATAAATGCTCTGCGGGTGGTAAGGCTTGCCCACCTCGTCGACGAACACGTAGCCGGTGTCGACCCATGCCGGACCGACGGCGACGCGCTCGAGGCGCTGGCGCTTGCGGTGCTCGGTGAGGACGGCGACGGTTGAGTCGGCGAGCTGCAGTTGGCGTTGGCTCTTGCCCTTCGGCTTGATCGCGACGACCTCGTAGTTCGCGGTCGTGCGCTGCTGCGCAACGGTGAGCGTGCCGCCGGCGAGGTCGATGTCCTTCCATCGCAATCCGGCGAGCTCGCCGCGGCGCATGCCGGTGTGCATCGCCAACGTCCAGAGCGCGATGAGCCGTTCGTCGGCGACGGCGGTGAGGAACGCGACGGATTGCTCGGCAGTCCACGCGGTCATCTCCGGGCCGTTCGCTCGCGGGGCGCGCACGCCGGTGAGTGGGTTGAACGAGATGAGGTTCCAGCGGACGGCGTCGGCCATTGCGCGATGGAGGACGCGGTGGCAGAGCTGGACGGTGCGTGAGGAGAGGGGCCGGCCGTTCTTGCCGCCGTGATCGAGCAGCGTGGCGTGCCACGGCTTGATGTGGATCGGTGCCAGCTCGACCAACCGCTTCGATCCGAGGTGCGGGACGATGTACTGCTCGACCATCTGCTTGTAGCTGATCCACGCGGTGATCTGAACCTCGGTCCGCACGCCCTCGACCCAGACCGTGAGGAAGTCGGCGAGGGTCGTGCGCGACGGCGCGATGTACGTTCCGCGCTGCACGCCGGTGAGCGCTTCGTTCAGCGCGGCTTGCGCCTCCTTCTTCGTGGCGAAGCCGGCGACCTGTTTCTGGGCGCGCTTGCCGGTGGAATCGAGACCGAGATCGAGCCGGTAGCTCCAGGTGCCTCCGGCCGTCCGGGGCTTCCGAACCGTGCCTTTCACTCCCGACAGAGTACATCGCGCCTGATGAATCCGTGGACACTTTGTGGACACGGAGCCGTTTTGACGGTCTCAGCTGCCGGTATCGTGAGACCTCAATAGCTTCTGAACTGGGCAAACAATGGAGCCGGGTGCGAGGATCGAACTCGCCACCTCATGATTACAAGTCAAGTGCTCTACCAACTGAGCTAACCCGGCGGGGTGTCGGGAAATGGTAGAGGACGAGCCGCGGCAAAACCTACGGGCGCCGGGTCAGGCCTCGGCGACGAGCTCGAGGGTGCCGAGGTCGCGGATGGCGGCGCAGGAGCGGCGGGCCATGGTGAGGAACATCTCGTCGGATGCTGGGGTCGGCTCGCTGGAGGCGAACATGCAGCCGAGCACGGTGATCATCGGTCCCTGGACCTGGCCGAACCGGTAGTCCTCGAAGCACTCGGCCTCGGAGTAGGCGGCGACGCCGAGGTCGCGCAGCGCACTCACGTATGTCGCGATGAGGTCGTGCTCGTGTGCGCGGCGCACCTCGACCTCGATGCTGTTGCCGAGGAAGTAGGCGACGTCGCGCGACGGTGGCGCGGCCGAGACGGTCTGCCAGTCGAGCACCGCCACACCGTCACCCTCGATCGGGAACATCAGGTTGTCGAGGCGGTAGTCGCCGTGCGACACGGTGAACGGGCGGGGGCGGGCGATCTGCCAGCGGCCGAGCAGGGCGCCGACGTCGCGGATGATCTGCGACTCCGTGGCGTCGAGTGCCGCGCTGTAGCGGTCGGTGAACTGAGCGGCCATGTCGGAGTAGATCGCGCCGAGGAAGTCGGCGACCCCTGCGTCGGGCGGGGCGAGGAAGTCGATCTCGAGGAGGGCCGGATCGTTCCAGCGCGGCGCATGGAGTCCGGCGAGGTTGCGCAGCGCGTCGTGCGCCTGGGCGACGGAGCAGCCGTGCTTCTGCACGCCGGGCACGGCCGGCGCGAGGTCGTCGAGCAGGAGCGAGAAGGTGAGCGTGTCGTCGGCGATGGCCGCGTGCCAGCAGCGTGGAGTCCGGACCGCGACGGTGCTGGCGATCGTCGCGTAGAAGCCGACCTCTTTGACGAAGCCGCCGGACACGCGCTGGCGGACCGCTTCGTCACCCGTGGCGAGCTTGACGATGAACGAGCCCGGGCCATCGCCGCCGACGTACGTGGGGACGACGCGGTAGCTCGCGCCGATCTGTCCCGTGCCGACGCGTGTGGAGTGCAGGCTGCAGACCTCGACATCGAGGTCGGCCTCCCGAAGGCGATCAGTGAGCCATCGCGGCGTCACGTCGTCGATGTCGGCGGCAACGGACATCGGCGCATGGTAGCCACGGCCGTCCCGGCGGCCCGGTACGGACGGGGGCGGGCCGGTCTACAGTCGCCGGATGTCCCCCCGGCGCACCGACATGATGAACCTCGTCGCGTTCTTGATGATGCCGACGAGCCACCACCACGGCGCGTGGCGGCATCCTGCATCGGAGCTGAACTTCGACGAGACCGCGTACTACACGACGACCGCGCGGATCCTCGAGGACGCGAAGTGGGACATGCTGTTCATGCCCGACGTGCTCACCGTGTACGGCAACTATCGCGGCGCCTTCGACACGACGGTGCGCCATGGCGGGCAGGGTGCGATGTCGCTCGATCCGGTCGTCATCGCGTCGTGTGTGGCCGCGGTGACGAGCCACCTCGGCATCGGCGTCACGCAGTCGGCCTCGTTCATCGCACCGTTCCAGCTGGCCCGCTCGCTCGCCACCCTCGATCTCGTCAGCGGCGGCCGCGCGGCATGGAACGTGGTGATGTCGGTGAGTGATGCGGAAGCGCAGAACTTCGGCATGCCGACGATGCAGGATCGCCAGCTGCGCTACGACCGCGGCGACGAAGTGGTGGAGCTCGTCCAGCAGCTGTGGCGCAGCTGGGAGCCCGACGCGATCGTGCGCGACAAGGAGCGCGGCATCTTCGCCGACCCCGACAAGGTGCGCTACATCGACTTCGCCGGCACGTGGGTGAGCTCGCGCGGTCCGCTCGGGGTGCCGCCGTCGAAGCAGGGCAGCCCCGTCATCATGCAGGCCGGCTCCTCGCCGCGTGGCAAGCAGTTCGCGGCGCGATGGGGCGAGGTCGTCTTCACCTTGCAGCACACCGTCGAGGACATGCGCGAGTACTACGCGCAGATCAAGTCCGAGGTGGCCGACGCCGGGCGTGATCCCGATCACTGCCGGATCCTGCCGGCGATCCAGTGCATCGTCGGCGAGTCGGAGTCCGAGGCGCGCGAGAAGCTGCAGTACCTCGACTCACTCATCGATCCGGAAGTTGCACTTGCAACGATGAGCCTCCACGTCGGCCAGGACCTGTCGTCCGCCGACCCGGATTCACCGGTCGAGAACGTGCACGTCGAGCAGGGGTCGCGAGGTTCCTTCGACGTGATCCTCCAGGGCACCAAGGCCCACGGGCTCAGCCTCCGCGAGGCCGCGGTGCGGTTCGCGTCGAGCGAGCTGACGCCGCAGCTCGTCGGGACGGGCGAGCAGATCGCCGAGCAGATGCAGGCGATGTTCGAGACGCACGCGTGCGACGGCTTCGTCGTCACGCCGACGCACGTGCCCGGATCGTGGGCCGAAACGTCGGGCGCCGTGATCCCGGCGTTGCAGGCGCGCGGGCTGTTCCGCACCGAGTACGCGGGCAGCACCCTGCGCAGCCACTTCGGCCTGCCGCACTGACGCCGCATCGAGGCCGGCGGGCGGGCTGAGCGTCAGCGGAGACGGAACCGGCGCAGCATCGATCCGACGAACGCAACCGGATCGATCCGGGGGCTCGCCGGCTTCCCGCTGAGGCGTGCCTCCAGCGCGTCGACGTCGCAGTCGCCGTCGATCACGAACTCGTCCTTCGCGATGCCGTCGATGGTGGTGACATCGGCAGCCTCGATCGACACACCTTCGTCGGCGAACCACCGGCAGACCGCAGCGAGCAACCCCAGCCCGTCGGGCGCGGTGACGCGCACCATCGTCGTACCGGTGCCGTGTGCGGTGCGCGTGACCGTGGCGCGCTCGGACGGCACGAACGTGGGCTCTGGAGCGCCGGCAGTGGCCATCGACTGCAGGCGTGCACCGATGGTGGCCCACCGATCCGCGTCGAACTCGGTGGTCGAATGCACGGTCACGGCGTGGAGCGCGAGGCGCTGTTCAGGCCAGGTGGTGGCAGAGGCGGCGATGATCGACACGCCTTCGTCGGCGAGCGTCGCGGCGGTGTCGGCGAGCAGGCCGGACCGATCGGAGGCCACCACCGTCAGGCGGAACGTGTTCGTGCCGGCGATCTGGCGGGCGACGGCGCGCACCTCACCGGGCCGCAGGCGCGGATGGCACAGCGCGAGGTCGGCGGCCAGCACGGCGGGTGCTTCGCTCAGGACCCACAGCGGCGACACGCCGTCGAGCAGCCGGTTGGCCACCTTCGCCGGCACGGTGGTGCTGGCCAGCAGATCGCGCAGCTGTGACGTGTTCGCCGCAGCGACCTGCATCCCGTGCTGCGCGCCCTGCACGTGGATGACGTTGTCGAGCACCTCGCCGAACACGTCGGGGTTGGCGAGCAGCCACGAGTGGCCGCCGTGCACGACGTGGCCGTCGGTGCCGAACGTGGAGCAGAACGTGTCGAACGCCGACATCGGGATGACGCCGTCGTGGTCGCTCCACAGCACGAGCACCGGCAGCTTGCGTTCGGCCAGCACGGCCATCTCCGAGGTCAGGTCGGCGGACAGCGCGAGCAAGCCCGCCTGCAGTACGCCGAGCGGGTTGTGGATCGCGTTCTCCATGAACATCCGCTGCACCATCGTCGTGGTGGCGAGCCCTTCGGGACCGGGTCGCAGGGCCGTGATGAGCGGGCCGACGAGGTTGCCCCAACGGAGCTCGCCGATCCGCCGGCGGGCGTTGGCGAGCAGCCAGCGCGGGTCGCCGACGGAGTTGACGAGCACGAGGTAGCGGACGTGGGCGGCGTGATCGTGGGCGAACTTGGTGGCCACGCCGCCACCGAAGCTGTGCCCGAGGACGAGGACCGGCTCGTCGACCCCGACGGCCTCGAGGAACTGCGCGACCCAATCGGCGTAGCCGGCGATGGTGCGCTGGGACCACGGAAGGTCGGCCGTGCCGCCGAAGCCGGGCAACGACGGCGCCAGGACGCGGCACCCGCGCTCGGTGAGCCGGCGCAGCGAGCGCTCGTAGGCGCGGTGGTCGAGCCCCCAGCCGTGCAGGAACAGCACGGGCAGTCCGCGGCCCCCGCTCGCGTACACCGCGGGACGACCGCCGACGATCACCTCCTGCGACACGAGGTGGTCGGCGCGACGGAGCGTGCGTGGGCGCTGTGGTGCGTCGGCGGTGCTCCTCGCTTCCATGGCCAGACGGTACCCGGTCGGTTGCCGTGGCGCCCGAGACGCCCGACCCGCCACTTCCGACGACTGGTATCGTCGGCCGATGTTCGACGAGCGGCGCATCCGCAAGCACGGTCTGCCGGGGAGAGCCACCGTCGTGTCGATGGACCGCCACTCGCAGGCGACCACCAACGACTACCAACGTTTCGACTACGTGCTCGATGTGCAGCCGGCCGACGGCGCGCCGTTCCGCGTCGAGATGCACGAGACGTTCCTCGCCGTCGGGGGCAAGCCGCAGGCGTACGACGTGGTCGCCGTGAAGTACGACGCGAAGAGCCACGAGACCGTCTTCGATCTCACCGGTGATCCGCGCTACGACCTCGAGGCGATGAAGGCGCAGACGCTGCAGCTGCGCAAAGAGACCGCGGAGATGCGTGACGGACTCAGCTGACCGACTGCTCCTCGACGACATCCGGTTGCTGGGGCGGTTGCTCGGCGAGGTCGTGCGCGATCAGGCGGGCGACGAGATGTACGCGTTGGTCGAGGCGGTACGGCGGGCATCGGTCCTCGCGCATCGGGAAGGCCACGCCGCACTGACCAGCCTCGATCCGCTGCTGGTTGGCGCGCCCATCGACCACGCGCTCGAGGTGATCCGCGCCTTCTCGTGGTTCTCGCTGCTGGCCAACATCGCCGAGGACGTCCGCCAGCGGATCGGTCGCTCGGATCGTCCGGCGCGGGGCACGCTCCGCGACACCGTCGCCCGTCTGGCCGCCGAGCACGACGCCGCGACGATGGCTCCGGTGCTCGAGGCGCTGTGGGTCAGCCCGGTCATCACCGCGCACCCGACCGAGGTGCGCCGCAAGACCGTGCTGTCGATCCGCCACAACATCGTCGAGTTGCTCGTCGACCGTGGCCGCGTCGGTGAGGACGTTCATGACCGCGACCGGATCGAGGCGGCGTTGCGCGTCGAGGTGCTGCTGCTCTGGCAGACGGCGATCCTGCGGTTGTCGAAGCTGCGCGTGCGCGACGAGGCGAACGAGGCGCTGGGCTACTACCCGCTCTCGCTGTTCGAGGCGATCGGCGGGCTCCAGCGCGATGCCGAGGCGATGCTCGCGGCGACGTGGCCGGCCGCGCTCGACGTCTCGCACCCGCTCGTGCCGATGGGATCGTGGATCGGCGGCGACCGCGACGGCAACCCGTTCGTCACCGCCGACGAGCTGCGCTACGCGTTGCGGCGTCAGGCCGACGTCGCGATCGCGCACCACCTCGACGGTCTCGCCCGGCTCGGCCGCGAGCTGAGTATCTCGTCACGGCTGGTCGACCCGACGCCGCCGTTGCTCGCCCTCGCCGACGCGTCGCTCGACGACTCGCCCTTCCGTGCCGACGAACCGTATCGGCGGGCGTTGCGCGGGATGTACGCACGCCTCGCGGCCACCGCGCTCGAGCTCGTCGGACAGGTGCCTGGACCGGAGCCGCACGCCCGCCTCGCCCCGTACGCGCACCCCGACGAGCTGATCGCCGACCTCGATGTGGTCGTCGAATCCCTGCGTTCGCACGGCGCCGGCACTCTTGTCACCGAACGCGTCGAGCCGGTTCGGCGCAGTGTGGTGCTGTTCGGTTTTCACCTCTGTACGCTCGACCTGCGCCAGAACTCGGCCGTGCACGAGGTGGTGGTGGCCGAGCTCGTGGCGGCGGCCCGGGTGCACGACGACTACCTCGCCCTCGACGAGCCGTCGCGTGTGGCGCTGCTCGCCGGCGAGCTGGAGTCGCCGCGGCCGCTCCGCCTGCCGGGTGCGTCGACGACGGAGCGCACCTCGGGCGAGCTCGCCATCTTCGTCTCCGCCGCGGATGGCATCCGCGAGCTCGGTCCGCGGGCGATCAGCCAGTACGTCATCTCCAAGGCCGAGTCGGTCAGCGACGTGCTCGAGGTGGCGGTGCTGCTGCGCGAGGTCGGCCTCGCCGGAGCGCTCGACATCGTGCCCCTGTTCGAGACGATCGAGGACCTGCAGCGCGCCGGGACCACGCTGCGGGCCATGCTCGCGACTCCTGTGTACCGCGGGCTCGTCGACCGGCGCGGCCACCAGGAGGTCATGCTCGGCTACTCCGACAGCAACAAAGACGGTGGCTACCTCACTGCGAACTGGGCGCTGTACAGGGCCGAGCAGGACCTCGTCGCCGCGGCCGGTGACGCCGGCGTCCGCCTGCGGTTGTTCCACGGCCGTGGTGGCACGGTCGGTCGCGGTGGTGGCCCGAGCTTCGACGCCATCATCGCCCAGCCGGCGGGCACCGCCCAGGGCGCGCTCCGCTTGACCGAGCAGGGCGAGATGGTGGCCGCGCACTTCGCCGATCCCGTGCTGGCGCGCGATCACCTCGAGGCGCTGCTGGCGGCGACGCTGGAAGCGTCCGCGGCGTCCATCGGCGGGGCGCGCAGCCTGCCGCTTGCCGGCGACGAGGCGATGGAGGAGCTGTCGGCCATCGCGTTCGACGCGTACCGCGGGCTCGTCTACGACACACCCCGGTTCGCCGAGTTCTTCCGCGAGCTGACGCCGCTCGGCGAGATCGCCGAGCTCAACGTCGGCAGCCGGCCGGCAGCCCGCACGCGGTCCGGTCGCATCGAGGACCTCCGCGCGATCCCCTGGGTGTTCAGCTGGAGCCAGTGCCGGCTGATGATCCCGGGTTGGTACGGCGCGGGCACCGCGTTCGAGACCTGGGCCGGTGACGACTCAGCGCGGCTGCGCACCCTGCGCGAGATGTACGCCGGCTGGCCGATGTTCCGCACCACGATCTCGAACATGGCGATGGTGCTCTCGAAGACCGACATGTCGATCGCCGAGCGGTACACCTCGCTCGTGCGTGACGAGTCGTTGCGCGACGACGTGTTCTCGCGCATCCGGGCCGAGCACGAGCGCACGCTCGCCTGGGTGGCGACGATCACCGAGGACGAGTTGCTGGCCGACAACCCGATCCTGCAGCGCAGCGTCCGCTACCGGTTCCCGTACCTCGATCCGATGCATCACCTCCAGGTCGAGCTGCTGCACCGCCACCGTGCCGGCGACGACCCGGACGACGAGCTCGCTCGCCGCGGCATCCAGCTGACCATCAACGGCATCGCGACGGCCCTCCGCAACAGCGGCTGAGCGCTTCGGTCAGTGCGGGCCCGTGCCGTCGTGACGTTCGGGCGGGAACATCAGATCGCTCGACGTCGGCAGGTCCAACGGACGGATCAGCAGGGGGACCGCCTCGGATCGCGCCAGTTCGTCCTGCGAGTCGGGGATCGGGGTCGAGCGGTGCGGCGCGGCCGGACCGCGCCCGTCGCCGCCCTGCTCGTACGGGCTCGGCGGTGGTGACGCGTACTGGTTCGGCACGTACTGCGGCTGGACGCCCGTCGGCTGGGCGAACTGGGGTTGTGCGTATTGGGGTTGCGCGTATTGCGGTGCGACGTACTGGGGCTGGCCGGCCGTCGGCTGCGCGTACTGGGGTTGTGCGTATTGGGGTTGTGCGTACTGGGGCTGTGCGTACTCGGGTCGGGCGTACTGGACCGGCACCTGGTCCGTACGGGTGAGCCCCGAGGCGGGCACGTAGCCGGCGGCTGCCGGCTGCATGACACCGGCCTGTCCGGGGGCATAGGCGACGCCCGGCGGCGCGTAGGAGCCGTCGGGTTGACGGCGCTGGGCGAACACGGTGTAGCGCACCACCAGTGCGGCGATGCCGCTGACGACGAGCAGGGTGGCCGCGAACGTGATCGGCCCGGCGACCGCGTCGACCGTCGCACCGACGACGGCATCGGCCTGTGGGGCGAAGTGGTGGACCAGCCACGGCGCGAGCCGAGGCCCGATGGCCCAGAACGCACCGGTGAAGATGGCCCAGAACCCGTACGAGCGCAGCGTCCAACGCCGATCGCCGAAGACCATGCAGAGCACGACGATGGCGACGGCGATGAGCCCGAGGTACAGGGTCCAGGTGTCGGCCAGCGAGCGTGCATCACTGATGACCGGGGACTGGACCTTGGGCAGGTCGATGGTGGCGGTGGAGGTCGGGATCAGCGCGGCGAGCTCGGGCTGCGTCGGTGCCAGGCGGTCGCGGATCGCGTTGATCAAGGCACCGGCGTCGATGGTGGTGGGCCGGGGATCGTTCACGCCGAGTGCGTTGGCCTGAGCCGACCCGAACGCGGCGATGAAGTTGCCGACGATGTTCGGGTCGCCGAGGACGTCCGCAACGGTGGCCGCGATCGTGGCCTTGTCCGCGACGGGGAGCGAGAAGTTCTGGACGATCTGGTCGGCGAGCGGGGCAGCGATCTCGGCTCGAGCGGCTGGGTTGTCGAGGATGGACGTGGCGATGCGCTCGGCACGGTGCGGGTCGCCGACGGAGTGCAGGAACACCCACCCGCTCCACGCGAACGACGCGCAGAGCAGTCCGATCGTCATGACCAGCCTGGTGATGATCTGTCGAGCCACTGGAGTTCCCCTCGTCGGAGCGGACCGTGTTGGCCGGCTCGGCGAATGTGCACGTCCTCACCGACATTCTGGTGCGTGCCCGGACCGTCCAGGGACCACCACATCCGTCCTCAAGGTGCCGGGGGATCTCCCGATACTCCATGCAGCAGGTTTTCATGAAACACAGATCAGGAACGAGGCGTCATGAAAAAGATGTCACCAGGCCGGAACCTGGGAGGAAGCGCAAGAAGCTCATCATCGCAGCCGCTGTCGTCGGCGGCCTGGCGCTCACGGGGGGCATCGCCGCTGCCAACTGGAACGCCTCCAGTTCGGGCTCGGCAGCCGGCAAGGCGATCTCGGCCACGCCGCTCACCATCACGGCCGCAGCATCGCCCACGGCCGACCTCTATCCCGGTGCCACGGGCGGGATCCAGTTCACCGTCACCAACCCGAACCCGTATCCGGTGTCGCTCAGCGGCTGGACCGCGAGCGCGCTCGCGTCGGGCGACACCACGAACTGCCCCGTCAGTGGCAACGTCTCCTTGGCGACGTCCACCGGCACGCTCGGCACGCCGATCGCGATCGCGGCAGGTGCCACCACCGCGGTGCAGACCATCTCCGGTGTCATCTCGATGACCAACACGGCGGCCAACGGCTGCCAGGGTGTCACGTTCACGGTCACGCTGAACATGACGGGCACGCAGACCTAGGGCGGCCATGCCATCCGGACGGGCTCGGCGGGGCGGGCAGGCAGCGACGCTGGTCAGTTCGTGCCTCCTCGTCGCGTCCGTGATGGCGCCGCCGGCGCTGGCGAAGTACGCCTCGACCGGCAGCGGATCCGCCCGCGACAAGGCGGTCACCCTGACCGCCCCGGCGCCCGGCGCCACGTTCGTCAGCCTGTCGATCCTCACGTGCACGATCACGGTCACCTGGCCGACACCCGTGACCGGGCAGCAGTACACCGTGATCCGGATCATGAACTCGGCGCAGACCGCGGTGAAGTCGAACCAGACCGCGTCCGGCACCTTCAGCGACACCTTCCTGCTGCCCGGCCTGTTCGCCCGGAACATCGCCTACTTCATCCGCACCACCACGACCGCCGCCGGATCGGTGTGGACACGCGACTCCTCGCAGACCACGGTCAGCTGTTGAACGTGGTTCGCGTCGCACCCCGCGCCACACTGGTCGCATGAGCTTCGGACAGCAGTCGGGACCGCCCGCATCGACCAAGCAGATCGCCTACCTGCTGTCGCTGATCGAGGCCGAGGGATACGACTTCGCCACCGGCCGGCACCACTACGGGTTCAACCAGCGTCAGGCCCGCGGCAAGTTCACGGTGTCCGAGGCGTCGGAGATGATCGACATGTTGGTCGCCAGGGCCGAAGCCGGCCCCGACGATCCGCCGGTGGTCGTCGACGCCACCGTGAAGAAGGCGCAAACCAAGCTCGATGCCGATCGGGCGACGTTGTTGCGCGGCATCCCGGCGGAGATGTTGGCCGACGAGCTCGAGCGCCGCGGCTGGGCCGTCATCCCGCCCAACTGAACCGGCCGTTCCGGGGCGATCCGGCGGGTCAGCGCTGAGGGCGGTGGCGGGCGATCTCGTAGGTGGCGAGGGCCGCGGCGGCCGAGACGTTCAGTGACGACAGCCGGCCGAGCATGGGGATGCTGACGATGACGTCGCAGCGCTCGCGGGCGAGTCGGCTGAGGCCGGCACCCTCGGCGCCGAGCACCAGGCAGACGCCCTCGGTGGCGAGATCGGTGATCTCGAACAGGCTGCGGTCGGACGCGTCGTCGAGCCCGATGACCCAGATGCCGGCGTCCTTGATCCGCGCGAGCGCGGCGGGCAGACCGCCGACCACGGCCATCGGCACGTGCTCCACCGCACCGGCAGCGGACTTCGCCGCGGTGGGCGTGATGTGCACGGCGCGGTGGCGCGGGAGGACGACACCGTCGACGCCGGCGCCATCGCAGCAGCGCAGCAGCGCACCGAGGTTGCCGGGATCGGTGACACCGTCGACGGCCACCAGGAACGGCGGACGCCCCGGGCGACGCTTCAGGAAGTCGTTGAAGTCGGCCTCGGGCAGCGAGTTGGCAAAGGCGATGACGCCCTGCGGCGCCTCGCTCTTGGCGACCGCGTCGAGCTTGCGGCGGTTGACCTCGAGCACCTGGACCCGCTCGTTGCGGGCGAGCGCGACGATGTCGTCGATGACCTCGTTGATGTCGAGGTCCGACGCGATCCAGATCTCCTTGACCTTGCGCTTGCCCGCGATCAGCAGCTCTCGCACGGCCTGACGGCCCTCGACCTGCTCGCCGCCGAGCGTCTTCTCCGGCTTGCGCACGGGTTCGCCGGGACGGGTGACCCCGCCGGTGCGGCCCGCGCCGCGGGAGTTGAACTGGCGCGCACCCGCGCCGGTGACGCGTGAGCCGGAACCTCCGGTGCGCGAGCTGGCGCCGGCAGAACGACCGGTGGACGAGGCGCTCGGACGTCCCGAGGCCGACTGCTTGGGGCGCCCGGCACGACCGCCGGGAGCCGGTGTGGCGCGCCCGGTCGAACGGCCGCGCCCCGCTGATGATGCACCACGAGGCGCCATGTCAATTCCTCACATCTCGTGTCGCTGGATCACCGCGACAGCCCAACACGCAATCCCCTCGCGGCGGCCGAGCGCACCGAGACCTTCGGCGCGGCGACCCTTCACCGTGACGGGGGCACCCGCAGCATCGCTGAGACGCTGCTGCATCTCGGCCCGCCGTGGTGCCAACTTCGGCTGCTCACACACAACCGAGCAGTCGACGTTGCCGACCATCCAACCAGCTGAGGACACCAAACCGGCCGCGTGACGGAGCAGCTCGATCGAGTCGGCACCCTTCCACTGCGGATCGGTGTCGGGGAAGTGCTCGCCGATGTCGCCCAATCCGGCGGCGCCGAGCAGCGCATCGGTGACGGCGTGGGCGACGGCATCGGCGTCGCTGTGGCCGTGCAGGCCGCGCTCGCCCTCGAACAGGACGCCGCCCAGCACGAGCGGTCGCGACGGATCGTCGCTGAAGCGATGGATGTCGAAGCCCTGCCCGACGCGCACCGACGCCGTGGTGCTCATCGGCCGATGTCCGACGATGCAGCGGCGAACCGGGCGCGGGCCCAGTCGAGATCGGCGGGGTAGGTGATCTTGCGGTTGTCGTCGCTGCCCGCGACGACGATGACGCGGCCGCCGGAGGCCTCGACCAACGCGGCATCGTCGGTGCCTTCGGCGCCGCCGGCGTGCGCGGCGCGCAGGGCGTCGGCGCGGAACGCCTGCGGGGTCTGCACGGCGCGCAAGGCGGAACGGTCGGGCGTGGACACGACGGCGCCATCGGTGTCGACGACCTTGATCGTGTCGGTGACGACGATGCCCGGGATCGCGCAGTCGGCACCCGCGGCGACGGCGTCGATCACCGACCGGTACAGCTCGACGGTGGCGAACGGGCGGGCCGCGTCGTGCACGCAGATGATGGTGGCGTCGGCTGGCACGGCGGCGAGGCCGTTGCGCACGGACTCGCTGCGCGTGGCTCCACCAGCGACGCCGCCCTCGGCGACGACGTCGTTCGCCGGCACCACGAGGACCACACCGTCGCTCGCGGAACGGGCCACCGCCAGCGAAACGTCGAGCACGCGCGTGCCCCCGATGGCCTCGTACTGCTTGGGTCTGCCGAAGCGTTGCGAGCTGCCGCCGGCCACCACGATGGTCCACACTTTCTGGACCGGGTGCCATGACATGGGTACAGACGGTAGTACCGTCTGGCCTGCCATGGCTCACGACGACGTCCTCGCCCAGACCGAATTCTTCGCCGACGCGAGTCGCGAGGAGCTCCTCCTGGTCCTGGAGTCCGCGACGGAGCACGAGCTGGTCCGCGGCGACATCCTCTTCCACGAGGGTGACGAGCCCGACGCGCTGTACGTGGTGCTGGCCGGGCGCATCGCCGTGGCCATCGCCAACCCCATCGACAACCGCGAGACCATGGTGGGCCTGATGACCCCCGGCGATCTGTTCGGCGAGATGGCGATGCTCGACCACGGTGCTCGTTCGGCCAATGCCCGTGCGCTCGAGATGTCACGGGTGCTGTCCATCCCGTACGCCGGCGTGCTCGACATGTTCAACGGCAACCCGACGTTGCTGTGGGGTGTCACCCGGCTGCTCGCCGGTCGCCTGCGCGAGACGAACGAGGCGCTCGCCGACTCAGTGTTCCTCGATGTCACCGGCCGCACCGCGAAGCGGCTGATCGAGCTCGCCGACGGTCGCGATTCGTTCCTGCTGCCGGTCACCCAGGAAGAGCTCGCCGGCATGGTCGGCGCCTCGCGCGAGCGGGTGAACAAGGCCATCGCCAGCTTCATCCGGCTCGGCTGGATCGATCAGCACGATCGCCGCTACACGATCAAGATGCGCGACCGGCTGGAGCTGCGTTCCCGGTAGCCCTCAGGCGTCGCGGCGGTCGTTGACGATGATGCCGATCACGACGAAGGCGATCACGATCACGCCGAGGAACAGCCCGGCGTGCAACCGCGTGGGATCGCCAGAGTCGCGATCGGGGTTCGCCAGCCCCACCGCCGACTGGTACGGCAGCCACGGGGTCGGGTTGTCGATGCCGGCCGCGCTCAGGACCGCACGCGCGATGCTCTCCAGCAGCAGCGGCCAGAGGATGAAGATGGCGACGGTTGCCGGTGAGTTGCGCACCACGAGGCCGAGTCCGTAGCCGAGCATCGACAGCAGGCCGACGAGCACGACGAGCCCGAGCATGGCCGCCTTGTCGGTTCCGCTGGTGGCCGTGTCGGCGCCACGGCCATCGAGGATCACCTTGCCGATGCCGAAGGTGATGAGCTCGATGATCGCGGCGAAGACCATCGTGCTGACCAACGTCACGAGCAGCTTGCCGAGCAAGACCCGAGTGCGCTGGGGAACGGCGGCGAACGACGTGCGGATGGTGTTGTGGCTGTATTCGCTCGTGAGGTTCAGCGCGCCGACCACACCGAGGAGGATGGCCGTGAGGATCATCGTCGCCGTGACCGTGCCGGGAAGATCGCCGGCTGCCGACTGCGCATCGCTGTTGAGCGCGGCGACGAGTGCGACCACGACGACGGGGAACGCGAAGGCGATGATGCCGAGGACGTAGTTGACGCGGACCGTGCGGATCTTGATCCACTCGCTGCGCAGGACGTGGATCACGATGCACCTCCCGGCGGGGCGAACGGTTGTCCCGGCGCGGGTGGCGCGACGGGCACGGTCGAGCGGTACTCCTGTGCGCCGGCGGTGGCCTCGAGGAACGCGTCCTCGAGCGAGCCCTGCTGCGGTGACAGCTCGTGCAGGATCGCGTTGTTGCGCGCGGCCAGCTCGCCGATCTCGGCGGCTGTCGGGCCGATGACGTCGATGCCCGGCGCGAGCGCTGGGTCGGCGTCGGCCAGTGGCGTGACCGTGGCGCCACCGGCGCGGAGCTGATCGGCGATGGCGGCGATCTGCGGGCTGCGGACGCGCACCCAGTGCCGCGCGTTGCGCGCCACGAAGTCGTCGACGGTGCCGGTGTCGATCAGCCGGCCCAGTCCGATGACGACCAGATCGTCGGCCATCTGGGCCATCTCGCTCAGCAGGTGGCTGCTGACGAGAACGGTCTTGCCCTGCCCGGCGAGGTGCACGAGCACGTCGCGGATCCAGCGGATGCCTTCGGGGTCGAGGCCGTTCGCCGGCTCGTCGAGGATGATCACCTTCGGATCGCCGAGCAGGACGCTGGCCAGACCGAGGCGTTGGCGCATGCCGAGCGAGTAGGTGCCGACCCGTCGCTTGGCGGCGTCGGCGAGACCGACCAGCCCGAGCACCTCGTCGACGCGCGTGTCGCCGATGCCGTTCGACGCGGCGATCATCCGTAGGTGGTTGCGACCGTTGCGGCCGGGGTGCACGTAGCCCGCGTCGAGCAGCGCCCCCACCTCGAAGAGCGGATCATGGATGGTGTCGTAGGCGCGACCGTCGAACATCGCCGTGCCGGAATCGGGCCGGTCGAGCGCGAGCATGCACCGCATCGAGGTGCTCTTGCCCGAGCCGTTGGGCCCCAGGAAGCCGGTGACCCGGCCCGGGCGGACGTCGAAGCTGAGGTCGCTGACGGCCGTCGTGCGCCCGAAGCGCTTGGTGAGGCCGCGTACCTCGATCACGAGCCCGTCAACCCCGCTGCGGTGATGTACTGGCTGGCCATCGCGGCCGGCGTGACCTTCTCGACGACGATCTTCTCGATCATCGCGCGCAGGTCGCCGGTCTTCAGTGCCTGGCTCACCTTGTCGAGCAGCTGCGACACACCCGGCGTGTAGCCGGTGGCCGAGACGAGCGGGATGACGCCGTTGCTCTCGATCCAGTTGAGGTTGTCGTCCATCTCGACGGCGTCACCGGGCATCGTCGGATCCAGGCTGTTGAACGCGCCGCAGTCGGCGTCGCTCGGCAGCACCGGCACGGTGGTGGTGGTGGCCGCTGGATCGGTGGTGGTGGTGGCCGCGCCCGTCGTGGTGCTCGCCGGCACGGTGGTGGGCGACGTGATCTCGTCGCCGACCTTGGCGGCATCGACCGGGATGAACTTCTTGAACGTGCCGCCGTAGACCTTCTCGAAGCCGGGGATGCCGAACGGCGTGGCGGTCTGGAAGTCGGCCGGGCCGGCGATGGTGAGGATGTCGGCGTCGCGGGCGACGTCGGACAGCGTCGACAGGCTGCCGGTGGTGGCGACCCCGTTGTTGCAGGCGATGACCGACTTGTTCTCGGCGTCGGAAGCGGCGCCGATCTGCAGTGTGGTTGGCAGGACCTCGCCGATCAGCTTGGTCTGGAGGTTGATGCTCTCGGCCGCGGCTTGGCCGACCACGGAGATCGTGGTGCTCGTGGTGGTGTCCTCGACCGTCGTGGTGGTGGCGAGCGGATCGGCCGTGGTGGTGGGCGCGACCGGCCCGACGACGGGCTCGGTGGTGCTCGTGGTGGTGGGGCCTTCGGTGGTGCTGGTACCCGGGATGGTGGTGGTCGTGGTGGGCGCCGCGGTGGTGGACGTGCTCGCCGCCGACGGCTCGTTCTTGCTGACGTAGCTGAGCAGGTCGCCGGTGTGGGTGATGAACAGGTCGGCGGCGCCGGACTTGAGCGCGGCATAACCGGCAGCGAGGTCGGCGACGTCGTCGCGGCGGGCGACGCGGAAGCCGGCGTGCTCCAGCGCCTGGGCGTAGATCTCGGTGAGGACGTGGCTCTCGGGCGTGTTCACGCCGACCACCTCCACCGTCTGGGCAACGGCTGTGTCCGACGTGCTGCTCGAATCGCTCTTGCACGATGCGAGGCCGAGTCCGGTCAGGATCGTGAGAGAGACGCCGACGCGCCGGATGTACCTGGTGTTGCTCATGGAACCTCGATCGGTGGGCGGGCGGGTGGTCATCTCCGCAACGTGTCGATCAACCATCGGACATCGTCGGGCACAGGATACAGATCCGCGGCGCAGTGCCCCGGTCGGCGGATGGTGGCCCGGTACCGTGGGCGGCATGGATCGAACGGCCGGCGTGTCCACACGCGTGCACGGGCGCCTCGACCGGGACGCGGAACGACGGGAACGTCCGGAGCGCACCGAGGAGATGCCTGCCGTCGCGCCTGGCGAGCGTGAGGCCCGACCCGAACGACCGCTGCGCCGCCTGGCCGTCCTCGCCGGCAGCGCCGTGCTCGTGCTCGGGGCGCTGATCGGCTACGCGCTGACGCGTTCGACGCCGTGGCACCGCACCGGTCCGCCGGCGACGGTGAGCGGCTGGGCGCCGTACTGGCAGACCGACTCCGCGCTGTCGTCGTTCACGGCCAACCGCAACGTGTTCACGAACCTCTCGCTGTTCGCCTACCACGCCACCGCGGCCGACTCGGTGACGGCCTTCGACGGCCTCGGCGACGGCGTGCTCGCCAGGTACCGGACTGCGGCCGACGACGCGCACGTGAAGCTGACCGCGTCGATCATCGACGACATGCCGTCGGGCGGGATGGCCGGCGTCCTGGCCGACCCCGCGACCCGTGCCCTGCACGTGCGCACGATCGTCCAGTTCGCGAAGGACAACCGGTTCGACGGCATCGACCTCGACTACGAGAAGTTCGCGTTCAGCGACGCCCGCTCGACGTGGACCACGACACGGCCGAACTGGGTGGCGTTCGTCGACGAGCTCGCCTCAGCGCTGCACCACGATGGCAAGACCCTGACGGTCAGCGCCCCGCCGTCCGGCGACTACTGGGTCTACGACTACGCGTCGATCGGCAAGGTCGTCGACGGCATCCGGATCATGGCCTACGACTACAGCACCAGCGAGGCCGGCCCGATCGCGCCGATCGCCTGGGTCACCGACATCGTCGACTCGGCGAAGAAGCTGGTGCCGGCCGACAAGCTGATCCTCGGGGTGCCGGTCTACGGCTACGACTGGCCCACGGACGTCGCGGGCGTGTGCCCCGGTGCAGAGGCGGACCAGCCGAAGCGCAGCAACGTGTCGAGCAAGAACGCGGAGGCCCTGGCGTCGGCCCACGGCGTGGTCTCGACCTGGGATCCCACCAACCAGGAGCGCACGTTCGCGTACACCGAGCAGCTGTCGGGCAACGATGCCAACGGCGCCGCGACATCGTGCACCGTGACGCACCGTGTCTGGTACTCCGACGCCGAAGCGGTGCACGATCGGGCATACGTCGCCGAACGCCAGGACCTGGCCGGGATCTCGCTGTGGTCGCTCGGCAGCGACGCCCCACAGGTGTGGGACGGCATCGCCGCGGCACGGGCGAACACCAAGGTCTGGCCGCCGGTGACGAACGCATCGGCGAGCTCCGTGGCAGGGTCGGTCGTCGCGTCGGTCGCTGCGTCGGGCTGATGCCCGCATCCCAGCCCGCAGCCGTGCGACCCATCAGCTGGCACGTGGCCCGCTGGGGCGAGGATCCGTTCAGCCGTGGCTCGTGGAGCTACATCCGCCCCGGCGGCTCGCCGGCCGACCGTAGAACGCTGGCCGAACCGATCGGCGACCGCTTCGTGCTGTGCGGCGAGGCCGTCGGGACCGAGCAACCGGCGATGACGCACGGCGCGTTCGAGAGCGGCGTGCGCGCCGGCGGATGGTGTCGCGACGTCGGGTCGCCGAGCGAACGGGTCGTGATCGTCGGCGCGGGCTTCGCCGGGCTCGGTGCGGCGCGGACGCTCGTCGACGCCGGGATCGAGTGCGTGCTGGTCGAGGCCCGCGACCGGATCGGCGGGCGGGCCCACACCGTGGACCTCCCCGGTCCCGACGGCTCGTTCGCTGCCGCCGATGCGGGCGCGGCGTGGCTGCAGCAGTTCGGTCGCAACGAGTTCGCGCTCGTGGCCCGCTCGCTCGGCATCACGCCCGTGTCCACCGACTTCCACGCACCGCTGGCCGGCGCCGCCGACGGACCGGCGGGCGACGTGCCTCGGTCACTCGCCATGCTCGCCGACGCGGCGCGAGCGGCCACCGCCGGCGATGTCGCGGATGTGTCGCTCGCCGACGTGCTCGGGTCGCTGCCGGCATCCGAGCGCGATGCGCCGGCGATGCGCCGCGCGATCGACGCCGACGTCGTGCTCGAGACGGGCGCGGCAACCAGTGACACATCGGCCCGTTGGTTCTTCGCCGAGGACGGCGTCGGCAACGACGATCACTGGATCCCAGGCGGATACCGGCAGCTCGTCGACCACCTCGCCACCGGCCTCGACATCCGGCTCGGCCGGCCGGTGCGCTCGATCGCGTGGGACGGTGCGGGCGTGGTGGTGCACACCGACGCCGGCGAGCTGCGCGCCGATCGTTGCATCTGCAGCCTTCCGATCTCGCTGCTGCAGCGCGGCGACCCGGTGCTCTCCCCCGGGCTGCCGGCGCCCCACCGTGAGGCGCTGGGGCGGCTCGGCATGGGCGTGGTCGAGAAGGTGATCCTGCGGTTCGCCGAGCGCTGGTGGCCACATCCGCCCCACGGCTACCTGCGCTGGTACGACACGCCCACCAGTTGGGCCGAGTGGGTCGACCTGACCGACGGTTGCGGTGCTCCGGTCGTCGCCGGACTGATCGCCCACGACGCCGTCGCCCGCCACCACCACGGGCGCAACGACGAAGAGGTCGCGCTGGCCGCCACCGACGCCCTCCGCCGCTGGGCCGACGCCGTCACCATCGGCTGAGGCAGTGTCAGTGCTCGCCGCGCCAGATGGGGTCGCGTGGGGGCTCGAACATCGTCGGCAGCGGCTCGCCGTCGATGGCGGCGAAGGCCATCGGGGCCCACCACTGTGCACCGGCTGCGGTGCTCGGCAGCGCGTCGCGTGCGAACCAGGCGACGTCGGCGGTCTCCAGCGGATGTGCCTGCAGGCTGCCTCCGGTGGCCTTGCAGTGGAACAGCAGCATGTACATCGCGAACCGGGTGAAGCCCATCCGCTGGCCGTCGAGCACGGCGACGAGGCGGAGCGGCTCGCACTCGATGCCCGTCTCCTCGAGCACCTCCTTCACCGCCACCTCCGAGGGCGAGTAGCCGGCGTCGGCCCATCCCGTCGGGTAGAGCCAGATCAGGCTGTCGGAGCGCTGCACGAGCAGGATCTCGCCGGCCTCGTTGCCGACGATGGCGCCGACCGCGACCTTGGGCGTCACGTAGCCGGGCACGCCCTCGCCGACGCTCTCCATCCACTCCTGGATGAAGTGGTCCTGCTCGCGGCGCACATCGAGTGCCTCGTCGGCAGCGGCCTTGATGTCGGCCGCGACGTGGAGCACCTCCTCGAAGCGCTCCTGCTCGTAGAGGCTCTGGGTGAAGCCGAGACCGGTGCGCGCGATGGCCGCGAGCGTCTCGCTCCACCGCACCAGATCCCTGGTGAAGTCCTGCGGGCCGGAGGGGGCGGACGTGGGGTCGCTCACGGGGTGACTGTAGCCCGACGGGTCTTCAGCAGGTCGACGTCGCGGTGACGACCGGCGGCGCGAACGTGGGCATGTCGAACACCGCCACCGGCAGGCCGAGGTCGTAGTAGTCGCCGGCGTCGCGGACGACATCGTCGGGCACGCCGGCGGTGCCGAGGTAGAACGAGGCGAGCCCGTACTGCTCGTCGAGCTTGGGCACCAGGCAGGCCTGGCCGAGCGCGGTGAGCCGATCGGTGATCTGCTGGCGGAGGGTGTCGGAGCGGTTCTGCTCGGCCGGTGTCCGCACGTCGTACTCGCCCAGTTCGACGGCGTCCGAACGCGCCGCGAAGCGGTCGATGTTGGCCTGGCCGAGCACCACCCAGAGCACGGAGCTGGCGCTCGCCTCGGGCAGCACGCGGTGCGGCAGTGCGCCGGCCGCGTTGCCGGCGTCGACACCGAGGTGGAAGCCGTGCTTCTCGAGATCGAGCAACATCCCGAACGGCACGCCGCCGAGCGAGAGGGGATCGTCCCAGCGGATCAGGTAGTGGTCCGACTTCGTCAGCTTCTGGCGCAGCAACGCGTCGATGCCACCGACGATGCGGCCATTGCGCTCGCCCGGGTTCTGCTCGCCGAGCGCGTTGGCGGTGGCGAGACCCGACATCAGCAGCGCGATCACGAGCGCGCCGCCGACCACGACCTCGGTCCGCAGCCGGCGGATCAGCACCAGCGCACAGGCGAGGAAGATCCAGGCGACGATGAGCCACCACCAACGGATGACGTAGTCGTAGAACTCGCCGAACACCCGCGCCGTCGAGAACACACCGACGATCGTGAGCCCGCCGAGGAGGATGAACAGGCGCATCAACATGTCGCGCCGCGCGTCGCCGTCGGTGCTGCGCTGCACGAGCAGCAGGCGCACCGTGACTGCCACGACGGCGACGGCGACGACGAGGCCGATCAGGTTCGGGGATGCACTCGGCTGGCGGAAGTCGCCGCGGATCCACGGGCCGGGCAGCGACAGCTCACCGGCGAAGGCCTTGAGCGCGGCACCGATGCCGACGAACGCGCGCGGCGTGCCGTCGGCCTCGGTCGACGACGTGAAGTGGTGCCAGAGGATGCGCAGGTTGCCCGGGTTCCGGCGGAGCTGGTCGATCACCGGCGGCGTCCACATCACGACCGTGACTGCGACCGCGATCCACCAGGAGCGGAGGATGCCGTCGGGGCGCGCGCGCCGCCAGCGGATCGCGAGGAAGACCACCATCGCCGCCAACGTCGCGCCGACCAGTGGCACGTAGCCGGCGTGGCACTGCACGGCGAAGAACCCGCAGAACGCGGCGGCGGCCAGCCAGCGATGACGTCCGCAGACGATGCCCCAGCACAGCGCGATGAAGCAGAAGAACGCGAAGACCCCGCCCCACGGGTTCCACGGCTCGATGAACACCGCCGGGCCCATCGAGTACACGAGCACCGCGGCCACCACGGCCGTGAGGAACCCGCCGATGCCGCCGATCAGCCGGCGCACGACGGCGATCGTGGCCACCAGGAACGTCAGCTGCATCACGGTCATGCCGAGCTCCATGCCGAACGACGAGCGCCCGGTGATGAGGTACAAGGGGAGCAGCGCGAACCACATCGCCGGCCCGGGGTGCGAGCCCTGGCCGTACGGGGCGAACACGTCCCCGATCCGGCCTGCGGCGCCGACGAGCGGAGGATGGGCGAAGAAGCCGGACACGTGCAGCTCGGCCTGGGCCATGTCGCCCGTCGGGTACCACGTGACCCGGCTGACGCTCATGAGCGCGACCACGAGGGGGACCACGAACATCGCGATGACGGCGATCGTCGCGAGCAGGATCCGGCGATCAGACGAACCAGTTGGCGTGGTCGGTGCGGTGGTCGGGGTGGTGATGGGCTCGGCGGGGTCGTCGATGCGGCGAGCCTACTCACGATGCGATCTCCGGCCGGGTGGTGGATGTACCGTCTCGATCCGTGTACGGGGGTACTCGGCGGAGCACCTACTTTCCCGCGCTCGACGGGCTCCGAACCATGGCCGTGCTGGCCGTGGTGCTCTTCCACGCGGGCGTGGCCAGGGCCGAGGGCGGCTTCCTGGGGGTGTCGTTGTTCTTCACCCTGTCCGGGTTCCTGATCACCCGGCTGCTGCTGGCCGAGCACGCCCGTGACGGTCGGATCTCGCTGGGAGCCTTCTGGGGCCGGCGGGTGCGCCGCCTCGCGCCGGCGGCGCTGCTGTGCCTCGCGCTCGTCCTCGTCGGCTCGCACTGGCTCGTGTCCGCCGTCGGGATGCGCTCGCTGCGCGGCGACATCGTCGCAGCTGCGGCGAACGTCGCCAACTGGCGGTTCCTGACCGCCGGGCAGTCGTACGCGTCGCTGTTCGTCGGCCGGCCGAGCCCGGTCCTGCACTTCTGGTCGCTGGCGATCGAGGAGCAGTTCTACTTCGTGTTCCCCTGCATCGTCGCGCTGCTCCTCGTGGTCCGGCGCCGCTGGGCACTGCCGTTCGGACTCGGTGTGCTCGCGGCCGGATCGCTGGCGGCCACGCTGGCCGCCACCGATCACGACCTCGTCTACTACAGCACGCACACCCGCGCCGGCGAGCTCCTCGTCGGCGCGCTCCTCGCGTGGTGGGTGAGCCGCCGCGAGGCCGGCGCTTCGGCACCCCCGGATCCACGCGCCGCGTGGCGCAGCCTCGTTCCGTTCGTGAGCCTGCTCGGGTTCGTGGTGCTGGTCGTGACGACGCCGCAGTCGGCGGGCTGGCTGTACCGGGGTGGGCTGATGGCCGTCGCGCTGCTGTGGTGCCCGATGATCGTCGCCGCGTCCGCCTCAGGTCCGTTCGCCGCGCTGCTCGGCCGGCGCGTGCTGGCCGCGCTCGGGCGGCGGAGCTACGGCATCTACGTCTTCCACTGGCCGGTGTTCGTGCTCCTCACGCCGACGGTGCTGCACCTCGACGGCTGGGTCGCCAGGCTCGTCCAACTGGCGGTGATCGCGTCGCTGACCGAGGTGTCGTATCGTGTCGTCGAGCGTCCGGTCCGCGAGCGCCGGGTGCTCTCCGGCGGCGTCTCGATGCGCGTGGCCGCGATGGGCACGATCGCTGCCGTGGTCGTCGCCGCGCTCGTCGTTCCAGCGACACCCACCTCCGCGCACCGGCGGATCTCGATGCTCGACGCCCCCGACGCGCCGGTGCTGCTGAGCGGTTCGCAGCCCACGGCGCGCGCGCTGAGCCTCTCGTCCTCGGCCGCCGGCACGACGCCACGGTCGACGTCGACCGTGGCCACGGTGGTCCCCGCACCGCCGTTCACGCCCGCACCGCCGTCGTCGTCGACGGTGGCCAAGCCCCCACCGCTGCGGGTCACCGTCGTCGGCAGCGACCTGGGCGTCGTCCGCGCGCTCGCCGGCGCCGCAGACGGCGCGGGCACTGTGCGGATCGTCGACGACGTGCTGCCGAACTGCCCGGTCGTACAGGTCGACGATGCGTGGCCCACCGATCCGTCGTGCCCAGTGGTCGCGCCGGCGGCACCGCGCAGCGATGTCCTCGTGGTCGCGCTCGGGTCCGCCGATCACGCGGCCTTCGCCGACCGCGTCGCAGCGGCTGCCAAGGTGTTCAGCGTCTCGCAGCAGTACGCGATCTCCGAACACCTCGATCGGCTCGGCGTCGCGGCGTTCGAGCACCTGTCGGCAGCGGCCGGCCGGGTGATCGTCGTCGACGCTGCGCCGTCCCCTGGCGACCTCCTCAGCGATGTCCTCACCGAGGCCGCCGTGTCGAGCACGAACCTGTCGGTGCACGCCGTCGGCGATCTCGATCAGGCGTTCGTGGCCGACCTGGCGACGCCCGCTGCGCCGCCGGCGCTGCGCGTGATGGTGATCGGCGACAGCACGTCGTACGGCGTGGCCACCGGCCTCGCCGGATCGGCCGAGCACCTCGATGTGCTCTGGGCGGGGAAGCGCAACTGCCCCCTCGTGACCGCCGACGCAACCGTGCTGCTCGGCAACGAGACGTCGGCCAGCGCGTGCCCCGACGTGCATCATGGCTGGCCCGAGGCGCTCGCCACGTTCCGTCCCGACGTCGTGGTCGCGGTGGACAGCCTGCCCGAGGAGGGCCGTCAGCGCTACCCCGGCGACACCGACTGGTCCGATACGGGCAGCCCGCGGTACATCCAGCAGCACGACGCCGGCATGCGCGACCTGCTCGGCCTGATCGCCTCGTCCGGAGCGGTCGTCGAGGTGGCCGATGCGCCCACGAACCCCACCGACGGTCAGTCCGGCTGGACCTCGAACGATGACATCGCGCGCTGGAACGCACAGGTGCATCGCTGGGACGACCAGTGGGCGCCCGTGCAGACAGTGGGCTATGCCGGTCTCGTCGAGGCCGCCGAGGCCGCGGCGGGGCACTCCCTGCGACCCGACGGGGCGCACCTCGACGACGCGTCCGTGACGTCGATCATCGGCGGATCGCTCGCGCCGCTGCTCGTCCAGCAGGTCGACCAGCTCCGTCGGGCGTTGGCCGCGTCGGGCTGCCTCCTCGTCGACGCCACTGGCCCGCACCTCGATCTCCCTGCCTGCAGCGGCTGACCCGCGGGCCGACCGGGCCCTCGTGTGAGGATGCGTGGCGTGTGAGGATGCGGGGATGGATCCCTACGTGCAGCAGCTCTCCGACGCCGCGCACGCGGTGGTCGAAGCGTGGCTGGAGCGCTGCGTCACGTCGGCGGCGTCGCGGATGCGGGTGCCGGTCGGCGGCGATCTGCGTGCCGATGCCGCGGCGATGGCGCGTGAGGCCGCCCCGGTCGTGCTCGCCGAGCTCGATGCGCTGCTCGAGGTCGACTTCGACGCGCAGACCTCGAACCCGCTGAGCGTGCTGCGCGCCGCGGTGCGCCACCCGACGGCCGTGCTCGTCCGTCACGGGGTGCCGACGCCACAGCGCGACGACTTCGCCGTGCGCGCCTTCCCTGCGGACGTCTATGCGCTGAGCCCCGCCACGTGGGCCGACATCGACGAGAGCCTCCAGGAGCCGGGCCTGATCTGGGGCGCGTGGAAGGCCAAGACGGTGCTCACCCGCCGCCGCGCCGAGGGGCGCCTGGACTGATCACGGCACCTCCGCCGACGGGTGGTGGCCCGTCCGCGCATGGTGGTGCCGCCTACACTCGCCGGGTGATCAGCCGACCAGCGCGTGCCGCCTGCGCCGCCGCACTGCTCGCCGTCGCCGGGCTCACGGCGTGCTCGTCGTCGTCCACCACGCCGCCGCCGACCACCGTCGACACCACTCCCACCACCGTCGCCCAGCGCACCGACGACCGCGTGCTGCGCATCGGCGTCCTGCTGCCGGCCAGTGGCGCCGGCGCGTCCATCGGTGAGTCCGAGCTCGCCGCGGTCAACGTCGCGGTCGACCAGGCGACGGCTGCCGGCGGGGTCAACGGCGAGCCCGTGCAGCTCGTGGTCGAGGACGAGGGTGCCGACGCGAACTCCGCCGGCGTGGCCCTGCAGAGCCTGCTCGGCCTGAACGTCGACGCGATCATCGGGCCGGCGTCGTCGATCTCGGCCATCGCCCTCGCACCCACCCTCGTCCAGGCCGACGTGGCGGCCTGCTCGCCGAGCGCGTCGGCGCTCGCCCTCGACGACTTCCCGGACAACGATCTCTTCTTCCGCACGATCCCGTCCGACAGCCTCGAAGCCGAGGCGATGGCCAAGATCATCGAGCAGACGGGTGAGACGTCGGCCTCGATCGCCTACGTCGACGACGGATACGGGCGCCCGTTCGAAGCGGCACTGGAGGCGTCGTTGACCCACCGCGGCATCAAGGTGTCGGTGGCCGTCGGGTTCTCCGTCGACGACTCCGACTTCGACGCCGAGGCGGCCGAGGTCACTCAGGCCGGCTCGGGGGCGATCGCGCTCATCGGCGATCCCGACGCCGGCTCCCGCGTCCTCGGCGCGCTCGCCCACGCCACCGCGAGCAACCCCCGTGACATCGTCCTCAACGACGCGCTGCGTCGCCCGTGGTCGATCAGCCTGCTCGGCGCGATCAACAGCGCGACGCGCGAGCGGATCGTCGGCGTGTCGCCGTACGTGCGCACCGACAACGCCGACCTGATGTCGGCGATCACTGCCCAGGACCCCAACGCCACGGGGTTGTTCGCCACCCAGGCCTACGACTGCGCCAACCTGTTCATGCTCGCCGCCGAGCAGACCGGCTCGACCCAGTCCGACCTGATGGCCGCCGTCATCCCCGGCATCAGCACCGGCGGCTCGGCGTGCTCGACCTTCGTCGACTGCAGCGCGCTCATCGGCGAAGGCCGCAACATCGACTACGAGGGTCCCTCGGGCAAGCTCGCGCTCGGCACCAACGGCGATCCGTCGTCGGCGGTGTTCGACGAGTTCTCGTTCGACGTGACCGGTCGCGACATGTCCAAGCGCCAGATCGACGTACCGGCCGGCTGAGCCGGCGAGCGAGCGTCAGTGGGCGAAGAGCTCCTCGGCCGGCGTGACCATCCCGACGTAGAACTGCCCGAAGTCGGCGAAGATGGCCGAGGCACGGTCGAAGCGCATCGTGTACACGACGTCCTTGAGGTCGTCGGTGTGGTTGCCGAAGAGGGTGACGCCCCACTCGTAGTCGTCGAGGCCGGTGCTGCCGGTGATGAGCTGCACGATGCGCCCGGCGAAGGTGCGCCCGCTCTTGCCGTGCTCGTGCATCAGCGTGACGCGCTCGTCGTAGGGGAGGCTGAACCAGTTGGCGCCCTGCTCGCGCCGCTTCGACATCGGGTAGAAGCAGAACGCGCTCTTGCCCTCGGGCGGCAGCGTGGGGTAGAGCCGCGGCTGGAGCATCTCCGCCGGCATGCCCTTCGCGTACTCGCTGACCTCGGTGATGGACACGTAGCTGTCGGCGACGACGAGCCCGGCCACCTGGATGGCCGTCTGCAGCCGGCGCAGCACACGCATGTCGGGGTGCAAGGCCATCACGGCGACGTCGCACTTGTGCCCGAGCATCGCCGCCGTGACCACCTGCGCACCTTCGGCCTGAGCCGCCTTCACCGCGGTGACGACGGCCTCGCCGTCGACCTGCAGACCGTTGCTGCCGCCGGCGGTGTGGCAGAAGAGGTGCAGCACGGTGAGCCCGGTGCTGGGGACGACGGGATCCGAGGAGGTGCTCATGCGGGCGACGCTATCTGGGATGCGCCGACGGCAGGGGTCGTGGTGACCGGCGCAACGGCGGGGGTGGCGAGGCGCTCGGGGGAGTAGACGTTGAGCCGGTCGTCGCGCACGAACCCGGCCAACAGCAGGTTGGCGCGACGTGCCGTCTCGACTGCGAGCGATGTGGGCGCGCTGACGCTGAGCAGTACGGCGAACCCTGCGCTCCATGCCTTCTGGACCATCTCGAAGCTGGAGCGGCCGCTGACGAACAGGCCGAGGCCGGTGGCCGGGAGCCGGCCGTCGAGCAGCATCCGCCCGATCACCTTGTCGACCGCGTTGTGGCGTCCGACGTCTTCGCGGGTGACGAGGATGTCGCCCTCGGCATCGAACGCTGCGGCGCCGTGCACCGCGCCGGTGGCGCTGAACAGACCCTGCCCGCGCAGCACCTGCCGGCAGAGGTCGGGGAACGTGTCGAGCCGGAACGCGTCGGCGCGGGCGGGATCGAGTGGCGCGAGGCGCTCGCACAGTGTGTCGATGCTGTCGCTACCGCACAGCCCGCAGCTCGTCGAGGTGAGGCCCAGGCGCGGCGTGAACTCCAGGGCCCGACCACCGGTCTCGACCGTGACGACGTTGAACTCGCTCGACATCGCCGAGCCGTCGGCGCAGTAGCGGACGCCGATGATCGGCGCACCGCCGAGCACGCCCTCGGTGTGGCAGAACCCGACCGCGAGCTCGTAGTCGTGACCCGGCGTGCGCATCGTGGTGGTGACCTGGTCGCCGTCGAGTCGGATGGACATCGGCTCCTCGACGATCAGCTCGTCGGGCTCGCGGCGCATCGGTTCGGTGGCCCGGACGCGGGTCACGAGCATCGTTTCCGTGCGCCGACGAACCATCGACCAAGAGGCTACCGAGAACTGCGTAATCTCACGGTCGGGGAGGGTTCCGAACGGGGCCACCGGAAGGGACACATGCAGAACAATGCCCGCATCCTCGGCGCGGAGGCGTTCGGCACGGCCGTGCTGATGATGGGCGGCCCCGGCACCGCCATCCTGATGCCCGCCAGCGACATCAAGGTCCCCACCGTGGCCCTTGCCTTCGGTCTCTCGCTGCTCGTGATGGCGTACACGATCGGGCCGATCAGCGGCTGCCACATCAACCCGGCGGTCACGCTCGGCATGTGGATGACCAAGAAGGTCAACGGCGCTCACGCGATGTTCGCGGTGATCGGCCAGTTGATCGGTGCGGCCGTCGGCGGCTTCATCATCTGGGGCATCGCCCGCGGGGTCGACGGCTACACGCGTGGATCGTTCGCCTCGAACGGCTACAAGACCCATTCGCCCGGCGGCTACGGACTCGGCTCGGCGATCATCGTCGAGATCGTGTTCACCGCGTTGCTCGTGACGGTCGTGCTGTTCACCACCTCGCGCAAGTACAGCATCGGCTTCGGTGGCCTCGTCGCCGGCTTCACGCTCACGCTCATCCACCTGATCACGATCCCGATCGACAACACGTCCGTCAACCCGGCGCGCAGCTTCGGCGCGGCGATCTTCGCCGACTCCAAGAGCGACGCGCTGAACCAGCTCTGGGTGTTCATCGTGTTCCCGCTCGTGGGCGCGGTGCTCGGCGTCTTCCTCTGGCTGATGATCGACGACAGCCGGCTCGAGGACACGCTGCTCGACGTCAAGCCGCTGGAGGCCATCCGCGACGCCGCCGACCACGTCATCGACAAGGCCGTCGACTCGGTCACCATGCTCGAGTCCGAGGAGCCGGAGACCGCCGCAGCAGCGACCCAACCCGACGATCGCAGCGATCCCACCGCGACCGCGACTTCGCAACCGTCGTCGGCGGAGCTGCCCGAACCGGAGTGACCGGGCGCTGAGTCGCCCGGTTAGCCTGCCGGGCATGGCTACCCCATTCCCCGCGCTCGACGGCTCCGCGCCGAAGACCCAGAAGTTCCCTGAGGCCCCGGAGCTGGGCATCGACCCGTCCAAGCGGTACACCGCGACGATGGAGACATCGCTCGGCACGATCGTGATCGCGCTCGACGCGATCAACGCTCCAGCCACGGTGAACAACTTCGTCTTCCTCGCCGCCCACCACTACTACGACGGCGTCATCTTCCACCGCATCATCAACGGCTTCATGTGCCAGGGCGGCGACCCCACCGGCACGGGCACCGGTGGACCGGGCTACAAGTTCGCCGACGAGCCGGTGAAGCAGCGCTACCAGCTCGGCTCGGTGGCGATGGCCAACGCCGGCCCGAACACCAACGGCAGCCAGTTCTTCCTGATCAGTGGCCCGAGCGGTGTCGGCCTCCCGCCGCAGTACAACCACTTCGGTCAGATCGTGAAGGGCCTCGACGTCCTCGACACGATGCAGAACGTGAAGACCGCGCGTGGCGACCGTCCGGTCGACGATGTCGTCATCAACGGCATCACCATCACCGTCTCCGAGGACTGACCGGCCATCGCGCCGAAGCACGACATCTCGGCGAACGAGGCACGTCGGATCGCCGTCGCCGCGCAGGGGCTCGCCGACAAGCGGCCCAGCGGCGCGGTGACCCGGCGTCACCTCCGCAAGGTCATGGACCAGATCGGGTTGATCCAGATCGACTCGGTCAACGTGCTCGTCCGCAGCCAGGAGCTGCCGCTGTTCGCGCGCCTCGGGCCGCATCCGCGCACCCTCATCGATCAGGCCGCAGCCGCCGGCGAGCTGTTCGAGTACTGGGTGCACGAGGCCAGCCATGTGCCCACCGAGCACTACCACCTCTACCGATGGAAGATGGCGAGGGAGCATCGCTGGAAAGAGGTGCAGCGACTGCAGGAGCGGCGGCCCGAGTACCTCGACGAAGTGCTCGCGCGCGTCGAGCGCAGCGGTCCGGTGGTGTCCGGTGAGTTCAACGCACGGGTCGGTCCGAAGGGCACCTGGTGGGACTGGGACGACGCCAAGATCGCGCTCGAGCACCTGTTCTGGTCCGGCAAGCTGACCGGCCGGCGCCGGCCCAACGACTTCGCCCGCCTGTACGAGCTCACGGAGCGCTGGATCCCGCGATCGGCGCTCGATCACGAGGTGCCGACCGAGCACGAGGCGCGCAGGGAGCTGCTCGTGCTCGCGGCGAGGCACCACGGCGTCGCCACGGCCGGCGACCTCGCTGACTACCACCGTCAGAACAAGCCGGTCACCAAGCCGCTCATCGCCGAGCTCGTCGAGGAGGGCCGGCTGCTGCCCGTGCGCGTGGAGGGATGGGCGCAGCAGGCGTACCTGCATCCCGAGGCGCGCCGCCCGCGACGGGTCTCGGCCCGCGCCCTGCTCAGCCCGTTCGACTCGCTGGTGTTCAACCGCGAGCGCACCGAGCGGCTGTTCGCGTTCCACTACCGGATCGAGATCTACGTCCCGGCGCCGAAGCGGATCTACGGCTACTACGTGCTGCCGTTCCTGCTCGGCGACGAGCTCGTCGGCCGGTTCGACCTCAAGTCGGATCGGCAGTCGAGCACCCTGCTCGTGCAGGGTTCGTACGCCGAGCCCGGCGTACCGGCCGAGGTGATCGTGCCCGAGCTGGTCGAGGAGCTGCGGTCGATGGCGACCTGGCTCGGGCTCGAGCACATCGTCGTCAAGCCGCGTGGCGACCTCGCCGCCGACCTCATCGACGCCGTCGCGGCGGAGGCACGATGAGCCGAGCCGACGCCTTCGTGCCGCTCGCCGAGACCACCCGCTCCGGCGCGGCGGAGTCGACCCACTTCGGTGCCGTCGTCGCGCTGGCGGCCGACGGTTCGTTGGCCTTCGCCGCCGGCGATGCGTCGATCGACATCTACCCGCGGTCGTCGAACAAGCCGATCCAGGCGCTGGCCATGGTGCGCAGCGGTCTCGACCTCCCGAGCGACCTGCTCGCGCTGGTCTGCGCGAGCCACGACGGCACACCGATGCACATCGCTGGCGTGCGCCGGATCCTCGCCACCGCCCGACTCCCGGAGTCGGCGCTCTCGAACACACCCGACCTCCCGCTCGAGGATCGGGCACGCGACGACGTGCTGCGCGCGGGCGGAGGGCGCACCAGCATCCTCCAGAACTGCAGCGGCAAGCACGCCGGGATGCTCGTCACCTGTGCGGTCAACGGCTGGTCGCTCGACGGCTACCTCGACCCCGGCCATCCACTCCAGCAGGCCATCGATGCGACGATGCCCGGCGTCACCGAGGAGCCGCTGGGCCACGTCGGGGTCGACGGCTGCGGCGCACCGGCGCACGTGATGTCGTTGCTCGGCCTGGCGCGGGCGTTCCGCAACATCGGCCGCGGTGATGCCGGAGCGCACGAGGTGGCGGTGGCCGACGCGATGCGGGCCCATCCGGACATGGTGGGCGGCGCCGAGCGCGAGGCCTCCCACTTCATGCGCGCGGTGCCCACGCTGATGGCCAAGGACGGCGCCGAAGCGGTGCTCGCGATGGCGCTCGCCGACGGGCGCGCGGTCGCGGTGAAGATCGCCGACGGCGGTTCGCGGGCATGCGCGCCGGTGGCGGTGGAGGCCCTGCGGCGGCTCGGTGTCGACACGGCCGCGGTCGCAGCGCTGGTGCACGAGCCGATCCTGGGCCACGGCCACGAGGTCGGCACCGTGTCGGTGCTCGACGGGGTGTTCGACAAGACTCGTTGACATGGCCGCTGGACCGATCCCGTTCGTGCCCCCGCTCGACGACGTGCACTACGGCGAGGTCGAGCAGGTGTCGCCGCTCGTCCGCCGGGTGATCGCCGAGAACCCGACGAAGTACAGCTACCGCGGCACGGGCACCTACATCGTCGGCCACGGCGACGTCGTGGTGGTCGATCCCGGACCCGCGCTCGACTCGCACCGAGACGCGCTCGTGGCCGCGCTGCGCGGCGATCGCGTCCGGGCCATCCTCGTCACCCACTGCCACAGCGATCACTCGCCGCTCGCCGCATGGATGCGCGACGAGACCGGCGCACCCACGGTTGCGTTCGGTCCGCACGGCGAGGTCGCCGCGGACGACGACGACACCGACGTCAAGATCGAGGAGGCGATCGATCTCGCGTTCGTGCCCGACATCGTCGCCCTCGACGGCGATGTCGTCGCCGAGATCGGTGGCGCGCCCGTGCGCGCCGTCCACACACCGGGCCACACGTCGAACCACCTCTGCTTCAGCCTGGAAGCCGAGCGCGCCCTGTTCACCGGCGACCACGTGATGGGCTGGAGCACCACCGTGGTGTCGCCGCCCGACGGCGACATGCGCGCGTACATCGACTCGCTCGCCAAGGTGGCGGGCCGTCACGACGCGACGTTGTGGCCGACGCACGGCAACCCGGTCACCGACGTCGATCCCTTCCTCGATGCCTACCTGGCCCATCGTCTGGACCGCGAGCGGCAGGTGCTCGAGCAGGTCCGCAACGGGCTCGCGCTGATCCCCGACATGGTGACCGTGCTCTACGCCGACGTGCGCGAGGAGCTGCACAAGGCCGCCGGACGCAGCGTGTTCTCCCACCTCACCAAGCTCGTCGGCGACGGCCTGGTCAGCGCCGACACCGCCCAGCCGACGCTGAAGTCCACGTTCCACGCCGTGTGATCCGGCCTGTGTGATCCGGCCGTCGGCGACGACCCGATTGCAAAGCTTCTGCCAACAATCGAACGCGACGCGCCGCGAGGAGCCAACCCAACGGCAGGGTGAGGTTTGTGCCCGGCGCCACTCGGGTACACCCTTGGGACGAAAGGGGCTGACGAATGGTCACCAAGCTCGGACTCGGAGTCGTCGCAGACGTCAGCCTCAGCATCCAGATCATCCATGACCGTCGTGAGGCGCGCCTCGTGCCCATCGGCGAGCTCGATGTCCACTCGGCGAACACGTTCGCCGTCGCCGGCGATCTGGCCATCAAGGAACAGCCCGAGCACCTGCACGTGGATCTGACCCAGGTCACGTTCATCGACTCCAGTGGGGTGCGCTGCCTCGAGGCGCTGATGGCGCTGGCCGACGAGCACGGTGTCGGTTGCAGCATCGGCGGGCGCGAAGGCGAGCCGGATCTCTCGCCGTTCGGCTCCGACGAGGGCATGGTGGTGTGGTCGGGATCCACCACCCGGCGGATCGGACGACCCGACACCGCCCCGCCGGTCGGCTGACCGCCCGATCAGAGGCGGCGAGACGCCTCAGCCGTGCAGGCAGCCGCCGTCCATCCGGCAGGCCGGGCAGAGCTCGTCGTCGTCACAGCAGAGCAACGGGGGATCGATCAGCGCGAGGTCGAGCGACCGCAGCAACGCGGAGGGGCGCCACCCGTTGATCGTCGTCCGCCAACCGCTGCGCTGCTTCATCGCCCACTGCTTCCCACATCTCGCGGCGGGCACACATCGAAGTCCCACGGCACGCCCGCGGCCGGTCCCGGGCGGGTCGATGGTACCTTCGTCCGATGGGCGAGACGTCCCAGCCCGAGGACGAGCCGGTCGCGACGCCCCCTGACGACGCTCCGCTCGGCAAGATCGGTCCCGACAGCGTGCGGGTTGCCGTGGAGCAGCCCGTCCCGGTTCCGTCGCGCCCGTTGGCCAAGGTGCTGGTGCTGCTCGTGGTGCTCGGCATGCTGCTGGTGGTCAACGAGCGGTCCTCAGCGGGCCGTGAGCAGTCGCTGCGCACGTCGGATCCGGCGAAGTACACCGAGCCGACGTCGGTGCTGCCCGTCGGCTCGGCCGTCCCGACGCTCGTCGCTCCGGCCGACACCGTGAGCACGGATCCGTCGCCGGTCACCACCATCACGCCGGTGTCGGCCGAACTGCCCGAGGGCGCGCACACCGGCACGACGCTCGTGCCGGAGACCGTCCCGGTGGCGGCGACCGACGCCGCAACCGCCGCCACGACGCAGCAGACCGGGGGATCCGGCTCCGGCAGCGGTGCGCCAGCGGGAGGCGCCGACGACGTCAGCCGCGAGATCCCCGATCCCGGTCCCTCGGCGTCGCCGGCGGTGGTGTCGCCCTGGGCCGACAAGACCGCCACGACAGCGGCCGGCTACGTGGCCACCGATGTCGGGTGTGCGGCCGGAACCTCGGCAAGTGCGCTCGACGCGTTCTTCGCGCAACGCGTCGGCCCGGTGATCGGCCACGACTACCAGCACGTCTATCCGCTCGGCGGGGATCGCTACCTGTGGTTGTTCCAGGACACGTTCGTCGACTACAGCGGCACGGCCACGAACCTCTCCCAGGCGACGTTCGACCACAACACGGCGATGGTCCAAGACGGTGCCTGTTTCACGCTCTACCACCGCGGGTCCATCTCCAAGCCGACGTCGTTCGAGCAGGGCACCGGCGAGAACGTCAAGGCGAAGTGGTTCTGGCCGATGGGCGGCGAGACCGTCGACGGCAAGGTGTACGTGTACTGGGCGCAGATGCTCAAGGACGGCTACGACCCGACCGGTGCGAACGGGCTCGGCTGGCACCCGGTCGAGACCTGGCTCGCCGTGTACGACGCGCACTCGCTGCAGCGGCTCTCGTTCCAGCCGGCGGCCAACGCCGGCGTGTCGCCGATCTACGGCTACGCGGTGGCCAGCGACGGCCAGTACACCTACCTGTTCGGCAACACGTTCGAGCAGAACCTGCAGCGCGAGGGCGGCTACTACAACGGTCCGCACTCGGGCACGAAGATGTGGCTGGCGCGCATCCCGCTCGGCCAGTTCGGCGCGGCGCCCGAGTACCGATCGGGTGATGGTTGGACGGGCGACGCCAGCCAGGCGACGCCCATCCTGCAGCGCTACTGGGCGGAGAACCCGATGGAGCCGCGGTACATGAACGGCCAGTGGGTGGCCGCGACCAAGATCGACGGCTACTGGGGTGACTCGCTGGCCATCGACGTCGCCAACGATCCGTGGGGACCGTGGACGACGGTGGAGCAACGAGGGATCTCGCCACGTGGCGGTGATCCGCTGATGAACACCTACAACGCGTACCTGATGCCGTGGACGAGCGGCGGTTCGCTGGTCGTCAGCGTGTCCGAGAACGCGCGCAACATGCTGCGCGACGCGTGGCCGCATCCGAACCGCTACCGGCTGATGTTCTTCGGCGCGCCACTGGTCGCGCCACCGCCGCCCGACGACCCCACCACCACCACCACCTCGAGCATCGACGACACGACCACCACGGTTGTCGACACGACCACGAGCACCACCGGCACGAGCGTCGTGGACACCACCACCGAGGTGCCGACCACGACCGTCGTGGCGACCACCACCACGGCCGCGCCCGACACCACGGTCGCGTCGACCACGACCACGGTGGCGCCGACCACCACCACCAGCACGTCGCCGCCCACCACGGTGGCCCCCACGACGACATCGACATCGCCGACCACGACGACCACGAGCACCGTGCCGCCGACCACGACGACCAGCACGACGATCGATCCCGCATGCGTCCCCGACACCAGCGACCCGACCACGACGACCACCACGATGCCCGGGGATCCGCCTTCGACCTGCCCGCCCACCGGCTGAGTAGATTCGCCGGGATGAGCACACACGTCGGAGCCCAGGCCTCCCACATCGGACTGTGCGTGACGGACCTCGAGCGCTCGCTGCGGTTCTACTGCGACGGTCTCGGCTTCCAGCGCGTCCTGTCGTACGAACTCGACGACACGATGCTGCCCGGTCTCGATCGCAGCCTCGAGGTCACCTCGCCCGTCGTGGTCACGTCGCAGTTCGTCGAGCTCGACGGGATGAAGATCGAGCTCCTCGGCTACCGCTCGCCGACGCCCAGCGGCACCCCGTCCGCGAGCCGCGGCACGATCGGGTTCACCCACCTGTCGTTCTACGTCGACGATGTCGATGCGTCGGCGGCCACGCTCGTCGAGCTCGGCGGCACGATCATCGAGTCCACCCGCTCGTCGCTCGGTGTCGAGATCGTGTTCCTCGCCGATCCCGATGGCGCGCGCGTGGAGCTGATGTCACCCAAACCGAAGTGAACGCGCCAACCGGTTCGGCACCTGCGCCACGCGCCCACCTCGCCTCGGTCCCCGTCTACATCCCGGGTCGCAGCGCGGCCGAGGCGATGGCCGAGCACGGCATCGCCGAGGCCGTCAAGCTGGCCTCGAACGAGGTGCCGTTCGGCCCGCTGCCGGGCGTCGCCGAGGCCGTGGCTGCCGCCATCGCCGACACGTCTCGCTACGCCGATCACGACAGCGACGTGCTCGCCGAGATGTTCGCCGCGACGCTGGGCCTCGCCCGAGGCCACGTCGCCGTCGGGCCCGGCTCGGTCGGGCTGCTGCAGCAGTTGACGCTCGCCTACGCCGGTCCGGGCGACGAGGTGCTGTACCCGTGGCCGAGCTTCATCGCCTATCCGCAGTTCTCGGGCGTCGTCGCCGCCGAGCGCGTCGTGGTGCCGCTGCGGCGGTGCTCGATCGACGTCGATGCGGTGCTGTCGGCCATCACGCCACGGACGCGGGTCATCTTCATCGCCAACCCGAACAACCCCATCGCCGGCGCGCTCCGAACCGACGAGCTGCGGCGGTTGATCGACGGCACGCCTGCCGACTGCCTGCTCGTGATCGACGAGGCGTACGGAGAGTTCGTCACCGGCGCCGACGTTCCCGACGCGTGGGCGCTCGCCGGCGGCCGCCCGAACGTGGTGGTGCTGCGCACGCTGTCGAAGGCGTTCGGCATGGCCGGGCTGCGCGTCGGGTTCCTCATCGGTGACCCGGTCGTCGTCTCCGCGGTGTACGCGACGATGATCCCGTTCGCGGTCAACGGCCCGGCCCAGGCCGCGGCGATGGTGGCGCTGCAGCAGGGCGACGAGATGCGCCGACGCTGCGCGATCATCGTCGCCGAGCGCCGGCGGGTCGCCCAGCTGCTGCGCCGGCGCGGGCTCGGCGTGCCGGAGGCCCAGGGCAACTTCTGGTGGCTGCCGGCGGGTGGGCAGGGGGCCGAGATCGCCGTCCGCCTGGAGCAGCGCGGCGTGGTGGTGCGGCCGTTCCCGACCGGCATTCGGGTCACCGTCGGGCTCCCGTCCGAGAACGACGCGTTCGTGGCCGCGCTCGATGCTGTCATCGCCGCCGAGCCGTCCGCCGTCCATGGGTGGACCCTGCCGACCGGGGCGCGCTCGGTGCGCACCGCCGATCTGCTCGATCAGCTCGACGTCGAGCTGACGGCTGCGGATGGCGACGCAGCGAGGCGGCTCGACCGGGTGTCCGCGCGGCTCGCCGAGCTCGGCGACGACGATTGGGACGCCATCGAGGGCGGCCACCAGCCGGCCACCGACCTCGCCGAGCTGATCGCCTGGCGCCCTTCGATGGATCCGGCACCCGGCGCGTAGAGTGCGCTCTCGGTAACCGACGCCACGCACTGCGCGTGGTCCGACGATCAGGGGTGTGCAGTGGAGCTGAAGGCCGGCGCGAGAGTACGGAGCGCAGTGTGCGCCACGGAGGTCATCGTGGTGCGCGCATCGAGCGGCGACGTGGACCTGCAGTGCGGCGGCAAGCCGATGACGGCGATGACCGAGGCGCGCGATCCCGACGCCGTGCCCGACGCCGACCTGGCCACCGGCAGCGCGATCGGCAAGCGCTATGCCGACGAGGAGCTCGGCCTGGAGATCCTCGTCACCAAGGCGGGTGCCGGCACGATCAGCATCGGGCGCACGCCGATGGAGCTCAAGGAAGCGAAGCCGCTGCCGTCGTCGGACTGATCGAGTCGATCAGTCCCCACTCGGCCGCCGTCCTGGCGTCGATCGACGTGCCGCACAGCGCGAGCAACGCGCAGCGCTGACGTCCCAGCCGCCGCGTGATGCTGACGGTGCCGCCGCTGCCGGGGATCAGCCCGAGGCCGATCTCGGGGAGCGCGATCTCGCTGTCCGGATCGGCCACCACGCGCCGGGCGAACGCGGCGAGCTCGATGCCGGCGCCCATGCACGCGCCGTGCAGCTGGACCTCGGTGGTGCGGGCGAGGCGCGCCACGAGGCGCGCCGGCGAGCGGGTCAGCCGGGTGAGGTGTGCCGTGGCCGGATCGCCGAACGAGCCGAACTCGCCGAGGTCGCCGCCGCTGCAGAACGACGGGCCGTTGCCGCGCAGCACGACGTGTTCGATCGAGCCGTCCGCCACCGCCAGGGCGAGCAGCTCGTGCAGGCCGTCGCGCATCGCCCGGCTGAACGCGTTGTGGCGCTCCGGCCGGTTGAGCACGATCTCGAGGGTGGTGTCGTCGCGCCAGGCCACCACGGCGGGCTCATCGGTCGGGGACGCCGGGCGGTGGGTGTTGCCGGCCCGCCAGGCCGCGAACTCGGGGCCGCTCTGCAGCAGCGAGTACACGGCCGACTCGGCTGCGAGCGCGTGGTCGATGGGCAGCAGCGCGCTGGCGCGCAGCAGCACGGCGAGCGCTGCCGACGCGATCGGGTTGCGCTCCACGGTGGCCACGACGGCGTCGAGCATCGGGTCACCGTCGCCGAGGATCACGTCGAAGATCGATGGTGGGTCGGCGAGGTCGTCGTTGCCGCCGACCCCGATCACGACGACGGGCAGCGAGCCGATGTCGGGGACCCGGCCCAGCGCGGCGCGATCGTCGATGTGCACCACGACCGTGCTCAGCCCGGAGGCGATGGCGTCGTCGGCGAACGGGGAGCGGGCGAGCTCGAGCAGCTCGCTGGAGGAGAACGATGCGATCCCGATCGGCCCAGACTACGCGGACGGGTCGTCGCGACCGGAGGCCGTGTGACGCACCCGCCAGGTGCCGACGGCCTCCACTACCGTTGCACGGTGCACGCCGCCGAGGAGGAACGTGAGGTCGCGCACTGGTCACTGGTGTGGGCCGAGTCGGGCGCCGGCGGGCTGTCCGGCCGCGCGGAGGGACCGCCGCTCGACGTGCCGGTGTCGCTCGTGCGCTGCGCGTCCGAGGCCGCGGCCTCGATCCGAGGGTTGTCGGCTCGGCTCGGTCGCGAGGTCCTGCTCGACGGTCCGGCGTTGTTCGGCGAGCGCGCCGCGCTGGCTGGGCTGACGCGTGGTGGCGACGTGAGCTGTGGCGGCGCAACGCGGCTGCTCCGTACGGCAGATGGCTGGCTCGCGGCGTCGCTGGCGCGGGAGGCCGACGTCGAGAGCATCCCGGCGTGGCTGCAGTCCGACATCGACATCAGGGCGGATCGCGATGACGTGTGGACGGCCGTCGCCGATGTCGTCGGGAGGCGGGCCGTCGCGGACCTCGTCGCGCAGGCGGCGCTGCTCGGGATGCCGGTGTCGCGGCTGGGCGAGGTCGGTCCGCCGTCGGCCCCCGTGACGAGCCGGCGATCGGCCGGCGACGCCGATGTCCGCCCGCTCAGCGATCTCGTCGCGGTCGATCTGTCGTCGTTGTGGGCCGGTCCGCTGTGCGCGAACGTGCTCGGGCTCGCCGGGGCGCGGGTCGTCAAGGTGGAGAGCGAGCACCGGCCTGATGGTGCCCGAGCGGGTGAGCCGCGCTTCTTCGACCTCCTCCACGCCGGGCACGAGAGCGTGTGCCTCGACCTCCGCTCGAAGGCGGGTCGGGGGACGTTGCAGCGACTCGTGCAGGGCGCCGACGTCGTGATCGAGGCGTCCCGACCTCGGGCGCTCGCCCAGCTCGGCGTGAACGCCGACGACCGCAACGGGCCGCGCATCTGGTTGTCGATCACGTCGCACGGTGTCGACGGTGCGGCCGCCGACCGGGTCGGCTTCGGCGACGATGCGGCCGTCGCCGGCGGGCTCGTGACGCGTGACGCCGACGGGCCGTGCTTCCTCGCCGACGCCGTCGCCGACCCGCTGACGGGCCTCGTCGCCGCCGGGGCCGTGCTCACCGCGTTGGCGTCCGGCGGTCGCTGGCGCCTCGATGCGGCGCTCGCCCGATCGGCTGCGTGCGTCGCATCCGGACCACGCAGCCGGCTCGACGGGCTGGCGCTCGCACCACCGCGCGCCCGGGTCACCGGCGGGAGCGCTCCGGCGCTCGGAGCCCACACCGACGAGATCCTGCGTGAGCGAGATCGCGTTCGCACGCGAGATCCCTCGCCCAAACCCCGGTGAAGCTCGGCCACGGCCGACGTCACCGCGTCCGCCGCATCACCAGCGGAGCAGGTTGGCTCCCCACGTCATCCCGCCGCCGAGCGCCTCGAACAGCAGCAGATCGCCGCGCCCGATGCGACCGTCGTCGACGGCCGCGCACAGTGCGAGCGGGATCGATGCCGCCGAGGTGTTCGCGTGCCGGTCGACCGTGACGATCACCCGCGTCGGATCGACGCCGATCTTGCCAGCGACGCTGTCGATGATCCGCGCGTTGGCCTGATGCGGCACCACCCAGTCGATGTCAGCAGCGGTCAGCCCACCGCGGCCCAGCACCTCGCCGACGACCTCGCTCAGCTTGGTCACCGCGTGCCGGTACACCTCCTTGCCGTGCATCCGCAACAGCCCGGTGGTGCCCGTCGACGACGGACCACCGTCGACGTAGAGCAGGTCGTGCAACCGGCCGTCGGAGTGCAGCGTGCTGGCCAGCACGCCGCGGTCGGACGTCGTACCGGTGCCCTCCTCGGCACGGAGCACCACGGCACCGGCACCGTCGCCGAACAGCACACACGAGGCGCGATCCGTCCAGTCGAGGATGCGCGAGAACGTTTCCGCTCCGATCACGAGGGCCGTGGTGCCGAGGCCGTTCTTGAGCATCGAGTCGGCGACCGACAACGCGTAGACGAAGCCGGAGCAGACAGCCTGCACGTCGAACGCCGCGCCGGTCGTCATGCCGAGCTTGGCCTGCACCGTGGTGGCCGTGGCGGGGAAGGTCTCGTCCGGTGTCGACGTCGCCACGATCACGAGATCGACGTCGCTCGCGCCGATGCCGGCGTGGACGAGAGCCCGTTGCGCCGCGGCCGTGCCGAGGTCGGAGGTCAGTTCGCCGTCGGCTGCGATGTGGCGCTGACGGATGCCGGTGCGCTGCACGATCCACTCGTCGGAGGTGTCGACGACGGACGACAACGCGTCGTTGAGCACCACGCGCTCGGGCACGTACGCGCCGCAGCCGAGGGCGACGGAGCGGATCATCCGCGCCGTCCAGCGCGGTGTACCCGGATGTCTCGCACGGGGTCAGGGTAGGCGCCTTCGTGCGCCGGGGGAAGTTACCCGTCAGTACCCCCACGGTCGCGAGGCCGGCTCCGACGCGGTCGGGAACGGCTCGATAGCGTCGCCTGAAAGCAGTTCGGTTCGACCCACGACAGCGACGGAGCACGAATGTCCGCGGCCCGCAGGCGACGATGGCAACCAGTGGTCACCGCGAGGGTGTCCGCGGTCGTCGTCGCGTGCCTGCTGCTCGCCGACTGCGGCACCCGGCTCGATCACAGCGCCTTCACGGAGGCGCCGGCCGGCGCGCCCGCGGCCGCAGCGACACCGTCGTCCGCGACCGGCGGACCCGCGTCCGATCCGGGCATCAGCGCCTCGACGATCACGCTCGGGCTCGTCGTCAGCAAGACCAGCCCGCTCGGGGCCGAGACGTTCAGCGGTCCGATGTACGGAGCCCAGGCCTACGTCGCCGACCTGAACGCTCACGGCGGCATCGCCGGCCGGCAGGTGAAGCTCATCGTGTGCGACGACGGGGCCACCGGCGCCGGCAACACCCGGTGCGTCCACCAGTTGATCGACGATGACAAGGTGTTCGCGTTCGTCGGCAACGCGATCTACGACTACGCGGGCGCGTCGTACGTGGACCAGCAGGGCGTGCCCGACGTGGCCGGTCAGCCCATCGGCAACAGCTACGACCAGTACGGCCACCTCTGGTCCATCTACGGAACGCAGTCACCGCGCGACGGCACCGTCGGCTGGAACGGTCAGCTGTCCGGCGGTACCGAGGTGTACCGCTACTTCGCGAAGACGCTCGGCGCCAAGACGGCAGCGGTCGTGTCGTACAACCAGGCCGACTCGCAGCGGTTCGCCGACCTCACCGCCAAGGCGCTCGGCGTCGAGGGCTACGACGTGGTGCGCGAGCAGCTCGACTTCGCCGTGCCGAACTGGGACGCCGCGGCCATCGACATGAAGTCGCGAGGCGTCGACATCGTGTTCGACGCCCTCGACTCGGCCGGCAACGTCAGCCTCTGCAAGGCGATGGACGCCGCGCACCTCACCGTGAAGGCCAAGGTCGTGACGGTGCAGTCGTGGACCGAGCTCGTCCGCTCGGACTACAAGGCTTCGCCGACGTGCCGCAACGAGCTGTACGCCACGGCGACGACGCGCAACTACATGGACACGTCGAACCCCGCCGTCGCCGAGTTCCGCGCCGACATGAAGACCACGTTCCCGACGCGGGAGGACAAGCTCTCGATGTGGGAGCTCGAGGGCTGGGCCGGCGCCCGCTGGTTCGCCGACGCCATGACATCGTGCGGCGACGGCATCACCCGCTCGTGCGTGGAGGACTACCTCCGCCGGCCCGACGGCTACGACGGGCACGGCGTGTTCGTCACACGTTCGTTCGTCGTGACGCCTCAGCTGCCGACGACGCTGCACGACTGCCTGTTCGTGGCGCACTGGTCCGATGACGCGTACGACGGCGCCGGTGGCTGGCAGAGCTCCACACCCGACGGGAACGACGTGTGCTACGACGTGCCGAGCGTCGCCTACACGCCCTGAGCCGCCTCGGCGAGTGCCATCGGCAGCCGTCCGTCGGCCACTTCGCTGCCCTCGCCCGCCCACGCGAGTCGACCGCGTGACAGCACGTACACGAGATCGGCGCGGCGGAGGATGTCGGGCAGGTACTGATCGACCACCACGATCGTGCGTTCGGCGTCGACGAGGTCGTCGAGCATCCCGTACACGCGGTCGACCATCGCGGGTGACAGGCCGCGCGTGATCTCGTCGACGAGCACGGCCCGGCCCGGATGCAGCAGCAGACGGGCCAGTGCGAGCATCTGCCGCTCGCCGCCCGACAGCGTCCCGGCGCGCTGGGCGCCCTTGCCGCGCAGGGCAGGGATCAGCTCGATGATCTCCGCGTGCGGTGCGCCCTCGGCGAACAGCTCGATGTTCTCGTCCACCGTCAGCTCAGCGAACACGTTCGGCTCGTCGGGGATGACGGTGATGCCGGCGGCCACCCGCTCGTGGGCCGCGAGGTCGTTGATGTCGTCGCCGTGCCACCGGACCCGGCCGGTGGTGGGTGCGACGGATCCGCCGATCACGCGCAGCAGGCTGGTCTTGCCGGCGCCGTTGTGGCCCAGCAGCGCGACCGTGCAGCCGATGGGGAAACGAAGGGTCAGGTCGTGGATGGCCTCCACCGCGCCGTACCCAGCGGACACACCGTCGACGTCGAGGCCACCCGTCATCGCACGCGCCCCGTCAGCAGCGTCTGCACATCCTCTCGGTCGAGCACGGAGGCGGCCGGCCCGTGCACCACCGTCCGCCCTGCGGAGAGGACGTGGATCGAGTCGGCCACGGAGCGCACCAGGCCGAGGTCGTGCTCCACCATGAGGATCGCCATCCCGCTCCTCGCGAGGCGCAGAACGATGTCGTGGAACGCGTCGGTCTCCCGATCGTCGAGGCCGCTGGCCGGCTCGTCGAGCAACAGCGTGTCCGGTTGGGTGCACAGCGCCCGGGCGAGCTCGACGAGGCGCATCGTGCCCGATGGCAGGTTGCCGGCACGGACGTCGGCCGTGCCGGCGAGGCCGAGCGCGGCGAGGTGCGCATGGACGATGCGGTCGATGCCGGGCGTGCCGCGGTCGGGCAGACCCAGGAGGCCGCCGAGGATGCTCCGCCGGGTGCGGTTCTCCGCGGCGATCCGCAGGTTGTCGGCCACGGTCAACGTCGGGAACACCGACGTGCGCTGGAACGTGCGTGCCACTCCGTGACGTGATCGTCGGTCGGAGGACCATCGGGTCACGTCGACGCCGAGGTGCCGGACGGTGCCGGCGTCAGCGGGTCCGGCTCCGGAGATGCAATCGAACAGCGTGGTCTTCCCAGCGCCGTTGGGGCCGAGCACCACGGTGACCTGTCCGGCCTCGACGCTGATCGAGACATCGTCGAGGATCGCCGTCGCGCCGATGCGCTTGGTGATGCCGTTCGCCTCGAGGTTCGCGGTCACGGCGCCACGCCCCGGTCGGTCGAGCGGTGCTGCAGGGCGATGGCCAGCTGCCGCCCGCGCGGAGTGAGCCGACGGGGCGCGACGTCGGCGGCCACGCCGCGGCCGGCGGTGACGTGCTGGGTGAGTCGGCGCACGCCATGCAGCAGCCCGCCGGGGAGGCGACCGATCAGCAGCGCTGCCGCCCCGATCACCAGCGTCGAGGTGCCGAGGGGCAAGCCGGCGTCGAAGGCGACCAGGAGCGCGGCGCCGATGACCGCGCCGACAGCGTTGTCGATGCCGAAGACCACGACCGCGGCGAACCAGATCAACCCGCGGATGGGATCGAATGCCGAGGTGTCGAACGCGCGGCTGCCCATCGCCAGGAGCGCGCCACCGAGCGCCGCCATCGCTGCGCTCGCGCCGAACATCAGCAGCTTCAGCCGACGCACGTCGACACCGCTCGCGTGTGCGCCACCCTCGTCGTCGCGCACCGCGATGAGCGCGCGACCGAGCCGACCGCGGTGGAGGTTGTGCACGATGGCGAAGGCCACGCCGAGGCACGCCAGTTCGAGGACGTAGAAGTTGTTGTCCGACGCGAACGTGGCCGGCGGCTCGATGTGGACCCCCTGCGTCACCGCCGGCTGTTCGAACAGGAACCGGCTCATCGCCACGCTCAACGCGAACGTGGTGATGGCGAGGAAGAGGCCGCGTCGCCGGATCGCCGGCCAGCCGCACAGCATGCCGAGCGGGAACACGATCAGGGGGCACACGATGAGCGCGCCGACGCCCGGCACGCGTGGCAGCAGCGGCATCGAGCCGTCCGCCAGCCTCGCGGTGATCAGCGCGCCGAGGCCGGCGAACCCAGCCTGTCCGAGCGAGATCTGGCCGCCATAGCCACTGACGACGACGATCGACACGAGCACGATCGCGAGCGCGGGAACCGTCAACGCGGTGTGCATGTTGTCGGCGCCGAACAGCAGCGGCGCGCCGAGCGTGACGGCGGGGATCACCCACCAGCCGCGCACCGGCGGCAGCTCGCCGCGCGACGTCAGGCCGGCGGTGGCGCCGGCGTCGGTGCCCCCGCTGCCACCGCTGCCGGCGAGGCGGCCAACCACCAGCGTCGCGACGAGCAGCGCGACGACGAGCAGGTTCGAGGTCAGCGCCTGCAGGAGGCTCTGCGCCGTGCCGGTGGCATGCAGGCGGGTGAGCTCGGCCTGGACGATGCCGAGCACGAGCCCGCCGACCACTGCGAGCAACGGACTGCTCAGGCGAGCGATCACGACGACGGCCATCGTCTCGAGCAGCACCAGGGTGAGTCCGTACGGTTCGAGTCGCAGGGTCGGCGCGAGCAGGATCCCGCAGAGGCCGGCGAGGGTGGTTCCGATGGCCCAGCCGATGGCCGCGATCCGATCGGCGTCGATGCCGCCGAGCTCTGCCAGCGAACGGTTCTCCACCACGGCCCGAACGCGCAGCCCGAAGTGGGTGCGCTGGCCGAGTCCGAGGGCGGCGCCCACGATGAGGATCACCACCAGCTCGACGACGGTGCCGATCGCGATGTGGGCCCGACCGGGCAGCTCGATGTTGCCGCTCGGGACGAGCAACGGTGCGTCGAGGCGGGCCTGCGCGCCCCAGAGCACCGTCGCCACACCGAGGATCACCACGAGCAGGCCGAGCGACGCGACGAGACGCTCCGCCGCGGCCGCTCGGCGTTGCTGCAGCGGGCGGAAGACGAGCCGCTCGAGCAGGGTCCCGAACGCCGGACAGACGACGACGAGGTCGAGCACTGCTGCCGGCGCGGTCGGCCAGTGCCACACGCGGACCTCCTGCCACAGCAGGAACGCGACGATCATCCCGACGGCGCCGAACGCGAGGTTGAGGACGCCCGTGAGGCGGTACGTGGCGAGCAGTCCGAGGCCGGACAGGGCCGCGATCGCGCCGACGCCCAGACCGGCGAGTGCCAGGTCGAGCGTCAGCACGGCTCAGGGCTCCGGGATGTCTGGTTCGCAGACCGGACAGGCCGACAGGCCGCGGCGGCGGATCAGCGCGACGTCGGCTGTGGTGAACCCGGGCTTGCCGACGACGAGCATGCAGTCGGCGCGGTGGACGTGATCGCTGCGCTCGCCGGCGACGAGAGCATCCGCAGCGGGCGCCTCTTCGGCCGCTCCAACGGTGGGTGCAGTCGATCCCGCCGGTGCGTCCGTCACAGCCTCGACCAGCAGGGTGTGCAGCTCGGACATCATCGCGTTCGTGCGTTCCATCGAGCGGTGGTTCGCGTCGCCGGCCAGCATGACCGCGGCGGCCACGAGCATCGCCGCACCGGGGATGGTGCCCGACGCGAGGTACGGCATCTCCTCACCGAGGGTCGGCCGGCCGGACACGCCGTACCAGCCGAGGAAGATGAACACCACACCACCAACAGCGAGGACGATGCCGAAGATGCCGCGGTTGGACAGCCGCGACCGTGGGGTCCCGACTGGCCCGTGAGCCGGATCCATGCATCGAGTGTACGGATGATTCGCCCGTACGATCATGATCGTGTCGCGCTCCAGCGGTGACCGCTCGATCTCCCCGGGTTGCATTCCCGTCGTCGCCATGGCGCTGCTGCTGTGCGGCTGCGGACCTCGATGGAAGACCACCGCCACCTCGGCGCCAACGTCGATCTCGACGACGACGCTCGCTGCGGCACCGAGCTCGACCGGCGCGCCCACGGCCGGCAGCGAGTCCTCGGCGCCCGGCACCGAACCGACGACGGCGGCCGCCACGGTCGATTCGTCGGCGACCAGCACGACGGCTCCTGCGGCACCGACGACGACGGCAGATCCCGCAGCGACGATGGCCACCATCGCTGCGAACTGGACGACGTTCTTCCAGAACACCACCTCCATCCCGGACCGCGTCGCGCTGCTCGAGAACGGCGCTTCGTTGCAGCAGGCCGTCGAGCAGCGCGCCGCCGATCCGCTGATGGGACAGGCCAGCGCGCAGGTGCTGTCCGTGACCATCGACGACCCGACGCACGCCACCGTCACCTACAACGTGCTCCTCAACGGCACACCGGCGCTGTCGAACGCGCAGGGGACCGCGGTGTACGTCGACGGCGTGTGGAAGGTCGGTGCGGAGAGCTTCTGCGCGCTCGTCAGCCTCGGCGCGACGGCGCCGATCCCCGGCTGCTGAGCAGCGCGTCCCGGCGCACGTCGCGGCGCGTTGTGCGAACCTGTCCGGGTGAGCCGCACCACCGTCCTCGTCGGTTCCCGGGCCGCCGACGACGCCGCGCTCTCGACGATCCGTGGCGCGCGGATGACCGATGGAGCGATCGTCGACATCACGGTCGACGCCGGGCGGATCGCGGCGATCGAGCCGGCGTCGAGGACGGGCGACGACGATCACCTGCTCGTCACACCGGCGCTGGCCGATGTGCACCTGCACGCCGACAAGGCCTATCTGCTCGGTGACCTGCCGGCCAGCAACACGGTCGCAGAGGCGATCGCGGCGGTGCGCGCGAACAAGCCGAACGAGACGGCCGGTTCGGTCTTCGAGCGGACCATGCGACTCCTCGCGGACTGTCGTCGACACGGGACGCTCGCTGTCCGACTGCACGCCGAGGTCGACCCGGATCTCGAGCTGCGCGCGATCGAGGGTGTGCTCGCGGCCCGCGCCGAGACCGGTGATGCGATGAGCATCCAGGTGTGCGCGTTCGCCCAGGACGGCATCGTCAGCCGTCCCGGGACGGAGGCGCTGCTCCGCGCCGCCGTCGGGCTCGGTGCCGATGTGATCGGCGGGATCACCTACAGCGCCGATCCGCTGGCCGAGCACCTGCAGATCGTGACGGCGCTGGCGCGCGAGCTCGGCGTGCCGCTCGATCTCCATGCCGACCTGTCGCTGCCAGCCGGCACCACCGATCTGCCGGCGATCGCCGATTCGATCGCCGCCAACGGCCTCCAGGGTCGGGTGCTGCTCGGCCATTGCACCTCGCTCCCGCTGCTCGCGCCGGACTCGCGCGCCGATGTGCTGCGATCGCTCGCCGATGTCGATGCGGCCGTGGTGGTGCTGCCGCGCACCGACCTGTTCTTCGACGGCCGGATCGCGTCGATCGAGGAATGCACCGCCGCCGGCATCAGCACCCACCTCGCGACGAACAACGTCGAGAACCCGTTCACGCCGATCGGTCCACCGTCGCTGCCACAGGTCGCTGCGGTCTACGCGCTGGCCAACCGCGTGGCGAGTGTCGCCGGGTTGGAGGCGCTCGCTGCGCTGTTGTGGTCCGCCCGATCGATCATCGACGGCGAGCTGTCCACGGTGAGCGTCGGCTCGGTCGCCGATCTGTGCCTGTGGCCCGTCGAATCGGCATGGCAGCTGGTCACGCGCGCGCCGCTGCCGTCGGTCGTCATCCGCGCCGGAAGGATCGTGCCATGACCAACTTCGTCCTGATCGATGTCGTGATGCCCGACGGCGGTCGACGGGACCTCGCGGTCACCGACGGCACGATCGTGGCGACGCCGGCTCCCGACGCGACTCGTCACGACGCGAGTGGCTTCGTCGCGTTGCCGCGTCTCGTCGACAGCCACATCCACCTCGACAAGACGTTCATCGGTGGCGCGTGGATGCCGAACCGACCGGCGGCGACGCTCTTGGAGCGGATCGACGCCGAGGTCGCACATCTCGACCACGGCGACGCGGAGCCGGTCGCCCTGCGAGCGATGCGACTGATCGAGGTGCTCGTCGCCAACGGCAGCACGCGCATCCAGTCGCACGTGGACATCGGGCCGGGCCCGGGGCTGCGTCGCCTGACCGGCGTGATGGAGGCCCGCGAGCGCGCCCGCGACATCGCCCGCATCGATCTCGTCGCGTTCCCACAAGAGGGCGTGATGCGCGCACCCGGCACGCTCGATCTGTTGCGGAGCGCGCTGGAGATGGGCGTCGACGCGATCGGTGGGCTCGATCCCGCGACGCTCGACGGCGACCGCGAGGGACAGCTCGATGCGATCTTCGGGCTCGCCACGGAGTTCGGGGTCCGCATCGACATCCACCTCCACGAGCCGGGCGACGTCGGCGCCGGGACGCTCCGGTCGATCGCCGCGCACACGGCGTCGAACGGCCTGTCGGGCCGAGTCGCCGTCAGCCACGCATACGCGTTCGCCGGCCTCGCGCCGACGGACGTCCGTTCCGTGGCATCAGATCTCGCGGCTGCCGGCGTGACGTTCGTGAGCGCCGTTCCCGGCGGGGTGCGCATGCCGTTCGACGCGATCGAGGAGGCCGGTGTGCGGCTCGTCCTCGGCTCCGACAACATCCGCGATTCGTGGTCACCGTTCGGCACCGGCGACGTGCTCGAGCGGATCGCTCTCGCCGCGCACGATCAGCAGTGGTACGACGACGATCGCCTCGTGCGCGCACTCGCCACTGTCACCACCAACCCCGCGGCGATGTTGGGTGAGGACGCGCCACAGCTGCGCGTCGGCGACGCGGCGGACTTCACGCTCGTGCCCGACACGTCGGTCTCTGCTGCCGTGCTCGGGCGACCTGCGGGACGCGTGGTGTTCCGTGCCGGTCGCATCGTCGCTGCAGCCGGAACCGTCGGCCCCGATCTGGCGTGGCCGGTGCCAGCCACCTGAACTCCGAGTCAGGCCGTGAGCTCGACGGCGGTCCCGGTGACGGCGATGCCACCGTCGCCCGCGGGGATGTCGACGGTGAGCACGCTCCGCCTGCCGTAGTCGTCGCCCTGGCGGATGGTGATGGTGCTCGGGACGGGGACGAGCCCTTGCTCGCGCAGGTAGCCGCCGAACGCAGCGGCCGCCGCGCCGGTGGCGGGATCCTCGACGATGCCCCCGGGCGGGAACGGGTTGCGAGCGAAGAACTCCGTCGGTCCGGCACGCCAGACGAGGTCGATGGTGGTCCAGTCGCGAGCGGCCATCAGCGCGGCGAGTGCGTCGAAGTCGTAGTCGAGGACGGCGAGACGCTGCCGGGATCGGGCCGCGATGATCGGGTGCCACGCACCCGCGTACGCGACGCGTGGAGGGAACGACGGATCGACATCATCCGCGGTCCAGCGGAGTGCCTCGAGCAGGTCGGTCAGGTCTGCGAGTTCGAGCGCGACGGTGCGCGGTGCGACGCTGACGAGCGCGGCCGTGACGACGCCGTTGGCCACCGAGGTCGACACGTGCACGATGCCGGCGCGGGTGTCGAGCCGCATCTCGCCCGCGCCGTGCCGTTCGGCGTACGCCGCAGCTGTGGCGATGGTGGCATGCCCGCAGAACGGCACCTCCGCGAGTGGGCTGAAGTACCGGACGCCGAACGCCCCATCACTGCGTGGCGCGAGGAACGCGGTCTCGGAGAACCCGACCTCGGCAGCGATCGCCAGCATCTCTGCGTCCGTCGCATCGGTGGCATCGAGGACGACGCCCGCCGGGTTCCCGCCGGCAGGATCCGAGCTGAACGCGGTGTAGCGGAGGACTTCCATGCGCCCGGAACCTATCGGGCCGGACGGAGGTGACTGCCCGCCTCCCCTGTGGCCGGGCCGAACCAGGACATCGCGACCGTCGAGCCGGCAAGGTCAGCCGTTAGGCTCCTGAACCGCCTACCGGCCGGACAACGCGAGTGCTCCTCGCACCACTCCGCCGGCCTCGCGCCTCTAGCTCAATGGTAGAGCAGTGGACTTTTAATCCATTGGTTCTGGGTTCGAGACCCAGGGGGCGCACCAGGTCAGAGGCCATTTCTGCAAACCGCACTTGACAATCGTGGGGACGCTAGGGACGATTGCTCTCGTGAGCATCGAACGCAGCGGTACCAAGGGCCGTTTCAAGTACCGCGATGTCGTGCGTTACAAGGGTGCGAAGCGGCACACGTCGTGGGTCGGCAGCGAAGCCGAGGCGAAGATGCTTGGCGCTGCATTGCGCGTGGAGATGGGCGGTACGCCGTCTGCAACCGGTCACACGGTGAGCGAAGTCGTCGCCGGCTACATCGCGGCGTCAACGCACCTCAGCCCTGAAACACTGCGTGACTATCGGATCGGAGCTGCCCTGATCCCTCAACATTTCGGCGATCGCGATGTCTCGCAGGTCCGCCCCTTGCACCTCGATGCGCTATACGCGGAGATGCGTGGCACCGGTGCGAGCGAGCACAAGGTTCGCAAGGTGCACAAGACGCTGTCCGTGTCGATCAATCGAGCGATCAAGTACGGATGGTGTCAGAGCAATCCGTGTCGGGCTGCCGACAAGCCACAGGTGCGTACAGCGGAGATCGTGCCACCGACTCCGGAGCAGGTTCGTGAGATCATCGCCGCGCAGTCCGCTGTCAACGAGGACACGGCGACGTGCTTCCGGCTCGCGGCGGCGACGGGTATGCGTCGCGGTGAGCTCGTGGGGCTGCAGCGAAGAGACGTCAAGGGCCAGTCGATCTCGATCCGTCGGAGTCTCGTCTGGGATGCGGCGCTGAAGGTGATGCACGTTCGGCCGACGAAGACCGGCAGCCGCGGGCATCGCACGATTCGAATCAGCGCAGGGATGGCCGAAGCCCTCGAGGCCATGATGGAGCGTCAAGTTGTGCAGTGCACGGAGGCCGAACTGCCCGTGCCTGAGTGGATCTTCACGCACGATCTCGAGACGCCGTGGCGCCCTGACTATCTCACAACGACGTTCTCGCAGCGGATGGCCAGTTTGGGTCTCGACTTCTCGCTACACGACTTCCGGCACTTCCACGCAACGCAGCTGCTCGCCGCCGGCGTCCCCGTGCCGCAGGTGTCGTCTCGGCTCGGACACTCCAGCCCGGCGGTCACGCTGAACACCTACGCGCACTGGATCCCGGCGAACGATCAGAGCAGCGCGGACATCATCGAGGCCTTGCTCTAAACGTCGGCAGTCCGTTCCTCATGGACGACGACCGCGTGGACTGCGAATCGAAGCGCTCTCGCACCGGGGAGCAACGGTCGGATCGGGAACGTGTTGGCGCGCACGTGCCGTTGGATCGTCTTCGGATGGATCTGCCATCGCGCCGCAAGCTCCTCGACCGTCATGGAGTGTTGCGCCTTCGACAGCAGGCGAACCGGCGACGCGTGATCCATCAGCGATGACGTTTCCGACTCCGCTGCTCGGAGAGCCACCGGAGTCGGAGAAGCAGATCGGATCGCCGTCGGACGAGCACTCATGCCCACCAACGGGACGCCAGATTCCGATCGCGGGAACCCCTCGAAGCTTGCCGCGTCAGGGGTCGGCGATCGGCGACCGTCGGTTCATGACTGCTGGACAGGCGCCCGGGTCTGTGCTTGCGACGCGCACGAATGTGCGCCGCTGATTATGTGCGTGTGATCCCAACCACGGGGTCGTGGGAGACTGCATTCGCGGGCTCATACGCGGGCGTCGGAGGCGGACGTCATCGGCCTCCGAAACCCTTACGTGGCGCTGAAGGCAGGAAGGGATCGATGCGAACTATTCGACGCCCAACGTGGGTGATGGCAGGCATGTTGCTCCTGGCGTCCTGTGGATCTCACGTGATGGTTGCGTCCCCTCCGTCGGTGCCCACGACGTCCGCTCCGACTTCGGCGGACGACCCGGCGACGACAAATGCCTCGCCCGACTCCTCAGCGGTGGTGTTGACATCGACCGCTGTGGTTCAGGCGGACGACTCATTGCTCGGAGCGAAGGTCCCGCCGAATTCAGGTGGCAGTCCACCGACGCCGATCGACTCGGAGGCGACGCCGCTCGTTCGCCATCTCGATCACTCCGCTCTGGAGAGCAGACTGCCGGGGGTCGGTGACCTGAGTTGGTTGCCACCCGATGCGACGTTCGAGGATGACAGTGATCTGACGAGTCGCCTCGCCGCGTTCAACTGCTCGGGTACGCGTAGCGATGTCGCGTCCCGACAGGCTTCGGCGACGAATCGCCAGTACTTCTCGGGGCAGGCGAGTCTCGCATCGATCACGTTCTACGACGTCGAGACCGTCGACGACGCTCGGGCGTTCATGTCGGGCCTGAACTCCGTGTTCAGTTGTCCCAGCCCCCCGAGCTCCGTTGTAACGTTCGAAGCGGTAGCCCTCGACGCGCCCACCCAATGCGACGCCGCCGTGGTTGTTCGGACGTATCAGCCGGTGAGCGAAACGATCGACGCCTGGTGCCAGGTCGTCAACTTGATCGCCTGGATTCGGCTGTACCCGACAGGGCTGATCGCGTCAGAAACCGATTCGACAGCACCGGCTCCAATCCCACCAACCGATAATCAGGCCGGACAGACGATGATCGCGACAGCCGCAGCTCTTCGCGCGGCATGGGACGCTGCGAGCTGACCTGCGCGCCGCGACGAGGATCCGGTTGAGACCGCTACATAGACGCAACACCAAGCCGACGAGCGTCAACCCCGGTACGCCGACGCGCCGATCTGGCGCGCCAGTCGCCAGGCGACGTCAAACGTTCGGCGCCGCGCGTTATGCGCCAGCTCCATCGGACCCGGAATGCATCGCTGGTCCATGGCGACTGCGGGGAGATCATCGTGCTGCTGGCTTGGAACGATCGAACCGAACAACAAACCAAACTTGTCGCAGACCTGACGCCAGTGTCCGTGTGGCCCGATTGAATGCCATGGCGGTGATGCGGTATTCGTGCCAAGGGGGACTAATGAGTGCTAACGAGGACCCAAACACTCTGCCAGAACGACGTGAGCAGGGTCTACTGGCGGTTGCGCACGCGGCGTTCAACACGGATCGGATGGCCCAACGGCGGACAATCCTCGTGGACTCGATTCTTTACACGATTCACCGCGTCGGCTCGCCGGTGTCGGAAGCTCGGTTGGTGCAGGAACTGCGGAAGCTCTATGAGACGTCCGCGATCTCGGGGCCACTTGTGCACGCTGCCGTGGCGGACGCACGCAAGGCGGGCCTCGTCCGAGTTGAGCCGAACCTCTTGGGGGACGAGGAGTGGTCGTTGACGGACGCCGCCCGGCGCGATGTAATCACAGACGCCGGATGGGCCGACGGAGTGCTCCTCCGTTTTGAGGATGCGATACGTGACAGGCTGCGAAGCGACGCGGTTGAATGCTTGATTCCCGAGAATCGCCATCCCGCCGTTGTGCGCAAGCTTGGCGAGGCCTTGGCGATGGGAGCCGAGGGCCTATATGCAGTCGCCCTCGCAACATCGCCGAACCAGTGGCGTCCGTTGAAGTTCAACGAGTCGGCAGCCATGGAGTGCATCTCAACGCTCGAGCCTAAAACGGTTCGTGATGCGGGAGTTCGCCTGCTCCTCGCAGCGATGGATCCACGTGACCCCTTCGGGGATGAGTACATCGGAATGCTTACCGCTGCCAATGTGCTCCACGGGATGGCGACGGGCCGCGACCTCGACTCGCACGCTGATCTCGTGGGAACTCGAGTGCTGCTGGACACCAGCATGATTCTGGGCATAGCCGACCCAGGTAGCGCTGCCGCTCGTGCGGTCGAGGAGATCGTGAAGTTGACACTCGTCATGGGCGCCGAACTGGTTGTGGCGGAGCACTCGATTGACGAGTGGCGGCGACTCTTCGAATCAGCAGATCGCGATGCCCCAAATGACCCGACCCACTTTGGGGCTGCGGCGACGCTGCTGGACAACCCCTTTCTTCGTGCCTTTGTACGGCAGCATGAAGAAAGCGATCGGCCGCTGACGTGGGGCAAGTACCGGGCCATTTGGGAGAACCCAACGAAGCGGCTCGAACAGCTCGGAATCAAGGTTCGGCCGGCGGGGAATGGTACCGACGATGACCGGAAGCTCGTGGCCGCGATGATCAAAGAGCTCCGAGTGGAAAACAGGAATCGCTCGCAGCAAGACCCGAAGCGGCCGCTACGACTTGCTGCGGCAATCGACGCTGACGCCGAATCTGCTGCGATGATTGCGCGGTGGCGGAGGGATGGCGTTGCGCACGCCTTCTTCGTTTCGCAGGATCGGATGTCACTCAATGCATACAGACGTGCGGCGCCAAGGGATGTGATGCCGCTCTGCGTCACGCCAGCGGCATGGGCGATGTTTGTGGCAGGTCTTAGAAACGACGATCCGACCACGCAGTCCGAATTCGCCCGGATCGTTGCGAACGCGGCCGTTGCACAGAGCTACTTTGCGATCGCTACCAACTTCACATTCGAGGAAGTTCAAGCATTCTCAAACGCATTGGCAGGCGCTGTACCTGAGGTGTCCGATGTGCATGAGTTCATCCAGGCGACTCTCGAGGAGTTCGAAGCACAAGCAACCGACGACACCGTCGGACGAACATCGGCTGAGCGAGTAGCGCGAGCGACGCTCAAGGGCGCTTCGATACGTGACAGTCGGGCTGCTCGGAAGGAGCAACGTGCGAAGCGCTCAGAGTCGATGATCGCTGAAGTCGAGAGAAGGGCGGAGGATCGGGGCAAGTCAATCGGGACCGCCGAGGCCACGTCGGCGTTCACCGAGGCTCTCTTGAAACAGTCTTCGGCCAGCGCGGCCCAGCACTCGCAAGATGAGGAAGGCCTGGCAAAGTTGGCGGGCCAACTAACTCGAGCGAAGCGACGATTCGTAGCCCTTGTCGCCTTGGTACTGACGCTCGTTCCGGTGGGCGTGTTCACTGCTTCGAACTGGCCACTCGACGTTTGGCAGTGCGTCCTTCTGATCGCAGCCGTCGTTCTAATCGCAGTCGGCTCGATCAAATACCTCACAGACGAGACGACGTCGCTGGCAACGCTAGTTGGGTGGCTCCTCGTGTCTGTCGCACTTGCCGCGGCCTCCTTGGCGGTCGATCGCCTCACCGATGGCCCGACGCCTACAAACCCAACTCACGTGACAACGACAACGTGATCCGCCTGTCGCCAGTGCCGAAACTTCGGACGCTGTCAAGTGACGAGAGGTTGCCGCATCGGCAGGTACAACCGCCGAGCAAGAGGAGATCTCTGCATGGCGCCGCCGCGGCGTTAGGCGCATCATGGGGAATCACGGGACAGACCAGCGTCGCAGCGATACGTGGCTGAGGCCTCTAAGGACCAGCTCCCATACCAGATCTCGGCAGTGACAGCGGACCCCTCTCGGATCGATCGGCCCAGTGATACAGAACGCGCTCGTCGATGCGCACCGAAGAAGCGAGAACGCCTCGAGAACGTGCACATAACCGGCGATCTGTGTGCTTCCTCCTCGACGGCGGTGGTGTGTCGCCGCCGTGCTGTTGCATCTGGGGCTCAGATGTCGATGCCGTCGATGGATGGGCTCCAATCAAGCTCCTGGCTCGGATAGATCAGCCGGTGGTGGCGGCGCGTTTCGAGTGTCTCGAGGTCCTGGTGGAGCTTCGTTCGCCGTTCTGCCCGTCCGTGATCGACGACGTTTGGGGTGCCGAGCGGCTGACTACTCGTGATGCCGTACTCGGCTCGAAATTCCGCGACAGCGTCGAGCCATACGACTGCGTCGTCGTTGAGACCGACGTCGTCCCGGTCAGCAACGGCGCAGAGGGCGGCGCGGAGCCATGGCTCCTCGGTGTTGACGGCGTTGTAGAGGTGGTCGCTGACATCTCGATCGTTGATGGCGTGGAGCAGCGCCGGATCAGGTCCCCACTCACCGATCGCGAGGGCACGGTTTGCTTCCTGGTATTCGACGACTTGCGGCCAGTGTTCGATGATCCAGTTCTGCCGGTCGGTCTGGCGGGCAACGGCTTCGGTGAGGAGCTCGCTGGTGTCGTCGAAGGAGAGTTGCCCGGTCTGGAGCCTGGCGATGAGTGGGCGGTGGTCGGCCGGGGCAGTGGCGAAGACTCGGTCGAGTTGGTCGGTGCGGTCGACGAGTTCCTGATAGCTGCGTGTGACTCGCCAGGCGGGTTCTGCGCGGTCGGTGGACGTCAGCCACGTACGGGTGAGGCCGAGGCGGCAACTGAGCTCGGCCCACGCGGCTGCCGTGTCTGGGTCGGCGGGTTGCGGCCCGATGCCGGCGAAGTCCGGCGTGAGCTGCTGGCGTGAGCGCCACGTGGCGATCTGGGTCACGGTGTCGTCCCAGGTGCGTGCTCCCTTGACGTCACCGGGTCGGTCACCGATGAGGTTGGTCAGCCAGCCGGGTCGGTCGGCGGTGAGGTGCGCGGCGTGGCGGTGGATGTGTCGTTCGCTCGCTGCCCGGTAGCGATGGTGGTCGCCGGCTTCGACGCCTCGGTCTGCGAGGAGTTGGTTCCAACGGGTGAGCTGGTCGTGGATCTCGGCGAGTGTGTGGTCGAGTGTGTTGACGGCGCTGGGAGTGAGCTGCCGTTGCGGGGGTGTGTGTGGTTCGACGATTCGGAGCTCGGCCCAACCGAAGGTGCGTGTGGCGTGGCGGTTGCCGTCCCGCGAGGTGAAGTCGACGACTGCGGTGCCGGTGTGGTCGTCGATGGTGGTGATGACGCCGATGTTGTGTCGGTCGTGGGGGCTGACCTGTACGCCGGGAGCGATGTGGCGCGCGACGAACTCGACTCGGGCGATCGTGTCGGCGAGTTGTTGGCGGTCGGCGCCGACGATGTTTGTGGCGGCGTGTTCGGCTTCCCACGCGGTCCGGGTGTGTTGTTCGAGCTGGGCGAGTGTGTGGTTGCGTGAGTACCAGTCGACGATCCCCGCGTCGGGGTCGAGGGAGTGGGTGAGTTGCTTGGCCCGGCTCACTCCCATCCGATCGATCAGGTCGTCTTCGAAGGTGGGCGTGGGATCGGGGTTGAGGCCGTGGTCGTGACGGTCGGTCTCGAGGTCGGCTTGCAGGTCACGAGCGAGCTGGGCGGCTTCCGGTTTCGTGAGGATGATCCAGTTGGAGCGAGTGCCGCGGGACAGTTCGACGTAGGCGCCTTCGCGATAGAGGCCGTCGGCGCCGACCGCGATCCCGAGGTCCCAGGTTCCGCCTTGGGCGCGGTGTGTGGTCAGGGCGTACGCGTGGTCGAGTTGTCCGCCGCGGCGCAGGTAGGTGTCGGTGAGTTCGACGTGTCGGCCAGAGTTGTCGAGTGCGACGACGAGGCCGGCGGGCGTGATGGCGGTGAGCGTGCCGGCCTGACCGTTCGCGACTGGCACGTCGTCGCCTTCGACGGTGTGGAGGATGCTGTTGCGGCGGATCACGACTCGTTCGCCGACCCGGAACTGACCGGTCCCGTATCCGGTCGACGCTGTGTCGAGTTCGCCTCGTTGGATGAGCCGGTCGATGACTGCGTCGTTGAGCACGTCCACGATTTCGTTGGTGCCCGCGAGAAGGACTGGCCGGTTGCCTTGGTCGCGAGCGGCGAGCCAGGTGTCGACGGCGAGGTTGATCATTCCGGCTGGCGTGTCGGCGGTGAGGACGCGACCGTGGTCGACGTAGGCGGCCACGGCGGTCGGGATGCTGCCGGTGCGTAGTTCGGTCAACGCGTCCTGTTCCCACTCGTGTCGTTGGCGTCGGTTCACGGTGAGTTCCGCCACGGTGCGAGCGTGTGCGGCGGCGTAGGCGAAGCCGCCGCCGGCTCCAACCTCGGGGAGTTGGTGGTGATCGCCGACGAGCAACACCCGTCCACCGTGTGCGGTCTGGTGGCGGACGATGTTGGTCAGGATGCGGATGTCTGCCATCCCGGCTTCGTCGACGACCAGGAGTGTGTGGTCGGGTGTGTCGATCCCGGCGTCCCACCGGCGTTGCAAGGCATGAAGGGTGCAGCTGCTGATGTGCGCGCCGGCGGCGAGCTCCAACGCCGCTCGCGCCGAAGGTGCCGCACCGACCACCCGCCATCCGTCGTGCTCGAATGCAGTGCGGATCGCGTCGACCGTGTAGGTCTTGCCGGTCCCGGCCGGACCGATCAACACCGACACCGACGCATCCGACCCGCAGATGCGCCGGACTGCACGTTCCTGATCGCCGCCCAGACTCCCGACTGCACCGACGGCGTGGTCGATCGCGTTCTGCCAGACCTTCGATGGCGATCGCATCGTCAGCAGCTCGACGAAACGTTGTTCGGTCTCGAGCATTTCCCGACTCGTCCACATGACGGCGGATGACCCGGCGCTGTGCACGGCGATCACCTGATCCGACGCCAACACTCGGTTGGTGATCCGTTCGAGTGCCGCGGTCGACGCTCCCGCACCCTGGCGGGCTGCGACGGCCTGGGTGACATCGGCCGTGGCGAACGTGGTCCGGTCGTGCGTGAGGTCAGTGCGGAGCAGTTCGGCGATCCATTCCTCCGGGTCAACGACCCGTTCGAACATCTCCACCTGACCGGTGTTGGCGACGGTGTGATGCTCGAGCCGCCACACCTCGGCGATATCGCGCTCGGCCCGCGGTCGGCACTGGGTGACGAGGTGCTCGGCCTGATCCGGTCCCCAACCGGCCGCGGTGGCTTCGATCTTCCAGGCTTCGTCGAAGCGGTTGCCTTCCACCTCCGGCTTGTGACGCCGGGTGGCGAGCACGGCGGCCTGGCGGCCAGCTGCATCGTTGGGTGTGCCGGTCGCAGCAAGCCATGCCTCGATCTCGTGGCTCCGCTTGGAGAACTTGTCCAGCAACCGTTGGGGGATGCCGGCGATCTCCGGAACATGCCGACCCGGTCGCCACTCCACACCGAGCGACTCGGTGAGCTCGTCGCGGTAGACGGCCTGGAACACCTCCCCGGCAGCACGGACATGGCGGTACAGATCTGGGTGCGCGAATGCTGACCACTTGCCGTCTGCGCCTTCGACCAAGTTCGCGATCAGGACATGCCAGTGGAGCAATGGGTCGCTCGCCCGTGACGTGCGATGCCGAAACGATGCCGCGACGACACCGGACGTCGTGAGGCGTCGTGGTCCAACCTGTGCCGGATTGTCCTGCGTCGCCAGCCAGGCCAGGTTGTGGGATCCGCGCTGCACCTGGATCACTTCACGTTCCAGCCAACCGATCGCTGCGCGCATCGCCCGCTCGCCCGCCTCGATCACCGCGCCCTGCACCCGAGGATCATCCGAAACCGCATACAGCACACTCGCCGACTTCGGAGCCTTGAATGTCAGGTCGAAGCCCGGCACCCGCCGCGGGTGCGAGCGTGGCTCGGTCCCATTCGGCGTGAACCCGCCACGACCCGGCGCCAGCCCTGCGAGCACGGCACGAAGATCATCGGCCTCGACGAGGCCTTCGAGCCCGAGGCGTGCGGCGCCGCCACCGACCCAGGCGCCATCAGCTTCGCCGGCACCCGTGTAGTACGCATCGAGGGATTGGGCGACGCCGGACAGGTGGTAGGCCTCCTGCCCGACCCGGAGTTTCGCGATCGACAGCACCGTCCACCAACGGGACGGAGCGTGCACCCATCGGGTAATACTTCTGTGCAAGAACCCACTCACTCGCTGCCCACCGACGAAAGTGTGCGCACCTACAACACACCCTCCGCTGACGTGACCGCAGACGCGCGAGTGCTCCACGACGCCGAGCGTCGTGGAGCAGACGACCGCGACGTCGCCGGTGACGAACCCGCCGGTGACGAATCCGTGACGAGCAGCCCGACAACGGCGGGTGGAACACAGGTTTCTGAGATCTGTACGACGAGCGCGGCCTCGGGCGCTGGTGCCCAAAGCGGAAGCTGTTCCAACAGCGCTGTGATCAACAACGGATGACTATCGGCGTGCGGGCGCCTAGCGACAGCCTATCGGGCCTGCTGACGCCGGTTATGGAGTTCTCAATTGGGACCATCCGACCCAAAGGGGCCTCGCGCTCGGGCTGATCAACGATCGATCGATTTGCGTTGGCGCCGTCGCGAGCGCTGCTACTGGGCGTAGGACTACCTGCTGCTCGGCTGTGAATGCGGTGAGATGTCCTTTGTGCGCGCTCTCTGAGCATCGACGCTCTGGACGAGGAGAGCTCGGGCTGCGACGAGTCAAGGGCACCGGTCGAATGATGACGTCACGACTCACGTGTGGTCGACGTTGGATCATTCACCTCGAAGTGCTGTGGCCGGTGTGATTCGTGTCGCACGCCACGCCGGTTGAAGCCCGGCGATCAAACCAGCGGCGAGACCGACCGCAGGCGCCGGGAGCGTGTACAACGGGTTGAGAGTGGTCGTCCAACTGCGCGCTGTCGCGATCGTGCTGACGATGATGATTCCGAGACTTGTGCCGATTACTCCACCGATCGTGCCGAGCGCAGCTGACTCTGCGAGGAACTGGGCGGCGATGTGGCGTCCGCGTGCGCCAAGTGCGCGTCGCACCCCGATTTCGGCTCGCCGCTCGAGCACCGCAACAAGCGTGGTGTTGGCGATACCGATCATTCCAACGAGGAGCGCGAGTCCCGCTAGGCCGTACAAGAGGCTCGTGACGTCAGATTCGATCTGCTCGCGGAGTTGCCGTGGGTCGGGCGGTACCTGGGCGTGAAGCCTGTCGGGCTGTTGCGGGCGAAGCGCCAATGGAGCTTGGTCGCCGATCAGATTTGCAGCTCCGGGACGGACGTCGATGAGGACCTCGTAGTCAGATGGCGGCTGCCCATTGAGAGTGCTGGCTGCGCTAGTCGGTATGACGACGGAGTACATCCAATTCGGAGTCCGGGCCGAGGCGGTGATGATGCCGAGAACGCTGTAGGTGGTGTCGCCGATGAAGATCGCTGTACCGCTGTTGACGGTGCTGATTCCGAGTTGGGCCGCCGCCTGCGCGCCAAGCAGAACGACATGTTCGGCGCGTTTCTCGTGGAACTCGTTGTACGAGATGCCTTGGCCGATCGTCGCAGCCGATGCGTTCACTGCTCCTGGGCTGGCTGCAACCACCGGTATCCCGGTCGGTGATGTGCCGAGTGAAGGAAGGGCACGTACCTCGAGGTCGCCGGCGTTGACGGTCCATGTGATCCCAGCGCTGTTGACACCGTTGAGCCGGTCGAGGCGCTGCTCGGCATCAGCGGGAAACGGGTCGGTGCCGTCGGCCTGAAGATCCGTGATCGTGACTTGCGTCGCCTTGAGCAGGTCGAAGCTCGAGCCCACTTGCGCCTGCGCAGTTGATGCGAGCCCGGTGGTGGCCACGAAGGCACCGACGCCGGCGATGGTGCCGAGTGCTGTGAGCAACGATCGTCCCGGCCGGCGCACGATCGCCAGACCTGCTTCGAAGACGAGGTCCCACACGCCAATGCGTGATCGCAGTGTGGTCACCGATCAATCACCACCCGATGAAGGATGGATGCGACCGTCGCGTATCTCGATCTTGCGTTGAGCGCGATCGCCAACTCCGCGGTCATGAGTGATGACGACGATCGACAACCCGTCGTTGTGCAGCCCGTCGAGCAGTTCGAGCACCCGGCCACCAGAAAGGCTGTCGAGGTTGCCCGTCGGCTCATCGCATAGCAGTAGGGCCGGCCGGCGCACGACGGCGCGGGCGATCGCGACCCGTTGGCATTCGCCACCCGACATCTGCGTCGGCGTCGAGCCCAGTCTGTGCCCGAGTCCGACCCGTTCGAGCGTCTCGATCGCAAGCTCGCGCCGTCGTCGCCGGTTGACTCGCTGATACAAGAGACCTGTCTCGACGTTCTCTGTGGCGGTGCGGTAGCTGACGAGATGGAACGCCTGGAACACGAAACCGATGCGATGGGCTCGCAACCCACATCTTTGCGCCTCCGACATTGACGACGTCGCCGTCCCGTCGAGCAGGTATTCGCCCGATGTCGGTACGTCGAGTAATCCGAGCATGTTGAGAAGCGTTGACTTTCCAGACCCTGAAGGACCCATGACCGCGAGGTACTCGCCGCGATCTATTGTCAGGTCGCAAGATTGCAAAGCGGCGAAGGGTGCTGCGCCTCCGTAGACCTTGCCGACGTCGATCATCTCGACGACCGGCGACCTCACGGTGTCGTCGTGTGCTTCGTGTGACGCTGAATCGTCAATGGCCGCCAGGCGGGTCCTCATGGGCCGACGACAACTTGGTCGCCCGCGGTAAGCGCATCTGCCTGCTCAGGCATGACGGAGACGAACCCGTCCGCTGAAACACTGGGTTGCACGAGTACTGGCACTACCTGTCCATCGCGATCGACACGAACCTGGGGGTGCCCGTCGGGCCTAGAGGACACAGCTGAGAGTGGTACGACGAGCACCTTGTCCCTCGTCGCTGCCTTGGAGAACGTCACTCGAAGATTCTCGCCAACCCATTCGTCGGGGATGGTCCCGTCGATGATGACGGGATAGGTCAAGCCGGCGCCGGCGGTGGCCGCCACGGAGGGTCGCTCCGCAATCGTCGCCACGGTGCCGTTGATCGATGTACCGCTGGTCTCTTCTACGAGATCGACGGGCATTCCGACGGCGACGAGGTCATGTGCCGCAGCCGGCACAAGAGCGGTGACATGCCATCCACCCGAGGTGAGGACGCCGAGGCCGCTCGTGCTCGTCGCTCCCGCTACTGGTCGGACATCCGTGCCAACCGCTACGCCGGTGCTGTCGAATCGTGCGGGCAATGTCGGTGCGAAAACGACCTCGCCGAGCGGGACGACTGGACCAGACCTTTCTTGCAGGGCAGAGAGCGCCTGTGTGGCTGTTTTGACGCTTGCCTCGGCTTGTTCAACGGCGAGTTGTTCGACGCTGGTGTCCGGCGCGATCGACAGTTCGTCGAGCGCGATCTGCGCAAGATTTACGGCGAGTTCGGCCGAGTCGAGGTCGTCCTGGCTTGATGCCCTCGCAGATCCAGAAGCTTTCGCGAGTCGGGCCTTGGACTCATCTCGCCGGCGGGTTGCATCGACAAGTTCCAGCTGCGCCCGTTCGACATCCGCCTCTGGCGCCGCCTTGCTCGCTCGAGCGAGTGTCGCTTGCGCCGATGCCAGACCATCTTGTGCGCCGGTCAGATCTGACTGTGCCTTGGCCAAGTCGTCGGTTTCGGTTGTCGATGTGAGTTGAACGTCGTAGCCACCATCGACGTACATCTTCTCAACGCACGTCTTGGTTGCTGTGTCGTAGGTGCCTGAGTCGCCGGCCTCGCATCCGCTGGCGACAAGCCCCGCCTGTAGCTGGCGGACGTCAGCGCCCGAAGCGCCAGGTCGGAGCGTCCGGTAAGCAGGTGTCGACCCTTCGAACACGAAGACCGGGCGGCCAGACACCTCGAGCAGACGGTCACCATCGTCGACCGAGCTGCCATCAGAGGCGAAAACTGCCGTCACGACCTCGGGCGCGCCGTCGGCTGCCCGAGGGCCATTGACGTCCGTCGAGACGACCGCTGATACGTCGCCGCGAGCAATCACGGTCGACTCCAAGACTCTGAACTCGACTGTCGCTGTCACGAGAGACGGAGTTGGCGATGCTGCACGCGACGCTGCCTGCTTGGACGACTGGACCCGTGCGCCGACGAGCCAAGAGGCAACAGCAACACAGACGACGAGCAACAGGCCGACCGCAATCACCAATCGCTTGCGTCTCATCAAAGACCACTCGCCCGTTCCGGCTCACGCGCATGGCTCACTGCTGTCGGCTCGGCGACTCGCAGCGCATATCGAGGTCCGAGAACGTGCGCCGACTGGTGAGCTCCGGTCGAGCCGATCTGCCGCGTACAACGACTGCAATGGCGTAGGCGGACATCGGCGTGTGCAAGCCACGAAGCCGTCTTGTGAACGATGCGTGCTGCACTTGGCCGCACGCAGTGCGGATCGGCGGCAGTCCAGTCGCGCGGCACGTACCCGGGCTTGCATCTCGGCGGATGCGCGCAGTTCATGGCGCTCATTGGTGGTCGCCCGTGAATTTGCGTCGGAACCGTCGCCGTGCGCGTTCTTGGCGTTTCCTCACGGCGACTTCACTGATCCCGAGCGCGACAGCGATCTCGCCTGTATCGAAGTCTTCCCAGTAGGTGAGTCGGAGCACGTCGGCGTCCTCGGGGCGGAGTCGCGTCAAAATCACATCAACGTGGTATGCGACGTCCGCTGTGGAGGCGACGTTCGACTGATCTGATGTTGCGTCGATGAGCACTGTGGGGAGTCGCCGACGTCGACCGCCGCGATAGTGGTCGACTTCGGACAGGGCGACCCAGCAGAGCGCAGTCCGATTCAAGGTCGAGCGGAGCGGTGGATGCTCCCGGTTGAGCGCGCGCGACACTCTCCACAGACGCAACCAGCATGCTTGGGCGACGTCGTCGAGATCTGAGCTCGGTACGGAACGTCGCCATAAGAAGGCCCGGAGGAAGGAGTCCGTGCTCCGCGCGAATTTGGCGAACTGCTCATCAAGGTCGTCAAGGTCTTCGACGGCGGTGACGTCTTCGGCAGGGGTGACGTCTTCCACATGGGTGACGTCTTCGACAGGGGTGACGTCTTCGACAGGGGTGACTTCATCGTCGGGGGTGACAACTTCGTCAGGGGCGCCGCTCGGTCGTTGAACGCGGCATTGGCGGGCTCGGATCGGCTCCGACGAGCGAACCCATCGCTGGTGCACCAGGCGAGCTTCCCTCCGAACGAACCTGGTCTGCCCCTTCAACGGCTCCACCCCCGTCGGCTCACTCACTGACCCACGCTGGAACTAAAGACACGCAAGAACACCTTGTCGTAGGCCTGTGAGCACGGGAACGTCGCGACGGCGGCAGCTATCTCGTCAGATCGGAGCGCATCGAGGGTGCCGGCAGCGACATTGTTGGTCGGGCCTGAACCGATGATCTGTTTCAGTCGGGCGGAGAACTCGTCGATGAGCGCATGACGTGACGTCGCTGAGAACCCTGCCGTCTTGGCGCATTGCGACCATGCCTGCTCGGCGGACACGACCTGCGGGTCGTCTTGGACACTGGTATACAGATCACCGAGATGGTCGTAGTCGACGCCCGCTTCCTTCTGGAAGGCCTTTTCTCCCTGATCGCGGCAAGTCAGCGAGCCGTCGGACGTCGGCCCGTCGAGGGCTGCCGAATAGGCGATCTGTTCGGCTGCGGGCGCTTGCAGCAGCCGCTTGTCGTTCGGGTCGGTGGGAATGTCGAAATGTTGCGCGACGCTGTTGTCGACGACGCCGAAGCCATGCGATTTCGCGTAATCGAGGGATGTGAAATCGACGCCTGCTCCCTGACCGGAGCTGTTGGTGAGGTAGGCGTCGTAGAACGGCTGATAGTCGAACCCCTTCGCGGTCATGCATTCCGCGATCGCATCCTGGGTGATCTTCGCCCGACGCTTCTCGAGTTCAACCTGACCGTTGGCGGTGAGACCACCGGCGAACTCGGAGACGGCGGCGGCCCGGATGTCCAGCTTCTTCGCGGCAGTTCCGCCGGAGCACCCCGAGAGGGCCCCGACGAAACCAACGGCGACAATGATCGCAATTCCGCGCATCAGGGGGTGCCGCTGACCTGCCATCCCCAACTGGCGAGATTCGCGTTGTACGGCGATGCGCACGTGTGTGCCGACGACGTCGGGTACGTCCTGATCGGCCCGAACTGCACCTGCGACGAGCCGCTCGAGGCCTGGCAAGTCGTCACGACCCGGATGTACCCGGCGCACGACGGCAGCGACACGAAGTGTGCCTCTGCGCTGATGCCGGCGGAACTGCCTGTTCCTGTGCCGCAACCCGTCCCCGGCGTGAATGCCGAAGCGGATCCAACTCCGACGCCGATTCCGGCTGCGGCGATTGCCGCGACGGGCATCACCCGCCAGATCAGCTTCGGCCGGCCCCCACGCCGGCTCTCTCTTGACAAGTTCATTGCCAACCTCCCAAACATTCGGATACGAAGGACTGTCCTTCGTACCTAATGTAAGACCATGATAGCAGCCATTCTGTGACAGGCAATTGCGGCTAGAGGGCGTCATGTCTCAGTGGCCACAATTCGGCGAGCTCGGTTGACTGGCGCTGACGGCCAGGACGACGGCGTCGAGGCCGGGTCCTCCACAGGCGCCGGGAACCAGCGAGGTGACGGTTTCGGCGCGCTGACCGCTGGCAGAAAGCAGTCCGGCCCACTCGGAGGCTTCGGAACCCCGCACGCGGTCGGCAAGTGATGCGATCTGAGCATCTGAGAAGCCGATACCGCTGACTTCGACGATGCTGCCCTCCTGCTCCCACACGAGCCGCCGGTAGTTGCTGGCGGGTCCGACGACCAGGTAGGCGCCGTGGCCGGCGACAGACGTGGGGCTGAACGTGCCGCCTGTTGCCACGGCGTAGGTCTCGAGATCACCTGCATCGGACATGCGAGCGACGACGCCGAAGCTGCGCCCGCTTCCGTTCTCGTAGGACACTGCGGCGATCTCCTTGGGTGCGGACGCCCTGACATGGGCGACCGGAACGAACTTGGCCGGCAGATGGCCGATGGTGGTCACTGCCTCGCCCGAGGTTCGGAGGCTGCGGGCGGCGTCGAGAACCTGAGTCGGCGTCAATCCCGTCGCCGTGAGCTGGACCGTTCCTCCCGATCCGAGCTTCCACGACAACGCCTCGACACCGTTTTGCTCACTCTGGACTGCCTGTCGCCCGTCGATGTTGACGGCGGTACCGTCGGGCAGAGATGCGTCTTGGCTGACGAGCACCATTACTGCAGGCGAGCCGAGCGGAAGGGACGGATCGCGATACACGGTTGCGACGCTCATGGGCACGACCTGGTAGGTGATATCCGAAACACCAGAGAGCTTGAAGCCAGCGGGCACCGTCGAAGGGATGGGCCGGAACGCATTGTGCGCCGGTACGCCGGCGCCAGTGTGTTGTGCGCTCTGGGGTCGGACGAGCCATACGCCCACGACTCCTGCCAGTAGCAGCACGCTCGCCGCTGCTGAAACAAGGAATCGTGGCCGGGCCCCCTCGTTGGCATCCTGCGAGCGCGACACCGTCAGTTCGGACCCATCGGCGAGCGGCGGTTCGCGCAGCTCATCCATGGTTGTCGTGTCTGCGGGTACTTGCCCGGCGACGTGCGCGAAGTGGGCGCGAAGTTCTCGTTCCAGGTCACGCGTCATTTTCGCCGAGTTCCTTTCGCATCTGACCCAGACCCCGCCTCAGGAGGGATCGCACGGTGGCTGGTCTCGCCGACAACGTCTCGGCAATCTCTTCATCGGAGGAATCGAGGTAGTAGCGCATGACGAGCGCGATGCGCTGGCGATCGCCGAGGCGGGCCAAGACATCACTGATCTCGTCATGTGCTTGGGTGCTCACGTCGGGGCGAGGTGCCACCCAGCGACGCTCTGTTGAGCGTCGTCGGAGACGCGACCGGCATCCGTTGATCACAGCAGTCCGTAGATATGCACCGGGCTGCTGGACCGATGCGATACGCCGGTGTAGCTGAAGGAACGCATCTTGCACGATGTCGTCTGCCTCGCCGAGATCACCGCAGATCACGTACGCCAGTCGTCGCATCGCCGTTCGCTCCGACGCAAAGAGGGCTTGAACGACATCACCATCCTCACTGGTCACGACAGAAACACTCCCCATGCGCATACACACCAACGACGCATGACCGGGCCGGAATGTTGCATCCAGGTGCGAGGAAACTACGATTTTGTGCGCCAACCGTCACCGGGACTGCTCTGGGGCCACTTCGCAACGTCGATGCGTCACGATAGTGGGGAGACGAGCTGGTGGAGATCGTATGTAGCGGCCATTTCGAGCTGCTGGCTGCTAAAGAGGTTCATGCAGTGCCTGGTCCCAGCCCTCGATTGTGTCGTCCTCGGCAGACCCGTCATCTGCACCGCTCGAGTTCGACCGTGCCCTTTCAGCGCCATCGCGCAATCGTGCGCTACTGCGGATTCGTCTCGGCCGGAGTGTTGTCGCAGCCACCGAACGCTCCCGGCGTGCTATCTCGACGGAGAATTGACCTGGCTGATACCAGTAGGCTGTAGACGGTTAGGATGCAGAAATGCATGTTTGGCGGGTGGTCGAGGCGAGAGTTCCGCGTGGTGATCGCGATCTCGCCGTTGAGTTCGCGTCCCGAGTCCGGGACTATCGGGGACAGCTGGGCTTGTCTCAAGAGGAGCTCGCCTCGCGTGCCGGCATGCATCGCACGTTCGTCAGTCGCGTGGAACGCGCCGAAACGATGGTGTCGCTGCAAACCCTTGTGAGGCTGGCTGAAGCGTTGAGCCAGGATCCGTGCTCGTTGGTACATGGGTTGGCGTCGGCCAGATAGCGTCGGCGTCAGCGACATCCCGAGGCTGGTGATGGCCATTTCGGCCTGCTGCCGTGCTGGCGAGACGGCCTGTGATTATCGCCGCGCAGGCAGGCCGCGCCGCCGTGGCGTCGCCCTCGGATCACGACGAACCGCTCGATCCAGACGAGCTCGAGGCATTGATTCGCTGAGCCCGAGCGACGAACTGATCAACGTAATTCTTCAGTTCTTCGGCTGAATGCGCCTTCGCCCGCAAATTCTCGATGTCGAGGATCAAGGCTTCGTAGTCGATGCTCTTGCGCTCTGCTGCTTCCGAGTTGCCGGCGGCTCCAAGCGACGTGGCGGTCCCCGCGAGGCCCGCTCCGACGAGACCCATGACACCGATGATCGCTCGTGGTGCGCCTCGGAGGTCGCTCAAGCCGGATACGCCTGCCGCACCAGCGAGCAACGCTGATGCCGATCCGACAGCAATATTGACCGTTCTCCACCGCCGTGCGCTCAACTTGGCAGCGGAGAGACGTTCGGCGACGGTGGCCTGGAGTCGGATCAGGAACTTCGAAACCGTTTCGGTTCCGCTTTCCGTCATCGTCGGCGCTGTCGGATCGTCTTCGACGATTCCGGATCCCCACATTCGGCTCAATGCGATGCTGACGATAACGATGACAGGGCACACGGCCGCTGCAAGGAAGCTGATCGCCTCGAGGTTGATCTGGTGGGGCGTGCTGTCTTGAACGATGCATATGCCCGAAACGATCAGCGCTGGAACCCACACCAGGTACGGCAGCAGGCGCCGAAGCTTGGTGAAGGGTCGTTCCCCGATGCGGCGTTGACTTTCAGGCGGGTACGCCGCGGCCAGTACGAGGGCGATTCCGATGCTCAGAAGAACACCCACGTAAGCGATGAACAGCCCTTGATGCAGGTTGGAGCCGTGCAGGTTTCCCCGTCGCCACTTGACGACGATGCTGCAGGTCACCAAGAGCAGCAGCGCGCCCCCCGACCAGGCGAGCAGGTTCCGTTCGGCGGCACGGTTCTTGCTTCGATGATCGACTTCTGACATTTCGTGTTCAGCGATCGAGGTGATCATCGGGCGCCACTTGGCGAGAGTCAGGTCTGGGTGGGCGCCCGCTCCGAGTTGGTCGAGCGAATGGGACAATGCATGGTCGAGCCGCAGTGCGGCGCGCTGTAGCGAGCCGTACGCGAACGGGACGACTCTGAGTGCGATCAGTGAGTCCTGGATCGCTTGTAGCCGTTCTGGTGTGACCTGGTTCCGCTCGTGTGAAGTGTCGTCGGAATCGAACGTCCGGGAGACCACGTCGAGTGCGGAGCGCACACGATCGGCAGCTTCGAGGAGCAGGTCGTGGTCGTCGTGTCGCGGAGTGCTGTTGATGTGACGAGCAATGGCATCAAGTCGTGCCCTGGCGAGTTCGACAGCGAATAGGAGATTGCGGAACTGGATCGGGTCGCTAGAGCGCTGTGGCTCTTGCCCGTTCGAGGGCACCTGTTCGCTGTCGCTCATGGCGCTTTTGGGCGGGGAACCGTCGGTACGAATGTGGTGCCGAAGATGTCGGGTGTTCCTTGGGGGGTGCTTGCCGGTGCGGTGGCTCTCAGTGCAACGATTGCCGACGCCGCTTGGGGGTCGCGAGATGAGAGTGCTGGACGTATGTCGGCAGACACGCCTGCCACTGATGTCAGTCGCCGGATCAGATCGAACCAGAACGGGGCGCCAAGCATCGCTGCGAACGCTGTGACGAACCATCCGAGCACCAGGATGCTCCAGCCGCCGATGGTTCGGGGGTGGCTTCCCCAGCCGATCGGGAGTCGGGTCGCGTTCAGCTGATCGATCTGTCCCTCGACGCCTGCCAAGTCCGTTGCCGTCTTGGCTGCGGTAGGGATTGGCACGTCGGGACTTGTTGCGCTCGTCGCGCCTGACGTGTCCGCCGTCGACGTCCGCGTCGCCGATTCGTCAGTCGAGTTGCCCGTTTCAGTCGGCGCTTGGGATGACGGTGAGCTGTCTTCCGAGTCGGATGTTGCTTCGGGATCCGTGGTGGTCGTTGTGGTGTCTGACCCTAAGGTCTGCGCGGCCGATACGACCGCTTGGCGCACCACCGGGTCACTCCACAGCCGGCTTGCGACCTGGGTTGCCGACACGTTGAGTCCTGCTGCGATAGCTAGGCCCGCGACGGCCAACCACAGCTTCGCCCAGCGGGTGTAGGCACCTTGCAAGCGCTGCATCGTGTCGTCGAACCAGGCTTCCAATTGTGCTTTTGCCGCTATGAGGTCACCATGTGTCTCGGCCTCGATGGCAACGAGCCGCCCGCCGAGCGGACTCGTCTTGAGTGCTGCCGTCAATTGCGCCTGATCGCCGGTGACGTCGGCGGACACCTTCGAGAGCATTTCGATCGCTCCGTCCGCGAACGCCCGTGCCGACATGTACGAGGGCTGGGCGTCATTCTGGGAGCCCCCGCCAGAGCCGACTTGCAGCGCCTTGTAGATGGACGTCTCCTTGAATTCGGCGAGCACATCAATGCCGCCGAGCAATCCACCGATCGACGACTCGAGGTCCTTGGCTCGTTTGGATAGTAGTCGCGCGCCCAACTCGACGACTCCCGATGCGATCAGCGCGACGAAAAAGAACGCAACAGCCACTCCAATCGCTACCTCAATGACTTGAGAGTCCATGCCCGATACCCCTTTGTCCCGCTAGTCCCGCCACTAGTACATCATGCCAAGCGCGCCTTCTCAAGGGATTCGGGTAGCCTGCCGGTCAGGTGGCGGTACGCGTCAAGGGTAACCCTGAGGGAAGTTGGTGGATCGACGCCAGACGCTAGATGGGCGATGGACCGACAACCGGTGCGCCTGGGCGTGTTTGTCCGATGCTTGTTGAGGCCTCGTCACCGATGCGTGCGGGCTCTTTGACGTAGTCCGCTTCGCCTGCCAGCGCTGACCGGTCGGGCTCTGCGGGACTTGCCGACGACGGGCTCCGCGAACACTGGTTGATTCGACGGGGCCGCACGACGATTCAGATAGTCGTCACCAACAAGCGATCGGTGGGGGTTCGCATCAAGCGCGGGACAGCATCGCTGGCGCCGGCGGAACGGGCTCGACGAGGCGAATCAGCCCGAGCAGCCCGGGTGCCTTCGACGCGATTGTTCGGAACCCGCGGCGGATCTCAGAGGCGGAATACGCAGAGAGCTCGGACATCCACTCCGTCACTGCCACCGGCTCGGCGGTCTTCTTGCGTCCGGCTCCCGTCGGCAGCGTTGTGCGACATGCTTCGAGAAGTTCCCGCAATGCCCAGGCTTCAGCCGGTCGCACCGCCCGCTCTGCCTCGAGATGAATGGATTGTCCTGACTCTGCCTGCCGGACGCCGGCGAGCGCCACGGCGCACGCGGTGATTCGGGCCAGATTGTCCGCACACGCGCTATCCACCGACTTGCACATTTGACGCCACCCGCCTCTCATATCAACTGATGCCGTCCTCTTGCAGGCTATACACTTGGCGGCACACGTGCACACTGGTATCGGGTCCGTGTCGTTGCAAGATGACTACGGAGCTGAACTCGGATGCAGATTGATCCGGACGGATGTCACGAGGATTGATTTCATCCAAAGGGAGCAAGTCTCCGAGGACGGTCGCGGTGGGGTGTCAGGAAGCTCGCGCGTGAATTCGGGCGACCGGGGCAGGATCTCCTTGGTGTGCGGAAATGGCGAGCAGACTCGGAAAAGGCCTGCCTGCGCTCGCGTCTAATCGGCCCGCTCGCTCTTTTCGGACCTCCGGGTGACATATGCAAGGGTCGGTTGTTACAAAATGGCCGCTCCCAGTGCCCGCCGTACCGTCAGCTGCCGTGACCGTTGACCACCGACTCGTTACAGGAGATCGCAGCGTGCGTCAAGGTCTCTAGCGCAACTTGATATCTTGTTCCCGATGAGTGATGTACTTGACGCCGAAGTTGCGGTCCGTTCCTATCTTTTCATGTTGGAGGACCCGGCATTGCTTGTTGACCCCGCACGGGTGGCGAAACTCGAAGCGGCGGTGGTCGCCGCGAAGGATCCGATCGCGAAGCTCAAGGCGATCGCCGAACTCGACCGTGCCAGGGAGCCCGATCGCCTCGCGTTTGAGCAGGGATTCATCCGCCATGCGAAGAGTTGGGCTGTTGAGAACAACATTCCGGTCTCCAGCTTCCGGCAGCTCGGCGTCAGTGACGAAACATTGTCCGCCGCAGGTCTGCTGCCGTCTGCTCGCAAAGGCGCTCGCGGTCGGACACGTCGGCCATCTGGTACCAGCACCGCGGTCAGCAAGGACGGGATCAAGTCGCATCTTCCTTCGCTCCAGGAAACTTTCACGCTCGCCGATCTGGCGTCCGTCGCCGGCGGCAGCCCGATGACTCTGCGCAAAGCGGTCGAGGAACTGCTGGCGGAAGGCAGGATCGAAAAGCTCGGTTTGAGCCCGGATCATTCCGGCCGCGGTCGTGCCCCAATCTTGTACGGGAAGCGGTCAGCCAAGAAGGCTCGCTCTCGAGGCTGATTTCGCAAACGTCGTAACTCCTTGGTGCGTCGGAGTTCTCGGCATCGCCTCGGCGTGAGCGTCTGTCTAGGGACAGGTCACCTCGGGGCGCCGCCTGCGGTCGCCGCTCCAAACGGTCGATCGCTGTCCCAGCCGCGAGACAGCGGGTTCGCGCGATGGCGTGCCAGTGCGCTCCCATCCTGGCTGCGTCGTGGAGCGTGTGTGCAGACGTCGAAGCCGACGCCGCGGAAAGCGCAGTTGGCAGCCAAGGACGCAGTTTGTCCGGGCGTGTCGCCCGCCTGACTTTCTCCGCCTCGCTCGAAAATGCTAGCCATGAGGTTTCACTCGATAGGTGGGGCATGTTGTTCGATGCGATGGCGGAATGAGGAGATCTGCGCCTCGTCGGATGGATGCAAGTCCAGTGTGCCCCCGACCGTTGTCAGCTTTTGCTCGCCTAGCGTGTTGGTGATGGCACCGTGAATTCACGTCGCGCCAACGAGGCGCTCGGAGATCTAGTCTATGCGCACTTAGGCGACTTGTACGACCATGTGCGCGCTGTCTATCCGTCCGTGGATGTCGAAGCTACGGTAGACCTCGTGTTGCTAGAGGCAGCACGGCACATAGCCGAGGCTCCGAAACGCAATCGGAAGGCCTGGCTCTTTGCGCTGACTCGCCGGGTCCTCGTTCGCAACGCAGGCGAGGACGTTCTACGTGCACGTAATTCTGGCGCCGTCGTGGCTGCACTTCGTCGTACAGCAAGTCAGATGACGGAATGGCATGCATGGGCGGACACGGACCACGTGATCGAGGTCGTCAAAAGCATGTCGCTACCGGACCAAGAAGTCCTTCGATTGATCACGTGCATGGATGATCTCGACATCGAGAGCCTGGCGAGCATTCTCGAGATAGACGCCGCCGATGCACGAGCGACGTTCGAACGGGTGACGTCGACGTTTCGTGCGATCTACGCCGCGACAGATCCGGATCCGGGCTCGCTTAATTCGATCGGCGGTGAGTCATGAGCGACATCGATCCGATGGAGATCCTGCGCCGGATCGCCGCCGAGGAACGCGCACATTTCGAGCCAAGTCCCCACCCGGAAATCGTGCTGGCCCGCGTTCGTGCCGGGATCACCGCTGTCGTACCTGAAGGAAATCGCCGCCGCCGCCGGCTGTTCGGCGGACTCGCCGTCGCGGTCCTCGGAGTCGGAGGTGGTGTGGCGTGGGCAATCAGCAGGCACGAGACCGCTCGCGAACCTTTGCAGGTCGTCTGTTACGAGCAGGCCGACCTCGATTCCTCCATCCTCGTTCCAGCACCCGACGGCTCCGACGCTGTGACGTTGTGCGACGCGGCTTGGCGGACACTGAGCCCGCAATGGGGTCCTGCGCCCCCGCTCGTCGGATGTGTCTTGCCGTCAGGCCGGCCCGGAGTCTTTCCAGGCGACGATCAGACCTGCGCCAAGCTGGGACTCGTTGATCTGACTGTCGGCCTCGACGACAGCGAGACGGCAGTCATCAACTTCAAAGACGCAGTCGCCGAGGCGCTCGACAAGGAGGCTGGCTGTGTCGCGCCCGCACGAGTGACGTCGATCGTCCAGAACGAACTCGACGCCTTCCGCCTCACTGGCTGGAAGATCAGCCCGGTTGGCACCTTCGATGCTGCTACTCCATGTGCCATCATTGAGTTCCAAGTAGAAGATAGAACTGTTGTGTTGCATCCAATACCTGATATGTTCTCCGGCGACCAGGGAGGTTGAGATGGGACGTCTTTCGCGTCTATTCGTGTGTGTTGCTGTCGCCGCAGGAGTTGCCGTGCCGGCGAGCGGGTCCGAAGCGGCAGGAAGTAGCTCTGAGTCGATAGCGACCTTTCATGGACGCAAGATCGATCTCTCCGTCTCGTGGGAGGGTGCCGGTGCTTGCTGGATCCGCAACGCGGGAAGCGTCTGCTATGACACGACGGCCGAGATGATCGCGGCGATGGCTCCCACTGTGTCGGCCGCACGGTCCGGTCCGGTGCCCAACCTGGCCTGCTCGTCGTCGGTGGTGCTCTACAAGAACGCAAGCCACGGCGGTGCATCCGCTGGTTTCACTGACCGCCTGACCTTCATTGGCCTGTCAGGGATCGGCTTCGCCAACGTCGTATCGTCGTACACGGTCGGTGCGTGCAGCGCAGCGTTCCAGGATTCCGCTGGGCTGACGTATCCGGGAACCACAACTGCGGGAGCGTCGGCGAACTCGATGGTCTCGGGCTGGGACAACCGGCTCTACTCGATCTACATCTCTTGACGCCTTTTCCGTCGTCGTAGCAATAGCTCGATTTCGCCAGAGCCTTCGTCGTACGCTTTCGTCATTTCAAATCGGGTTACGTCGGAGGCTCTGGTATTGGCGCACCTAATTTGAAGCCATGTGATCAGCCTTCTCATCTAATTTGGTAGCTTCGCGGCGTGTCCGATCTGTCCGACCCTGAGGTAGCGGTACGTTCGTACCTGTTGTTTCTCGAGGACCCTTCGAAGCTGTTCGATCCCGCAACGCAGGCGAATCTCGAGGCGGCTGTAGCACGCGCTTCTGAGCCCATCGAGCGGTTGAAGGCCATCTCCGAACTGAAGGAGAGCCGCATGCGTGACCGAGGGACGTATGAGGATGCCTTCATCAGGTGCGCCAAGGCGTGGGCAGCGCACAACAACGTGCCAGCGTCCAGCTTCCAAGAGATCGGCGTGAGCGATGACGTGTTACGCGCCGCAGGGCTGCTGCGTCCGGGACGGGGCCGACGGACTTTGCGCTCTGTGTCGGGCGTGGATGTACGTGCTGCAAGTGTCTCGAAAGTTGTGATCAAGTCGTATGCAGCGAAGTGGTCGGGCACATTCACGCAGTCAGATCTCGCCGAGCGTGCCGGGGGGAGCCCGATGACGCTGCGCAAGGCGATCCACGAACTGATCACCGAAGGCATCCTCGAGAATCGGGGTCCGAGCACGACACATCTCGGTCCCGGCCGTGCCCCAATCACGTATGCCGTCCGGGAGTCGGCATCGCCTCCAGCAACCACGAGATCATCGTTGAAGGATTGAGCGGCCGTAGCGCGTCAGTGCCTGTGAATCGTTGCGACCGCACCTGCCGGTTCGGGCCGGTTGATGGTTCTCGCCGTGTTCTTGTTGTCGCGTCATGCGGCGATCGTGGTCGCCACGTTGCAGGACGCCTCCTTCATGAGGTCGCAACGCAGGTCCCTTCAGGTGGAACGCTCGACAGCTTCGTGTAGAGAAAGACCTCGACACGACGATTGATCGCGGCCGCAGGATCTGGGTCCAGCGGACAGCTGGTGCCGAGGCCATAGATCCCTGCGGGAGCGACCCTGGAGAGATCTACGCCAGGAACTTGAGTGATGCACAGATACACGTTGCTGGCGCGTGCTTCGCTGAGCGGCTGATTGCCTCCTGGGAAGCTCGTGGCGCGCACGTCGGCGTGACCCAGGACGAGAAGGTAGCCATCGAGAAGAGCCAGCTTGTGCGCGGTGTCTGCGCATGCGGTCTTCGCCGACTGATTCAAGTCCGCCGAGTCTGGTGCGAACACGGACGCTGGAAACACGATGGACTCGTCCGGCGGCACGGGAATTGTTGTCGTCGTAGAGACGGAGGACGTTGTTGTCGTGGTCTCGACGGTGGGCTCTGATGTCGGGGCTTGCGTGACTTGCACGGTCGTCGTCGATGCGAATCCGTCCAGGCGGGGGAGGGCAGCTGGGAGCGTCGGAAGAACGATGGCTTCGCCAACTTCTCTGACATCGTCATTGGTGACGGTGTAGGTGCCCTTCGAGTCGCACGATGCAACGATTCCAGCGAGTGTCAAGATGCACAGCAGCAGCATCAGTCGTCTTGTCATCTCTTGGCTCCTACGTGTTGATCAGTTGGACGATCGATGTGAGACCGAGGCCGAGTTCGGAGAAGAACTGTTCGGCTCTCTGGATGTCTTCGTCGAGCGCCGTAAGTGCTTTGACGGCGACTGCGACTTCGACGTCGAGACGGTCTCGTTTGGGCCGCATCCGGTCCAACTGCCTCCGTGTGCGACGGCTTTCCAACAGTCGCGCCCATTCGGTGAGCAGCCCTCCACCGTCTGCGCCCAGGAGAGCGCCGGCGACGGCGGAGAGCACACCGCACGCTCCTACCCCAATCTTGGTTGGGATGGTCTCGAGCGTGGAGCTGTCAGCGACGATCAGGCCCGCTTCGCCGGCGATGACGACGGCCGCTGTGATCCGTCCGATCAGGGTGTTGTTTGACGCGAAGTGAACTGCGACGTTCGAACTGAAGAAGACCACGATGATGACGAGTGCCGATCCGGCCGTCGACCACCAACGAGGCTCGAACGTGTTCAGTCGAACGAAAACGACGCTGATCGCGAGCATGATCAGCAGCGGGAACACCATCACCGTGGATCGTCTTGTCGCCGCTCGTTGGAGAAGCTCGGCTGAGATGGCCTCGAGGCGCTTGACCTCTGTGGCTGCAGTCTCGAACTCGCTCTGCAGTCGACCTTCGGAGAGCTCGAGTGCCGTCTTGCGACTGTCGAGTCGCATCAGTGCGAGGGACTTGCGTTCGTCGCACAGTCGGCTCAGCAGGTTCTCGAAACTCTTGCGTCCGTCGGATTCCAGTCCGGCTGCGACCTCGGCAATGGCGACGCGGTCAAGACGGAACACTCGCGCTGCGTGTGCGCCCAGGATCTCGTCAATATCCATTGACTGCGCTGTCGTTGAACTGCCTGACCCGCTTCACGCGTGCCTGCTGGAACAACCCCTTCCACCACTTCGTCACGCAATCCCGGCCTAGCGGGCCGGTCGATGCCCCGTCGTAGAGCTGTACGACGCTGACCTCGACGCCGGAGAGGTCGGGCGGTGAAACCTCGGTTGCCGACGCATCGAACGTGCAGTCCATCGTCGGGCTGAAGACGTAGGAGCCGCCGGTCTGGGACATGTCTGAGACGACGACGAGGTATTTTCCGCCGCCTTGTTGATCGGACAGAAATCTGGCCGCCTCTTCGATTGGCGAAAGGAGGTCGGTGGTGGCGCCGCCTGCCGCGGCCGGAAGCGACTTCATGGTCTCGGCAACTGCGTCGATCTGGGCTCGAACCCAGATTCGGAGCCTTGCATCGCTCTCCGATGTTCTCTCGTCGGGCTTGAAATCGAAGCTTGCGAACGTCTGGTTGCCGTCGATGCCGCCGACCGTTCTGAACTCAACCAAATCCTCTCGTTGGGCGGCCTCTTTGACCACCGCTTCGATCGATGCCGCCATGGCTTGGACTTGCGGCGGATCGTGTCGAAGCACCGACTGGGAGATGTCGAGGAGGACAACGATGTGGCTCTGCGGGCTCCTTGTGTCCGAACCGCAGCTTGCGGCGCATGCCGCACTGGCCATCAAGGTGAGGCCGATCACCGCTCGCCGCAGCCGTCGGCGCGCCGAGGAACCTTCGCCCGACCTGGTATTTGGCCAGATTTGTGGCTCCCCGTTTCTCATCCCGCCAGAACCTCACGCATATCGACAAAACGCTCCAATTCTTGACGATCGTATCGTCACTATTCGTATAGTGACTACAGATCATGGGTGGCGAGAAAACCGAGGTGAACGTGGCCGGTCGTGCAAAGCGAAAAGCAAGGTCGAACCGTTCATCCGGTGGCGCGGTGCCGGGCCTCGCAGAGATCCTCGGGCGGGCTCGGGAATTAGCATCAAATCCAGGGATCCAGGACGACACCGTGGACAGTTGGGTGTCGGATGTCGAGCATCCGCTGATCCACCGCTTCGAATCGCTGGCGATCGCCGCCGACGCAGCGGTGCGACGCTGGAGCATTCAGGGTGCGGAACGGAGACGTGCCGCTGTCGAGGTTGCCAAGGTCGAGCGAACAGCTGCCGTCGAGCACCGAGACGGGTTCGCGAACCGTTTGAAGGCAGCTGTGGATGAGTTCGAGGGCACAGGCCTCGGGGGATCGAACATTCCGCACGTCAAGGCGTTGATCGGTCGATGGCTGGTCGCTCCCATCACGGTGGCCGCCGCCGCAGCGGACTATGTCGTGCTCAGCACCGTGTTCGAAAACGTCGATACATCCGAGAGCAAGTCCACTGCGCAGGTTCTTGCTATCTGCGTCAGCTTGCTGATCATGCTCGGAGGCACGATCGTCGGGAAAGCGCTCTGGCGGCACAACTTGATACCGGACGGTCAGGAGGGCAGAAAGGGTGAGCGCGTCTTCTACGTCGTCCTTGGTGCTGCTCTCCTGTTGCTCACGGTGCTGATCGCGATCATGCGTGCCAGCGTCAGTGAACAAGATCCTGCGCTGCACGGGTTCGGGTTGTCGACGCGTATGGCTTCAGGTCTCGGCTTCGTCGCGATTCAGACCTCGGCGTATCTCCTTGCCGTTGTCGCTGCCTACTACGGCCATCGAGCTGACTCGACGAAAGACGACGGCTACTTCGTTCGGGCCCGCCTCCGCTCGGCTTGCAGCCGTGCCAACAAGCGTGTCACCGAGGCGAATCAAGCGGTTGTGAGGTGCGAGCATGACCTCGACGGTTTCGAAAAGGGAGCCGAGTTCGAGCTCGAGCTCGCTCGTGCCGAGGTCGCCGACGCGTTCTCGACAGCGTTTGCGGTCCTGTGCGCTCGACAGGGTCTCGGCGCGTACCACGGCGCCGAGTTGGCCGGCGAGCACCTTGCGACCCTCTTGCGCGTCGTCCCGGGTGCGCCGGGAGCGAGGACAGATGGTCGCGCAGCCTGACCCGATTGCGACGGCGCTGCGGCGGTGGCGCTGTGGCTGACTTCCCTCCATCGGAGCGCATCCGTGACATCCTCGATGCCTTCACCTTGCGGCGACGGATTGACCTGGTCGAGACGGATGCGGACCGAAGTATTTGGGGTGGAGTCTTGGCTGCCGCGACCATCCTCTCTGCGGTGACAGGTGTCTGGCCGCCGCTGCAATGGCTGAGGTCCCGTGTCTGGCCCGACCCTCCGTCGTATGAGTGGGCTATCGATTATCCACCTGGGGCGGCTGGACAAGTGGGTGGCATCTGTGTGGCACGGCCGGGGGAGGGCGACCGCCATCTGTTTCTTGCTATCGAACTCGACAACTATGACCGGACGACCTTCACCGTGTCTGGGCAGCTGTCGTGCATAGACGGCCGCTTCGAGAGCACCGTCCGTTACCCAGGTTCTGCGAACCCGTCCGATCTGCTGAGTTCGACGGCATCGATGTTTGTGTTTTCCATCGATGCCGACCAGGCTCCGTGTGAGGTCGCTAGTAATCGTGTGTCGCTGCAGTCTCGGATGATCGCACTGGGCAATGCGTCGAACGTGAACCAAGGGGCAACGCCATCGGGCTGCGGCTGACGCTCTCCACCTTGCGCGAATCGAGGGGGCGAGCTTCATGATTCCTGTGTGATCGACACCCCGACGATCGCGCCAGCCGCAAGCCGACTTCCGTCATCGACCTGGTCTGGTCTGGCGGGCGCCCGGGAGGTCGATTTGACGTTCGATGGCCGACAAGAGGTAAGGCCGGGCAGGCAAGACTGCTCTGCGGAAACGGGCTCCGAACCAGGTGGGCTGGTCGCTCGTGACAGGTCCTTCTGCGGCTTCGCCAGCAATCAACGATCGTGCGTAAAACGTTCAACCATCTGTTCCCAAGCGGTAGCCGTCCTCGAGCGGAACCGAGTTCGGCGGACCTCAGCGCAGAAGTAGCGGCGAGTACCTGGTTCTGCGCCAGCTCCCGATACCGGTAGGCGCCGGGCCAATCAAAAACGTCCGGCCCAATGCCGTTGCCGTGTCTCGCGTAACGGCCGCAGTTGCTCTTCCCGCAGCGTTCCCAATCACATCGTGCAATGGCGGTCAATGGGCGGTCCGTAGAGGTCACTCGCGACCCGTGGTCTCGGGGTGACTACTCCAGTAAAGTCCCCAGGTGGTGACGGATATCTGTTGCGCCCTCGCAGAGATTCGAGTCCCGCACATTGTTCCCTCCACCTCACCTGCCCGTGACGAAGTCGGATCGAGGAGATGACGGTGCGTGCGAACCTGCGCGATAGCGGGTCGTAGGTGCATTGATTAGGGGGTTGCCGACTCAGCGAACCAGGGCCGTCAACCCTGGTGATCGGTTTTAATGCACTCCAGAACCCAGATGCGGAGCGTGGAGCGATCGCAATGACGGTGGTGCTTGGGGACGTTCAGGGACGATTGCTGATTGCCGGTGGTTCAGAGGTGAGTCGAGAGTTCCTCGGAGTTCGAAAAGCCGCTGCTCAGTGCCCTCGGTCCCTCGCCTGGGCTGCCTTTTAATCCATTGGTTCTGGGTTCGAGACCCAGGGGGCGCACCGGCGACGATGTCACGCCGAAATGTCTGGTGGCGACATTTCAGCAACCTGCGTGGACCCGTGCGTCACGTGCGAGCACATGGTCGCGTCGTTCGAGTGGATGAGCTCGTGACGGTCCGCGGGCCGAACGGATGCAGGCGCGGCTGTCGTACTCTTGGCCGATGCCCACTCGCCCCGACGCTCGTGGCCGGCGGTGCGCCATGGTGGGGCGCTGATGGCCAGACGATCGGGGCTGACGGCGTGGCTGTCAGCTCCGGTACGGCTCGTCCGCTCGAAGTGGATCGCCCTGCCGCTGGTCGTCGTCGCCGCCCTCGGTGGCCCGGCGCTCGTCCTCGATCAGTCGTCCAGTCAAGCAGCGGGCAATGCATCGCTGGCTGCAGATCTCGACGTCTGCCCGTTCAGTGTTGGCCTCAGCACCGTTCGCGAGGTCGCTGTCCCGGGTTCGCCAACGGACAGCGGGCAACCGGCGCGCAGAGGCCTCGAGGAGATCACCTCGGCGTTGGATACGGCGGTTGGGGCCGCCGCGAGTGGCCGGGTGGTGACGATCTTTGGTGGGACTGTTGATCTGGTTGATCCGGCGACTGGCAAGAAGGTGCCGGTCCAACTCGTCAGCCGTACGGGTTCGGAGACGCATGTTGTGCCGGCTCGTTCTCCGGGTTCGAGCGGGCTGTTGGTCCAGAAGATGGTGCTCCCTCAGTTGGGCGTTGATCGTCCGGTTCCGGTGCAGTTGGTCGACGGCGGACTCTCCGTTGCGCTTCCGATTGCGGCCGTGGTGTCAGATCTGTCCTCGGGGGTTGCGCCGAGCTTCTGGTGTTCGTTGAACCCGCAGATCTACGGCAGCGACGGGGTCAACGAGACTCCGCTCGCGATCGTCGATCAGGCCTCGCTCCTGCAGATCGAGTCGAAGCTGCAACGTCCGACGATCACCGTCGAGTGGGAGTACCCGCCCTCGCCCACCAACTGGAACCTCGCGGTCGCGAGTCGAACGTTGGCGAAGTATCGGTCGATCAGCAAGGATGCTGCGAACCCGGACGGCAAGATCGACACGGAGATCGGCGACGGCCCCGCTCCGACTTCGGACCAGACGAACACGCTGGCCACCGCACGCGAGCAGGAGACGGCCGCGCAGGGTGCGGTTCGCCCGTTCACGTCAGCCGCGTTGCTGACACTTGTGATCGCTTTGGCGATCTGCGTAGCGGCTTGGCTCGAGGTCGGTCGGTCGGGCAGACGGACACTGGTCCGGCACGGCGTCGGCGTACCTGGGATAGCGCTGAAGAGTGTGCTGGAACTGCTTTCGCCGGTCGTGGCTGGATTCCTTCTCGGTGTCCTTGGCAGCTGGTTCGTGGCTCGATGGAAGTTGCCGCAGGAGGCGCACTCATGGCTCACCGGTGTGCAATCGTCCGATCGGCTCTTGGTGGCGCTCGTCGTGCCGTTCGTCGTGATCGTTGCCGCCTCGTTGATCGACGCCATTGGCGTCGTTCGGCCACGTGAGCAGCGAAGAGTCTGGTTGCTTCCTGCAGGCTTGTTCGCTGCGGTCGTTGCGACCGGATTCTCGATCTACACGTTCCGGCAGCGTGTCGACACGAGCCGTGCGCACCGCACGCTGCTCGGCAGCGACAACGTGGCGTCCCTTGCTGCGGTTGCCATCGCAGCGGTGGTGTCGATGGTCCTCGTGTGCATCCTGATCTCGACGCCGACGAGGCGCCTGCTCGATCGATCCTGGTCCGTCATCTGGTTGGCGTGGCGCAGGCTCGGCAGCGATCAATCGATCCGTTCCGTCATCGCCTGTGTTGCTCTTGCGTTGGCGATCGTGCACGTTGTCTCGGCGAACATCGCTGCGATTGCACAGACCGCTGAGACGAGGCAGGCGATCCAGGTCGGCGCTGCCAGCGCATACGTTCTGAATGACTCGCCGACGCAAACTGCGTTGGCCAAGCTGCCGATCCCGGTCACGGTGGTGACGAAGCTCTCCGAGTCGTCGGCACTCGCCATCGGCAAGGAGCCACTCGTCGTGATCGGCGTCGACCCGACCACGTTCGCCACGCAGGCGTACTGGCGAGATGGGTTCAGCGACGACTCGCTCAGGAAGCTGCTCGGCAAGATCAGTGATCCATCCGACCCGCTCGCAGCGATCGTCGTCGGGGGTGATGTGCCTGACAGGTTCCAGGTGACCCTTCCCGGGGAGACCGGCAACATCGCCCTGCACTTGCACACCGTCGCTCACGCACGATTCTTTCCCGGCGAGGACACCATCGGTCAGCGATCATTGGTGATCGTCAACAGGTTCACACTGCTGAAGGCCGGCGTCACCGGTGGCACTCAGCTCTGGTCTGCGTCCTCGAACGTCCAGACCGCCGAGCAGCTCACCGCTGACGGATTCTCAGTCACACGTATCGACCTGGCATCTGCGGAACCGCTCAACGGTGTCGACGCCACGAAGACGGCGCTCCGCGATGCCCGCCGCATCAGCATCGGTGCGCTCGGCGCCGCAGTCTTGTCGATGCTGGCATGGCTCGTGTCACGACATCGGAGGAGCCTCCGCGAGGTTCGCCTGTTGCAAATGATCGGTGTCCGGACGCCGAACGTCGTTCTCATCACGGCGACGCAAGCGTTGTTCGGCGGGGTGCTGACGCTCGTGACAGCGCTGGTAGCAGGAGAAGCCGTCAACCGGATCCTGCCGGTGTTCGTCGACCAGAGCCCGTTCCTCGATCCGCCAGCCGAGAGGGCATTCGTGGCAGCACCGTGGGAACTTGCCGGCGCGGTTCTCGTTGCCGCACTGATCGCGATCGCCGGAGTGACTCGGGCACGCCTCGGCCGCAGTCGTGGTGATGCAGAGCTGGTGCACGATGGCTGAGACAGCAGCCGGGATGGCCGTCGAATGCAGCGGCGTCGTGCAGATCTACACCACGGCCGAGGGACCGACGATGGCGCTGAGAGGCGTCGATCTCTCCATCGATCGAGGCACCCTCGTCGCTCTTCGTGGACCGTCGGGATCGGGCAAGTCGACGCTGCTCCGCTTGCTGGCCGGCGCCGAGGTTCCCAGCGCAGGAGCTGTCTCGATACTCGGTGTGCCGGTGCTCGCACTCGAAGGACGAGAACGTTCCCGCTTCCTGCGCAACCGGATCTCCTACATCTTCCAACACGCTCCCGACAACCTCGTCCTCGAGCTGTCCACCGCCGAGAACCTCGCGCTGGCTGCTCGCCTTCGGGGAGCTGAGCCGCGCACCTTCGCCGAAGAGATCGAGTCGATGCCCCTGCTGGCCGGCACAGGCGGCCTGTCTCCGCACTCGCTCTCGCTGGGACAGCAACAATGCCTCTCCTTCCTCATGGCGATCATCGGAGGCCCCGAGTTGGTCATCGCCGACGAACCGTCCGCGCAGATGGACGACGCTGAGGCGGCTGCACTGCTTGTCGCAATGCGGGTTGCAGCGTCGAAGGGGATCACCAGCATCTTTGCGACGCATGACCCGCTCTTCCTGTCGGCAGTCGATCGGATGATCGAGATGCGCGCGGGACGGATCGTGGCGGAGCGACTCGGCGTTGGAGCGACCTTGGCCCGGGTGGACTCGGGTGGCTGGATCCCGTTGCCGAACGACTTCTCCGCACGCATTCCCGACCGCCTCATCTCAGCACAGTGGGCCGACGACCACTACAAGGTCCGACCACAATGACCGTTCTCGTAGAAGCGCAAGGAGCGCAAACTGCACTCATCGCTGCAACGGTGATCGGACCGATCAATGTCACGGTCCGAAGCGGCGAAGTGTGCCTCATCACAGGGCCAGCCCGATCAGGAAAGTCCGTCGTCCTCGGCATGCTCGCCGGCCTGTACCGGCTCAGCGGAGGCCTGATCACGAGACCTCCGAGCACCTCGAAGCGCACGCCTCACGCGTTGGTGCCGCAGACGATCACGCTCGTCGAGGGGCTGACCATGGGAGAGAACATCCTCCTCTCCAGCCGCCTCAAGCTGTCAGCCAAGCCGGCGGCGGAATGGACAGACGAAGTCACCGACACCCTGAAGCTGACACACCTTCTCCATCGCACACCCCGAGAGGCCTCATACGGAGAGTGCCACCGGGTGATGCTGGCGCGCAGCCTCTGCACCCAGCCCTCAGTGCTCTTCGTCGACGAGCCATTCGCACACCAAGATCCCGAGATGTGCGAGAGCATCATCGGACTGCTCCGCCGCTTCGCAGCCGGCCCCGATGACGCAGCGTGCGTCGTGGCGTGCCGGCGCTATGACGCCGAGCTGTGGGGCAAGCCCGCTGACTTGATCATGACCGCCTGAACGCGGACCTGCCCCTTCGAGTCCATTGTTCTGGGTTCGAGACCCAGCGGCCGCACCAGGCGCAATCGCTGGATCGGGTGATTCCTGAGGGTGGGTGAATCAACATCCCGAGTCGGGGGTCTGTGATCTTGTGTGCGCATGGTTCGGGACTCATTGAACGGCACGGGATCGTTCGAGCAGTTCGCCGTTGATGCGGACCTGCAGCTGCGCCGGGCCTTGGTGGCTCGGTTCGGAGTCGACGTCGGTCACGATGTCGCCAACGACGCGATGGCCTACGCGTGGGAGCACCGTGACGAGGTGTGTGCGGCATCGAACCCGCTCGGGTTGCTGTATCGCGTCGGGCAGTCGTCGGCGCGCCGGTACCTGCGCTGGAACCGTCGGGTCGACCTCCCTGCCGAGGAAGCGTTCGGGGACCAGCCGTTCGAGCCCGGACTTGCGCCGGCGCTCGCCGCGATGCGGGCTGAGCATCGCCTCGCTGTGGTGTTGATCCACGGCTACGGCTGGTCGTACGCGGAGACAGCGTCGATGTTGAACGTGCCGGTCAGCACCGTTCGCAACTGGGCAACTCGGGGCTTGGACAGGCTCCGGCGACTGTTGAAGGAGACGACATGACCGTCGACGTCGAGAGGCGACTGCGCGCCTACGTGATGACCCTCGATCACGCGATCGACGCCCGACGCGAGTCGGCGCCCGACGTGGATCGAAGAACGCGCCGACCGGCCATGAGCGCGGTTCGCCCTTCGCGGGCTCGGGTCCTCGTCGCCTGCGCGTGCGTCGTCGCCGTTGCAGCGATCGTCATCGTCGCTGTCTCCGTGGGCAGGCCGGATCACCGCAGCCTCACGGCACTGACCACGGTCGCTGCCGACACCACTGCCACCACGGGCCCGCTGGCATCGACCGCGCCGAGCGTCGCCCCGTCGGCAGTGCCAGCGGAGCCGACCACGACCTCGACCCCGGCATCGACCGTGCCGCAGAAGCCGGTGCTCGACACCCTCGCCATCGGGGAGTCCGTGATGCAGGGTGCGTTGACGCAGCAGCTTGCGTCGCGTGGTGTGACCGTCGACGCCCGGGAGGGCCTACAGGCCAGAGGCATGATCGAGGTTCTCCGGGCCGATCTCGACAAGTACACCGTCACGAACGCGGTGGTGATCCAGGTGGGTACGAACGGCACGGTGACCCAGGCGGAGTACGACCAGCTGGCGAACATGGTGGCGGCGTACCAGCACGTGTACTTCCTGACGGTGAAGGCGCCGAAGTCGTTGATCGACGTCGACAACGCGCTCATCAAGGCGCTCCCCGCGTCGCATCCGAACGTCACGGTCGTCGACTGGGAGGCGCTCGGCAACACCATCGAGAGCGAGCTGTCGTCCTCCGATGGCTACGTGCACCTGAAGACCAGCTCGGCCAGACGCGACTACTCGAACCTGATCCTCGGCGCGCTCGGCAAGCCACTGATCCCGGATCCGACCGTCATCACCACCCGGTGAGGGGCCGGTCTTCGGACGATGCTGCGTCGGCTACCGTTCCGATCCATGGGGACTGTCGATCATGACGAGCGTGACACCGACGTGACGCCCCTGGCGGAGGCGTGCCAATCCTGTGGCTCGCCGCAAGCCAAGGCGTGGAGCACCGGCGGCGGTTACGTGCGGATGTGCCCGGTGTGCGCAGCGCTGCACGACATCGGCTGCCCATAGGTCCGGCGTCGCCGAAGGGAGTCTCGCCGCCGCGTCACCGACATGACAGCGAGCGGCGAGTCAGCGGTACCACGCGACCACCGGAGAGAACGCGTTCAAGGATTGCGCCGCGATCAAGGGTGCGATCTCCCTCGCCGGCAAGACCGGCACAGCCCAAGGCTCCGAGAGCAAGCCCTGGTACGACTCGTCGGTGTTCGCTGGGTTCCATCCCGCCACCGACGACGATCCGACGGCGACTCCGTACGTCGTCGTGTCGTACCTCGAGAAGGCCGGCGACGGCGCGAACGCATCGGCCCGAACCATTGTCTTCTGCAGCGCGCACGCTCGCAATCCGAAGCACGACAAACGTAACGGAGGTCGCCGCTGTGACGTGTCCGTATCATTTCGGTCAATGCCTCGAACCCCGAACACCCAGAACGATCGCGACATCGCCAAGCTCCTCAAGAGCGGCAAGTCCGTCGTCCAGATCGCCGAGCAACTCGGCGTCTCCGATCCCACGGTGTACAAGGCGATCCGCCGACTTGGGTTGTCGCTTCCCGGCCGCCTGGATCTCGCCCCACCACCGACAACCGCCGGCAAGCCTGCGACGAAGAAGACCGCCGCCACGACCGCTGCAGCCGATGCCTCAACCCCTGCCCCGCCGGCGAAGAAGGCCACTGCGAAGCGCGCACCGACCAAGGCGCCCAACGCTCGCCCCACGGCCACCACGTCGGTGAAGAGCGTCGCGCTCGTTCCGATCGCGGCCGACGATTCCCTGTTGTTGACCGTTCGTGTCGACAAGGGCATCGAGCTCCTGAAGAACCTGTCGGCACGGATCGTCCGTCACGAACGTGAGCTCGCGATTGCCCGGCAGCGTTACGCAGACACGCTCGCTGCGCTCGCTCTCGAGTAGCCCGCTCCTGCGCCGCGCGATGGCCGGCGAACACGTCCAACCTAGGATCCGGAAATCGCGACCAGGAACCGTACGACTCACGATCGACAGGCGGTCCGCCGGGGTCCGACGGATCGCAGCTCGGGGCGGCGGCCGTCGCGGCGGACCTACCTCAGGCGACGCTTCCTCGTCGCAACCGTGGTGGTCGTCGCGGCCGCTGGTGTGGTGGCAGCGAGATCGACATCGGACACGGCCCGAACATCGGGATCGTCGACCGTCTCGTTGCCAGCGTCAGGCGATCCGTCGCCGTCGAGCGACGCTCCATCGAGCGCGGCACCCGGTCCTGTGGTCGCACCGTCCGCATCGACGCCGGCCGGGCTGTTGCTCGTCGGAGACAGCTTCGCCGGCGGCCTGTCGCCGTTCCTCGAACGGGCCTTGTCCTCGCTCGGCGAGACCACGCTGACCACCGACTACAAGGTGTCGTCCGGGCTCGTCCGCAACGACTTCTTCGATTGGCCGGCGCACCTTGCCCAGACCATGCCGAGCGCTGGCGCGCGCGTCGTCGTCGCGATGTTCGGAGCAAACGACGGCCAATCGTTCCACGACATGCCGAACGTGGCCGTTGACTCGGACCAATGGAAGACCGAGTACGCGAAGCGTGTCGACGCGATGATCGATCTGCTCACCGCAGGCGGCAGACAGGTCATCTGGGTGGGTGTCCCCGATGCCCAGGATCCTGACCTGACCGCGCACCTCTCGGTCCAGAACGAGGTCGCAGAAGCCGAAGTGGCAAAGCATCCAACGGTCGTGTTCGTCGACACGTGGAAGTACTTCTCGGGGATCTCCGGCGGGTTCGCACCATTGATCCGTGACCCCCGCACGGGCGCGTTCGTCGCGACGCGCTCCACGAAGGACGGCTTTCACCCGAACACCGAAGGCGAGGAGATCCTCGCCGCATACGTGTCCCAAGCCGTCGTCGACGTGCTCGCCAAGCTCGGGGCGGACGTCTCGACCGCGTCCACACTTCCGCAGGCGCAGGACGGCGCAGCATCGGCCTTCTATGTCGTCGTCGACGGCGACAGCCTCAGCAAGATCGCCGGCCAAGTCGGAACCACCGTGTCGGCCATCGTCGCGGCGAACGGGTGGGATTCGGCTGAGCACCTGATCTACGCCGGCATGAAGCTCAAGATGCCGACCTCCACGTAGAGGTCCGAGTACGTGTCAGCCGTTGGCGACCATCGGGAGTTCCGACGAGCAGATCGGAGCGGGAACCAACGAAGTCGCGTGTGCTGGCCTCGCGGCGTGTCGTCGAGGCGTCATCAGAGCTCGCGCGCTCAACCGGTGACGGTGATGGGCACTTCGGGCGACAGGTAGGTCGGGCCTCCTGGTGGCCCTTCTGCGGTGTAGGCGACGCGGAGGCCGTACACGCCAGGAGGCACGGCACTGCCAGGCCCGCCATCGCAGCGATTCGCTCCATAGATCAGATCGATCGAGCCGGTACCGCCGGGGGCGACTACGGGTCCACCGCCGACGCCGGCGATGCCTCCCGCGAAGTCGCCGATGACGTGGTCGGTGCCGGGAGCGACGAGAACTCCGACGACGGGCGAGCCGCTGTCCAACGTGAAGGGTGCCGAGCCGGTGTTGGTGATCTCGAGCTGCCCCTTCCCCATCTCCCACTGATGGATCGAGGACTGATCGGGTACGACGCGGAGTGCGATGCCGGCGTCTGCCGGATCGGTCCCGATCAGGTCCGGGCACACCGGAGACCGGACATCCGGACCATCGCATCCCGCAGGCCGATAGGTGTGGCTGCCGAGCGTGATCCGCAGCGCGTCGCCCCAACGGGCGAGGAGCTCGTCAGCGTATGTCTCCAGACCCGGTGCGAGTTGGATGTCGACCGCCAGCCAGCCGGTGCCGACCTCAGAGAAGTACGGCGGATCGACGGCGATGCTCGTGGAGATCGCATCGAGCTCGGGCAGGGTGTGTGTGGCCTGTTCGACGACGAGCCGCTCCGGGTGGGCCACCAGCAGGCAGCCGCTCCGGTGAGGACGACATCATCTCCGGGCAGCGACACCCTCGACGGGTCGATCGGATCGTTCGGCGGCACGGTGAGCGCGGGGACCGCGGTCGTCCCCGGCGCGACCGTCAGGGCCGTGGTGCCTGGCAGCGCGGTGGTCTGCGGCGCGAGCGTGAGGGTCGTGGTGCTTGGCAGCTCGGTCGTCTGTGGCACGGTTGTCGTCGGCCGACAGGGACGCTCCCGGCGGTCGCGCTCCGTGTGGCCGTCGATCGACTCCCACACGCCGCGACGCTGATGAGGAGGACCCCCACGGCGAGAGACCGGATCGTCGCCTTCACCCCGTCATCGTCGCACGCTGGAGCTCACGGGTCATCGCGTTCACGTGTTCGTCGCCAGAAGTTCGGTGGGTGCGGATCGGTCAGTGGATGCGGCCGTGGCGGCGGCGGACGCGGGCGATGCCTCGCAGGTCGTGCCAGGCGGTGCGAACGATGTGCACTCGTGAGTCGGGGTCATCGACCCAATCGACCGGAACCTCGTGGATCGGGTGGCCTCGACGTGCGGCGAGCACCAGCAATTCGGTGTCGAAGAACCACCCGTTGTCCTGCACATCGGGGAGCAGAGCGGCGGCCACATCGGCGCGGATCGCCTTGAACCCGCACTGGGCGTCGCGGAACGACGTGCCGAGCACATGGTGCAGCAGCGCGTTGTAGCAGCGAGAGATGACCTCGCGCTTCACGCCGCGGACGATCCGCGATTCGCTCGCGAGACGGCAGCCGATGGCGATGTCCGCGCGCCCGTCGCGCACCGCTGCGACGAGCTCGTGCAGTGCGTCCAGGCCGGTCGACAGGTCGACGTCTGTGTAGGCGAGGATCGATGCGTCGGAGCTGGTCCACGCCGACCGCAGCGCGAGTCCTCGTCCGGCACCGTCGACCTCGATGACGCGAACGTGGGGTAGCTCCGCGGCAAGTCGGTGCGCAACCTTCAACGTGTCGTCGGTGGAGCCGTTCTCCGCGATCGTGATCTGCCAGCTCCGCCAATTCTGGAGGTACGAGTGCAGGGCATGCACACTCGCGACGAGGACGTGTGCCTCGTTGTGCACCGGCACCACGATGTCGAGCTCGAGTCTGTCGCGCGGCACTAAGCGACCCAGCGTTTGGTGATCCAGCGGTCCAGCGATGCCGCGGCGAGCACGAGGCTGCCGGCGCCGAGCGAGAACACGATCGTGCGTCGGTTCTTGACCAGGTCGGTGACGGCGACGTAGAGCGGCAGGACCAGCATGAGGTAGCGCGTGCTCGACATCCAGGCATACAGCGGCGCAGCGGCGCTCGAGGACGCGATGAGCAACCACTGCGCACCCGCCCAAGCGAGCAACACCCATCGACACCGCTCGAACCGTTGCCGGCACAGCAACGGCCACAAGACGAGGACGAGCAACGCCGCGAGGACGAAGTAGTGGTCGGCCAGGATGGGCCAGCCGAGGTACCAGTCGGGGTGTCGGATGAACCGGATCGCGTCGGGGATCGTCTGCGTCAGCGGCGCCGGATGCTTGCCCCAATACCGGCGGAGCTCGCGGGTGAAGGCAAACCAATCGTGATACACGATCCTGTTGATCGCCAGGAACGCGACGTACCCACTCGCCGCGACGGCCGTCCATCCGAGTCTGCGCATGCGGCGCGTCCACGGCATGGCCGTGTCCGTCAGAACCCACAACGCGAGGGGAACGATGCACAAGAACCCGGGCTGGCGCGTCAGCGCTGCGAACGCCGCGAAGACCGAGGCCACCCCGACCCGATCCTTGAGCAGGAAGTACAGGAACCCGGCAGTCAAGAGCAGGAAGAGGCTCTCGCTGTAGAGCAACGAGAAGTAGATGGTGGCCGGCGACACGATGAACAAGAGCAGCGACAGCTGTGCGCCGTCCCGCAACGCCGGCCGAGACCGCAACGCTCGATAGAACCACGTGTGGCCGACGACCGAGGCCACGGCCGAGACAGCGAACGCGGCGACGACGTCCTTGCGGAAGATGAACATCGCGACTCGAACGAGCGCGGGGTACAGCGGGAAGAAGGCGATCGCCGAGGGGCGGGAGCCATGGGGCTGATATCCGTGCTGAGCGATCGACAGGAACCAGCTCGCGTCGTTCTTGCGGAACACCGATGACAGTTCGGTGAACGAGTACCCGCAGGATGCGCCGGCGAGGACGATGATGGTCGCCAGGGCCAACTGGTATCCGGCGAACACCATCACGTCGCGTGGCACGCGGTCGGTCGCGCGGCGGAACCACCGCGGCCCGGGACCCTCGCCGCTCGTCCCATCCACGACCGCGACTCGCCCGACGGCTACGAGTTCGATGTCGCTGCACATCCGCCGCGGTCCGCCTGCGTGGTGCTGGTCTTCTGCTCGAGACTCGCAGCGGTGGCATCTTGTTCGCACACGGAGACGGTGACTCCGGCTGGCACACCCTTCGCCATGGCACGGACGAGTGCTCGCTGCGCGAGGGCGTCATCACCAGGTTCGAGGGGATGCACGACCAACACGACGGCACTCGAGCCGGGCGTGAGGAATGTGACGAACCGTGATCCGAATGCAGATCTGCCCTCGTTGGCGATGAAGTGCGACGCGTTTGCAGCAACCTCGGCGGGCGATGGCTGGGTGGTCACCACCGCCTGGCTCGAGGCCGCTTGCGAGCTGGGTGTCAAGAGGGTCGTACCGGTCGACGTACCGATCGCACCACCCGCAGCGAGGTGTCCGGAACCGTCACTGCCGGTCGTCATCTGATCAGGATCGCCGCACGCTGCCAACGAGCAGAGCACCACCACAGACGCAAACATGATCCGACGAGACATGCCACTCCATTCGTCGATCGGTCTCGTCATCGTGCAGGCGTCTGCACGTGACGTCAAGGACAGGACTGGGGACTTCGACACTGATTCACTCCGTGTTCACTCGGCGTCGCCGGCGACGAGCCCGGCAGGATCAGGCCGAGATCCTCCGACGGCTACGGCTGCGACTGCGGCGAGGGCTGGTACTTCGGGTGGCCACGACCCGATGATCAGATCGGCATGAACCACATGTCGAGGCTCGTCCAACACGACCAGTGCGTCACCTCGACGGCTGATTGAACCAAGGGCCGGTCGACGCTCGGATTGCGGAGCGCCGGGACGTTCCGGCTTCGGCGGATGCGACGCTGCACGATCAGCCATTCAGCGACGACCATGACCACGCTGTCGTCGAGCGGGTCGAGATCGCGATCGTTCACCTCTGCATGGTGGCTCATCTCCGGTGAGCGGTCGGCTCGAGTTCCCAACTGTTCGACAGCAGTTCACCTGCCAGCCACCCCTCGTCCCCTCGTCGTCTGATTCGCTGAGAAGCGATGGATGGACGAGCCGGTCGAACACGTGCGACCGCACCGGACACACCGGTCTGGGCTCCGCACACCGGGCACAGTGCTGGTCACGTTCGAGATCTGAGGCGACAGCTCGACTGGCACCGAGTGCACAGCGCGCCTCAGCATCATCGAGAGGTATGACGCTGCGGATGCGCGCGGACCTGTGGGTGGACTGAGCGCTGCGCGGCGATGCAGGATCGGCTCTTCACGTCGTCCTTGAGACGTCGAACGCCACGCGGTCGGCCCACCGCGTGCTGTGGTAGCAGCCGTTTCCATGCCTGGCTTTCATCGCTCGGCCACCATCGGGACGTGCGCTGTTCATCTGTCGGACACCCGCCACCCTTACGGTCGCGGGCTCATGGACACCTTGCCGCGACTCGATGGCGAGCGCACGCCCCCCGAGCGCTCGGGCGCGGTCGAGGTGTTCCTGCAGACGCTGCAGGGTGCTCAGGCGCAGTACATCGCGTCCTTGCAGAACGCCGTCTTCGCGCTGCGCAACCAGACCGGTCAGATGCCGTGCCTGGCCGCCGCCCACGGGCGCTTGACCCAGCGGATGTTCGACGCGCAACGCCTCATCCTGAGCCAGCGAGCCGACGCCGACGCCACCGTTTCGCGGATCGCCCGCGACACCGAGCTCGAAGCGATCGCGATGGTCAACGCGGCTCGCCGTGCTGTCGCGACGAATGGGCGCACCACCGTCGCGCGTCGCGCCGTCGTTCGGCCAGCGCCGTCGGCCGCCCGCCCGATCGATGAAGCGATGATGTCACCGCGTCAGGAGATCGCGGCGATGGGGATGTCCGTCGTGCACTCGCTCGCTGACGTCGAGGCGTTGGCGCGCGTCATCGATGAGGCATTCGAACCGGACGAACCGGATGGTGTCGCGGCGCTGCGCCAGCTCGGCGCGCTGCTCGACGACTGGTGGTCGGCAGAGACGCAGGAGAGCCGTGCGGCGATCGACGATGCGCGTGCTCGGTCCGCACTGCGACTCCACATCGCGCAGATCCACGCCGACGAGATCTCGGGTGGCGCACCTCTGCTGGAAGAGGTCGAGGCGGTCGAGCCCGAGCCGATCCCGGCCGGCGCCCCAACACCGGCGCTGACGCCAACGGTGGAACCGCCGGCCATCACAACCCGCGTCGAGCAACGACCAGTCGCTACCGTGCCGGACCTGCTCCCGACGACGATGCTCCGTGCGTTCGAAGGGGCTGACGCGACGAACTTGAGCGACCTGTTGGCGAGCCTGTCGGCTTCGTTGGACGACCCACGTGATGACACGCCTTCGAGCGGCCCCGTCATCGCGGATCGCCGCGACGACGAGGCGGTCGAGGCACACGTCGTCGACGTCACGGAGTCGGGGATCACCGCTCCGGTCGAACCGCGAGGACTCGTCATCCGGTTGGACGCCCCGGTGCCGGCCCCGGCCCTCGGCGGCTCGGACGAGGCGTTCCGGCGGTTCTGGGTGCGAGGTGGCCAGTCGGAGCCCGAGACGCACTCACTCGGATGGATCGCGTTGCGAGTGGCGCTCCCGATGGCAGGCATCATGGGGGCAGTCGCCGCCGTCATGGCCGTGATCGGCTGACGCTCGCCGGCCCGTGCGCTACCCGCGGCTCCACGTCGTGACGATGCGCAGCACTCCGCCGCGCATCGTGTGCTGCCGGGTCGGCTGGCGGGTCATCAGACCATCGACATCGTCGGTGGGGTAGAGCGGAGCAAGCAGCGTCATGGTCTTGCCGGTCGACTTGTCGACGTACACGTAGCGCCATTCGGCGTCGTCGTCACCCACGTCGTGGGTGTCGGTGATGGCACGCAACTTGAAGGCCATGTGCGGGAGGATAGCCAACGGTCCGCACGGCCGCTCCGGTTCGTTCCGGTGGCCCAGCCCGCCTGCGCCTTGAGGATCCGACGGTCCTCGGCGCGCCCACCGCAGAGCGTGGTCGACCGGACGGTCTCTTCTGTCTTTCATCGGGTGGCTACCGACCGGACGTGCGGCGTTCATGTGGAAGTCACTCACCACACTTACGGTCTGGGCCTCATGGACACCACGCAGCGGCGCCAAGAGGTCGAGCAGATCACCGCGCTCGCGCCGCTGACGGCATCGGTCGGGTGACACCATCGTGGGTCAGCTGAACGGAAGCGCGAAGAACGGCCACGACGCCGACGTACCACTCGCGATGCCGCTGTACGACCACGCCCAGGAGCGCGAGGCCGTGTGGCCGCCGGTGGGTGAGAGCCATTGGGCGGACGGCGTTGTGGACGAGGTCGAGGCGGAGCGGCACCGGCTGCAGGCGGCCATCGCCGACGCGAAGCAGCGAGCGCTCGTCGCGCGGGAACGCAGCGCCTCGACCGAGCCGCACGTTCGTGATGTGCTGCGGGCCGAACTGGAGGCGTCGTCGGCGCAGCTGGCCGCGCTCGAGGCGGACACGGAGGCGAAGATCGCCTCCGTCCGCGCCGCTGCGGACGCAGAGGCGGCGCGGATCATCGCCGAGGCGCGCGAACGGGTGACGCTCAGCGCAGACGGCACGAGCAACGCCGATTCGCCACAGGTGCCACGTGTTGAGTGAGATCGTGACGACCGACGATTCCGCGTTGCCGCCGCGAGCCGAGATCGCGCTGTTGACGATGCAGCTGCGCGCCGCCCTGAAGGAAGCCGCGGGGGCGGAGTCGGGTGCTGCGCTGACCGATGATGCCGCGGCCCAGGCACAGCTGCGCGACCGCCTCGCGCCGTTGGTCGAGGAGCGTCGCCGCGCGCTAGACGCCGCTTTGCAACAAGCGCAGGCGGACGCGGCGCTGCGGATCGCTGCCGCGCAGCGCGCCGCAGACGTGATGGTCGCACAGGCGGCGAAGCGCAGGAGGCCCTCGGCTCCAGCGCCCGTAATCGACGAGCCGCCGAAGGTAAGCCAGCCGTCTGCACTCGTGCCGCCCACGGCGGCCACATCACCGCTCACGGACGTGGTCGCAGCCGTTTCGCTCGAGGACGTTCCGGTCGAGATCGACGTCGCGGCGCGGGTCATTCCGAGCCCCGTCGGCGCAGTGCCCGTCGAGGCCGTGCCTGACGATCGCCCCATCACCGAAGTCGTCATGGCCGTGCTACCGCCGACGGCCGACGAGCCGGCCGTCGAGACGCCGATCGCGGAGCCCATCGTGCTGCCGATCTTCGACGTGACGAACTTGAGGGTTGGCGAAACGGACGCTGACGAGCCCTGGCGGGCAGGGCGCGGTCAGCCGAACACGACCAACGTCGTGATCGACGCAGAAGCATTTGCCACCGTGTTCGCGACGGTCTTCGCCACCGTTCTCGAGGAGCGGTTCCCCGGCGTGGCCCACGGCATGCAGCCATGGCCGGGGTACGCGGCCGCTCCGACACCCGCGCCCGTGAGGCAGTCGTTCTGGGCACACGCCCGGCACACCGACGTGCTCCTGCTGAGCTTCGCGATGATCATCGCGCTTGTCGTCCTTGCGGCGTGGTTGGCCTGATCCGATGAGCGTGATCGAGATGGAGCAGCGCGTCACGACGCTCCCGACGACCGACCCTGCGGACGGGCGGCCCGCAGCGGCACAGCGCGAGATCGATGGCCGGCGCGGTGTCGGCGACCGCGTCTTCTTCCGCGGCGTCTCGCTCAGCGGCGTCGCCGTCCTCTCGATCATGGTGTCGGTCGGTGTGTTCCTCGCGATCGAGGCCAAGCAGGCGCTCGTCAAGGCCGGCCCATCGTTCCTCACGACGGCGGAGTGGGAGCCCGATCGTGGTCGCTTCGGCATCGCCGCCGTGATGCTCGGCACGGTGCTGATCGCCGTCGTCGCAGTTTCTGTGGCGCTGCCGATCTCGCTGGGCGCCGCGCTGTTCATCACCGAGGTCGCACCGAAGTGGTTGCGCTCGTGGCTGATCGCGATGGTCGACCTGATGGCGGCCGTTCCCAGCGTCGTCTACGGGTTGTGGGGCCTGTTCTTCTTGCAGGGCAACATCATCGGGCTGTCGCGCTGGTTGAACACGTGGTTCGGGTGGATCCCCTTCTTCAAGGTCGCCGGTGCCGATCCGACCAACCCGCTGTCCAACGCGAGCGTGTACACGGCGTCCGCCTTCATCGCCGGGATCGTCGTGGCGATGATGGTGATGCCCATCGCCTGCGTCGTCATGCGGCAGGTCTTCTCGCAGGTCCCGCCCGGCGAGCGCGAAGGCGCCTACGCCCTCGGCTCGACACGCTGGGGCATGATCCGCGTGGTGGCTCTGCCGTTCGGCCGCGGCGGCATCATCGGCGGCACGATGCTGGGTCTCGGGCGCGCGCTCGGCGAGACCATCGCCGTCGTGCTGATCATCTCGCCGAGCTTCAAGGTGAGCTTCCATGCGCTCGAGGCGGGCACGAACTCCGTGTCGAGCCTGATCGCGATCCGATACAACGAGACCTCCGGCATCGGCCTGTCCGCGCTGTTCGCGGCCGGACTGGTGCTGTTCGCGCTGACCCTCGTCATCAACTTCACGGCGTCATGGTTCATCAGCCGTTCGCGCTCGGGCGCCGGGAGCGAAGCGTGACCCTCCTCGACGATCACCGCACGTTCGAGACGGACACGGAGGCCGACGCAAGCGCGTCCATCGCCGCGCTGGTGACACCTCCGCCGAGGACGTCCCTACCGCAACGTGACGACGCCCAGCTCCGCGTGTCCGCCGAGCGGCGACCGATCGCGCGCATCTCTCGTCGCGACGTGATGACGATGGCGGGTGCCGCGTGCAGCGCGCTCGCGACGACCATGCTCCTGTTCGGCCGGCTGACGCCGCTCGAGGGGTCGCTGGGTTTCGTCGTCGTGGCCTTCGTGATCTTCGTGGTGATCTATGCCGTGCTGGTCTCGATGTCGGACGACCGGCCTGCCGTCGTCGACAAGGTCTTCACGGTGCTGTTCGGGGCGGCGGCCGTGGTGGCGGTCGGCGCGCTCGTGTCGGTCGTGTCGTTCACGCTGTGGCGCGGTCGCAATGCGATCTGGCGGCCGAACACGTATGCCGACGACCTCAGCAAGACCGGCCCCCTCGACGGTGTCGACAAGGGCGGCATCGCCCACGCGGCCGTCGGCACGCTGATCATCACCGGAATCGCGCTCGCCATCACCGTGCCCCTCGGCGTCGCCTGCGCTGTCTACCTCAATGAGAAGCGCACGCGAGTCGCCGGGCTGGTCCGCACGGTCGTGACCGCGATGACCGCGCTCCCGTCGATCCTGGCCGGACTGCTGATCTTCTCGACGTGGATCCTGATCCTCGGCTTCGAGCGCTCCGGCTTCGCCGCGGCGCTCGCCATCAGCATCGTGATGCTCCCGATCATGATCCGCGCCGCCGACGTGGTGCTGCGACTCGTGCCGGGCAACATGCGCGAGGCCGCTGCAGCCCTCGGAGCGCCGCAGTGGCGCACCGTCTGGCACGTGGTGCTGCCGACTGCGCGCTCCGGCCTGACCACGTCGGTGATCCTCGGCGTCGCCCGCGGTGTCGGCGAGACGGCACCAGTGCTCCTCACCGCCGGCTTCACCGCGTCGATGAACGTGAACCCGATCAAGGGCTCGATGGTGACGTTGCCGCTGGCGGCCTTCAGCCTCGTCAAGTCCCCGCTGCCGTCGCAGATCGCCCGCGGCTTCGCAGCAGCGGCCGTGCTGATGGTGCTCGTCCTGTTGCTCTTCACCCTCGCTCGCATCCTCGGCGGCCGACCGGTCGGTGAGCTCTCCAAGCGCCAGGCGCGTCGCGCCGCGCGTCGCTCTGCCGACGACCTTCGGCGCGTGCTCGCTCGTTCGGGAGGCCATTCATGAAGCGCATTCGGTTGCTCGTCGTCGCCACCCTGCTGATCGGCTGGTTCGCCGCCGGGCTGTCGCCAACACCGGTTGTCGCCGACGGCTACCAGCGCATCTCAGGCGAGGGGTCGTCGTGGGCCGCCAACGCCATCGACGCGATGCGCGTCAACGTCGCGCAGTACGGCATCACCGTCGACTACAACCCAAGTGGATCGACCGCAGGCCGCAAGGACTTCCTGAATGGCACCGTCGACTTCGCGGCATCGGACATCCCGTTCCAGTTCAACCCCGAGGACGGCTCGGAGCCCGAGAACCCGGCGCCGAACAGCTACGCCTACATGCCGATCACCGCCGGCGGCACGGCCTTCATGTACAACCTCAAGATCAACGGCAAGCGGGTCACGAACCTGCGCTTGTCGGGCGAGAACGTGTCGAAGATATTCACCGGTGCGATCACGATGTGGAACGACCCCGCGATCGTCGCCGACAACCCGGGTCTGACGATGCCGGCCCGCACTATCGTGCCCGTCGTACGGTCCGACGGTTCGGGCTCCACCGCGCAGTTCACGTTGTGGATGATCAGCCAGTACCCACAGATCTGGACCGACTACTGCAACAGCTCGGGCCGTGCCCCCAAGTGCGGTTACACATCCTTCTACCCGACCATCTCGGGGATGATCGGGCAGTCCGGCGACCTCGGCGTCGCCGGATACGTGGCCCAGGGCTTCGCCGAGGGCGCGATCGGGTACGTCAACTACTCCTACGCCCTCGGCAACCAGTTCCCGGTGGCCAAGGTGCTGAACGCTGCGGGCTACTACACCGAGCCGACGCCATCGAACGTCGCCGTGTCGCTGCTCGCGGCGAAGATCAACACCGACGCGAGCGATCCCTCCGTGTACCTCACCCAGGACCTGTCGGGCGTGTACACCGATAGCGATCCGCGCGCTTACTCGTTGTCCTCGTACTCGTACCTGATCCTGCCGACGGTGGTCGCCGGTCAATTCAACGAGGCGAAGGGCAAGACCCTCGGCGCGTTCTCGTACTACGCGATGTGCCAGGCCCAGCAGCAATCGGCATCGCTCGGCTATTCGCCGATGCCGGTGAACCTCGTGCAGGCCAGCTTCGATCAGATCTTGAAGATCCCCGGCGTGGTGCCACAGGACATCGACATCACGCAGTGCCACAACCCGACGTTCGCGTCTGACGGGTCGAACCTGTTGGCGGACCAGGCGCCGCAGCCGCAGGCGTGCGATCAGCAGGGTCCGCTCGAGTGCGGTACGGGCACGGGTGGCATGTCCAACGTGCCGACCGCGGTCTCAGCGTCAGCCTCGGGCCAGGGCGCCCCGACTGCGACGACGACGGCCACGACGACCCCGGGCAACACCGCGCCGGCGACCACGGCACCTGCCGCGAGCGCCGACCCGACGGCGACGACTGCTCCCGCGGCTGCCGGTGGTGCCGCGACACCGACCACTGCCGCCGCGGGCGCTGCCGCTGGTGGTGCGACGGGCGGAGCGACGGGCGGCAGTGGCGCATCGTCGGGCTCCGGCGCGTCGACGTCCAGCACGGTCGCCGGTGGGATCGGATCGTCGGCAGGAGGCGCGACCACGGGAACCATCGCGGTCACGAACACCATTCCCGGGTCGAACACGCCGGTGGTCGGTGCTGCCGACCCGTCGCTGTCCGGAGCGATCGACCCGGCCACCGGTGCGCCCGCCGTCGTGGATGCGACCGCGCAGGGTTGCGACGCGGACACCGGTTCGTGCGCGGCGAGCGAGGCACCTGTGGTCGGTGGTGTCGTCAACCAGGCGAACAATGCCGCTGCGGCAGTCGGCCAGGTCACGCCCACGACCCTGAAGTCGCCGCCCGGGTGGGGCTCGTCACTCCTCCTGCGACTCGTCGTGATCCTGTTGACGCTGGGCCTCATCCTCGGTCCTGCGCTCGCCTGGCGTCACTACGCGGGACAGCGGCCGTCGTGACGGTCTCGATCGCATTGCGTCCGGCCAAGCTCCATCGCGTGGCGTGGCTGAGCGCCCCGTTGGCCATCGTGCTGTTGACCTCCGCGGTCTTCACGGAGGCTCACGCAGCCACCGCATACGTGGCCGGCAGCCAGGGCGTCGACACTGCGTTGCCGCTGACTGACTCAGCGGTCACCGTGAGTGGACGAGGCGCGTTCTCGAACCTGAAGGTCACGGTCAACCAGACCGCCCACCTCACCAACCAGGCGGTGTCCGTGACGTGGACCGGTGCCGCGCAGTCGACGCCTGCGGTGCAGGGCAACTTCGTGCAGATCATGCAGTGCTGGGGTGACGACGACGGCACCCATCCGGAGAACCCCGGTCCGTCGCCCGAGCAATGCGAGCAGGGTGCCCTGACAGGGCAGTACGGCCTGTCCGGGTACCCCGGCTACTCCCAGACGCGCGTGATCTCCAACTCACAATGGGACAACTTCGACGCCGACGTCGGCTACCTCGACACCAGAACCCGGAGCGTGTGGATGCCGTTCCGCGGTGTGGATGGAACCGTCATCGACGTGCCGACCGATCCGACCTTCATCCCGGGTGCCGGCTCGAGCAACTACTGGCTGAACCCGTACTTCAACATCGTCACGACCAACGAGATCGGCTACGGAGCAACCGACGCGACCGGCAAGGGCGCCGAGCTCTTCCAAGTGCTGAACAGCCTGCAATCCTCCGGTCTCGGATGCGGTGGCAAGACTCAGGCCTTGACGGACGGGACGAAGAGGGTCCCGAAGTGCTGGCTCGTCGCGGTGCCGCGTGCGATGGGGGCTGACGAGAACGTGGGAACGCCGTTCGAGGCGGACGCCGTGCACAACGGCGTGTACACGTCGCCATTGGCGCCCACGGCTTGGCAGAACCGGATTGCGATACCACTGGATTTCAACTCGGTCGACTCGAGTTGCCCGCTCGCGGCGAACACGCGGCGCATCTCAGGATCTGAGATGGCGCTCGATGCCATCGCCAATTGGCAGCCGACGCTCTGCGCGAACACGGCGCTCACACCATTCGCGTATGCGCCGATCAGCGATTCGTCGGCACGCCAGCAACTGCTGTCAGGCGTGCAGGGAGCGCCGGGCATGGCCGTCGTCTCCCAGCCGATCTCGTCGGACCTCACCGATCCGGCCAAACCCCTCGTCTACGCGCCCGTCACGCTCTCCGGGCTGACGATCGGCTTCAACGTCGAGCGTTCGCCGCACTTCGATGCCGACGCCGACGAGGTTCAGCTGGGTGGGATCCGCGTCGCGCACATCAACCTGACCCCTCGGCTGGTGGCCAAGATGCTCACCCAGTCGTATCGCCAGGCCATCAACATCATCCAGGTGCCTGCCCAACCGCGGCTGACGAACAACGCGACCCATCTCACCGTCGATCCCGACTTCTTGCAGTTCAACCCTGAGTTCGCTGAGCTCGGCGTCGGCGACAGCCGCACCGCAAGCGGACTCCAGCTGCCTCAGGGCAACTCCGACGCGGCACAGCAGCTGTGGGACTGGATCCTCGCGGACCCCGAGGCGAAGGCCTGGCTCGACGGCGTACCCGATGAGTGGGGCATGACCGTGAACCCGATCTACTCGACCAACCCCTCGATCAACCCGACTGGAGTCTCGTTCGCCGACCCTGTGCCCAACTCGTTCCCGAAGGCCGACTCGTACTGCTACCAAGGCGAGGCAATCGGCAACGTGCTCCCGCCCACGGTGTGCGGCACGGATTGGATGCCGTATCGGCAGAGCATGGAGTCGGCCGCTCAGGTGGCTCGAACAGCTTCGGACGGCGCCAAGATCAGCGAGAACTCCTCGCCGCTCAACAGCAGCGATGTCTGGAAGACGAATCCTCCGCAGTCTCGAGGAGCGCGAGACATCTTCGCGCTCACCAACACACCATCTGCCGCGAGGTTCGGCCTGCAGACGGCCAGCCTGAGCCAGGCTGGAGACGACGGCATGGGTCGGAGCTTCGTCGCTCCCACCGACGCAAGCCTGACGCTCGGGGTCTCCGCGATGAAGCCGGGCGCCGAGCCATCCATGCTCGAGCCCTCGCCGTCGAACGCCGTTCCGGGTGCATATCCGCTGACGACGCTCAGCTATGGCATCGTCTCTCCACTCTCGCTCGACGATGGCGCTCGGGCCGACTACGCCTCGTTCATCGACTACGCGGCCGGAGCCGGGCAGGTGACCGGTGATGACTACGGACAGCTGCCCCGCGGCTACGTGCCACTGCCCGATTCCTTGGAGACCGCGGCGACAGCCGCCGCGAACTCGGTGCGCACGATGACTGCCCCGGTTCAGCCCGACGAATCCACCACCACCACCACCACGAGCACGACGACGCCCGAGACGACCGCGGCACCGACCACCACCACCACCACGGTGAGCACCGAGACCCCACCGGCCACCGAATTCACGGTACAAGCCGAAGCACCCGTGCCGACGTTCCCGTCGTCGTCCGGCAACGGGGGCTCATCGTCGGGCACCCGTGGACCATCAGGGTCGTCGAGCTCGTCCGCGACCACCGTCGCCACGACAGTCCTGACGACCGACACCACGACCGTGGGCTCGGAGTCGGCGATCTCCGAGCCGGCCGTCAGCGAGCCGATCACCGCTGTGCCGGCGACAGTGCCCGCGACGACCATCGATCCCGCGGACGAACCCGAGACGACGGCGCCGACGGTGATCACACCCATCCTGAAACTGGCCCGCAACCGCTACGCGGTACCAGCGCTCGGCGTCGTCTCGATCGGTTCGGCACTCGGTGCGCTGGAGATCACCAAGCGCCCGCGCCGGGGCTCCCCGCCGCCTACCGGCACCGATTCGGGTGTTGGACCGGATCCCGATACCGACATGGAGCCCCAAACGTGAACCGCGTCCGAATCCGCCGCAACGTCGTCCGCCTCACAGCGACAGGACTCGTGGGACTGATACTCGGCGGTGGTGCATCCGGGCTGTACGTCTCCGCAGCGTCCGCAGCGACGACGACCTCGTCGCCGTCAGCGCCGACGGGCCTCATCCACTCAGGCCCCGCAACCATCGTCGACGGGTACGCACAAGGCAAGGCCCTGACGCATGGCGACGGCAACACCGTGTTCAGCCTGGAGCCGCCGACCGGCGCGACCTGTCCTGGTGACAGCACCAACGATCAATGGCGGGTGCAGACCTTCATGGTGCCGGCAGACGTCGCGGTCGACACGATCGTGTACACGTCCGTTGGCCCATATCCGGCGGATGACCCGGTCGCGCCCATCGTGCCTCACGCCGAGCCTGCGGGTTGGAACCCACTGGTCGGGATCGATTCGAACCCGGTCATGAACGTCCTGCTCATGCACAACGATGGTCCCGGCCACCGGGGTGCGATCCTGCCGTTCACGCAGATGTCGTTCGGCTTCCTCGATGGATACGGCGTCCCGAGCGGCACCTACCGGATCGGGGTGACCTGCACCCTCGCGAACCAGCCGGCCGACTACTGGGACACCGAGATCATCGTCGATGCCCCGAGCACCAAGGCGGCTGATCTGAAGTGGCGTCTGTCGACCGAGCCAGCGAGCGTGAACGATCCACCGCGCAGCTCGAGCACGCCGACACTGGTGGTGTTCCTGGCGGTCGTCGTGGCCCTCGTCGTCGCATGGTCCACGCTCCGGCGTCGACGCTCCCGGTCGATTCGGCCGCAGCGTCTGGGCCCGCCCGGTCCCTCGCCCAACAACCCAGATCTTGCCGACCGGCAACTCGTGAAGGAGCCGTTATGATCCACCTCAACTTCCGACGTCGACGACAGGCGCGCAACGTCGCCTGCGTCGGCGTCATCGGGTCCGCCGTGATGCTGATGATCAGCGTCGCCGCCGTCCTCGGCGTGGGCCCGTCCGCGGCGCAAGCGCTCGATTCGTCGGGCAGCGTCACCCTCACCCCCGTCGCGGGAGGCGCACCGACGGACATCGCCGGCTCGGCCGATTTCCTGATGGCCCCACCGTCCGGCGCCGTCTGCCCCGGCACCGGCGCCGCCGGTTACCGGTTCTTCGCCTTCATCGTCGCCGACACGGTCGACACATCGACGATGGCCTACAACGCCGGCGGTCCGATCGTCGCCGGCGGAGCCTTCGCCGCTCCGCAGTACACGACCGCCGGCGATGGCGTGCTCAACCTCCTTCCGGCTGTGCAGCCGGTCGGGTTCATCGACGGCATCCCGGCTGTCTCGTATGCCGTGTACTCACCGGGCGCCATCGCTGCCGGCCAGTACAAGGTCGGGATCTCGTGCACGCTGAACAACCAGACGGTCAGCTTCTGGCAGAGCATCATCAAGGTCGAAGCCGATGGCAGTGACCCCTCGGGCATCAAATGGTCGCTCGACACGTCCGCCCCGGCGCCGACGACCGTCGTGACCACCACGACGGTCGCACCGACGACGACGCTGCAGCCGACCACGACGACGCACGTCGGGACCACAACCACCGTTGCATCGACGTCCACCACGACGGGATCGACGACCACGACGGCACCCGCTGGGACGACCACGACAGTGGTGACGACGACAACGGTTCCCAGCGGGACCACGTCGACGACACGCGTGGCGTCACAAGCACCGGTCACCTCGACCACCATCGCTGCGACGGGGAGGCTGGCCAACACGGGCTCGTCTCCGCTGCCGATCGTCATATGGGCCGTGCTGCTGCTCGTGTTCGGCCGCGTCGTGATCCTCCTCGCCAGGCCTGTTCGAGTCCGGCCACCCGGTCACTGATGACCGCTGTCACGCTTCGCCGATCGGCGGAACCGATGCCTCGACGCCGACCGCGTCGCCGACGTGTCGACCGCGACATGCGGCCCGCCGGTCAGGTTCCACCACTGACCCCATCTCTGGAGTTGGTCCGGGCAGCGCTGGTGTTGCTGTTCATCGTGTGCCTCACGCTGTTGCTCCAACTCGTCGTGATCAGCTCCCTGCAGCACAGCTCCTCACAGGGCAAAGCTTTCGCCCAGTTCCGTGCCAACCTTGCGGAGGGCACGGTACCGATCGGCCCCTCCGACGCCGAGGGTCGCGAGGTTGCCGACGGAGTGCCGGTTGCGTACCTGGAGATTCCGTCCATCGGCCTGAAGGAAGTCGTCGGCCAGGGCACATCGCCGAGCACGCTGTTCAAAGGGCCGGGGCATCGTCGGGACACCTCATTGCCCGGTCAGGTCGGCTCGAGCATCATCTTCGGCCGAAAGGCCGCTTTCGGCGGACCATTCTCCGACATCGACGAGCTGAAGGCAGGGGCAGTCATCAAGGTCACCACCGGCCAGGGCGTCTTCAACTACCACGTGCTGGATGTGCGGCACGAGGGCGATGTTGCACCACCTGCGCCAGCGGCCGGTTCGGCTCGGCTGTTGCTCGTGACGGCAGCCGGCTCAGCGTTCTTGCCGTCGGGTGTGCTGCGAGTCGACGCTGACATCGATGGCCAAACCGTGGTCGGACCGGCGCCGGTGGTGAGTGCCTCGGCACTGCCCGCTCAGGAACGGGCGATGGCAAGTGACACCCGCACCCTGTGGGCCCTGGCGCTTTGGATGCAGCTGCTCATCGGCGTGTCCATGGCCGCCGTGTGGGCCTGGCATCGGTGGGGCCACGCCCAGGCGTGGGTGATCTTCCTCCCGCCGCTGCTCCTCGTCGGCCTCTTCACCTCCGGTGAAGCAATCCGCGTGCTGCCGAACCTGCTGTGACCGCGCGTCCCGTGATCGAACGATTCGAGACCGTTGTTGCCGAGACCGATGTTGCCGAGAAGGGAATCGCTCCGTGATTGCTCCCCCGACCACCCGCCGGCCAGAGAATGACGACTCGTCGATCTCGACCAGCGCCGTCACGTTCAAGGACGCTGCGGTCGTGCAGCTCGTCAGCGGAGATCCGGCTGACGGCACCGCAACCGTCGTCGATCTCCATCCCGCCACCGTCACCGTGGACTCGTCGCGCATCGACGCCGTGGACGGCGGCATCGAGTGGTCGTGGATGATCGACGACATCGAGCGCGTGCTCGATGGACCGGACGCCGGGTGGTGCATCCTCGTCGTCCCCGACATCCCGGACTTCGGTGTGCGAGTGTCACCATCGCGGTTCGCCGAGTTCCGCGAGCTCATCCGTCGGGCAGTGCGCCACGAGCTCTCCGTGTCGGCGAGCGAGCCCTCGCCGAGCCCGGCCGTCCCCGACGTCGTGTCACCGCCGATCGGTGCCGCAGAGCGGATCGTCGCCGGCGAGCCGACCGTCGATGCTCCAGCAGGTGTCGCCGAGCCGATCGTGGTCCCTCCGCCCTTCCGGCCCCCCGGAGCGCCACCCATCGTGGCGGCCGCTCCGACCCCTGCTGCGTCCTATGAGGTGACCGCACCCGTGTCCGTGACCGAAGATGCCAAAGTCGTCCTCGGGCCGAGCCTGTTGCCACCGCCGATCATGTTCACCGAGACGGTGGCCTCGAACCCGATCGTCCGCGGCGGGACGGCCGTCCATCCGGCGATCCCCTCCTCCGCGCCGACGTCCGCGTCGGCCGGGTCGGATCTGGCCGGCCTGGACGCCCGCGACATCTCCGCGTGGTTCGGTTCGCGCCTCGTGCTCGACCGCGTGAGCCTGCACATGGTGGCCGGGGAGGTCACCGCACTGATCGGCCCGTCCGGCTGCGGGAAGTCGACGTTCCTGCGCATCCTCAACCGAATGCACGAGATGATCCCCGGTGCAGCGATGGGTGGTGAAGTCCTGCTCGACGGTCACGACATCTACGACTCGAACCGCAAGCTCACTGACGCCCGGCGCGAGATCGGGATGGTCTTCCAGAAGCCGAACCCGTTCCCGGCGATGTCGATCTACGACAACGTGCTGGCCAGCTACCGGCTCACGGGAACGAAGGCCAGCCAAAGCACGAAGGACGACGTTGTCGAGACGTGCCTGATGAAGGCCGGTCTGTGGCTCGAGGTCCGCGACCGACTGCGCCAGCCCGGCGGTGGGCTGTCGGGCGGCCAGCAGCAGCGCTTGTGCATCGCCCGTGCGCTCGCGATCAGACCGCGCGTGCTGCTGATGGACGAGCCCTGCTCCGCGCTCGACCCGACGTCGACTCGACGCATCGAGGAGACGATCACACAGCTGGCCGACGAGGTCACCATCGTGATCGTCACGCACAACATGCAGCAGGCCGCGCGCGTCTCCAATCAGTGCGCGTTCTTCCTCGCCGAGCAGGGAACGCCTGGCGTCATCGTCGAGCACGGACCGACGGACGCGATGTTCGGTTCGCCCCAGGATCCGCGCACGAACGACTACGTGAACGGTCGGTTCGGCTGACGCCTGCGGACCGTGCGTCGACCGAAAAGCCCCTGGTCGGAACGCAAGTTCCGGCCTTATCGGCACGGCCCCGGCGACGCTTGAGTGAACAGTTGGCGATCACGCCCAGCGTTCATCTCGTCTCCATGTGGACGACAGGTTGCCCTGTCATCATCCTCCCGTCCTGGCCGTCGCCGGGACGCACGTTCGATCGAAGGGACACTCAACACACCATGATTTCCGCACGCAACAAGAAGCGCCTGGGGGCCGGCGTCATCGCCGTCGCCGCTCTGGGCGCCGCCTTTGCCACGACCAGCAATGGCCCCGCCAATGCTGATCCGAAGCAGCCGAGCGCCCTCGTCGGTGTCGGCTCCGACACCATCCAAGACGTCATGAACGCCTTCGCCGGCACGACCAACGGCCAGTACTACACACCGCTGCACTCCAGCGTCGCGAACGGCTCCCAGCAGGAGATCTCGTTCGACGCCATCCCACCGTCCGGTGTGGCCTCGATGTGCATCAATACCAAGAACAACGGCCCGCTGTTCACCCGCCCCAACGGCTCGGGTGCCGGCTTCCACGCCCTCTCCGATGCCTTCAACGGTGTCGGCTGGACCGGTGCGAGCTACACCGACTCGAGCAACGTCCTGCACTCGTGCGCCTCGACGCTCACCCAGCTCGGTGGCCAGATCGACTTCGCCCGGTCGTCGTCGGGCCCCGGCGCCGACACGGCGAACCACGGTGCCACGTACGTCCCGTTCGCCCGTGACGCGGTCAGCTTCGCCTTCTACCGTCCCGATGGCGGCACCACCGTCGACACGCTGAGCGCCGCTCAGCTGCACACGCTCTACACGAGCGCCGGCACGGCGTCGGTCGATCTCGGTGTCGGTGTGAACTTCATCCCGTGCGCCCTGCAGAGCGGCTCGGGCACTTGGAAGTTCTTCAACGGCAACGGTGCTGCCTCGCAGGCGAACTTCACAGATACACAGGGTGCAACCGCAGCCTCGCTGTGCGGCACCGGTCGCCTCGAGGAGAACGATGGCACGGCTCTGAAGACCCGTGCCACGGCCGTCGCCACGGCCACCCCGTCGCTCGCCAACGTCGAGTTCGTCGTGCCATTCTCGGCAGCGTCGTTCATCGCCAAGAGCAACAACATCGCCCTCGGCGCCCCGCCGGCGGACGTCAAGATCGGCGCCATCAACGGTGACAACTGGGCCGGCGGCGGTGCCAACCTCGGCTTCCCCGTCACGGGCACGGCGCCGAACCTGACTGCGGTGTCGTCGTTCTACGACGCGTCGACCTTCGGCCGCAACGTGTGGATCATCCTCCCGACGGCGGTCGCCAACCCGACCAACGTGAACCTGAGCAAGGCAACCCGCGAGATGTTCATCGACGACGCGACCCTCAACGGCGGCACCGCATTGATCTGCCAGAGCGACGCTCAGACCATCGTCCACAAGTTCGGCTTCACCTCGATCACCGTCGCCAACGAGTGCGGCTCGAAGGCGCACACCGCCGACTGGGTCACCGGGCCCACGTGATCGTCCACAACAACCATCTCAACCACTTCTCCACAAACCTCTGAAAGGACAGTCTCAACATGACCCGAAAGCTCTCTCGGGTTGCCCTGGTGGGGGCGGCGTTCGCCGCCTCCACTGCGGTGGCCTTCTCAATCGGCGGCGGTCTCCCCGCCTTTGCCGCACCAGCCGGTGGGGCAACCCTCACCCCGGCAACCGGCACGTCCGCGAACCTCAACGTCGGCCTCGCACCCGCCCCCTCCTCCGGAACGGCGAACTGCACCGGCGGCGGCGGTGCGGGCTACCACGTGCAGCCCTATTTCATCTCCCGCAACGCTGATGCGACGACCCTGAGCTACACGGCCAGCGGTCCGACCGGGGCCGGCGCGTTCGTCGAGCCCTTCTACGATCCGACCGGCTCCGTCATCATCACCAACCCGCCGTCCGACGGCCTGGTCGACTCGCTGACTGGCTCGTTTGCGAGCCAGGTCGGTGACTCGACGCTGGTCGCCGGTCAGTACAAGGTCGGTCTCGCCTGCTACAACGGCCAGACCATCGATGCCGGTCACTACTGGGAGACTCCCATCACGATCAGCAGCGTCACTGGCACCGGCTTCAACTACACGACCGGCTGGACTCCGGATGCTCCGGTGGTCAGCAGCACGTTCACCGTCGGCAACCAGACGCTGTCGGGTTCATTCACCGACGCCGCCTCGACTCCGGCTCAGGACCAGTACGTGATCACGGCCGTTCCGACGACCGCCGGCACGACGGTGACGAAGACCGTCACGACGGCGGGCGCGTTCACGCTGGCCGCCGCCGACGGCATCGTCAACGGCAAGGCGTACTCCGTCACCGTGGTGGCGCACAACAGCGCCGGCAACAGTGCCCCGTCCGCCCCGCAGGTCAGCCCGACGGTCGCCCCGGGTGCGAACCCGGCACCCACCGGCGTCCACGCGTCGTCCGCTGTCGGTGGCTTTTCGGTGACGTGGACCGCTCCGGCCACGGGCCCGGCTCCCTCCGGCTACTCGGTTGCGATCTCCCAGTCGGGCACCCCGGTCGCCGGTTCGCCGTTCACCACGGCGACGACCAGCTACACCGCCACGCTCCCGGCCGGTACGTACGACGTCGTCATCACGGCGACATACACCGATCCGCTCCAGACCGGCCTGCCGTCCACGTCGATCCAGGCGATCTCGAACCCGAGCTCGCTGATCATCCAGGACATCACGGTCACTCGCCCGGTCGGCGCCCTTGTGCTGACCCAGCGTTGTGGCGTCTACGGCGCCCTGCCGGCTGAGCCGGCTTCGCCCGGCTTCGGCATCCTGCCCCCCGCGACGGCTTCGGCCGACCAGGTCGGCACCGCCCCGACGCTGACGCTCGGTGGCACGCCCGATCCGCAGTTCCCGAACTACCCGGATCCGCAGCCGGTCACCTACCCGACTCACTGTGGCATCGACCTCGGCACGGCTTCGTTGGTCACCAGCGGCACCCTGGCCGGTCAGTACTACGCGGCTTCGGGTCGCATCAACCAGGTCACCGTGCTCGACACCCGTGACACCGACTCGGGTTGGACCGTGAACGGCAATGCCAGCGCCTTCAGCGATGGCATCGATTCGTTCAGCGGCAACTACCTCGGTTGGACGCCGCAGGTCACCAGCGACTCGGCCGCCACCTCGGCCGGGTACGACCAGACGGTCCTGCCCGGCGCCACGGTCCTGCCGACCACGGCCACCGGCCTGGCCACGCCGCACACGCTCTCGTCGGCTGCAGCCGGCAAGGGCCTGGGCATCGCGACCATGGATGCCCGGTTGAAGCTCCTCATCCCGGTGACAGCGGCCAACGGCCACTACACCTCGACGCTGACCTTCACGGCCGCCTGAGCACGTCACACCTTCCACAACTCAGATGACCGCTTCGGTGGTATGGGCCAGCTTCCGGTTGGCCCATACCACCTGCGGCGTTTCCTCACCCGAAAGCGAACCCGCTCCATGACACTCCGCCGATCGTTCCGCAATGGGCTGGCTATCATCGCCGCCTCCTTCGTCGTCATGTCGGCGCACGGCGCTGCTGCGACGACACCACCGACGACACCACCCACGACAGCGGCGCCGCCGGCTGCGTCCGACGCGAACGACAACGGCCAGGCCGGCGTCGACACGACGGGTGACGAGTTCGTGGAGAGCTGGGCCCTTGCGCCGGCAGGGTCCGCTGACCCCGACCAGGCCGGCAACCGCCCGGAACTGTCGTATACGCTCGATCCGGGTGGCAGCGCGACCGACTCGGTCACGCTGTACAACTTCGGCAACGTTGAGCTGACGTTTCGCGTTTATTCCACCGATGCCTTCAACAACGCGCAGGGGCAGTTCGACCTTCTGCCTGGCGATCAGGTGCCCGTCGATGCCGGCACCTGGGTGAAGCTTCCCCTCGAGAACGTCACCGTTCCGCCGAAGAAGCAGGTCACCTTCCCGATCACCATCACGGTGCCGGCGGACGCGGCACCCGGCGACCACGCCGGCGCGATCCTCGCGTCCAACTCGACCGCGAGCACAGATGCCTCCGGTCAGATCGTCAACCTCGACCGCCGCACTGGCACACGGATGTACATCCGCGTGAACGGGCCACTGACGCCCGACATCGCGGTCACCAACGTGCAGACCGACTACAGCCAGGCGCTGAACCCGGTGGGCGGTTCCGCCAAGGTCACCTTCGACGTCGTGAACCGTGGCAACGTCCGCCTCGGTGGCACGCCGACCGTCTCCGTCGGCGGCCCGTTCGGCCTCGGCGACAGCACGGTCATATTGCCCGCGATCGCCGAGCTGCTGCCTGGCCAGAAGGCGTCGCTGACCGCTGACCTGAAAAATGTACCGGCCTTGTTCGTCGACTCGACCAAGGTGCACTTCAAGCCGACCGCCAACGATGGCACGACGACGGGAGATGCGGGCACGGGCACCGACGTCACGTTCGCCCCGCCGGTGAGCGTGCTGATCGTGCTCATCGCCGTCATCTTCGGGTTGCTCGCTCGCCGCGCCCTGACCCGACGCCGGCGGGCCGAGGAGGCAGCGATCGAGGCGAGTCACGACTTCGAATCGCTGCCGTACCGCGAGCCGCAGCACCAATGACCTTCGCCCGTCGCTCGGTTGCGCTCGCCCCGCTCGCCGCCCTCCTCGTTGCCGTGGGCTTCGGTGGGATTGCGCGCGCCGACACGTCGACGACAGGACCCACCGTGAGCCTGAACCGCACGACGGTCGATCCCGGCGATCACATCATCCTCACGCTCAACGGGTTCACGACGACGTACGTGACGATCTCGGTGTGCGGCAACGAGGCGCGGCGAGGTTCCACCGACTGCAACATGACCGAGAGCGAAGGCCGACGACTCAACACCGACGGCACGCCGACGCTTGCGCAGATCCCCGTCGGCACCCCGCCCGCCGACTGCCCGTGCGTGATCCGCGTGTCAACGCGCGGCAACGAGGAGAGCGCGGTCACACCGATCGTCATCACCGGCCAACCCGTCAGTCCCGTTGTCGACTCGCCCACGCTCGGCAACCCGATCGACTTGAGCATCGAGGCCCACCCGCACCCGCGCGGGGTGTTGGAGACGTTGCGCTCGGGCCTCGGAGGCCCTACCCGATACGACGTGACCGTGTCCGTGAAGAACCACTCGAACGTGCCACTCGGCAAGATCCAGCTCTATGGATCAGCGGGCAGCAGATCCGACGACAACCTGGCGGCGCTCGACCTCGCCGTTCCCGGTCTCATCGCTCCCGGGCAGACGTGGCACCAGACGGTCTCCGCCGTGGTCCCGGCGCCGTCGTTCGGCAGCGTGACGTGGAGCGTGACGGCCTCTGGCGGTGGCCCCACCATCACCTCGACGTCGTCGACGCGCCATCGGCAGATCCTGCTCATCGTGATCGTGCTGCTGCTCGCTGCCGACGTCGGCTTCCTGCTGATCCGGGTGCTGGTTCGTCGACATGCGAGAAAGGCTGCCGATGCTGACGCCGGTCGCGACGGGTCGACAGAAGAGGGCGACCCGATCGACGTGGACTCCCGCGAGCTCGCCGACGCCTGATGACGCCGGCCTCAGGCGAGGTTGTCGACCGTGCGCGTGGTGCACTCGCTGCGGCGGCGGTCGGCGATGACGGCGAGCTCCTCGAGGCAGATCACGGCGGCGTGGCCGCGGACGGCGCGGCGGTGCAGGCGCGCCGTGCGGCGCTCGATCCGTTGCTGGCGACGTGTGTTCATCGTGGTCTCCCCGTGATCGACGACCGCACCTCGGTCTGCCTGACGAACTCAGACGGTACGCAGCACCCCTGGATCTGTCAAGCGAACTCAGGTGTGAAATGAGCGGATAGGGTATGGCTCATGTCACGTCGAGCGGCGTCCCCAGCGGCATCAGTGGTTCGGGCCCCAGTGGCCGAGAAGTTCGTGGAGCAAGGGGCCGGCATCAGTCCGGCAACCTGTTCGATCGCCGGCGCGCTCGACGCCCTGGGCGACTCGTGGTCGATCCTCGTGCTGCGCGAGCTGTTCTACGGCGTGCGCCGGTTCAACGACATGCAGCGCGATCTCGCGATCTCGCGCAGCGTGCTCACCGCGCGGCTGGCTCGCCTGGTGGAGATCGGCGTCGTCGCGACGCGCGACTACCAGGAGCCCGGCGAGCGGGTGCGCCAGGAGTACCGGTTGACGCGCAAGGGCATCGCGCTGCTGCCGGTGATGGTGGGGCTGATGGAGTGGGGCGACGAGTACGTCGGTGTCAGCCGTCCGATGACGCTGCACGAGCGCGCCACCGGCGATCAGGTCCGCCTCGAGCTGCGCACCACGGCGGGCACCGAGGTCGGCATCCGCGACATCGAGATCCGCCACGGCCGCAAGCGGCGGAGCACGACCAGATCGGCGTGAGCAGTCGGCGTGACGGGCACGTCGCGCGACCTGCTACGGTCGCATCCAGCGACGTTGCTGGAAGTCGGTGCAAATCCGACACGGTCGCGCCACTGTGTACCGGGGCTGTTCGCAGGTCCGGAAGTCAGACACGGCAACGTCGTCGCACACCGAACAGGGACGCAGGATCCCAGAGGAGAAACAACGATGTCGACCACCACCACCGCCACCATGCCGGCCCGGGTCATCCCGCAGGGCAAGCCGATCACGATCTCCGTGAGCGAGATCCTCCCGTGGGCGATCTTCGTCGGCTTCCTCATGCTGTTCCTGATGTACATGGTCGGTCTCGACCAGGGCGCCACCTCCCTCTTCAAGGGGATGTTCGTGCACGAATGGGTGCACGACGCGCGGCACCTCCTCGGTTTCCCCTGTCACTGACGCCGCCGCTGAAGAACCGGCAGTCACAACATGATGAGGACCCTGTTGATCCGTGGCTTGCTCGCGGGTCTGATCGCGGGCATCTGCGGCTTCGCCATCGCCAAGACGATCGGTGAGCCCCAGGTCGACAAAGCGATCGCCTTCGAGTCGTACGTCAACGACACCGTCCTGCACGAGCCGCCCGAAGCGGACCTCGTCAGCCGAACGCTCCAGAGCTCGGCCGGCCTCGGCACGGGCGCGCTGATCTACGGCATCGCCCTCGGTGGCATCTTCGCCATCGCCTTCGCGTTCGTCTACGGACGTGCGGGGCTGGTGTCGGCCAAACCGACGGCGGCGTTGCTCGGCTTCCTCGGCTTCGTGGGCATCTACCTCGCCCCGGTGCTGAAGTACCCGGCCAACCCACCGTCGATCGGCAACCCCGACACCATCGGGCGAAGATCGGCGCTGTTCCTGGTGATGATCCTCTGCTCGGTCGTCTCGATGGTTGCGGCCGGCCTGTGGTGGCGGCGCCTGACCGATCGCATCAGCCGCTGGAACGCGACGCTGATCGCCGGCGCGACGTACATCGTGGCGATGATCGTCGTCTACCTCGTGCTCCCGGGCGTGAGCGAGATCCCGCAGGCCGTGATCCCCGGGGTGGTGCGCGCCTACGGCGACGGTGGCGTCACGTTCCCGCCGACGGTGCTGTGGAAGTTCCGGATGGCGTCGATCGCGATCCAGGCCGTGCTGTGGATGGGCATCGCGCTCGCCTTCGGCATCTTCGCGAGCAAGGTGCTCGAGCGCGGCACCGTCACCGACGACGAGTACGAACTGGAGCCGTCGGGCGTCTGAGCCGGCAGCAATCGAACGGGCACCTCGCCCGGTGGATCAGTCGTGGATCTGTTGGGCGAGGTACTGCTGCTCGCCGACCTGGCCGATCAGCTCGAGCTGGGTCTCGATCCAGTCGAGGTGTGACTCCTCGCCCTTGAGGATCTCGTCGAGCAGCTCGCGCGTGCCGTTGTCGGCGTGGGACACACAGAGCGCGATGCCACGGTTGACGCGCTCGATCGAGTCGAGCTCACCCTCCTGGGCGAGCACCAGCTTCTCGGCCGGCGTCTCACCGACCCGCACGGTGTTGAGCCGCTGCAGGTTGGGGATGCCCTCGAGGTACAGGATCCGCTCGATCAGCTGATCGGCGTCCTTCATCTCGTCGATCGACTCGTGCTTGAAGTGCTCGCCGAGCCGCTTGAAACCCCAGTTGTCGAGCATCTTCGCGTCGACGAAGTACTGGTTGATCGCGGTGAGCTCGGCCGCGAGCACGTCGTTGAGCAACTCGATGACATCTGGGTGACCGCGCATCGGACTCCTGTGAGGGGGACACCACCCGGGGGTCAGGCAGCGTATTCCGCGACAGTCTCGCGCCGGGCCGCGGAGGCGGCAAGCATGCGCTCGAGCTCCGGCCAGCATCCGCCGCATCGCCCGCCGGCACCGCATGTGTCGGCGATGGCGCAGACGCTGGAGGCGCCGGACGCGACTGCTGCTCCGATCGTCCGATCGGTGACTGCTCGGCAGGAACAGATGATCACGACGCCGATAGTAGGCCCACCTAACACAGAACGCAAGCGCGGCTTGTGGGATTCTGCCCTGACTGCCTGACGCGTCTACCGGGCGCGCACGCCGTCGAGTGCCATGTCGAGCACGCGCACCAGCTGATCCGCCGAGACGCCATGCAGCAGGGTGATGCCGCTGACGAGCCGCAGGACGTCGTCGAAGTCGGTGTCCGGGCGCGCGGTGCCGGCGTGCTGGGCCCGCTGCAGCATCGGCTCACCGGTGGCGACGATCGCGCAGCGGCAGCTGGTGAACAGCTCGGAGCCGTAGACCAGCTCCTCGGCGAGGGCGCGCTTGGTGGCCATGTAGGGCACGAACCGGTGCAACCACGCGACGAGTGCGTCCCACGGTGGCAGGTCGACGAAGTCCGCGGCTGAGCGGCAGAGGTCTTCGACCTCGGCGACGTACACGCTCTCGAACAGGTCCTGGCGGGTGGGGAAGTGGCGGTACAGCGTGCCGATGCCGACCTGGGCGCGACGGGCGATGTCCTCGAGCGACGTTGCGGAGCCGTTCTCGGCGAACGCGGCCCGCGCCGCATCGAGCAGCGACTCGAAGTTGCGGCGTGCATCAGCCCGTTGAGGTTTGCGGGCCAGCACGTCGGGAAGTTTCTCCGTGCTCGTCATGTTGTCTCCTGCGGACGGTCGGGATGCCACCGGAACGGTTGCAAACGGAGGGAAGCCTCCGGTAGCGTACCGGAGGGTTGCCTCCACATCACCGCCGACGGTAGCAGCGGCGACAACCCGACCGACGTGACCCCCGCACGACGCATGACCGACTGAAACTCGAAGGGAGTTCCCATGGAACTCGGACTGCACATCGCCGATCTCACCTGGCCGGGCGGTGGTGCCGAGCTGGCCCCCAGACTCGTCCACCTCGCCCAGACCGCCGAGGACGCCGGCTTCGGCAACCTCACCGTGATGGACCACCTCTGGCAGATCGGCGTCATCGGCACGCCGGAGCAGGAGATGCTCGAGGCGTACACGACGCTCGGCTTCCTCGCTGCGCACACCAAAAAGGTCACCCTCCACACGCTCGTCACCGGCGTCGTCTACCGCGACCCGGGCCTGCTGGCCAAGATGGTCACCACGCTCGACGTGCTCTCCGGCGGCCGTGCCGCACTCGGCATCGGTGCGGCGTGGAACGACGAGGAGGCAGCCGGCCTCGGCCTGCTCTTCCCCCCGACGGCCGAGCGCTTCGAGCGGCTCGAGGAAGCGCTGCAGATCTGCCTGCAGATGTGGAGCGACGACGAGGGTCCGTTCGACGGCAAGCACTACCACCTCGGCCGCACCCTCAACTCGCCGCAGAACCTGCACCGCCCGAAGATCATGATCGGCGGCACGGGCGAGAAGAAGACGCTGCGCCTCGTCGCCAGGTACGCCGATGCCTGCAACGTGTTCGCCGCCCCCGACGTCGCCCACAAGCTGCACGTGCTGCGTGATCACTGCGAGCGCGAGGGGCGCGACTACGACACGATCGAGAAGACCGCGACCGCACCGTTCGACGTGAACGCCGACATCGGCCAGACCATCGACGGCTACCGTCAGCTGCACGATCTCGGCATCACCTCGGTGCACCTGATGGTGTCGGGTCCCAACCCGGTCGACGGCGTCGAGATCATCGGCAGCAAGATCATCCCGGAGGTCTCGGGATGGTGAACGCGATGTCACGGATGTCGAAGATGTCCGGCGGGACGAACACGCCCACGGGCCCCGGCACCGTCACGTTCCAGCGCCGCTGGTACGTCCTCGCCGTGCTGTGCCTGAGCCTGCTCATCGTCACGGTCGGCAACGCGAGCCTGAACGTGACGCTGCCGACGCTGTCGCGCGATCTCGGCGCCACCGAGACCCAGCTGCAGTGGGTGGTGGCCATCTACTCACTGGTGTTCGCGGGGCTGCTGTTCACGACGGGCGCGATCGGCGACCGGTTCGGCCGCAAGGGTGCGCTGCAGCTCGGTCTGCTGATCGTGCTCGTCGCGGTGATCGTCGCCTCCACGTCGTCGCAGATGTGGGAGCTGATCATGTGCCGCGCGGCGATGGGCCTCGGCGCGGCGTTGATCATGCCGTCGACGCTGTCGATCCTGATCAACGTCTTCCCGCCGCACGAGCGCACCAAGGCGATCGCGATCTGGGCCAGCGTCACCGGCGCCGGCGGCGCGGTGGGCCAGTTGATCTCGGGCGCGCTGCTCGCCCACTTCTGGTGGGGTTCGGTGTTCCTCATCAACGTGCCGCTGGTGCTGACCGCGCTCGTCGGTGGGTTCTTCCTGCTGCCGAAGAGCCGCGATCCGGAGGAGTCGCCGCTCGATCCGGGCGGCGCAGTGCTGTCGACCATCGGTGTCGTGGCGCTGGTGTTCGCCGTCATCGAGGCGCCCGAGCACGGTTGGCTCGACAGCCGCACGCTGATCGCCTTTGCCGTCTCCGCCGTCTTCCTGCTCGCTTTCGTCCTGTACGAGAAGCGGGTCGAGGATCCGATGGTCGACATGGCCTACTTCCGCAACCGTGCGTTCAGCACGGCGACGGGCAGCATGGTCCTGGTCTTCCTGGCGATGTACGGGATGTTCTTCCTCATCACCCAGTACCTCCAGCTGGTGCAGGGCTACTCCGCCTTCGGTGCGGCGTTCCGCCTCCTGCCGACGGCCCTGCTGATGATCATCGTGGCTCCACAGACACCGCGGATCAGCGCCAAGCTCGGTGCCAACCGAGCGGTGTCGCTCGGCATGTTCTTCGCGGCGGGTGGCATGTTCAGCTTCTTCTTCCTCGGCAAGACCACGTCGTGGCTGCAGATGGTCAGCGGCTTCTCGCTGTTCAGCATCGGCATCTCGATGACGATGTCGCCGATGACCGCAGCAATCATGTCGGCGGTGCCACCGCGGCGTGCCGGTGCGGGCTCGGCGATGAACGACGCCACCCGAGAGCTCGGCGCCGCGCTCGGCGTCGCGGTGCTCGGCTCGATCACCGCCACCCACTACTCGCACGCCGTCGCGCCGGCTGTCGACGCTGCGCTCACCGGCAGCGCCGCGAGCTCGGCCAAGACGGCGCTGGCCAACGCGCTCGAGCAGGCGAACAAGCTCCCGGCGGCGGCCGGTCAGGCGTTGACGAAGGCCGCGGACAACGCGTTCCTCGGCGGGCTGCACATCGCCGTCCTCGTCGGCGCCGCGCTGGCGCTCACGTCGTCCGTCGTCGTCCTGCGCTACCTGCCCCAGCAGCTGCGCCACCGGGTGGCGGCCCCCAGCTCGGTCACCGAGGAGCTCGAGCCGGCGATCTGACCCGGTCGATCTGATCCGGTCGCGGTGAACGGTCAGGTGGTCCCGCGCTCGAACGTGCGGAGCGGGATCACCATCGCCTCGATCGCACAGCGGTGCTCCGCGTCCACCAGTTGGGCGCGGAGCTCCTCCGCGACGGTGGCCGCGGCGAGCGCGTCGTCGAACGGTCCGTAGGCGCTCAACTCGGCGACGTACGGATCGCAGACCAGCACGATGTGCGGCTCGCCGATGGACGCGACGTCGTCGGCGACGAACGCCGCGAGGAGTCGCTCGAGCGATCGATCAGCCACCTCGGTTCACGTCCGCGCGTTGCGCCACACCGAACACCTGCCGGCTGGGCTCGGATCGTGACATCGAGCGGCCATCGACGATTGTTGGACGGTTCCTGTCACGAACTGCCGACACGCGGCAGTCCTTGGCGGAATGACGGTGGACCCCCCGATGGCACTTGCCGACAACCAGCGCATCCGGCTCTTCGTCGCGTCCCACGACGAGTTCGTCCGCGCGGTCGTGGCCAGGCGCATCGACGCCAGCGAGGTGGACGATGTGGTCCAGGCCGTCTTCATCGCCGCATGGCGCAAGTTCGCCCACCTCTCGTCGCTGCCGACGCCATCGGCCCAACGAGTGTGGCTCTACCGGGCCGCGCAGAACGAGCTGCTGACCCGCTACCGATCGAACGGTCGCCGCGCCCGGCTCCTGTCGCGCGTGCAACGTCAGCACGATCTCACACTCGACCCCGGTCACGTCCACGACGGTCCGGCCGACCTGCTCGAGCGCAGCCTGGCTCGGCTGTCGTCGGCCCAACAGCAGATCATCAAGGCGGTCTACTGGGACGGCCTGACGTCGGCCGAGCTCGGCCTGCTGCAGCGCTGCTCGGCCACGGCGGCACGCAAGCAGCTGTCGCGGGCGCTCGAACAACTTCGCCACTGCTACGCCGAGGAGGTGGGCGGATGAGTCGGAAGCGAACCCCGATCACGTTGCCCAGCGAGGACCAGGTCGTCGCGCTCCTGCGCGCGGCGAACCCGGTTCCCGAGTCCGGGCTGATGCCACCGTCCGGCCGCACCCTCGACGCGCGCGTCGCGGCCATCGCCGCGGCCGTGGAGGCGGACCCGCGCCGCCCGCAACGGCGACGGTGGTGGACGGGCATCGGTGCCGGGGTCGCAGTGCTCGCGGCCGGCACCGCCGTGACGTGGGCGGTCACTCGCACCGACAAGGCGCCCAACCCGGTGGCGGTCGCGTGCTACCGGACCGCATCGCTGGAGTCGGACATCGTCGGCCTCCAGGCGAACGGGGTCTCACCCGTCGAGCAGTGCCGCGCCCAGTGGACCGACGGCGAGCTCGGTCACGGCGAGGCACCGAACCTGGTGGCCTGTGTCAGCCCGGCTGGTGCCTCGGCGGTGTTCCCGTCGGACGACCCTGATGTGTGCGGTTCGCTCGGGTTGGCGGCACTCGACCCGAACGTCTCGACCGACCAGCAGGCACTCATCGCGCTCGCCAACGGACTGTCGGACGGCGCCGCAGGGAAGGGATGCATCGACGAGGCGACACTGCGCGCGATCGTCACCGACGCGATCGCACACGCGGGCGCCTCCGGCATCACCGTGAAGGTGGACTCCAGCACGTACGTCGCCGCCGACCGGCACTGCGCCGTGCCCGGGTTCGACGTCGCGACGAGGACGGTCACGATCGACTTCATCCCCGACATCTTCACCGACCCGTCGACGCCGGCAACGGGTGGCTGATGAAGGAGCTGCTCGTCCTCGCAGCCGTCGTCGCCGGCGCAGCCTTCACCGTCGCCGCTCGGCAGACGGCGTTCGGCGTCGGCGCGTCGCCCTCGTCACCACCAGCGCCGACCGCGGGCGGCACGCCGGTGCTCGCCACGTACGGAGGTCGCACCATCGACCTCGCCCGCTCGTGGGAGGGCGCCACCGCATGCGCCGTCACCGCGGCGGGCATCACGTGCTTCGCAACCGCGGCGGAGCGCGACGACTTCCTCGGGTCGGTCACGTCCGTCCGGCTCTTCGACGGCCCCGACCTCACCGGCGTCTCCATCGCGTTCGCGATGCGCGACCCGTGGAGCGATATGGTGCTCGACCTCGCGGCGTACTCGTTCGCGCGGCGGACCTCGTCCTACGCGATCGGGACGCGCGATGTCACGTTCCGGGACGCTGCGGGCAACATCGCTCCGGCGTGCGGGGCGGCTGGCTCCACTGCGACCTCGATGCCGCCGGGCTGGGGCGACCGCATCGCCTCGATCGCCATCGGGTGACGGATCGCGGGGCATCGCCGGCTCGATGCCCCCAACCACTGAGTGCCCCGGGTCCAGCCCGGCCCGGGGCACTCAGGCCAACCGCCGTCGAGGAGTCCCCGACAGCGTGCGAGGCTGTGCGCCGTGAGCTACGAACACCTCCTCGTCACGTCGTCCGGTTCGATCGCCACGATCACGCTCAACCGCCCCGAGAAGCGCAATGCGTTGTCGATGAACGTGATGCTCGAGCTGACCGAGGCGTTCCGCCACGTGGGCGCGAGCGACGCTCACGGCGTGATCCTCGCCGCGAACGGTCCGGTGTTCAGCGCCGGTCACAACTTCGCCGACATGGCCGGCGCGTCGCTCGATGACGCCCGACAGCTGTTCGCGGTCTGCACGACGATGATGGACGTGGTGCAGTCCATCCCCCAACCGGTGGTGGCCAAGGTGCACGCGCTGGCCACCGCTGCCGGCTGCCAGCTCGTCGCGACGTGCGATCTCGCGGTAGCGGCGGACTCGGCTGCCTTTGCGATCCCGGGCGGCAAGGGCGGCCTGTTCTGTCACACGCCGCTGGTCGCCGTCGCGCGGAGCATCGGTCGCAAGCGCGCCTTGGAGATGGCGATGACGGGCGATGCGATCGACGCCGCCACCGCTGCGGACTGGGGGCTGATCAACCGGGTCGTGCCAGCCGACGAGCTCGACGCGGCGACGCTCGATCTGATCGCGCGCGCCACTCGCGGCAGTGTGCTGTCGAAGGCGATGGGCAAGCAGGGCTTCTACGGTGAGATCGATCTGCCGCAGGCGAGCGCCTACGAGTTCGCCGTCGAGCTGATGGCCAACGCCGCGCTCACCGCCGACGCGCAGGAAGGCATCGCTGCGTTCCTCGGCAAGCGTCCGGCGGTGTTCACCCAGCAGGCCTGAGCGCGACGCTCACGCCGCCGGGAGCGCGACCGCGCGGACGCGGTGGAGGATCGCGTCGCGGTGGTTGCGGATGGTACGCGGCGTGACGTCCATGACCGCCGCGAGGTGCTCTGGTCGACCGAGCTCGATCAGCTGGCCGAGCAGCCGGAGGTCGGTGGTGCTGAGCGCGCCCTGGCGCCGCGCCTCGGCGAGCACGTCGAGCAGCTCGGCCATCGGATGCTGCTCGTCCGACGCGACCACCGCGTCGAAGTCGTCGTGGGTGACCGGGAGCTCGGAGGCGCTGCGCCGCCGCGCCGGGCGGACGAACGTCTGGAAGCCGATGTCGCGGACGAGGTTGGCGACCACGCGGCGGGGTCGCCGATCGACCGGATAGGTGCGGATCGCGGCCCACGCGTTGGCAACGAGATCGTCGAGCACGTCGGGGAACGGACGGTGGGCCGACGCCCGCCGCTTGGCCGCGCCGGACAGCGCCGGGAGGATCCGTTGGAGGACGATCCGTGCGGCGAGATCGTCCTCGCGAGCGAGCTCGAGCAGGCGGATCAGGTAGGCGTCCTGGACTTCGTCGGCCAGCGACGCCGACGGATCCTGCTGGTCGGCGAGCCGACCGACCGTGCGCCGGAAGCCGCAGCGATCGAGCACGTCGTCGAGAGATGTGATCTCGTTGCCGGGCAGCTGCCACGCCCGCACCCGGCGGAGATCGGCGGCGCGCACCGTGCGGTGCTGCCACTCGCTGGAGAGCTGGTGGCCGATGTGGGTCCGTCCGGTGGACGGGTGGTCGATGCGGGTGGGGCAGGGGATGGCGGAGGATGTCATCGGCCGAGCGTGCGATCCGGCCATCACCGGGATCCTCACGGCCCGGTTCACCGGACGACCTCACAGGGCGCTGAGCTGGCGAACTTCGCTGTGAACCCGCGATTTCCTTCCACATCCGGTGCATCGGAGCACCCAGGCGTGCGTGCAGTCCTTCGTCACTTCCCCCGTGGTCCCACTCGACATCGACGATCCATCGCGGCCACCCGCCCCCGTGCTCACTGCCGTGGGCCCCGTGGTCGAAGCGGTCTGGGCAGCCGGCCCCGACGCGGGCGGCACCGTTGCGCTCGTCGTCGGTGAGCACATCGTCGGTCGGTCCCCTCTCGCCGCCGTCCACTGCGGCGATCCAGCGCTCGAGCTCCACCACGCCCTCCTCACCGTGACGCCGACACGATCCATCGTGCGTCAGCTCGCGGGCGTCGCGCCGATCGCCGTCGACGACGCGGCGTGCGAGGGCGAGTGCCGGATCGAGATGGGTCAACGGATCCAGATCGGGTCGTCCGTGCTCGTGCTGCGCCATCCGGTCTCAGTGGTCTGTCGGCCGGATGCCGGCGAGGCGAGCGACGTGCCGGTCGCGTTCGTCCGCTCGCCGCGCTCGGTCGCGGTGTTCACGCCGCGATCGCTGGAGGTGCCGCGCCTCGCGACGCCACCGAGTGGCATTGGCGGAGGGCTGCTGCCGACGGTGCTCGGCGTCGCCGGTGCCGCGGCGCTCGCCCTCCTCTTCCACCAGGTCATGTTCCTGCTGTTCGGTCTGATGGGCGCGTTGGTCGCGATCGGCACCTGGGTGGCTCAACGGGTTGGCCTCGTCCGGTCCCGCTCCGGGGTCGAGCGGGCCAACCGCGCGGCCGCCGACGGGTTCGCGAGCGATCTCCGCAACGAGTGCGATCGTGCCCGCGAGACGCTGCTCGACCGCACGCCCACCATCGACCGCGCGCTCGTCGCGATGGCCCAACGCTCGACCTTGCTCTGGTCGACGCGCGCCACCGATCCGGACGCGTTCGATGTCGCGATCGGGTTGGGCGAGGGGTTCTGGCAACCCGCCGTGGTCGGTGTCGGGAACGCGTCGGCCGACATCGTCGCGAGCATCGATGCGTGCTCGCGTCTGGGTGTCGTGCCGATCACCGCGTCGTTGGCCGCCGGGTCGGTCACGGCGGTCGTCGGCGACGGCGCGGCGTGCGCGGCGGTGCGGGCGATGCTGGTGCAGCTCGCTGCCGCCAGCGGACCCGCCGACTGGCAGTTGGCAATAGTCACCGATCGACGCGCAGAGTGGGACGCACTGCGCGGCCTGGCACACGTCGTCGACCCCGACGGCGGCGAGCGCATCGTGCCCGCCGCCGACGTGGCGGGGCTCGTCGGTGGGCTCGATCCCGATGATCGGCGGCGGCTGGTGATCATGGTCGACGGTGCCGGGCCGCTGGAGTCGCGCACCAGCCCGCTCCGTCGCTTCCTGTCGACGACCGACCGCGACATCGCGTGCGTCGTCGTCTGCGCCACCGAGACCGATGTACCGGCGATCGTGACGAGCTCGCTCACCGTCGGACGGGCCAGTCGTGGGCGATGGATCCGCGACGTCCGGGTCAGCGCGCTCGCCGAGCCCGTCCACGTCGCCGGCATCTCAGCGCGCCGGGCGGCCGCGGCCGTCTCGGCGCTCGGTCATCTCGTCGATCCCGAGCAGCTCGATGCCGGCTCGGGGCTCGAGCACATCGTCCGCCTCGACGATCTCCTCGCCGTTGCGTTGGACGACCGAGGCGATCACGGCGCCGACGCGACGGCGTTCGGCACGGGCGCGATCGACTCCACCCGGATCGCCGATCGGTGGATCGCCGACGGCACCGATCCCGCGGCGCGGACACCGCTCGGGCGGGACGCCGACGGCGTGGTCGAGGTCGACCTGGTCCGCGACGGCCCGCACGCGTTGATGGCCGGCACGACCGGCGCCGGCAAGAGCGAGCTGCTCCGCTCGCTGGTGATCGGTCTGGCCGCGCTGTCGAGCCCGGAGCACGTGTCGTTCGTGCTGATCGACTACAAGGGCGGCGCGACGTTCGATGCGTGCGTCGACCTGCCGCACGTGGTCGGCGTCGTGACCGACCTCGATGATCGGCTCGCCGAGCGTGCGTTGCGCAGCCTCGACGCCGAGCTCCGTCGCCGTGAGCGCGTGCTGCGCGATCTCGGCGTGCCCGACCTGGTGGCCCATCGGCGACTCCGCGCCGACGATCCATCATTGCCGGCGCTCCCGCGCCTCGTCGTCGTGATCGACGAGTTCGCCACGTTCGCTGCGCAGCTGCCCGAGTTCATGCGCGCACTGCTCGGCATCGCCCAGCGTGGCCGCAGCCTCGGCGTGCACCTCGTCCTCGCGACCCAACGGCCCGGCGGGGTCGTTACCGACGACATCCGTGCGAACACCAACCTGCGCATCGCCCTGCGCGTGCAAGACGCGTCGGACGCGATGGACGTCATCGGCGACGCGGCGGCTGCACGCCTGCCGCGCAACGTGCCGGGGCGAGCCGTGATGCGCCTCGGCGCCGACGCGCCCATCACGTTCCAGACCGCCTGCACCTCCGATCCGCGGCAGCTCGTCGCCGCCGTGCGTGAGGCCGTCGGGCGGCTGGGCATCCGGGCGCCGCACCGTCCGTGGCGCGAGCCGTTGATCTCACCGACCGCTGGCACCGTGCTCGATCCGACGGGCGTCGCCGGCGGCGGTGATGCGATCGGGATCGTCGACGACGTCGATGCCCAGGTCCATCGCCCGCTCACCTGGTCAGCGGCCGACGGGCACCTCCTGCTCGTCGGTGCGCCCGGGACGGGGACGTCGACCGCGCTCCTCGCACTCGGGGTCGCGCTCGATCGAACCGTGGGCGAGCGCGAGCTGTTCGTGCTCGATGCCCTCGGCGACGGGCGACTCGCGACGTTGTCGGCGCTCGCGTGCTGTCGCTCGGTGGTGCGCGCCCACGAGCGCGAGCGGACGATGCGTCTGCTCGATCACCTCTGTCGGATGATCGCCACCCGCAAGGCGGACGCCGGCTCACGCGCCGTCGTTGCTCGGTCGGAGGTGGTCGTGCTGGTCGACGGCCTCGGGGCGCTGCGCGCCGATCTCGAGCAGGAGGAGCAGTGGGATCAGCTCGCCCAACTCGACACGATCGTCGCCGAGGGGCTCGCCGTCGGCGTGCGCGTGGCCGCGACCGCGACGCGTGCGGGCGCCGTCCCGAACCGCCTTCTCACCCAGATGGCTCGGCGTTGGGTGTTCCACCTCGCCGACGCACTCGACGCGTCGTTGCTCGGCGCACCGCCCCGGCGCACGCCCGGTGGGCTCGTCGGCCGACTGTACGACACGGCGTCGGGCTGCGAGGCCCAGATCGTGGCGCCCCGTCTCCCCGCCGCGCCGGCCACCGAAGCGAGCGCTTCGGTGATCCGCCAGCTGCCGATCTCGGTCGACACCGCAGTCCTGCCCGACGCGGCCGTGATCGGCGACGACGTGATGGCGCCGATCGCGATCGCGTTCGACACGTTGCTCCCGGCGCTGCTCCCGATCGCCGCCGGCGAGCACGCACTGGTGATCGGCCCGTCGCGCAGCGGCCGTACCACGGCGTTGCGCACCATCACCGAGCGATGGTTGCAGGCCCGCCCGGACGGTTGGGTCGGATCGGTCGCACCGCGCCGCTCGGGCTGTCGCGTCGGCGACCTGTTCGACGACGTACCGGCGCTCCTCGCCGCTGCCCCGGCTGACCGATCGGTGCTCGTGGTGATCGACGACGCCGAGCTGGTCGAGGATCCGGCAGGCATGCTGGCGGCGCGGATCACGAGCCGCGGTGAGCGGTTCACGGTGCTCGCGGCCGGCCGTCCGGAGGCACTGCGCGCGAGCTACGGCCACTGGACCGCAGCCGTCCGTCGCTCGCGCCTCGGCCTGGTGATGTCGGCCGCGAACGAGCTCGACGCCGACCTGCTCGGCATCGTCCTGCCCCGGCGCCTCCCGATCGCCGTCCGCCCTGGCCTCGCCTGGCTGGTGGCCGAAGGGGACCGCCGGTTGGTCCAGGTCGCACAGCGAGTCGAACCCGCCGTGTGAGAATCGGGCATGACCCGCAACGGTTTCAACGCACAGGGCGCCGCGTCCGTCGGCTCCTACTCGCACGCCGTCGAGATCGACGGGTTCCTGTACCTCAGCGGCCAGACGGCGCTCGATCCGCCGAGCAGCGCGGCCGTCGGGGGCTCGATCGGCGAGCAGACCCGGCAGTGCGTCGCCAACCTGATCGCCGTCCTCGAGACGGCCGGCTTGACCACCGACCACGTCGTGAAGTGCAACACCTTCCTCACCGACATGCGCGACTTCGCCGAATACGACGCCGTGTACCGCACGTACTTCACCGAGCCGTATCCCGCGCGCACGACGGTGCAGGTCGCCGCCCTGCCGCTGGGTGCGAGCATCGAGATCGAGATGATCGCCCATCGATGACGTTGCGGGAGGGCCGACCGGGGAAATGCGATGTTCACATCGACGGTCGCTCCTCGGACCGGTCGGCATGAGAGGCTGAGATGATCGACACTCACATCGGTTGCACGTTCGAGTTCGAGGCTGCCCGCCCCACCCATGCGGTGGTGATGGTCGAGCCCCACTTCGCCGAGTCCGGACGCATCGTCGAGGCCAAGTTCGAGCTCGACCCGCCCAGCGCGTCGTCGGTCTACCTCGATCACTTCGGCAACTCGTGTCGCCGGGTCGATCTGGCTGACGGACGCGTGACCCTCACGTTCGACGCGGTGGTCTCCACCGACGTCGATCCGGATCCGATCGTCGAGGATGCCGGTGAGGTCGCGCCCGCCGACCTGCCCGACGAGGCGCTGATGTTCGTGCTGCCGAGCCGGTTCTGCGAGTCGGATCTCATCGCCGATGTCGCGTTCGCGAAGTTCGGCGCGGTGCAGCCCGGGTGGTCGCGCGTGCAGGCCGTTTCCGACTGGGTGAACGGCGCGCTGCAGTTCCAGTACGGGTCGTCGTCGCCCTCGATCTCGGCGATGGACGTGCTCGCGTCGGGCACCGGTGTGTGCCGCGACTTCACCCACCTCGCCATCGCGTTCTGCCGCGCCCTGAACATCCCCGCCCGCTACGTCTTCGGCTACCTCCCCGACATCGGCGTGCCCGATCCGGGGACGCCGATGGACTTCTGCGCGTGGATGGAGGTCTACCTCGGCGACGGCTGGCACACGTTCGATCCGCGCAACAACCAGCGCCGCATCGGTCGCACCGTCATCGGCCGCGGCCGCGACGCGGCCGACGTGGCGATGGTGACCACGTTCGGCCAGGTGCAGCTGCACGAGATGACGGTCATCGCCGCCGAGCGGGTGTCGTCGACGTGACGCAGCTGCTCGAGCGGTTCCTCGACGACGAGCACCTCGCATCGTTGCGCGACGTCGACCACCGCTCGATGCTGATCGACGCAACCAGTGCCACGTACGTCCTCCACCAGGACGTCACCTACGACTACACCGCGCCCATCACCGATGTGCGCCAGCGGCTGGTCATCGTGCCCCGACGCACCCACGGCGATCAGGAGCGGCTGTTCGACCACTTCGCAGTCGATCCCGCGTCGCGCGGCACGGTGCGCGCCCGCGCCGATCGGTTCGGCAATGCGGTGATCCACGTGCGCGCCGCCGAGGTCGAGCGGTCGATCCACTTCCGCGCCCGGGCCGTCGTGCGGCGGACCGTCGGCGCACACGTGCACGATCCGTGGAGCGCGCCCCGCCCCGAACCCACCCGCCTCACCCGCGACGACGACGGCATCCGCGACGCCGCTGCTGGTCTGCGAGTCGGCGGCGACGCGGTGGCGACGGCCGAAGCGGTCAGCGATCTGGTGCACTCCTCGTTCGCCTACGGGCACGATGTCACCACGGTCCGCACGACGGCCGCCGACGCGTGGCACGGTCGGCGCGGCGTCTGCCAGGACATGGCCCATGTGATGATCTCGATGTGCGGGGTGCTCGGTGTCGCGGCCCGCTACGTCTCCGGCCACCTCGTCGGCGACGGGGCCAGCCATGCGTGGGTCGAGGTGCTCGATCCGGTCCGCGGCCGGTCGGTGGCCATCGACCCCACCCACAACCGGCACACCGATCTGCGCTACCTGACGACGGCCGTCGGGCGCGACTACGCCGATGTCGCGCCGACCACGGGCACGTTCGTGTCGGCCCATGCCCAGGGCCGGTTGAGCGTGGTCAAGCGGATCCGCATCGCCGACGTCGCCTGATCAGCTCCAGAACCAATCGGGGAAGCGCAGCGTGACGCCACGCGTGGCCCGGCTCCTGACGCCGGCCGGGAACCAGGCGAGCTCTCGCCCGGCGCCGAGGGCGGTCCGGGCCGAACGGCACCGCACGCCGCGCAGCTCCGCATCGTGCACGGCGACACCGACCGGCTGGCATGCGCTGTGCTCGATGGGCGCACCCGAGGCGTCGGCGGGATAGGTGGGCGGCAGGCCGAGGGCGCGCACGCCGGCCGGGGTGTGTGCGTCGGCGACGATCTGATGGCGTGGCAACGTCGCCTCGACGAGCACCGGACCCGTGTCGTCGCGGAGGTCTTCGGGTCCGTACGGCCACGGCCCGAAGAACAGCCGCAGGTTGGTGCGCGCCGTGACCGTGTCCTCGTTCAGGTACAGCGTGCGGAAGCTGCCGGGCGGGTTCCATCGGCCGCCGATGCGCGCTGCGAAGCCGGGATCGAGCGGATCGTCCCAGCCCGCATCGGCGATGCGCCACCACGAGTGACGATCTGCGAGGCGCTCGGTGCGGATGTTCACGCGGTGGCGCGGCCGAACTCGAACATCGCCCGGCACGCCGCGAGCACGCCAGCGGTGTCGCCCGCGGTGGCGAGGTCGAGCAACGAGCGGTTGCCGAGGGCCGGTGCCGGCCGCCGTACGACGGCTGCGATGCGATCGGGCTGCAGGTAGCGCTCGAGCAGGTCGGTGGCCGCCGCCATGTCGGCCACGGCGGTGAGCCGACCGGCCGGGACGCCGATGTTGAGCCACTTCCCGATCGCCTGTCGGCTGAGCCCGAACATGTCGGCCACGTCGGCGTGCGACAGTGCCCAACGCTGCATCACCCGCTCGAGCGGGTGGAACGAGCGGATGCGATCGAGCCGCACGGCGACCTCGGCGAGCACTTCGGGGGGCTCGTTCGTGGTCAGCTCGGCGACGACCTGGGCCGCGCGACGCTGCGCGAGCGCGGGATGGACGACGGTGGTGGGAGCGGGGTTCGGCACGGTGACCTCCTGTGGTCACGCTAGACGCAACCATCTGACAACGCAACCGATCAGCAACCGATGGTTCAGGTCAGAGGTCGAGCCACTCGTCGGTGCGGGTGTCGCGCTTCGCAGTGAACCAGCGCCGGCAGCCGGACTCGTGGAACCAGCGCTCCAGCGTCGGGCCGTCGACGTTGTCCTGCATCCAGGCGTAGTCGACGTTGCGCTTGTCGACGTCGGAAATCACGGCGGGCGTGACCGGGAAGACGCTGCCGTAGCGGAACTCCTCGAACGGCCGGCTGCCGCAGTTCGGACACGTGACCCACAGCATCAGCAGCACTCCTTCGTGCGAACGGCGACGGCGCTCATCGGGTACCGGCCGAGCTCGGATCGGCCATCGCGACCTCGCGCTCGAAGCGATCGAGTGCGAACGGCTTGATCAGCTCGGGCGTGGTGCCATCGGCGATCAGCTTGGCCAGCTGCGAGCCGCCCGCGGGGATGGCCTTGAACCCCCACGTGCCCCAACCGGTGGTGAGCAGGAACCCGGGAGCGTTGGTGTAGCCCATGATCGGCGAGAAGTCGGTGGAGATGTCGCAGATGCCCGACCAGCTGCGCAGGATCCGCAGCTTGGCCATGAACGGGAACAGGGCGACGGCCTTGGCCGACACGCTCTGCAGGTAGGCGAAGCTGGTGCCGCGCTGGTAGCTCGCCTGACGGTCGTACTCGGCGCCAAGCAGCATCTGCCCGCGTGCGGTCTGGGACACGTAGAAGACGAGGTCGTTGCTCGACACGATCGGCGCGAACTCCTGCGCGTACGCGTTGGTGACGAACGCCTGCAGCGTGTGGGTGCGGATCGGCAGCCGCACGTCGGCCCACGCCGACACGGTGCTGACGTTGCCGCCGACGGCCGACAGCACGACGCCCGCGGAGATCGGACCGTTCGCCGTCTGCACGCCGGTGACCCGCTCGCCATCGCGCAGCAGCCCGGTGACCGGTGTGTTCTGGAAGATGTGCGCACCGGCGCGCAGCGCGCCCTGCGCGTAGGCCCAGACGACGCGGTCGTGGCGCGCGGTCGCTCCGCCGTGCAGGTAGCTCGACCCGACGACGGGGTATCGGCCGCCACCGGTGAGGTCGATCTGCGGCACGATCTTCTTGATCTCCGCCGGCGTGAGGTACTCGCTCGGCGCGCCGCACGCGTTGTTCATCAGCACACGGGTCTGCTCGGTGCGCGCGCTGCCCGTGCTGTGCGCCATCCACAGCTGGCCCTTGGTCGTGTGCATCACCCAGCAGCCGGTCTCGTCCTCGAGACCCTCGTACATGCTGAGGCTCTCCTGGTAGAACGCGACGGACTCGGGGATGCCGTAGTTCGAGCGGATGATGGTCGTGTTGCGGCCGGAGTTGCCGGAGCCGATGTAGCTCGCGTCGAGCACGCACACGTTGGTGATGCCGTGGCGGGTGGCGAGGTAGTAGGCGGTCGCCAGGCCGTGCCCGCCGCCGCCGATGATCACGACGTCGTAGGTGGGGCTCGGCGCGTCCTGGTTCTGCCAGGGGAGGTCGAGCAGGGTCTCGACGAACTCGTTCACAGCGGCGTCCCTCCGATGCGTGCGGCCAGCTCGTGGTGCGCCGCCGTGGCGACGAGCAGCAGCGCCGAGCCGTCATCGTGCAGCACGAGCTTGGCCGGCACCGACGCGATCTGGCCTTGGGCAAGCGCGGGTCGCTCGGCCGGGAGCTGCCATTCGATGTGGTGGTCGACGAGTGTCGACAGCTGATCGGCGTCCACCGTGGCACCGACGAAGCCGTGCTCAGGCGTCACGATGGCGTGCTCGTCGGACAGTGCCGGCTGGGCGCCGCCGATCACGTACGCATCGTCGGGCGAGATCCGCACGACGGTGGCGTCCGCGGCCCACGTCGCCGTGTCGAGCGCACCGGGTTCGGCGATGATCCGCCAGCCGTCGAGCGTCTCGAAGGTCACGTCACATGCGCGCACGGGCACCCTCCCTGTCGTAGAACGGCACCGGCGACACTCGCGCCTCGCGTCCGTTGATCTCGACGACGTCGGCGTGGGGCATCCGCTTCTGCCAACCGAGCAGCACGGCATGGCCGAACATCGGCGAATCCCAGCTGGACGTCACGTGGCCTACCACATCTCCGTTCACGCGGATGACGCTGCCCTCGGTGGGCGCCGGCCCGTCCATCGTGAAGCCGAACAGCCGGCGCTCGTCGGGCAGTGATGCGGTGCGGATCAACGCGTCTCGTCCGATGAAGCGGGGCTTGTCGAGCTTGACGGCCCAGTCCATGTTGATCCGTCGCGGGGTGCTGTCGAGCTCGGTGTCCTGGCCGACGATCACGTGGCCCTTCTCGAGCCGCAGCCCGAAGAGCGCCTGGAGGCCGTGGGGCTTGATGCCCATCGAGCGGCCCTCGTGGAGCAGGGCCTGCCACAGCTCGCGGGAGCGATGGATCTGATGGTGCAGCTCGAAGCTGGACTCGCCGGTGAAGGACAGCCGCATCACGTGGCAGGGGATGCCGGCGACATCGAGGTGGCGGTGCTGCAGGAACTTCGGCACGACGTCTTCGCTGACACCGAGGCGCTGCAGCAGCTGCCCGGCGAGCGGACCGGTGACGTTGATCGCGCCGTGCGACACGGTGCGGTCGAGCACGTGCACCTTGAGGCCCCACGTCTCGACCCAGTCGCGCACCCACATCTCGGCGACGGACGCGCCGCCCGAGGTGAACGTCAGCAGGAAGCGCGTGTCGTCCTCGCGGCAGATCATGCCGTCGTCGAGCACGTGGCCGCGCTCGCTGAGGTTGATGACGTAGCGCGACCGGCCGACCTTGATGTCGTGCACGTGGTTCGGGTAGATCCGCTCCAGCGCCTCGACGACATCGGGCCCCGACACCATCATCTTGCCGAGCGTGCTCACATCGCCGATCGAGACGCCCTCTCGGACGGCCCAGTACTCGGCGACCGGGTCGCCGTAGTTCCACGGGCGGAACCAGCCGCCGAACTTGTCGAGGTTCGCACCGAGCAGCGCGTGCTCCTCGTGCAGTGGCGTCCGCCGGAAGGTGTCGATGTGGTAACCGGCAGCCGCCTCGCCCATCGTGATCTGGCGGGCCGCAGGACGACCGGTGAACGGCAGCGGCCGCTCGCCCTTGCGTGCCCCGACCCACGCCTGGAGGTGGGGTCCGCACACGCTGCCCTGGCAGGTGCCGGTGCCGCAGAGGCTGGCCCGCTTGACGAGCTCGAGCTCCTGGAAGCCCTTGTCCCACACGCCTTCGAGGTCCTCGACCGTCGTCTTCGAGCAGGGGCACACGACGCCGGCGACGGGCGCCGGCGGCAGCGCGTGCGTCGCGCCGGCAGAGCCGACGACCGTGAGCGGCACGTTCGGCGACATGCGCGCGAGGAGGTCGCGTGGCGCGTTGCCGGCGTCGACGATGACGGTGTCGCACTCGTGACGGGTGCCGTCGCGGAGCACCACCCGTTCGACGCGAATGGTGCCTTCGAACCGCTCGACGTCGGCGCCGACGGTGACGGTGGTACCGAGGTCGATGCCGGCCGCGACGACGGCAGCTGCGGCCCGCGCCGTGTAGATGCCAGGCAACATGTTGCCGGGCGCCACGGGGTGCAGCTCGGCCTGACCGGTGGCGAGGACGATGTGGTGGGCGTGGACGTGCTCGATGCCGTCGGCGGTGCGGACGATCAGGCTCGGGCCGGCGAACGTGCCGACGACCTCGTTGCCCGCAGCGGCGTCGAACACCGTGACGTCGTGACCCGCTGCGCGATGCTCGGCGGCAGCGGTCGTGCCGCTGGTGCCCGCGCCGACGACGGCGACGTCGACGACCCGGCGGCGCACCTCGATCGCCGCGCCGGAGTCCGGGCCGAGCATCGTCGGGTTCGATCCATCCGGATGACGGGTGACGAGTGCGCCCGGCGTGGCCGGCGTCTGGCAGGTACGGATCCAGCTCGTGCCGTTGACCGTGGCGATGCAGTTGCCGCAGTCGCCGGCGAGGCACAATGTGCCGCCGCGCGCCGGGTGCTGACCGTTGCGGATCGCGGCGAGCGCGACGGAGTCACCGTCGGCGAACTCGATCGGTTCCCCGTCGTAGACCAGCCGGCTCATGCGCGCATCCGGGACCCCGACGGATCGAGGATCGGCTCGAGCTGCAGACGGGCAGGACGGCGGCGGCCGATGATCTCGATCTCGAAGTCGCCGGCGTCGGGCGTGGCGAGCTCGGTCGGGATGTAGGCGAGCGCCATCGAGGCCTTGCTGTAGTGGGCGTACCCACCCGATGTCACCCAGCCGACCACCTTGCCATCGTGCCAGACGGGCTCGTCGCCGATCACGTCTGCGGGCTGGTCGGGATCCGGGTCCACCACCATCGTCACGAGTCGCCGGGCGGGACCGGTCTTGAGCTCGGCCTCGTGCGCGGCCCGACCGATGAAGTCGTGATCGAGCTTGATGTAGCTGAGCATCCCGGCTTCGAGTGGCGTGTAGATCGGGCGGTACTCGCGGAACCACGAGCCGAAGCTCTTCTCCAGCCGCAGGGTGATGAGCGCGCGGAAGCCGAACAGGCGCATGTCGTACTGCTTGCCGGCCTCCCAGATCAGGTCGAACAGGTAGCGCTGGTTCTCCGGCGTCATCCAGATCTCGTAGCCGAGATCGCCCGAGTACGTCATCCGCGAGAGCCACACCTCGGCCATGCCGATGTTGACCCGGCGGAACGACATGAACGAGAAGTCCTTCGTCGCCAGCGACGTGTCGGTGAGGCCCTGCAGCACGTCGCGCGAGAGCGGGCCGGCCACTGTGAGGCCGACCATCGAGAGCGCGAGGTTGGTGAACGTGACGGAGCCGTCGGATGGCAGGTGGTCGATGAACCAGCGCGAGTGGTGGGTCTCGGCGGCCTGCGAGCCGAAGAGGAAGAACTCGTTCTCGCCGATGCGTGACACCGAGAACTCGCCGACGATGCGCCCTTGCGGGTTGAGCATCGCGGTCAGCAGCGTGCGCCCGACCTTGGGCAGCCTGTTCGTGAACAGCGTCAGCAACCACTCCGCGGCGCCCTCGCCGGTGACCCTGTACTTGGCGAAGTTCGACGCCTCCGAGAAGCCGACCCGCTCGCGCACCGCAAGGGATTCCTCGCCGACGATGTCGAACGCGTT
>JAOBWK010000098.1 GCA_025463305.1 Ilumatobacteraceae bacterium
GCTCGACCCCCGTGAGATCGTGCTGAAGACCGGTGAGGTGATGGCCGCCACCGCCGCCACCCACGTGTCGCCGCCGATCGGCATGGATGCCGAGATCACGATCAGCTCGAACTCGCTGTTCGAGCGGATCACCGCCGAGGAGATCTGGGCGTGCACCAGCTGCAAGGCGTGCGACGAGATCTGCCCCGTGAACATCGAGATCCTCGACAAGATCCTCGACAGGCGCCGCTACCTCTCGCTGATGGAGAGCAACTTCCCGGCCGAGCTCGGCAACGCCTACCGGGCGATGGAGAACCAGGGCAACCCGTGGGGCATGGCCCAGGGCGAGCGCGGCGACTGGGCCAAGGGCCTCGACGTCACCATCGTCGATCCGGGCGAGCCGTTCACCGCCGAGTACCTCTACTGGGTCGGTTGCGCAGGCTCGTTCGACGACAAGAACAAGAAGGTCACCCAGTCGATGGCCAAGCTGCTCAAGCGCGCCGGCATCGACGTCGCCATCCTCGGTCCGTCGGAGATGTGCACCGGCGACTCCGCCCGCCGCAGCGGCAACGAGTATTTGTTCCAGATGTTGGCGATGCCGAACATCGAGATGCTCGACGGCATGGGCGTGAAGAAGATCATCACCCAGTGCCCGCACTGCTTCAACACGTTGAAGAACGAGTACCCGCAGCTCGGTGGCAACTACGAGCTGGTCCACCACACCCAGCTGCTCGAGTCGCTGATCGACAGCGGCAAGCTCGACGTCAGCGAGGCCACGCTCGAGGAGCGGATCACCTATCACGACAGCTGCTACCTCGGTCGCCACAACGACGTGTACCTGGCGCCGCGCAAGGTGGTCGGCTCCATCAAGGGCATCGAGGTCGTCGAGATGAGTCGCAACGGCACCAAGGGCATGTGCTGCGGCGCCGGCGGTGCGCGCATGTGGATGGAGGAGACCATCGGCACCAAGGTGAACGACGAGCGTGCCATGGAGGCCATCTCCACCGGTGCGTCACGCGTCGCCACCGCCTGCCCGTTCTGCTACATCATGCTCGACGACGGCGTGAAGGCTGCCGGTGCCGAAGAGGATCAGGTCAAGGTCGCCGACATCGCGATCCACCTCCTCGACGCGATCGAGAACGGCGAGCGGATCCGTGCGAACGAGCTCGCCGAGGCACCGCTGAACATCCCTGTCGCCGGCGAGTGAGCCTGCGCCGATGACCGTCAAGCACATGAACAAGACCGTGCGGATCGCCGAAATGGTGCGCACGGAGCCGGTCATCCGCGACACAGTGTTCATCAACTGCGCGATCATCGGGCCGGCGATGCTGTTCAACGTCGCCGCGCGATACGTCAACTCGAAGATGTCGCACGTCGGCGGCACGCAGGCCGACCTGTTCATCGAGATCGAGCAGGACCGCACGTTCTTCGGCGCCATCCGGCTCGAAGAGGTCGTGTTCGATCAGTGCCGCTTCGAGGGCATCGGTTGGATCATGACCCGCGAAGAGATCGACAAGGTCGCCATCACCGACTGACGGCCGGCGTCGGTGTGCTGGCCGTTCCGGAAGCTGCCATCTGGAATCCACACAACCTGCTGTTGTTTCGTGCGAAACTCGTCGGGTTCGATTCGTTGTTTGCCGGGAGGACACCGATGGTCGCGTTGCAGCAGGTGCTGTGTCTCGAGGCGGTGGTGCGCACGCGTTCGTTCCGCGAGGCCGCCCTGGCGTTGAACATGTCCCAGAACGCAGTCAGCGGCAGCATCGCGCGCCTCGAGCGCGAGCTGCACCTGACCCTGCTCGATCACGAGCCTTCGGGCACGGTGTTGACGGTTGAGGGCGAACGCATGCTGCCGCAGCTGCGCGAGTTCCTCGAGACGGCCGAACGGATCCGGCGCGCGTCCGAGCTGATCCAGCAGCGACAGCCGCAGAGCCTCGACATCGTCGGCGAGGTACGCCGGATCGCGTTGATCATCGACGACGCGATGACGGCCCTGCGCGCCAGGTTCGACGACGTGTCGCTCCGGTTCGAAGCGGGTGAAGGCGACAGGATCTGTGCCGACCTGCGCAGCGGTCGCGCCGAGCTCGGCGTGTTCGCGCGCGAGGAGGGCACCATCGGACTCGCCGACGACATCACGTCGATCCCGTTCTTCGACCTCGGGTCCGTCGGCGTGTGCCTGCCAGTCGGCCACCCATCATTGGATGCTCCGGGCCCGATCGATCCTCGTCGTCTCGACGGCATCCCGCTCGTCATCACCAACGAGGACACCTCCATCGATCTTGCCGAGCTGCTGTTCCCCCAGCACACCCGCGGATCGCTGACGATGGTCGACGATGTGTCCGTCGGGCTCCAGTTGGTCCGTCACGGTCTCGGCGCGATGTTGATCTCCGGTGTCACGTCGTGCATGACGGATCCGAAGCTGCCGTGGCGTGCCCTCACTGGCGCGCCGGGGTTCGCGATCTGCCTCGCCCATCTGCGCGACCACCAGCTGTCCGCGACGGCCGGGGCGTTCGTCGACCACATCGTCGACTGGGGACAGAGCCACGCCGACTCGTTCGTCTTCGACGCCTCGGCGGGCACGTGGAGCATCAGCGCAGGCGTCGCCGCATGGTTCGCGCGCGGCGGAGTCGACCATCAGGCGCTCAACGCACCCGTCGACGTCCGCATCGCAGAGCGCCGCAAGCTCGAGGCCTCCGCCACCTGACGGATCCCTCGCGCGGCCTGAACACCCGCAGTCGCATTCACCAAAACTCTTGCGATCTCTCTGCGCATGTTGTGCCGATGTTTGTGACACAGTGTTGGCGGGACAACGGGGCAACAGGCAAGGGGGACGACCGGTGGTCGCACTGCAGCAGGTGCTGTGTCTGGAAGAGGTCGTGCGAACGAAGTCGTTCCGAGCGGCCGCGGCAGCGCTGAACATGTCGCAGCCCGCCGTCAGCGGGCACATCGCCCGGCTCGAGCGCGAGCTCAACCTCACGCTCCTCGACCGCACCAAGTCCGGTTCCGTCCTCACTCCCGAGGGTGCGCAGATCCTGCCGCACCTGCGCGCGTTCGTCGACACGGCCGAGCAGATCCGCCGGGCCACCGAGCAGATCCAACATCCCGCACAGCAGCACCTGCGCGTCGTCGGCGAGACGCGACCGATCCGGATGATGATCCCCGACGCGATCACGGAGCTGAGCAAGACGTTCGAGCACGTATCGGTCCGGATCGAGTCCACCACCGAGGACGTGATCTGCTCCGACCTCCGCTCGCATCACGCCGAGCTCGGTGTGTTCGCGTGGGAGGAGGGCACATCGGGCCTGGCCAACGAGGTCGAGGCGATCACGATCTTCCCGATCGGGCCGTACGGGGTGTCCCTGCCGGCCGGCCACCACGCCCTCGAGCACCCCGGACCGATCGCGCCCATCGATCTCGCCGGCGACCACATCATCGTGATGTCCGAGCACAAAGCGTCGGATCTCGTCGAGCGGTTGTTCACGCCCGAGATCCGCGAGAACGTCTCGACCGTCGACGATGTCACCGTCGGGCTCGCCATGGTCGAACGCGGCTTCGGGGTGATGCTCGGCAGCGGTGTCGTCAGCTACATCACCAACCAGCGCCTGCCATGGCGGGCGTTCGTCGGCGCGCCGAGCTTCACGGTGTGCCTCGGCAAGCTGCGCGGTGTGCCCCTGTCGCCGGTGGCCCAGGCCTTCGCCGACTACCTGCAATCGTGGGGGCGGCACTGCGAGGAGACGTTCCGCTACAACGCGGAGACGGGTTGCGTGGAGCCCGCCGACGTCGTGGTGAAATGGTTCTCCGACGTCACGGATGCGGCGGTCGGCGTCGCCCCGGGTGACCTCGACTTCCGGTCGTCGGCGAGCGCGGCCGGCGCTCACGCGACCGATGCCGCCGCTGTGCCGGCTCAGTCCGCTCAGTCCGGCGACGAGTCCTTGGCGAAGTTCTCGAAGTAACGGCTCGGCGTGGGGCCGCGCTGGCCCTGGTACTTGCTACCCCGCGCACCGCTGCCGTACGGCTTGTCGGCCGGCGTCGTCATCCGCACGAAGCTGACCTGACCGATCTTCATGCCCGGGTAGATCGTGATCGGGAGGCTGGCGACGTTGCTCAGCTCGAGCGTGATGTGGCCGTCGAAGCCGGCGTCGATGAAGCCCGCCGTCGAGTGGATCAGCAGGCCCAGGCGACCGAGCGACGACTTGCCCTCGATGCGCGCGACGAGATCGTTCGGCACGCCGATGCGCTCGAGCGTGGAGCCGAGCACGAATTCGCCGGGGTGGAGCATGAACACGCCGTCCTCGCCGATGGTCACCAGCTCGGTGAGGTCCTCGAGGTCCTGCTTCACGTCGATGATGCCCGTGGTGTGGTTGCGGAACACCCGGAACAGGTTGCCGACCTTGACGTCGACCGACGACGGTTGCACGCACGTGTCGTCGAGCGGCTCGATGATGATGCGCCCGGCGGCGAGCTCTTCACGGATCGTTCGGTCGGACAGGATCACGCCGCAACCCTAGTGAGTCCCGCTCCTCCACCGAAGACGACATCGCAGTCCAACTTGGGTGACGGCACCTCCCCCGTTCTCTCAGGTTTCGTGCAACCCAGCACGCTCCGCGTCATCGTCAACGCTTCTTGAGAGCGACACCTTCACATGAAGTCAGTTTCCGGTGATACTCGCTGTGGGGATCGGCGGACGCTCCCCGTTCGCGTGCCCGGGAACCCCCGGCGCGCCAGTCGAACAAGGAGAAGATCATGGCGGAGCGATTCGGATTCAGGAGATCGGCGCGCACCATGCGCCATCTCGCGTTGGCGACGGTGCTCGTCACCGTCGGCGCCAGCGCGAGTGCCATCGGCGCCAGCGCAGGGGACGCCACGGCGAGCGTGACCACGAGCGTGCTGGTGCCGGTGACGCCCGTGCGGGTTCTCGACACCCGCAACGGCACCGGGGGCAAGTCGACGCCGCTCGCCGGCTCGATGACGCTGTCGTTGGACGGCGTCGCCGGAATCCCGGCGACCGGCGCGACGGCCGTGGCACTCAACGTGACCGTGTCGAACCCAAGCCAGTCCGGCTACCTCGCCGTCCAGCCGGCCGGCGGGACGTCGTTCGTGTCCAACGTCAACTTCGTCGCCGGCCAGACCGTCGCCAACCAGGTGACCGTCGGGCTCAGCAAGGACGGCGACATCTCGATCATGAACCCCAATGGCTCGACCGACGTGATCATCGATGTCTTCGGCTACTACATGCCCAACACCACCGGCAGCTCCGGCCCGTCGGGGCCTGCTGGTCCGGCCGGTCCCGCCGGCCCCAAGGGTGAGACGGGAGCGAAAGGTGACACCGGGGCGACGGGCGCCGTGGGTGCTGTGGGTGCTGTGGGTGCGACAGGACTCACTGGCGCAACCGGTGCGGTTGGACCGATCGGACCGATCGGTCTCACCGGCCCAACTGGGGCGATCGGCGCGACCGGTGCGGTTGGTGCCACAGGCGCGATCGGGCCGATCGGGCTGACCGGCGCGATCGGGCCGGCGGGACCCATTGGGCCGGCGGGACCAGCCGGTGCGACCGGAACAACCGGTGCGATCGGACCGATCGGACCCGCGGGTGCAACCGGATCGACAGGCCCTGCCGGCCCGACAGGTCCGACTGGTGCGACGGGAGCCACCGGCCCGACAGGCGCGACCGGAGCCACTTTGGCGATGGGATCTGCACGGATTGCGAACCTCGCGACGACGCTCGGCGGCACCAGCAATCAGGTGGCCGTCCTGCCAGTCGACGGAGCCGTGGACACTGCGTATGCGACCACAATCACGGGCGGTGTTCTCGCGAGCACCCCGACAGACGGCAACGTCGTGGAAAACGCTGAGATGCTTCCGCGCGACACAACAGTGTCGAGCATTTCGATGTTCGCCTCAACGAGGACGACACAGGTGCTAGTGGGCACAACCATCACCATCACGGCGCAGCTGTACTCGGCGAGCACCTTCTCACCCTCGACACCGACGCCGGTGCCTGGCGCCATCTGCACGGCGGCGCCTGCGCTCACAGGCATCATCACGTCCGGCTCGACGATGTCGTGCACCACGACCGGGCTGTCGATTCCGCTGACTGCCGGCACGCTGGTCTGGATGGTCGTCTCGGCCAACGTGACCGCCGGCATCGACACGGCCACGACGATCCCACTGATCGTCTCGACCAGCATCAGCTGACACATCCTGCCCGCGCTGAGTACCTCGGCGTCGAACACGCCGCAGTCACCGGGGGCAACCTCGGTGACTGCGTCGCGTCTGACCCGTCCCGTCGTACGCCGTCACCCGCGATCTCGTGTCGCAACATTCGACGAGACATCGTCAGCGGTGACCGCGAACGCTGGTCGCAGATGTCCGCCTGAGGCGGACATCTGATGCCTACGACGGCTGATTCATCATCGGGGCCAGCGGCGCTCGAGACCGATGGCCATCACCGTGTCGACGTACGGTCCCGGCTCCTTCGCACGTTGGAGGATCCGGTCGAGATGGAGCACGTAGCGCTCGGCCATCTGCGGGCCGGTCAGGTTCGAGTTGCTCAGCGCGAACATTCGCAGCGTCGAACGCGCCAAGGCGTCGGCGTGATCACGGACGATCGAGTAGTCCTTCGTCAGCGCGATCCATCCCTCGGACGACGCTCGTGCGATCCACTCGTCGTCACCCACTCGCTGATCGGCGCCATTCGGGTACACGTCGACCATCGGCAGCACTTGGTGCCCGCGCGCTCGGATCGCGTCGGCGACGAACCTGACGCCGAGTCCTCGATCGAGGAAGAAGGCAGCGGCGGCGGACTCAGGCAGCGGCCGTGTGCGGCCAGACCGCACGAAGTGCCTCTTCGATGTCCAGGACGGGCACGCCATAATCCTCGGCGATGGAGACCGCCGGCTCGCCGGCTTGCGCACGAGAACGCACGGCCGACAGCGGGGCTCCGCCCGTGATGAAGATGGGGTCGCCGTCGGCGACCCCGGGAGCGACGCGGAGCAACGGGCGGTCCGTCACGGGCACGATGAGTTCGGTCGCCCACTGATCGCCGAACGTGATGCGAGTCAGGTACTGCTGGATGACCTCGTGGAAGACCCGCTGCCCGGTCGTGACCTCGGTGAGCGTCAGCAACCCGAGCTGCAGGTCGCCCTCCCGCCGGGCGTAGTCGTACAACACCTTCGCTCCGTCGCTGAACAGTTGCCGTGAGGCGAGGGCGTGTTCCAGCTCACCCTGATCGGCGAGCAGTTCGAGTGCTCGACGAATCCGCTGCAGAGGGAGCCCGGTCTGACGGAAGGCTTGCACGACGGTCGCCTCGACCAGACCGATGAATGGGATCGCCCGACGGTCGCCGTGTGCCGACAGCGACGTGATGATCGGGCCTTGCTTGACGACCGGACGGTGCACCGGATGCCGTTCGTAGCCGTGTGCCCAGGTCTCGAGCGTGCTGGCATTCATGCCGACCAGACGCGCGGCCTGTGGGATCGTGAAGAGCCCACGATTGAAGCGGCGATCGTCGATGGTGACCTCCTGGCGTCAACTGCGTCACAAGACTACGGCAGCGACACCTACCAGCGCGGACGTGTTCGCCCGCCACGACCACCGAACGCCGGCGGCGGGCTCGGGTGACGCTGGTGGCAGATGTGTGCTTCGGCTCAAGCGGACATTTGCTACCTGCGTGACCGGCTCAGTGGGTCGGGGCGAGGGCGATCCAGCCGTTGACGTCGACCAGTATGTGCGCGCTCACGTTCGAGTACAAGCAGACCTCGCCGGCCGACGAGACGGGAACGAGGACGGCATTGGGCACGGTCTGTCCGAGGACGAAGTTGACGTTCGACGCCAGCGGCTGCTGGCCGCACGGGAACGCTGTCACATAGCCGGCTGCCTCTGGATCGACGACGGTGACGTTCAGGGCCACCGCGCCGACGTTGTCGGTGGGCACCCCGCCGACACCGGTGACCTTGACGTGCAGGATCGTGCCTGGGCCGTACTTCTGCTTGACCACGGTCACGGCGCCCTGCGCCTCCGTCGGCCGGGTATCGACCAACCGAACCGGGTTCAGGGCCGAGAAGCTCGAGCCGGCCGAGAACCAGCCGTTCACGTCGGCGAGCAGATGCGTGTCGACGCTCGAGTAGAGGCAGATCTCGCCATTCGCCGACACGGGCGCCAACACCGCGTTCGGAACCGTCTGCCCCGCGACGAAGTTGAGGTTCGACGCATTTGGTCTCGTCCCGCACGGATAGACGGTCACGTACCCAGCGCCGACTGGGCCGACGGCCGTCACGTTCAGGGACACCGCTCCGACGTTCGTCGAGGGGACACCACCCACACCAGTGACCTTGACCTTCAGCTCGACCGGCCCGCCGTACGGGTGCTGGTCAACGCTGACCGCGCCCTGCTGCTGATCGGGCCGTGTGTCGAACACACGCAGCGGCTGCACGACCGTGAAGCCGAGGCCTGATCGGAACCAACCGTTGATGTCAGCGAGCACGTGGACCGCTACGTTCGACGCAATGCAGATCGTCCCCGAGGACGACAACGGCGCGATCACTGCATTTGCAACAGTCTGCCCTGCGACGAAGTTCAGGTTGGACGCGTTCGGTGGCGTGCCGCATGGATACACCGTCAGATACCCCGGTCCATCCGGATCGACCACGGTCACGTTCAACGACACCGCGCCAGCCCCGTTCGCTGGCACGCCGAGCTTGCCCGCCACTGGGACCGTGAGCACTGACGCTCCACCGACTTTGCTCTTCGGCACCACCACCGCTCCGTCCGGCTGACCCGGGCGGGTGTCGAAGATGCGAACCGGCGTCAGCCCCGTGTAGTCGCCGATATCGGTCAGGTTGCCGAGCGGGTTCCGGGCCGCAACCGCCTGTTCATTGCCTGCAGTCTCGGTCCTCGTCGGCCGAGCGATCGGACCTGCGTATACGACGCCGTCGGTGGTGGAGCCGACGACGACCGCGTTCCCAACATCGTCGGCGGCCATCGCGGAGACGTTCGACGACGTCGACAACTCCCGGCTGGCCTGTAGTGCGAACTGACCGCCGAGCGGATCGCTGACCTCATACGACAGGAGCAGAGTGGCGGAGACGGGCACTGCCGGTGCAGCGACCTGGCTATTGCACTGTGCGACGACGACGAGGCGGGTTCCGCCGAGGAGCACAGTTCGCCGGAGGACCTTCGGGTAGGGCGTCGGAGAGCCGCTGAGCGCGGCCTCGCCGCTGAACGAAAGGCCTCCACAATTGACCGAACCGTGTCCGGTGGGGATGTCCTCCGATGGCAAGACAGAATTCACAGTTCCAAGTTCATGTCCGTCATTTGCCGCGTAGCTCCGGACGGACATTTGCCCAGAAGGCAACGTACCGGTCAGCGTTGACACCCAAATGTACGACGGAGTGGCCGCCACGACCGGACTACCACCGCTGAATGCCACGTAGGGCACGACCCCGAATTGCAGGATCGAGGCGATCTTGTTCCCCGATGCGCTGACGTGCACGAGAGACAGGCCGTCCTGCTGTGTAACCAACACGCGGTTCTTCTGCCCGACGACCCAGAAGGTGCCGTCGGGGACCGCGATCACGGCTGGCTTGCAGAACGTGCACTGCGTGGAATCGTCCACCAGTCCACTGAGGTCAAATGACCACTGCAACGAAAGGTCGGCGCGTCGATGTTGGAGTTGGTATCCCGACGCGTCCGTGCGAACGATGACCACTCCGCCGCCATCAGGCGCCGGAGCAACTGGAAGACTCTCGAAGCCGGCGGGCTGGACGAAGCCGACCGTCGCCGTATGCAGAACGACCCCGGCTGAGGTGTATGCCCACCAGTTGGCATTCACCCGAACGATCGGGTTCGACAGGCCATCGAGAAACAGGTCTGGTGAAGCAGGCAAGGTCTGGGTATCGAGTGGCGATGTGTCCACTTCGCGCGTCCAATCAACAGTCCCGTCAACTCTCAGATGCTGCAGGAAGTATCGATAGGCGTTCGGCGAGCTCAGTCCGTAGAACGTGCCGCTGTAGAAACCCGCGATGTACGTGCTGCCGTCGGGAGCCAGCTCGACGTCCTGATAGCGGGAGTAGTTCGCGGGGCCTGGGTCGCCGTATACGTAGTCCCATCCGTCGGCTCGTGCGACCGTGGCGGGCGCCACGAGCGCGAGCCCGCAAACGATGGCGACGAAATTCCGGAAGGATGCCCTCATGGGCAGCCGAACGTAGCAGTCCGCGGGAGTTCGGTCCGCCGGACGTAGGTGCCCAGTGGTACATCGCCGTCACCCGCGATGTCGGGTCACGACATTCGATGTGCGTGCGTGAGCCGCACCGAGCATGCAACTGGAGCGGGTAGCGGGAATCGGACCCGCGTGTCTTGCTTGGGAAGCAAGCGCTCTGCCACTGAGCTATACCCGCAGAACGCCCACGATGATAGTGCGGGCTCTCGCCAACTCCAGCGGCCGGTGCACAAAACAGCGTGACGGGACGCCGGTACGATCGTTGCAGGCTCTCTCTGCGAAGGACGTGCCGGATGGTGATGTCGCTGGATTCTCGGATTTACGTTGCCGGCCATGCCGGTCTGGTGGGATCGGCCATCATGCGCCGGCTCGAGGGTGCCGGCTACACCAACGTGCTCACCGCGACGCGCCAGCAGTTGGACCTGCGCGACCAGGCCGAGGTGTCGCACTGGTTCAAGGCCAACCGTCCCGAGTACGTGTACCTCGTGGCGGGCACGGTCGGCGGGATCATGGCCAACAGCACCCGCCCGGCCGAGTTCATCTACGACAACCTGATGATCCACGGCACGGTCGTGCACGCCGCGCATCAGTACGACGTCACCAAGCTGCTCTACCTCGGCTCATCCTGCATCTACCCGCGGGAGGCCGCGCAGCCGATGGTCGAGGACGCGCTCCTCACCGGGCCGCTCGAGCCCACCAACGAGTGGTACGCGATCGCCAAGATCGCTGGCATCAAGCTCTGCCAGGCCTACCGCCAGCAGTACGGGCGCGACTTCATCTCGGCCATGCCCACCAACCTGTACGGGCCGAACGACAACTTCGACCTCACGTCCAGCCACGTGCTCCCCGCGTTGATGCGCAAGTTCCACGAGGCCCGCATCGACGGTCGCGACGAGGTCGAGATCTGGGGCACCGGTTCACCCGAGCGCGAGTTCCTCCATGTCGACGATCTCGCCGATGCGTGCGTGTACCTGATGGACAACTACAGCGACGCCGGCCACATCAACCTCGGCACCGGCATCGGCACCCAGATCCGCGAGCTCGCCGAGAAGGTCCGCGATGTCGTGCACCCCGACGCCCAGCTCCGCTTCGACACCACCAAGCCCGACGGCACGCCGCGCAAGGTGCTCGACGTCTCCAAGCTCACCGCACTCGGCTGGACCGCGACCACCGACCTCGACACCGGCATCCGCACCACCTACGACTGGTTCCTCGACCAGCAGGCCGAGCACCACCACCTCCGCGGCGTCGCCGAACCCGCGGCGGTCTGACTCAGTTCGGCTGATCTCCCTGCGCGACCGCACTGCGACTTCGACGACGCTTCGAGTATCCCGTTGCTCAGATCGACGCCTTGTAGCGATGCCCTCTGTACAATGCGTGCATGTCCGGTACCTCGACGGCCAAGGTGTCCCACCGTGGCCAGACCAATCTGCCCGCCGAGCTTCGCCACCGGTGGGGCATCGAACACGGCGGCGAAGTAGGGATCATCGATCTCGGCGATGCCGCTCTGATCATCCCTGGCGGCATGCAGACCGCACGCCGCGAACTCCGCCACGTGCTTCGAGACCGCTACGAGGTCGCCCTCGCCAGCATCGAGGACCCAGACCTGGCCGATCAGTAGGTGGCCCCCGTCCCCACGATCATCCTCGATGACCGGCTCCTGATCGAAGAACTCCTCGTCGGCCTCGACGAGGAGGGAGAACGCCACACCACGGCATCGTGGTACTACCGGGCCTGCCGTGCCGCCGTCGCCGGAGCCGGGGGACACCTCTCGGGACCGTTTCTCGGTCTCGATGCCCCTCACCAGGCGGCGGCGATACGGAGCTTGCTGTCGCTGCCCGAGACCATCGGACTCCCCGACCCGCGGTCGACGGTTCCAGTGATGGCCGAGCTGTCCGAGCGCCACCCGCGCCTCAACCTCTTGAACCTCGAAGCCGCGGCAACCGGACTCGTGCTCGGCGCCACGATGCTGTTGTCGATCGAAGCGGCGCGAGGTGTCCTCCCGGAGATCCTCGACGCCGAGGACATCAGGTGGCGCACCGTCGACATCGACTGATCCGCGAACACCCGCCCGGATCACGGTTCACGCGTCCCTCACCCGTGTGTACGTTCCGATCCTGGGCTGCAGATCGGATGGGACACCGTGCTGGGTGGGCGAATGCGTGGGTCGCGAGGGCTGTCGCTGCTGACGGTGCTCGTGGTGTTGGTCGGAGGCGGAGGGCTGCTGACCACGTCGGCCGCAGGATCAACGGCGTCGTCGTTCGTGCCGATCACGCCGTGTCGACTGCTCGACACGCGCGCCGGGTCCACCGTCGGCACACGGGCCACACCGCTCGGCGCGGCCGAGACGATGACGGTCGCGGCGTGGGTCAGTGCCGGTAGGCGCGTGCAGCGACGATCGACTCGAGCTCGTCCTCGATGAGGTCGATGGTCTGCGTGCGCTCGTACACGGCCGAGCGCGCGACGGCGTTCTTCTGCCAGCGAGTGAAGACGCCGTTGTCGGTGGCCGTTGCCAGCAATGCCGGCAGATCGTCGATGTGGTCCCACGTCAGGTACGGGCCGATGTCGGCACGGCGCATCTCGCCGCCGAGCGACGAGTCGGCATCGCACACGGCCAGGATCGGCGTGCCGCTGCTGATCGCCGGGATCAGCTTCGACGGCATGTAGGCGTTGCCACTGCCCTGGCGCTCGGTGATCAGGAACAGATCGGTGTCCTGCAGCGCGTCGATGAAGTCGTGCTCCGGCAGGAACGGCCCGAGCTTGATGCGCGGGTCGCCGTTCTCCGTGTGCCACGCAGCGATCGCATCGGCGCCGGGGCCGGAGCCATGGATGGTCAGCTCGAACGGCTGGTCGAGCAGGACGGCGCGCTGGCAGAACTCGAGCAGGCCTTGCTTGTTGCCGATGTTGCCGGCGTAGAGGATCCGTACGACGGACTCCGGGTTGCGGCCGATCTTCGACTCGAGCTCGTCGATCGATGCAGCCATCGACGCATTCAGCCAGTTCGGCACGAAGTGGACGGGCACCTTGTGACCGGTCATCTCACCGATGCCTTCGACCATCTCCGGCGAGATCGACGACAACGAAGTTGCAGATGCAAGCAACTTCGTCTCGACGGTGGTGAGCACCTTCGACGCGCCCGGCCCGACGAGGTTCGCCGCGCTGGCTCCGCCGCTGGACAGGTCCTGCACGTTGATCAGGATCGGCAGGTGATGCGCCTTGCCGAACGCGACGGCTGCCGCCACGGGGGCGAGCATCGTCGAGAACGCCATCACGACGTCGGCACGTTCCCGACGGAAGAACGAACGAGCGAGCGAGGCGATGAATGAGCCCTCGTAGAGCGCCCGCGACTTCAGCTTCGACGGAGTGGATGGAATGTACAGACCGTGCCGCTCGACGATGACGCCCTTGACGACCACCCGCTCGACACGGACTCCGTTGCGACCGGACTTGTCCTTCCACTCCGGGAAGTACGGGTAGGCGCAGCGGACGACGACGTGATGACCTCGGGCCGCGAGCTCGAAGCAGAGGTCGCTGTAGATCGCTGCGCCGCCGGCGTGGTCGGGCTCGAACAGGTTGGAGTAGACGACGATGCGCAACTCAGTGCGCTCCCTGCAGCGCCAGCCGTCGGTGCCATGCCTCGATGATCTCTTCGAAGGTGGTGCGGACGTCTTTGGTGATGTCCCAGGTGGGGTAGTCGGCGCGCATCTGGCGGAGGTCGGAGTAGTAGCAGATGTGATCGCCGGCCCGAGCTTCGTCGGAGTACGACCACTGCATCGGCTTGCCGGTGAGCTCCTCGGCCAGCGAGAAGGCCTCGAGGATCGACACGCTGTTCGCCTTGCCGCCACCGATGTTGTAGACGGCGCCGCTGCGGGGTGCGTCGACGAAGGCACGCATGAACGCCACCACGTCGTCGGCATGGATGTTGTCGCGCACCTGCTTGCCCTTGTAACCGAACACGGTGTAGGCCCGCTCTTCGAGGTTGCACTTCAACAGGTAGGAGAGGAAGCCGTGCAGCTCCACACCCGAGTGCTCCGGCCCGGTCAGGCAGCCGCCACGCAGGCAGGCGGTGGGCATGTCGAAGTAGCGGCCGTACTCCTGCACCATCACGTCGGCCGCGACCTTGGAGGCGCCGAACAGGGAGTGCTTGGACTGGTCGATCCGGAACGACTCGGCGATGCCGTGCTCGTAGGCGATGTCGGCGTAGTCCCAGCGGGTGTCGAGCTCGACCAGGTCGATCTCGTTCGGTGCGTCGCCGTAGACCTTGTTGGTGCTCATGTAGACGAACGGCGACTCCAGGGAGAACTGCCGGTTGGCCTCGAGCAGGTTCAGTGTGCCGACCGCGTTGACCTCGAAGTCGATGAACGGGATGGCCGCCGCCTTGTCGTGCGACGGCTGGGCAGCGCAGTGGATGATCGCATCGAAGCGTTCGCGCTCGAACAGCGACAGCACCGCGGCCCGGTCACGGATGTCCATGTCGAGGTGGCGGAACCGGTGCGACGACGACAGCTGTTCTTGGGTCTTCCAGCGGGTGTCGCCGCCGGGGCCGAAGAACTCGGCACGCATGTTGTTGTCGATGCCGACGACGTCGTTGCCCTCGACATCGAACGCGCGCACCGCGGCGGAACCAATCAGGCCGGCCGAACCGGTGACGAGAATCTTCATGGACTGTCCTCAAGGAGTCGTGAACCACGCGCGTGACGGACGTACGGGCTCGTGAGTGCTGATCTGCCGCGACATGCGTATCGGCAGGAGGTCAGCCCGACTCAAGGTTTTGATCAAGGGTCTCTCAACGCCCTGGCGCGGCCAGCTTCGGCGATCGACCACGGTTCGTGGCATCGGAATGCAGGCAATTCTGTGACCTGCGTTTCGTCCGTGTGAACTCCGTCAAGACCATCTCAAGGGATGCGGAGGGCGAGGACACCTCCGATCACGCCACTGGTATCGTCCGCATGCTATGGAGCCGGTGGAAGCAAGGTCCTATTCGCTTCGCGACTACTCGCGGATCCTGCGGCGTCGGAAGTGGTACATCATCGTGCCCGTGCTGCTCGCTGTCGGCGCCGGCCTGGGACTGTCGGCAAGGCAGAAGGCTGTCTACGAGTCGAGCGCTCAGCTGGTCATCAGCACGCGCAACTCCGACTCGGTCTTCGCGACGAACACCCAGGTCGTCAGCAACCCCGATCGGTTGATCGCCACGGAGATCCGCATCCTCGAGAGCCCGTCCGTCGCCGCGCAGGTGCGTACAGACCTGAAGCTCGACGCCACGGCGCCGTTGGCGGGTGTGAGCGGTTCGAGCGTGAGCGCCACCGATGTGGTGCTCGTCACCGTGAGAAGCGGGGACCCGAACACCGCCGCGACGCTGGCGAACGCGTACGCCAAGGCGTACATCGAGGTCAAGCTCTCCGAGAGCATCGAGACGCTCAAGAGCACAGCGGGGGCGTTGCAGTCCAAGGTCGATGACCTGCAGAAGCAGATCGATGCGATCGACAAGCAGGTCCTCGATGCGCCGACGAGCGAGCAATCGACGCTGCAGGCGCAGCTGGCTCCACAGCGCAGCACCCTGGTCTCTCAGCAGTCCGTGTTCCAGTCCAGGATCGACCAGAGCCAGGTCGATCAGTCGGTGTCGAGTGGCGGGGCGACACTCGTCGACACCGCGGTTCCGAACGCAACACCCGTCGAGCCGAAGCCGATCCGGACAACGGCGTTGGCGTTCATCGTCGGCCTCCTCGTCGGATTGGGGATCGCCCTGCTCGTCGACTACCTCGACGACTCCATCCGCCTCGCCGAGGACGTGGACCGTGCCACCGGCGGGACACCCTCGCTCGGCCGGGTGCCGTACTACAAGCATCCCGACGAGCGCGCGATCGCGATCTCGCGTCCGGCCGACCTGGCGGTCGAGTCGTACAGGTCCGTACGAACCAGCCTGCTGTTCGCCAGCTTGGACCGACCGATGCGGACCATCCAGTTCTCCAGCTCGATCTCCTCGGACGGCAAGACCAGCACTGCTGCGAACATGGCGATCGTGCTGGCTCAGGCCGGTCACAGCGTGCTGATCGTCGATGCCGACCTCCGCAAGCCCCGTCTGCACGAGATGTTCGCAACCACCGGCACGGTTGGTTTGACCAACGTGCTGCTCGGAGAATCGCTGAACGACTCGATCCAGCTCGAGGTCGCCCCCGGTCTTGATCTGCTGCCCGCCGGCTCGGTCCCGGCGAATCCCAGCGAGATGCTCGGCGGTCGGCGGATGCGCGAGCTGCTCGATCAGCTCACCGCGCTCTACGACTACGTCATCCTCGACTCGGCGCCGCTGCTGCCGGTGACAGACTCACTCGTGCTGTCCGGCCTGGTCGACGCCCTGGTGCTCGTCGTCCGGTCTGGCCGAGACACCACCAAGCAGCTCACGGCTGCGGTGTCGAGCCTGAAGATGGCGGGGGCTCCGGTCGTCGGCACGATCTTCAACGGTGCCGGCGCCGACAACTCTTATGGCTACAAGGGCTACGGCCAGCGCGGGTACGGGCAGGCAAGCTACGTCACCTCGGTGGTGCCGAAGCCCGCCCCGTCCGCTCCGGCACCACAGGCCGGCGTCGACCAAGACAGTGGCGCGACGTTTGTCGACTGATTCACGCATCGTCACCGCCGCTGCTCCCTGCTCGCGCACAGCGTGGTGGAGATCCCACGGAAAGCCTGTGAGCTGGGGTTATGCAGTTGAAGCAATTGTTAACAGACGGTGTTGTCCTTGAGATCAGAGCGATCGTCGTGGTACGTTCGAATGATTCTCCGGACGGGGAGTTTTGAAAGGTGACAACGATGAAGCGCACATTCCTACTCTTTGCGGGTGTTGCAGCCTTGGCCGGAGCCAGCTTTGGCGCTTCGGCCGCAAGCGCAGCAGGCGCCTACGGCGGCAGCGCATCTGCCTCGATCAGCTCGGGCACGATTGCCCCCGGTGGCACAGAGACGGTGACGCTGTCGGGCTTCTGCAGCACGACCGTCACAGCCTCACTGTCGAATGGCACGAGCTTGGGCACCGTGTCCAGCAAGGGCTTCAGCTTCGGTGCGCCTTCGACGGCCGGTACCTACACGGTCACCGCCACCGGCGACGTCGTGTGTGACTCCGCCAAGGGCGGCGTCGAGGTTTCGCAGAAGGGCAGCGCAAGCGTCAGCTTCACCGTCGAGGCAGTCGGTTCGGGTGGCCCGGTCCCGAGCTCGACCACCGCTCCGGCAGGGACCACGAGCACGTCGACCGCATCCGAGGCTCCTGTCGCCGCAGTGACGACGTCGAGCGTTGCGGCTGCACCAGCGACAGGCGCCCTGCCCACCACCGGTAGCAACAGCGACTTCACGATGAAGCTCGCCCTGATGCTGCTCGCCGGCGGTGTGGTGCTCCTGGTCGTCGCTCGCATGCGGCGCCAGCAGCGTGCAACGGTCAGCTGACCACTGAGATCCTGTTGAGTCGGGCCCATCCGGTGGCGAGAGCCGCAGGATGGGCCCGACTTTTTTGTTGCGGCAAGTGCGGCGAGACTGTTCCTCGGAGTTCGCAGGACGGCACGGAGTGATGGGCGGACAATGATCAAAGGCGCATCGCGGCGAAACCCGGTTGATGGCCGCAGCGCTCAGCTCGCTGCGATCGTCGCGGGAGTCGCCGGCATCGGCACGGCAGCCGCTGGCGGACATCCGACCGGGTCCACTCTTGTCGACATCGTCCTCATCATCGCTGGGACGGCGGCCTGCGTGTGGGCGGCGGCGAGTGCGCCGTGGTGGGCTCTCACGCTCGTCGCGATCTTCGCCACCGCACTCGCACCGAATGTGCTGCTCGCGGTCCTCGGGATCGCCGCATTCGGTCTGGCCGTCTCGATCGGCGCTCTGCGAGTCAACTGGGCCTGGGCACGCTCGCTCACGATCGCACTGTGCGCCCAGGTGTTGGCCCGACAGCACGGCGGCAAGTTCGGCGTGTCGGCGATCATCGGTATCGCCATGATGATCGCGATCTTCGCGATCGGTGGATGGCGCCGACCGAGCAAGGTCCGCCGGCGAGCCATCCGCGTGATGCTCGTCGCCGCTGGGTTCGTCGTCCTCGCCGGCGCCGGTCTGGCTGCGAGCGCCATCTCGGCACATTCGACGGTGAACACGGCCAACTCCGAGGCGCACCGCGGTCTCGATCTGTTGTCATCCGGTGACGTCGACGGGGCCCGCGCTGCGTTCCAACAAGCACATCAGTCCTTCCAGAGCGCATCAGACAGCCTCACCAAGCCGTGGGCGCAGCCGGCCCGACTGTTGCCGGTGCTCGCCCAGAACCGGAACAGCGCTGCAGACCTCGCGGAGGCCGCCGCGTCGGCAACCGCCTCGATCGACACGATCCTGTCCGAGTTGAACTTCGACGCCGTGAAGCCCGTCGACGGACGCATCGATCTCGACGCCGTTGCGGCTCTCGAGAAGCCGTTGACCGATCTCACCACGGTGCTCGACAACCTCTCGCAGGCCTCGCACGATGCCGCAAGCCCATGGCTCCTGCACCTGGTGCAGAAGGGCATCAGCGACCTCGACCGTGATCTGGCCAAGGAGCGGGTGCAGGGTGACAATGCCCTCCGAGTAGTTCGAGTAGTGCCGGACATGCTTGGCAAGACCGGTAAGCGCGTGTACTTCGTCGCCTTCTGCACCCCATCGGAGGCACGCGGATCGCTCGGCTTCATGGGGAACTTCGCCGAGGTCACCGCTGATGAGGGGAAGCTGTCGATCACTCGATTCGGCCGCACGACAGCGGACCTCAACCCGGGTGGAGACCCCGACGATCGCGTGATCTCCGGCATGGACGAGTTTCTCAAGGAGTGGGGTCAATTTGGCTTCAACACCGGCCCCGGCGGGACCGCCGCGCCGGACGTCTGGCAGCAGGTGACGTTCTCGAGAGACTTCCCATCCACGGCTCAGGTGATCAGCCAGCTCTACCCTCAGAGCGGCGGCCAGCCGATCGACGGCGTCTTCGCCCTCGACCCGGCAGCGCTCGCCGGCCTGCTGAAGATCACCGGACCGATCAGTGTCGACGGCATCAACAAGCCGTTGACGGCGGCGAACGCCGAACAATACCTGCTGCTAGATCAGTACCGGGACGCGACATCGAAGCCCGACCGGGTCGATGCACTCGAGTCACTCGCCAACGCGGCTTCTGACCATCTCTTCAACGGAACGCTGCCAGACCCACGGGATCTAGCGAAAATCTTCGGGCCGCTGGCCCGCGCCGGACACCTGGCTGCGTGGTCTCCCGTCACGGCGGAAGAAGCCCTCTTCCAGCAGTTCCACGCAGATGACGCCTTGCCAGTCCTTGACGGTGGCGACGGCATTGGGCTGGCCATCAACAACACGGCTGGCTCGAAGATCGACTCGTTTCTGAGAGTCTCGCTCGACTACTCGAGCTCTCGCGACTCAGCAAGCGGCCAGGTACGTTCGGTGGCGACGTTGACCATCACGAACACGGCCCCCGCCGCGGGCCTGCCCGACTACGTGATCGGCAGCGTTCACGGCCTCCCACTCGGAATGAACCGGATGTATCTCACGGTCTATACAGCCTTGGGGTTAACGTCGGCGACGCGCGACGGACAGCCACTCGACCTCACGGCTGGCGTTGAGCGCGGTTGGAAAACGTATTCAAACTATCTCAATTTCGGCGCAGGACAAACCTCCAAAATCGTCATGAATCTGGCATCCACGCAGCCGATAAACGGCTCAGATATCACTGTCATTGTCCCAGCGCTCGCCGTGCCCGCAACGATTCACACTGGTGAGCCATAGCGGAAGGGTGTACCTCACGCGAAAGGGGGCCGGCTATGGTTTCCGATCCTGCGGCCGCCAACGAGGTTGGCCACGTTGGATTCCAGATACGTTCCCGGTGACTACCGCTGGCAGACAACCATCGGTCTCAATCTGGGGCAAGGTGCCCGAACAACTCCGCCGAGTGGAGCGGGGGCGCTGGCTCCCGGTGGCACCATCGCCACACCTCCGGCAATCTCGCCAACCTCGCTCTGCGCGAATCGCTCGAGCTATGACCTGCCAGTCCGGCCACGGTAAAGAGAAACATCTCAGCGCATCCGGCCATCAGGCGCCATCGATGTCTATGTAGCGACAGCTGGCGAAGAAATGCGTCGACTCGCAACCGCTCGACCGCGGCAGACTCTTGGGCTGGACGCCGCCTCGGTCGGTGGTCGATGACAGCTGCGGGTACGACTGCGAGCCTGCATCCCGCGTTGATCGCACGGATGGAAAGATCGACATCCTCACCGTAGGCGAAGAAATCCTCATTGAATCCGCCGAGGGCCGTGAACAGCTCGTGCCTGACAAATAGGGACCCACCCGTGAGGCGTGGCACAGAGACGACTCTCGTGTGCTGGAAGGCTCTCAATAGCTTTCTGCTTTCGAAGCGCCTGCGCAGCTTTCGGGAGAGTAGCGAATACCAAAGGAGATAGGCATCTATCTGAAGCACGCCCTCGCGGTACTGGGCTGCGTTCGCCAGGAGGTTGTGCCCGGCGGCTGATTCCAGGGAATAGAGGAGCTCTCGTACACAACCCGGATGTACGACGCTGTCTGTGCCGATGAAGAATAGAAATTCACCCTTCGCAACGGCGGCTGCACTGTTGGCACCCGCAGCAAATCCGAGATTCATCGGATTCTCCAAAACGATTGACGGAATAGAGCCGAGATCACTCTCACTCAGACAGCAGCGGCTTCCGTTGGACGCGACAACTAATTCGGCGTCTATACCGACGCAGGCGATCGCGATACTTTCAGCGAACGAACGCCAGTCTTCCATCGAGGAATTGAAGTCGACCACAATAATCGACACGCGAGTCATTGTGCTACGCCATCAGTCAGGAAGGCCGAACCCGTGAAGCGAGGCGTAGCATTGCTAGCGTTACTCCGAGTTCTTCGCCGCACCGCGCTCCCTCGCGAACAACAAATCACGGCGGCAAACAGAACTGATGTGTAGGACCAGTAGATGGTGTCGAACAAAAGGCTCGCTACTAGGAATGTCCCCAGAAGGAGACCGACCTGCGACTGGACATCTCGCGCCGTCGAGAATGCTCGGGTTTGCCGACGAACGCGGACCGCTATCGCCCAAACTAGGAGGGCCCACGGAATAATACCTAGATCAAAGAGGCCTGTTACAAACGCATCATCGACTGATGAAAAGGAGCGAACTGCGCCCGAGGCTCTCACCAGCTGTCCGAGCGAGCCAAGGCCCCCGCCAACCAGGATGTGCCCTATCGGCCTCGAGGGGAAGGCTGCCGCTGCAAACACCAACCCATCATGTCGAACCTGCCAGGACAGATCGGACTCCTGCTCCCTGCCGATCGAATTCAGCACTGACGTGCTCTCAAAGCCGGTGGTACTAAAGTAGAACGCTGGGACAATCGCCATGATCGCAACAAATGCGAGGAGACGTCGCCTCAATCGCATCGAGGCTGTCCTCCATGTGAGGTCAGCCCGAAACGCATAGAGACCGAAGAGTGCGACGAGAATCATACCCGAGACAGACCCCGTTGACACCGCACCGGCGAAGAGCAGCACGAGTAGCATCAATTTGCCAACCCAACGGTGCCCTACGATCCTCCCGGCAACTGCTGCGCCCAAGGCGATCTGAATTGACGAGACTAGGGGGTGTCCAAGCAGACCTGACGATCGAAAAGTCGCCGATGGTAGCCGTACTGATGTCCCAAACCATTCGCTGTAGAAGTTTGACCGTAGAAGACTCTCCGCTAAGCAGATAGTCGCGCACGTCACGCCAGCGATGAGCATGGCCCGCCGAACGTAGATCCATGACGGTTGAACGACCACCATCGCCGCGACGGGTAGAATCAGTTGCATGCCCGCGCTGAGCGATCCGCCCATGCTTGCTTGCAACAGCAACCACAGAGCACACGCGAGTACAGTCGCGTACAGTCTTCCTAACGAGCGAACCCCCAGAAGTGCGGACAGTAACAAAAGAATGGAAGCACCGACTTCCAAATGAAAGGCCGCAGTGATTACCGAACCCTTCACACTTTGGAGGGGCACGGCAGCGACCAAGACAAGAAGGGCAGTCGTGCAGACCACCTGAAATCTGTGTGGAGTTGCGTTCATGTTCCCGCCGCCGAAGTGATTTCAGAATGTACTCGGGAGAGAAAGTAGCCGGCCATCGCGATTAGACCAATCGCGGGCGTCAGAACCATGAGAATCTGCCGATCCGGTGAGCTCACGGCAGTATGTGCTCCGACCGCCACGAGCACGCCAACGAAAATCGCCACCACTCCTGTAAGGCATGCATATATTTCCGCACGAGATCTCCCCAGCACACTCAGAATTATAGTTCCAGGGGCCGTGAGTCCATGTACGCAATTGGCGATCATGAGACCCACGGTCAAGGCTATGTATCCTGTGAGATTTACCCCTGCCGCCCGACCGGCCACTGCTGCAAGGAGCATCGAGGCGATGGCCGAGACTGCCATGATGGAGACAAATCGTCTCTGGGAGGCGCGATAGACCTGGGAATAGGTGTGGCCGTCCCTTCCCGTCAATTGAGCCATAATCCATGGCGCGATCGTCAACCCCAGCGTCTTCGGAATGGCAGCGTAGCGCGCAGCGAGATCATAGGTTTCCAGCCTCGAGGGCGATACCAGCACAGCGAGGTACCATCTGTCTCCTTGCGTGAGGACGAGGCCCGCGACCATGGCAGCAGCCCTGGCGCGCATGAACCCAGTCCAGTTTCTCGTGTCAGGCCGGATGTCCTCGGTCACCGCTGCAAATTCCGCCGAGACGAGGATCGCTACGAGCAGAACCGCCGAAGACACGATGATCGGCACGCTGAGCGCCCAAAGGCCCCAACCCGCCCAAAGGGCGAGAGCGCTGAGCAAGCAAACCATTGCACCATACGAACCCAGAATTACCGCTCGACGGAGCAGTCGTCCACTGAACACGAAGAGAGAGCTCAGGGCGAGAAACACCGACCTGAGTACACAGCCCAACGTTGTTGCGCCCCACACAGCAGCGATCATTCCGAGCGAGGCGGGGTGGCGAGTTTGGGTAGAATTCTGCACAAGAAGAACGCCCAGCCCCAACACAGCCGTCAGAACCGTCCCAATCACCGTCATCCAAGTTGCGCGCACCGCTGCTTGCCTCGACGGCCCCATCGCGTCGACCGCTCCGAAAAGATAGGGCTGAGCTCCCAGATCCAGCGCGCCCGAGATCGTCACGAGCGCACTAAGCGTGACCCAGATGCCATAGCTATCGGCTCCAAGGTTTCGAATGGCAATGACCGGCAGGACCAACAAAGGTAACGCACCCGAGAGCTGACCGACCCCGATCAGCAGCTGCGCTCTACCGTCTGTGCGCCGTGCGCCCCCTCGTCCAGCAGCGCTACTCAACTCTGAGCCTGCGTTCAAGATCGGCTCGCAACTCCGCCCGCTGTGCCCTCAAACCAGTGAGCTTCCCGTCTATCGCTTCCCAATAGTCGCTCGGGTCCTCCAAGAGCCGCTCGGCCTGCTCCCGGACGCCGTTGGGTGAGAATGAATAGACCGACTGGCACCAGGCCGGGATTCCAAGATCTTGAAACGCTCCGAACCCCTTTCGTTCATATGCGAGATGGATTGTCGGTATCCCGGCCGCTATGCACGCCAGAGCACCATGCAGTCGCACTGAAATTGCGACCCCCGGGACGAAGTCTGCGATTTCCCCGATTGTCCGAGACGATGCCACGCGCCGCACGATCTCAGCGTCGTTGTTGTTCCGTGCCTCACTCTGTACGAAGGTCGTCAAGTTCGGCAGGAGGCCGGCAAGTTCGATAATCGATCCGTCGTAGCTATCCCTCCCGAGTGAGCGCGGGATGAGTAAGTATTGTTCCGTACCGCAACCCTGGGTTCGGTGGTTCTCGTGACTTTGAGCCAGATCAAGCACAGCCAAGTCAGGTAGACGTGAGATGTTCTGCAGCGCCGACAGGTCCCGGAGCGTGCGGTCATCTCGCGCGTAGATGTGATCGAGTCGTTGAAGAAGCCGGATAGCAATCGTCGACAGGGGAGGCGATGGAAATGGGCCGATGCTCTGCGGCATGACAATGCTGATCGGGGCTCGGCGTGCGGCATATATCTGGGGAGCGTGTGCGAGCAGACTACGTAGCCGGACGAGCCGATCGACGCGTAGAGGAGCACCTCCGACAGCGACGACTGCGTCGAACGATCCTACGTAATCCTCGAGTCGCCGTATCGCTACTGGCGAAATCACAGTCGCCTTCTTCACTGAACCCGGGAGCCATCGACGTGCGCTCCGTGACAAAAAATGCTCCGGCCATTCGACGACCGTGCCGCTCACTTGGTCGAAACTCGAAGCGTCGAGAGCGATCACTTCGAGGTGGAGACCAGATGGAACCACTTCCAATAGCAGTTCCTGAGTAAGTCGAAGCAGCAGGCCGTCGCCGCGATTGGCTGAGGAGTACGCGCAGATGATGCAGACTCTCAACTCGTGACCTCATTGAGAACGTGGAAGAAGGAAGCAGCCGCTGCCTCCCAGGTAAAGCGGCTGGCTCGTTCCAGACCAAGCGATCTAAATTGCCTCAGCTTTTGCTCATCAGGCAATAACGCCAGAAGCCCATCGACGATGTCGTCGCGCTCCGGTCCGCTGAGAATTTGTGCCGCGCCGCTCGCGATCTCGTGTAGTGACCCTCTGGAGGTGCAAATTACCGGGGTGCCGGTAGCCATCGCCTCCACGACCGGGAGTCCGAATCCTTCGTAGAGTGAAGGGAATACAAACGCCTTGCTCGCTCTCATAAGCGAGACTACTTCCTCGTCGGACCGGCGGCCGAGGTAGATAGAGTTCGATGCTCTCGCGATTGCCGCAAGGATTTCGTCGGCATCCCATGCTGGCCTACCCGATATAACCAGCGGGCAGCCGAGTGCTCGAATCTGCGGCGTTTCGAACGCGGCGATCAATTCGATGAGATTCTTTCGCGGATCGAGATTTCCGACGTACAGACAGAAATTGGCCGGCAGCGCCATCGCAGACAGGAGCAGCGCGTCTGGCTCACCCGGGCGAAAGAGGTCGTGATCCACGCCCAAGTAGATCACGCGCGTCGCAATAGGCGTCGCTGCAAATTCCTGGAGATCGTCAGCTGACTTCTGAGACGAGGTGATCACAACGTCCGACCGTTCAGTCAGGGACTTTACGCGGAATCGCCAAAACGTCTCGCTCATTCTTGTTCGCACGTGCGGAACAGATAATGACGCCATTCCGTATACCGATGAAACGACTGGAATATGTTTTGGTATCCGAGGGAAGAGGAAGGTGTCGGATGGAAAGTGGACCACGTCCGTTGAGGCCGATAGCTGCTGGGAGGCGAAGGTAGCTTCCCAAGCGAGTGCCTTTAGCTTTCCCCGGCGCCCTCGCTGCTCGTACTTGCGCGCACCGACTTGGCGGACGACATACCCATTTTCAGCTGCGAAGCCATAGATCATCCGAGCCGCCCTGGACTCGCCACCCAATTGTGCGACGAAGGGCTTCGCCACGACCGAGACCGTCTTGTTCATCACTGGTATGCCATCTGAAGGGACTCGGCGACATAGGCGGGTTGACAGTACATTGGCAACCGCGCGGTGTTCCCCAAGTGTGGCGAATGCTGTTCTAACAGCGCTGCCTTGACCATCGAATACATCTCCGAGTCAGAGTTCGCCAATACGACGCCCTCCAAACCCCTGAGGGCCGGAATGTCCATTGCTACGATTCTCATATCCAACCACATCGCCTCAAGCACGGTATACGGCATCCCCTCCCATGCGGCCACATGTGCATAGACCGTCGACTGATTTAACTCACGAAGAACGTCGCTCCGACCGAGCCAACCTGTGACTGTCACTCCCGACCGTTCCAATTGCCGCCTCGAATCTTGGTCGCCATCTCCGATCCAAACCCACTCGACGTCTAGCCCCTCGGCAGTTGCTCGCTCAGCCAATGCGGCAAAGAGAAGCGGTCGCTTTTGCGGCACCAAGCGTCCGCACGCCACGACTCTCCGCGAACTCGCAGATTCTGATGGCTCGAGATGAAATTGATCAAGTTGCAGGGTATTTCCAAGAAGAATCGGACTTCGCCAATGCGGTAGACGCTTGGCGAGTGCATATTCCCGCTGACTACATGCCAGAATTCGCCGTGGAGTGATGCCCAAGCATGACTCCACCGCTAGGTAAAATGCCCTAGATGCGACTGAGATGTCCTTCCGCTCAAATGCGTAACAGTGAGGTGTGTACACCGTTCGTAGACTCATCGGCGCGATAACACGCCCCAGCACGCCGGCGATGGACGAATGGGTGTGGAGTACCGAGTCCTTGTAAGGACGCGAAGCCCGTCGTATCTCGGTTGCAGCATCCCAATATGTTCCGTCAACGACGGTCACTCTCATTTCAGTTTCGAGCTGGGAGGTGACTAACTTGCTTCGCTCGCCACTCACTATTGCAGAGTGGTGGTAGCCGGGTGTCAGGCGCGCGTACGTGGCGATAGCGGTCGCAACACCACCGTCAAGGGCATCCGTATAATGCACCACACGTTTCCGCATCTACAGCCCTTGAGGTTCTCGAAAATCTCGCCACAGTTCCGATGAGTGGAGGACGCGGCATTGCGCCCTCCGCTGGTGCGCTAGCGTCCGGAACGACGAGCGAGCACCGTCACGGTCTTCCCGAGGATACGCAAGTCGTGCGACAGCCGAATTGACCTGACATACGAGAGATCCTGGTCGAAGCATTCGTGTAAAAGGACACCTTCGTTCCGTGACGTCACCTGCCATGCGCCTGTGATGCCGGGGCGCGCAGCATGACGGGGATGATCGCGCAAATGGTATTTCTCCACCACGGAGGAGATCTCGGGCCGAGGGCCGACGAAGCTCATCTGTCCGGAGAGCACGTTCAGGAACTGCGGGAGTTCGTCCAAACTGGATTTGCGAAGCAGCCTGCCCACGGGCGTGTGACGGGGATCGTGCGCCGCCTTATGAGTCATTCGTCGGTCGGGCCCTTGAAACTGGATCTGTTCCTGCCGGCGAGTGGGAAGCATGGTTCGGAATTTGTACATCGTGAAGTCGCGCCCGTCGAGCCCGACACGAGTCTGACGGAAAATCACGCCTGGCCCCATCGTTAGCCGGATTAAGAGCGCGATTACTAGCATCGCAGGTAGACAAATCGCTATACAAACAGTCGCGAGTAAGAGGTCAAAGGCGCGCTTGCCATATCGTGCATAACGACCCGATTGAGACGAAGTCGTTGCCTCGGGGTCTACGACGATCTCCAGTGGAGTTCTGCTTCGAGCCCCCATGAGTGTGGGCATGAGGTCAGTCATCGCGACCTCGCCGCACCAGCGGTACGCGGTCTTCGACGCGACAGACAGTTGTTGGTGGTATGCCGTCCCGGGTCATGGAGAAAACCTAGTCCCGACGTCTCGAGGTCACAAGGAGCCGTGCAGCATTACATGCTCCGTTCATAAAGTCTTGACTTCGACGACGCTGCACAGTCTGCTGCAAGGCATCGAGTCTGTGGTGTGGTCGAGCGCCGTACCTGGCCCGGGCCGGTGTCAGGCGTACTTGCCTTCGAGGGCGAGGTCGTTGTCGACCATCTTGCGGACGAGGTCCGGGAACGAGACCTCGCGCTTCCAACCCAGCTTGGTCTCTGCCTTCGTCGAGTCCCCGACCAGCAGATCGACCTCGGACGGCCGGAAGAACTTCGGGTCCTGACGGACGTACTTCTCCCAGTCCTCCACACCAGCCGCCTCGAACGCCAACCTCACGAACTCCCGGACCTGGTACGTCTCACCCGTCGAGACCACGAAGTCCTCCGGCTGATCCTGCTGCAACATCAGCCACATCGCCTTCACGTAGTCCCCGGCGTAACCCCAATCACGACGCGGCTCCAGATCACC
>JAOBWK010000087.1 GCA_025463305.1 Ilumatobacteraceae bacterium
GTACTCGATCCGGTCCGTCAACCATGCGATCACGCCGAGGTCGAGCACGATCTTGCCGAGCGCGATCACGGCCAGACCGGCTGCGAACTGCACCGCATGGCTGCTGGTTGCCGCAATGGCCGCGCCGAACGACATCACCAGCAGCCCACACGAGATCGCCAGGCGTCGCTCGAAGCGTCCGGCGAAGTGGGTGACGAGCGGCGCGCTGAGGCCGACCAGTTCGCTGACGGCGATCGCTGCGCCGACGGTGGACAGGCTGACGTGCAGGCCGCTGGCGATCGTCGCGATGAACGGGGCCACGAACCGCGACGCGCTGTTCGCCGTGACCTTTGCGACGGTCAGCGGCGTGATGGCTCGACGGACCTCGCCCGGATACGACTCGTCGAGACGGCTGGCCAACACGGGCATCCACCGTAACCAAGTTCACTCCGACCGAGCTCCGATCGAACTGGAAGATCTGGTTGCGCTGGGTAACCTTCCTGCCCAGTGGGTCTCATCGTTCAGAAATATGGCGGAACATCGGTTGCCGATCCCGATCGCATGCGTGCGGTCGCGGAGCACGTGGCCTTCACCAAACGCCACGGCAACGACGTCGTCGTCGTCGTCAGCGCGATGGGCAAGACCACCGACAACCTGATTGCTCTGGCGACCCAGGTGTCCAACACGAGGCCCGGTCGCGAGATGGACATGCTGCTCACGACCGGCGAACGGATGTCAGCGGCGCTCGTCTGCATGGCGCTGAACGACCTCGGCGTCGATGCGATCAGCTTCACCGGCAGCCAGGTCGGGATCATCACCGACAACGTGCACGGCAAGGCCAAGATCGTCGAGGTCAAGGGTGACCGGGTGCGCGCCGCGCTCGCCCAGGGCAAGGTCTGCGTCGTCGCCGGCTTCCAGGGCGTTTCCGTCGACAAGGAGATCACCACGATGGGCCGCGGCGCGAGCGACCTGACGGCTTCCGCGCTCGCCAAGGCGCTCAACGCCGACGCGTGCGAGATCTACACCGACGTCACCGGCGTGTTCAGCGCCGACCCGCGCATCGTCCCCCGCGCCCGCAAGCTCGCCCACGTCAACTTCGACGAGATGCTCGAGATGGCCGGCGCCGGCAGCAAGGTCCTCGCGCTGCGCAGCGTCGAGTTCGCCCGCAACCACAACGTTCCGCTCCACGTCCGCTCCAGCTTCACCTGGGAGCCGGGCACGTGGGTCACGGCCAAGGAGCCCAGCATGGAAGAGCCCATCATCTCCGGTGTCGTCACCGACACGAGCGACGCCAAGGTCACCGTCGTCGGCGTGCCCGACCGGCCAGGCATCTCGGCCACCCTGTTCGAGCCGCTCGCCGCGGCGAACGTGAACGTCGACATGATCGTGCAGAACACGTCGAAGGCCGGCACCACCGACATCAGCTTCACGATGCCGAAGGCCGACATGGCGGTCGCCGAGCAGATCGTCGCCCGCGTCGCTGCCGAGATCGGCGCGATCGAGGTCACCCACGATCCGAGCATCTCCAAGATCAGCCTCGTCGGCGCCGGCATGAAGACCAGCCCGGGCATCGCCGCGAAGATGTTCCGTGTGCTCGCCGACGTCGGCGTGAACATCGAGATGATCTCGACGAGCACGATCCGGATCAGCGTGGTGTGCGCGGCCTCGGACCTCGAGCTGGCCGCCCGCAGCCTGCACACCGCGTTCGGCCTCGACAGCGGCCAGGACTACGGCGGCCCGCTGCCCGAGCGCAAGTGACCCACGACCCGGCTCAGGCCTGCTCCGTCGCTGTGACCGCGCGCCGCCGACCTGCGAGACTGCGCTGATGCCGCGCCGCGCCCAGCTCATCCCATGGCGCACCGCGGGACGAGTGAGCGAGGACCAGACCTCGGCCGACGACGTCGTGCGCCAGATCGGCTGGGTCTTCAACAACGAGACCGGCGACAGCCTCGATCTCGAGGAGTTCACCGGCACCGGGGATCAGGAGATCTTCGCCTACCTCACGGCGTTCGATCTGCTCAGCCCGGAGATCGGCGAGCAGACGCTGGTCGAGATCGGATCGGGCATCGGCCGGATGACCGCCGGCTTCAGCAAGGCGTTCGGTCAGGTGATCGCGTGCGACCTCGATGCCGCGTTCCTCGAGCGCTGCCGGCAGACGGTGGCCAAGCTCGGCATCGTCGAGCGGCTGCGCACCATCCACGTCGCCGACGGCCGGACCCTCGCCATCGACGACGCCGAGGCGGACCTCACGTTCAGCTACATCACCCTCCAGCACTGCGATCACAACGACGCGCTGTCGCTCGTCGGGGAAGCGGCACGGGTCACCAAGCCCGGCGGCCACATCGCCCTCAACTTCCGCACCTGGACCGGCATCGACGTGCTGCTCTGGCCGCTCGGCAAGATCACCCGAGCGCTGTGGCGGGTGCCCGGCTTCGGCCCGTGGCTCGCCAAGCGCCGGCTCGCCTCGCGCCTCGGCTGGCAAGCCAACCGGCTCTCGCCCGATCAGGTGTCGCGCTACCTCGACGGCCTCGAGGAGAAGTTCGCGACGCGCACCATCTTCCACTCGCCGCTGCGGTCGATGCCCCAGCGCAGCGATGCGGCGATGCGCACCTTCGACGGCGTCAACGCCAGCCACTGGTGGCTCGTCGCCGAACGGCTGTAGTTCCCCGGAACGGGTCCGCGCTGCGACCAGGGCAAACGGTCGAACAATTCCGGCCAGGGGTCGAACCTGCGCCGTTAGCCTTGATCGGCGTATCGCGGCCAGTGTGGTCCGCACAGCGGTAGGAGCAGGCAATGAGAGTCGGAATCGTCGGCGCAACCGGTCAGGTCGGTTCGGTGATGCGAGCCATCCTCGCGGAGCGCAACTTCCCGGTCACCGAGATGCGCTACTTCGCGTCGGCGCGCTCGGCGGGCACCACCCTGCCCTGGGGCGATGAGCAGATCACGGTCGAGGACGCGGCGCTCGCCGACCCGACCGGTCTCGACATCGCCCTGTTCTCCTCGGGCGCGACGTCGTCGAAAGAGCTCGCCCCGAAGTTCGCGGCCGCCGGCGTCATCGTCATCGACAACTCCTCGGCGTTCCGGATGGATCCCGAGGTGCCGCTCATCGTCAGCGAGGTCAATGGCGCCGAGATCGCCAATGCGCGCAAGGGCATCATCGCCAACCCCAACTGCACCACGATGGCCGCGATGCCGGTGCTCAAGCCGCTGCACGACGAAGCCGGCCTCATCCGCTTGATCGCCAGCACCTACCAGGCCGTCAGCGGTGGCGGCCTCGCCGGTGTCGACGAGCTCGACAAGCAGGCCCGCGAAGTGGCCGACCAGGCGCGTGAGCTCACCCACGACGGCTCGGCCGTGGCAATGCCCGCACCGTCGAAGTTCGTCAAGCCGATCGCGTTCAACGTGCTGCCGCTCGCCGGCAAGATCGTCGACGACGGCTCGTTCGAGACCGACGAGGAGCAGAAGCTCCGCAACGAGAGCCGCAAGATCCTCGGCATCCCCGACCTGCGGGTCAGCGGCACGTGCGTGCGCGTGCCCGTGTTCACGGGGCACAGCATCAGCATCAACGCCGAGTTCGCCCGGCCGCTGTCGGTCGAGCGGGCCACCGAGCTGCTGTCATCGGCACCCGGCGTCGATCTGATGGACGTGCCGACACCGCTCGATGCGGCCGGCAAGGACCCGAGCTACGTCGGCCGGATCCGCGTCGACGACGGTGTCGAGGGCGGCCGCGGCCTCGCCCTGTTCCTCAGCAACGACAACCTCCGCAAGGGTGCGGCGCTCAACGCCGTGCAGATCGCCGAGCTGCTGATCCCCCAGCTCAGCCGCTGAACCTCGAGCCGCTGAACTCGAGGCGCTGACGACCCGTCCGGCTACGGGCAGGCGCAGGGCAACGCGTGGCAGCGTGGGCAGCCGTCGGCGTAGCGCTGGACGGCTTCGTCGAGGTCGATGCCCATCTGGTTGGCGAGCGTGGCCACCCACGCGAGCACGTCGCCGAACTCGTGCAGCTGCTGGGCCGGTGTGCCCTTGCGCACGGCCTGGGCCAGCTCGCCGACCTCCTCGGCCAGCCACGCCACGGTGCTCGGGGTGCCACGCGCTCGGTCGCGGTCGCCGAACGTTCGCTCGATGACGTCTTGCAGTTCGCGGATCTCCATGGTTCGTCCCTTCAGTCGCCGCGCCGGCGGATGACCACCGTCGACTCGGGGGCGATGCGCAGCAGCCCACCGTCGCCACCGGCAGCGCCCGGCTGGCTCTCGAACTCGACGTGGTGCTCGCCCTCGGGCACGAACTCGAAGGCCTTGTCGTCGAGGTTGGCGATGATGGTGAGGTTGCCACGGAACAGCACGAGCGACGTGGCCTGCCGGTCGAAGATCTCGAACGGCTCGGCCCACAGCGCCGGCAGCCGGTGACGGAGGTCGAGCATCGCCCGGTAGCGCTCCCAGATCGATCCGGGCACGCCGACCTGCGCAGCGGCGGTGCACGGCTCGTCGAGCGGCTCGGTCTCCAGCCACGCCTTCGCCGCCGTCGTGAAGCCGTTGACCGGCTCGGAGTTCCACGGCATCGGGCCGCGGGCGACGTCGCGGCCGGATGCACCCTCGTTGCGAGTGCTGACGGGATCCATCGCCCGGCCGGTGAGCACGGCATCGGGCAGGCCGAGCTCCTCGCCCTGGTACACGAACGTGATGCCATCGAGCGCCAGCATCAACGCCATCACCGCGATCGCCCGGCGGATGCCGACCTCGCCGCCACCGAAGCGGCTCACCGCACGTGGCTGATCGTGGTTCGACAGCGCCCACGCGCCACCGCCGCGGGCGGCGCGCTCGTAGGTGAGGATGTCGGACAGGATCGTGGCCGGCTCCCAGTACGACGCACTGAGCTTGAGCACGAACCCGGCGTCAAGGCCTTTGCCGCCGACGTACTCGGTGAACCGGTCGATGTTGCGCACGTCCATCTCGCCGAGCAGCACCGCGTCGTACGGCGCGACGATGGTGCGCCACTCGTCGAAGATCTTCGTGGTCTCCGGGCGGTGGAGGTCGTGCACGTGCTGGAACGACGCGAACACGTCCTTCGGGTGCATGCCCGGCGTGATCGCGCGGACCTGCGGGTTGTCGCGGAACTCGGGATCCTTGGTGAGCCCGTGGGCGACGTCGATGCGGAAACCGTCGACGCCACGCTCGCACCAGAACCGCAGGATCGCACGGAACTCCTCCATCACCGACGGATTGGCCCAGTTGAGATCGGGCTGCTCGGGCAGGAAGAGGTGGCAGTAATACTCGCCGGTGCCCGCGGGATCGAGGGTCCAGGCCGGGCCCCCGAAGTGGCTGACCCAGTTGTTCGGCGGGCCGCCGTCGGGGCCGGCCGGGCGGAACAGGTAGTACTGCCGGTACGGGCTGTCGATGTCGGCGATCGCCGCTTCGAACCACGGATGCCGGTCCGAGGTGTGGTTCGGCACGATGTCGACGAAGATCCGCAACCCGCGTTCGGTGGCGCGGGCGACGAGCTCGTCGAAGTCGACCAAGGTGCCGAACGCCGGGTCCACCGCGGTGTAGTCCGCGACGTCGTAACCCTGGTCCTTGCCCGGGCTCGGGTAGAACGGCGTGATCCAGATGACGTCGATGCCGAGCCGGTCGAGCACGTCGAGCTTGGCGGTGATCCCGCCCAGATCGCCCATCCCGTCGCCGTCGCTGTCGAAGAAGCTGCGGATGTAGATCTCGTAGCCGACGGCGCCCCGCCACCAGTCGCGACCCGCCGGCAGCGTCGTTCGATCCGGTCCGTCGCCACCCGTCGCGCGCATCAGCACAAGGTATCGGGAGCCGCTCAGCGGGAGACGGCTACTGGCGCTCGCGGGTCCAGCGGAACGTGCGCATGCAGAGCACGAAGCCGATCACGCACCACGCCGCGAGCACCAGCGCGCCGGTGGCGTGGTTCCAGGTGTGGCCGGGCTCGACGACGAGGAAGCCGTCGGGCAGGAACACCGAGCGCATCCCCTGGCAGATCCAGAACAGGGGGAAGATCCGGGCCACGTTCAGCAGCCAGCTCGGCAGCTGCGTCACCGTGATCCACACCCCGGAGATGAACTGCAGCGCGATGAACGGCAGGTTCACCACCGCCGGCGCCGACTTGGCGTCGCGGATGACGCCACCGATCGCGATGCCGAGCAACGTCGCCGCGGTCACGCCGAGCACGAACACCCACACGAACGTTAGCCATCGGCCGGCCCCGCTCGGCAGGTGCACGTGGAAGAACGCCACACCGAGCGCGACGAGTACGACCACCTGCAGCAGCACGGTGGCGAGGACCATCCCGATCTTGCCGAGGAAGTACGCGGCCTTGGGCATCGGCGTGCTCGCGAGGCGCTTGAGCATGCCTGCGTCGCGCTCGGTGGCGAGCCCGATCGCGAGGCCGACGAACCCGGTCGACATCAGCGCCGAACCGATGATGCCGGCGACGTAGACCTGGCTGATCTTGACGGTGGTGTGGTCGATGTCTCCGTGGAAGATCGAGGCGAACAGCAGCAGCATCATCACCGGGAACAGCACCGTGAAGCCCAGCGCCTGCTTGCTGCGCCAGAGGTTCTTCAGCTCGACGCAGGTGCGGCCGAGGCCGAGTGCGAGCACTCCTGCGCGTGCCGGCGCCGCGGGGGTGCCGGTGGTGCTCACAGCGTCGGCGGCAGCCGTCATCGCTGCACCGCCACCATCGACAGGTAGACGTCTTCCAACGACGGCCGCGTGACGCGCAGCTCGGGGACCTCGCCGCCGAGGCGGGCGCCGAGCTCGGCGACGACCTTGGTCGGCGTCTCGGTGACGATCTCGTGTGGCGAACCGTCCTCGACCCAGCGCACCGACGACGCCGCACCGGACCTGCCGCCGAGCGTGGCGGGGGTCGCGACCTCGACGACACGGCCGGCGACGAGCACGGCGAGGCGGTCGGCCAGCGCCTCGGCCTCGTCGAGGTAGTGGGTGGTCAGCACGATGGTGGTGCCGTCGTCGCGCAGGCCGCGGATGAGGTCCCAGAACTGATGACGCGCCTCGGGATCGAAGCCGGTGGTGGGCTCGTCGAGGAACAGCAGATCCGGTCGGCCGACCACGCCGACGGCCACGTCGAGCCGCCGCTGCTGGCCGCCGGACAGCGTGTGGGCGCGAGCCGACTGCTTCTCCGTGAGGCCGACGGCGGCGAGCAGACCATCGATGTCGCGCGGCGCGGCGTAGAAGGATGCGAAGTGGCTGAGGATCTCGCGCACCGTCAGCTCGTCGGTGAACCCCGACGTCTGGAGCACGATGCCGACTCGGGCGCGCCAGTCGGCCGTGGCCTTCGCGGGATCGATGCCGAGCACCTCGACGCTGCCACGGTCGCGGGTCCGGTAGCCCTCCATGATCTCGACGGTGGTGGTCTTGCCCGCACCGTTCGGACCGAGGATCGCGAAGATCTCGCCGGTCGACACGGTGAGGTCGACATCCTCGACTGCGGTGAACGTGCCGTACGTCTTGTGCAGCCCACGCACCGAGATGGCAGTCGTCCCTGTGCCGATCACTGGGTCCATGGCCACAACCTACGACACGCTGTCGGACCCGATGACGACGGGCCCGCGCCCTACGAGCGGGCGACGGGCGAGCCCTGGTGGAGCACCATCCGCCATGCGCCGTCGTCGCGCACGAACACGTTCGTGGCCGCAACCGTGCCGGCGAGGGTTCCGTCGACCAGGTTCTCGTCGAGCGACACCCACGCCACGTCGCCACGCACCACCACGTCTTCGTTGGTGATGATGAACTGGTTGCGGCCGGCGCCCGCGAAGATCCGCCGCCACGACTCCTCGATCAGCGGCCAACCACGCAGGATCGGCCAGCCCGGGTGGATGCAGCACGCCCGGTCGCCGTGCTCCCAGACGGCAGCCATCGCGGCCAGGTCGCGGTTCTCGTGCGCGTCGTAGAACGCCTGGTTGACGGCGAGGACGTGCTCGATCTCGGTGCCTTCGCCGCTCATCCGGTGGGGTCTCCTCGCTGCGTCCGCGGTTGCGCCGTGGCTGCGGCGGGTACCAGAACCCTATGTCGAACGATCCGTTCACGCCGCCCGATCCGAACACCCCGCAGACGGAGCCGTCGTCGATTCCGATCGTCACCGATGTCCCCGAGCAGCTCCCGCCGGAGCACGCGCCGACGCCGTCGCCCGAACCCGAGTGACAGGCCACTGACCGCCCGGTGACGACGCAGCTCGTCCCCACGATGTGAGTCGCTGACGGTCGGCCTCGTACGCTCGCCGCGTGCCGGCCGACGCATCATCGATCGAGCGACTGCTCGCCGAGCACGAGATCCGCACGGTCTGCCTGCGCTACTGCCGCGGCATCGACCGGCGGCGGATGGACATCGTCCGCGACTGCTACCACCCGGACGCGTTGGACGAGCACGGTGACTTCCTCGGCACCGTCGACGAGTTCATCGCGCACGCGACCACGTCGCTGACCAAGTTCGTGTCCACCGTCCACTTCGTGGGCAACATCCTCGTCGAGGTCGACGGGGACCGGGCGCGCAGCGAGTGCTACACCGTCGCCAGCCACCGCCTGGCCGCGCGCGGCGAGCGGCCGGCACGCGACCACGTCGTCGGGCTGCGCTACATCGACGACTTCGAGCGGCGCGCCGGGCACTGGCGCATCGCCGACCGGGTGTGCGTCTTCGATTGGACGCGCACCGACCCGGTGGTCGATGGTTGGGACTTCACCGACGCGTTCCGCCTCGGTCGGGTCGACGGCGACGACGTCGTGTTCGCACCGTCGCTGCGCGCCGCGATCCTCGAACGACATCAGCAACGACAACCTCCACGCCGCCCCCCATCAGCCAACCCGGGAGACCCACGATGACCACTCGAGCACCTCTGCTGTCGATGCCGCTGCTCAACTTCGCCGCGACCGATCCGGGCAGCTGGCAGTTCCTGCTCGACCGGGCGATCGCCGCGGACGAGGCGGGCATCGGGCGGCTCGTCGTCTCCGACCATGTCGTGTACGGCGAGAACCTCGACGAGTACTCCAAGCCCTCTGTCGGCGGGATCGCCGGCGGCAAGCAGCCCACCGGACCGGACGGGTTGTGGCTCGAGCCGCTGACCCTGCTGTCGGTCGTGGCCGGCATCACCAAGGACGTTCGGCTCGGCACCAACATCCTCATCGCTGCGCTCCGCCGCCCCGTCGTGCTCGCCAAGGCCGCGGCGACGCTCGACGTGCTGTCGGGCGGACGGCTCGACCTCGGCGTCGGCGTCGGCTGGCAGCGCGAGGAGTACGAGGCCGCTGGGCTCGACTTCGACGGCCGCGGCCGGCTGCTCGATCACACCCTCGAGGTCTGCCAGACGCTGTGGGGCCAGACCCGCGCCGACTACGCGTCGCCGGAACTGACGTTCAACGCGATCCACATGATGCCCAAGGGCGCCACCCAGTCCGGCGTGCCGATCTGGGTGAGCGGCACGATCAACCAGCGGATGATCAGCCGCCTGGCCCGCTTCGGCTCCGGTTGGATCCCGTGGGGTGAGTCCGCGAAGGACCTCGCCGCCTCGATCGCGCAGATGCGCGAGGGCGTGGCCGCCACCGGTCGCGACCCGTCGGGCATCGACGTGGTTGCGAACCTCGCGGTCGTGCGCGACGAAGCGGGTGCGGTCGACGTCGCCGCGACGATGGCGGCCGCACCGGCCCTCGTCGCCGCCGGCGCGACCGATCTGCGCTTCTCGATCCCGATGACGGTGGAGCGCGCCGAGGCCACCGATCTGCTCGGGCGGATGGTGACGACGTTCCACGAGGTCGCCGGCAACGGGTGATATCCCTCAAGTCGGCGTGCAGACCGGACGATCTCAAGGGTGCGGCAGAGGGACCTGTCGGCAGTGTGGGACACGGATGTACGAGGTGAGCGGGATGGCGGCAACCGGGCGGTTGACGGAACACGAAGGCAGGGCTCGGGCGGGCCGGCACCTGCGCAAGCTGATCGGCAGCGCGCCGAGCGACCTGCTCTGGGACCACAACCACCACCTGCAAGGCCATCTCCACGTCGGCCAGCGCGAGCTCGTGGTGATCGCACCGCGCGACGAGAGCCACGATCCGGTCGTGCTCACGGCCGAGGACTGGGACGAGGCCTGCCATGCCTCCGGTCAGGAGTGCGCGCAGATCATCCGCGAGCGGGCGCTGCACGACCTCGGTCGCCTCGGCGACACGGGTGCGTGACGACCGGCAGGCTTGACCGTCTCTTGTTGAAATGTCACCGATCGTGGGCCGATGACCTACCTGACCAACAACGGTCACGCGAGCGTCAAAGGGAGATTGGCATGAGCACGATGAAGTCACACAAGTGGCGGTTGCAGTCACCGGTGGTCAAGGTGGCCGCACTGGTCGGATCAGCAGTGGCGCTCGTCGCCGCGGCTGGCGCGCCGACCAAGTGGTGGTAATCGCCAGTCTGAACGACCTGCGTTCGTTCGGGATCTGCACACGGCAGATCCCGGACGAGGGTCATCTGCCCGGGCGCTCCTCATGACCGAGGTCCCCGCTCATCGCCTGCGCCAGCGGGTGCAGGCGCACATCGTCGATCTGTACGTCGCCGCTGTCGTGCTGGCCAACCTGATCGTCTGCCTCGCGGTCGCGCGAGTGGAATCACGGATCGACCACCACTCGGTCAACTGGCTCGCGTTCGCGATCTTCGCTGTGCTGCTGGTCGTCGCCGAGACCAAACCATCGTTCTCGCTCCGCTTCGGAGAGGGCGGAGAGATCACCCCCGGCTGGGCATTTGCATTTGCACTCGTCCTGCTCGGCAGCCCGCTGCTGGCCGTCCTGTGCAGCGCGGTCGCCACCCTGATCGCCGACCTGATCGGACGCAAGGCGTTCCTCAAGGTGCTCTTCAACGTGTCGCAGGTGAGCATGTCGCTCGGCCTCGGCGCCCTCGTGCTCAACCTGAGCGGTCTCAGCGGACCCGCCCTCAGCCGCCACGACATCTCGTTCGTCCAGAGCCTCGGCATGGTGTGTGCCGGCGCCACCGTGCTCATCACCAGCGCGCTGCTGCTCTTCCTCGTGATGGCGCTGGTGCGCGGCGTGAGCGTCCGCGTCCCGATCCGTGAGGGCTGGATGACCAGCATCACCGCCGACGGCGCGCTGCTCGCCGTCGCACCGATCTTCGTCATCGCGGTCGACTACAGCCTGCTCCTGCTGCCGATGCTCGCGGTCACCAGCTTCATCGTCTTCACCAGCGCCCGCCAGGCCGTGCGCCAGGCCCATGCCGCGAACCACGATCCGCTCACCCAGCTGCGCAACCGCGCCGGGTTCCAGCACGCGATCCAGTTGCGCCTCGTCGACCTGGTCACCGCTCTCGAGGTGGCCGCGACCGATCCCACGGCGGCGGCACCCGATGGCCTCGTCCTCCTGCTGATCGACCTCGACGGGTTCAAGGAGGTCAACGACCGCCTCGGCCACGCCACCGGCGACGCGCTGCTCACCGCCTTTGCGATGCGGATGGAGCGCATCATCCCGCCGAACGCCATCGCGGCTCGGCTCGGCGGCGACGAGTTCTCGGTGCTCCTCGACTGCACGGGCACCGTCGAGCACGAGCTGATGCTCGTCCACGAGATGCGCCACCGGCTCTCCCAGACCTTGCACGTGAACGGCTTTCCGCTCACCGTCGGGATGAGCATCGGCGTGGCATGCGCACCCCTCCACGCGAAGACGGCGGAGGAGCTGCTCGGCTACGCGGACATCGCGATGTACCGGGCCAAGCGCTGCCGCACCGGCGTCGAGCTGTACGGCGCGGTGGGCGAAGGCCGCGAGCACGGGCGGATCAGCCTGCTCGGTGCGCTCGCCGACGCGATCAACGAGGACCAGCTGAACCTCGCGTACCATCCGCAACTGCGCACCGCGACCGGTGAGTGCGACATGGTCGAGGCGCTGCTGCGCTGGGTGCACCCCACGCTCGGGCCCGTCCCACCCGGCGACTTCATCGCCGTCGCCGAGCACACCGACCTGATCGCCCCGATCACCCAGTTCGCGCTCGAGCGGGCGATCCGCGACATCAGCGCGCTCGGCGACGAGCGAGTCTCCGTCGCCGTCAACATCTCCGCCCGGAACCTGCAGGATCGCCACTTCCCCGAGTCGGTGCTGGAGATCGTCCGCCGGTACGACCTCGCGCCGCATCGGCTCGAGCTGGAGATCACCGAGAGCGCGCTCGCCTCGGACCCCGAGCGGACGCGGTTCGCGATCGACGCGCTCCGCGCCGAGGGGATCCGCATCGCCATCGACGACTTCGGCACCGGCTACTCGTCGTTCTCCAGCCTGCGCGAGCTGGAGGTCGACCGGATCAAGATCGACAAGGGCTTCATCACCCGCATCACCACCGGCACGAAGGACGAGATCCTCGTGCGCTCGATCATCCGCCTCGCGTCCGAGCTCGGCCTCGAGACCGTCGCCGAAGGCATCGAGGACCTCGCCACCTGGAACCTCGTCCGCGCCCTCGGCTGCGACGTCGGCCAGGGCTTCGTCATCGCCGAGCCGCTCACCTTCCCCGGGCTGCAGCGCTGGCTGGCCCGCCGCACGGGCCACCAGGAGCTCAGCGATTTCGAGCGCAGCACGATGGTCGGAGAAGCGACGCGGGCATGATCATCGTCGTCGCGGCCATCATCGGCATCGATCTGGTCCGGATGTCGGGCGCCGATCTGCGCCGGCTGATCGACCTCCCGATCCGTCACCTGTGGTTGATCTGGCTGGCGCTCGGCGTCCAGGTCGGCGTGCTCACGATCCTGTCGGACCACGTCGCCGGCTGGGTTGGCGACACCGTGCACCTCGCCACCTACGCGATGGCCGCTGGGTTCGTCGTCATCAACCGCCGCGTGCCCGGGATCGTCATCATGGGCGTCGGCGCAGCGATGAACATGACGGCCATCGTGGCCAACGGCGGACAGATGCCGGCCTCGGCGAGCGCCTGGCACACCGCCGGCCGAGCGCCCACCACGGGCTTCACCAACTCCGGCCCCGTGCCGCACCCGCGCCTGCAGATCCTCGGCGACATCTTCGCGATCCCGAAGGGCTGGCCGCTGGCGAACGTCTTCAGCATCGGCGACATCATCCTCGTCCTCGGCCTGATGTGGTTGCTGTACCGCGGTTGCCGCCACCCGGCCGGCGTGCCGGAGCCACCGCGCGGCGAGCGCTCCGGCAGCCGCACCGAGCCGGCCCTCGAGGCGCGCCGCACGCGCACGGCCACCCCGCCACCGATCATCACTCGGCCGGGTCCGGCACCCGCCGAGGGCAGCTACGCGGTGCAACGCGCCATCCGCCGACGCGCCGTCCGCTGACACGGTCGACAGGTGGTCGCTCCGCGACAAGACGTGTGGTCGCCCGGAGACAGCACGTGAGCTGGCTCAAGATCTGGACCGACTCGGCGGATCACAACGCTGGAACCCGACTTCATGGGTACCGTTTGGTTGTGGCGATGGCTGGCTGGGGCTGCAGACAGCCATCGCCACGGACGGACGGCGAATCAGATGCGTCCCCATCCCGAACGTCCGGCACAACGGTAGCCCCCGCTGCCGTCCCCTCGTCGCCACGCCGTCGCGCCAATAGGGGTTTCCCCGATTCACGACAGCGGCGAATTGCATACCGTTTCCTCCAGCAGCCCTTGCCGAGGAGCGTCATGTCCGACCCACCGATCGATGAACCGATGACCCCGCTGGGTGCGGACGCGGGCGCCACGATGGGTCACGAAGCCGATGTGGCCAGCCGCGTGCTGCGCTGGCTGGACCCGCTCCCCGACCCGGACGGCGAGACCATTGGCGACGGCTGAAGCGGGCCCGCACGGCCTCCGCCACCGAGTCGTCCCTCTGGGCGCGCCGCGAACGATTCGTGAGAAGCTGGGGGCATCGCACACGGCATCGAGCTGGACGGCAGGCTCGCTGAGCAACGTCGGGTCACGGCAGTGCTGGACCGCGCCCCGAGCGAGACCTCGAGGCTGGAGATCGTCGGCGAGCCCGGGATCGGCAAGTCGGCGCTGTTCGACGAAGCGGTCGCGTTGGCCGTCGACCGCGGGTTCCGCGTGCTCGTCGCCCGCCCGAACGAGTTCGAGGCGTCGCTCGCCTACGCAGGCCTCGGCGACCTGATCGGCGAGATCACCGAGGTCGACGAGCTCTCCCCGCCGGAGCAGCGCGCCCTGGATGTCGCGCTCGCCCGCGCCGACGCAGACGGCGTGGTGGTGTCGACGCGCACGCTCGGTGCCGCCGTCGCCGCGACCCTCCGCTGGGCCACCGGACAGGGGCCGACCCTGCTCGCCATCGACGACATCCAGTGGCTCGACGTCGCGACGGCCGACGTGCTCTCCTACGTGCTGCGACGCCTCCCGCCGCACAACCTGACGGTGCTCGTGGCCCGCCGGCCGACCGGTGCGTCGTGGCTGGACCCCGACGACGAGATGCGCGTCGAACCGATGTCCGACGCCGCCACGCGCCAGCTGGCCGTGCGCCTCGCCGGTCCGCAGCTGCCCCGGGCCACCGTGGACCGGGTCGTCGAAGCCAGCGGCGGCAACCCACTGTTCGTCAAGGAGCTGCTGCGCAGCACCTCGCTGGCCGCGCAGCAGGCCATGGTGCCACTGCCGGTGCCGGCGTCGCTGCAGCAGATCGTCGCGGCCCGCGTGATCGGCCTGCCGGACGCCACGGTGGAAGCGCTCGCACTGGCGTCGCTGCTGGCCGCGCCGACGGTCGACACCCTTGCCGCCCTCGGCGTCCTCGACGACCTGCCTCCGGCGGAGCGGATCGAGATCGTCGACGTCGTCGGTCGATCGATCCGGTTCCGCCATCCGATGCTCGCCTCGGCCGCGCACGACGCGATCCCGGGCAGTCAACGGCTGCGCCTGCACCGCCGGCTCGCCGAGGTCACCACGGGCCTCCAGCGCTGCATCCACCTCGCGTTCGGCACCGATCACCAGGACAGCGCAGTGGCCACCGAGCTCTCCGACGCCGTGCCGGGCCTGATCGCCCGCGGCGCAGCCACCGAGGCCGCCGACCTCGCCCTGCTCGCGCTGTCGATCACACCCGACGACGACCCCGTGCGGTTCGAGCGGATGCTCGTCTGCGGCGATGCGCTGTTCCGCGACGGCCGCACGGAGGATGCGCTCAGCCACCTGGATCGCGCCCGGCGGGAGGCGCCCTCGACTCACGTCGTCGCGCGGGCGCTGCTCGGCCTCGCCACCATCGAGTACTCGCACATCGACAACGCCGAGCGCGCCGCCGAGCACGCCCTCCGCGCGGTCGAGCTCACCGAGGACCCCGCGCTGCTGGCCGAGGCGCACACCATCCTCGCGCGGGTGCAGTACACCGACTTCGGCGCGGCAGCGGACCACGCGGCCACGGCGCTCGCCCTGATGGAGGGGCTCGACGACGTCGACGACCTCGCCCTGGCGATGGCGCTCAACGCGTCGGCGACGGCCGACTTCATGGCCGGCCGCGGGCTGGATCGCTCGCTGTTCGCCAAGGCCATCGACCTCGAGCGCGACTCCGCGGTGTCGCTCGCCGACTCCGCGTTCGGTGCGCTCGCCGCGCTGCTCAAGTACGCCGACGAGCTGGACGAGTCGCGCACGATGCTGCAGGGCCTCGTCGACGACGCCGACGAGGGATCGCTGCCCTATGCGCTCAGCCACCTGCCCCAGCTGGAGCTGTGGACGGGTCGCTGGTCCGCGGCCGAGCATGCGGCGCGACGGCACCTCGAGCTGGCCCGGGCGACCAACCAGGAGAGCCAGGTCCAGGCAGCGTTGTTCAACCTCGCCGTGGTCGCCGCGTTCACGGGCGACATCGACGACGCCCGGCCGCTCGCCCAGTCGCTCTACGACGAGGGCGTGTCCACCGGCGCGCTGTGGACCGAACGCAACGGCGCCGCGCTCCTGGGGTTCATCGCGATGAGCGTCGGTGATGCGTCGGCCGCGGTCCGCTTCCTCGGCCGCTACGACGACATCGGCGAGGCGATGGGCCTCCACGAGCCCGGCTACCTGCGCTTCCTCGCCGACTACATCGAGGCGCTCGTCGCGGTGGGCGACACCGAGCGGGCGATCGCCGTGCTCGACCGGATCGAACCCCGCGCCCATCGGCTCGAGCGCCCGTCGGCCCTCGGCATGGTGCACCGCGGCCGCGCCCTCGTCGCCGCGCATCGTGGCGATGTCGACGAAGCGATCGCTGCGGCCCGCGCCGGCGTGGCCGCGTACGACGGCACGGCGCTGGTGTACGACCGGGCACGCGCGCTGTTGACGCTGGGTGTCGTCCTACGCCGGTTCAAGCTGCGCGCCGAGGCCCGTGCCGTGCTCGAGCCGGCACTCCAGCTGTTCGTGGAGATGGGCGCGCGCAGCCTCGTCGAACGGGTCGAGGTGGAGATCGCCCGCCTCGGCGTGCGCTCGGTGTCGTCGGCCGCCCTGACCGAGACCGAGGCCCGTGTCGCCCAGCTCGCCGCGGCCGGACGCACGACGCGTCAGATCGCTGACGCGCTGTTCATCAGCGCGAAGACCGTCGAGGCCAACATGACCCGCATCTACCGCAAGCTGGGGGCGGCGAACCGGGCCGAGCTGGCCAACCTCCTTGCGACCAGCGAGGCGTCGTGAGGCTCAGCCCGTGGGGTCGGGCACGCTGAACAGGATCGGGGCTCGACCGGGACCACTCCACGGCGACACCGGGCCGAGGCGCAGCACTCGACCCGACGACACCAACGCCTCGACCGCCTTGCGGATGGTCATCGGGCTGCCGCCGATGCGGTTGGCGACATCGGCGAGCGTGAACGTCGAGCCGAGCACCGTGAACACCTGGGCCTCGATCTCCTTCGCCGACACCGACTTGGTCCGCGGCGGCGCAGATGCCTTGCTGCCACGGCCGCCCGTGATCAACTTCGCTGCGCGGAGGACGGTGTCGGACACGCCCAGCTCTCGGAACGTGTCGTACGGGATGCCATTGGTGTCGGCCCAGCTCCGCGCGAAGCGGATGAAGTTGCGCTCGGAGGACTTGGTGTCCGGGACCCGCGCCTTGGACAGCGCGGCCAGCAGCTTCAGCTTCTCGATGGGATCGACCGCATCGCGGACCGCAGCCTCCAACGTGGAAACGGCGGAGACGTCGACGATCGCGTCGGGGTTCTCCAGCGCGAGCAGGTAGGTGCGGATGGATTCCTCGGGCGTAGCGACTGCGTTCATCGCGATTCACCATACCGGTCGCCGCAACCCAGGTCATTCGGCAGCTCTCATGATTGCGGCCAGATCACCCGCGATGGCGCATGCCGATCAGCACACCTGGCGCTTGCTCCTGGCCGTCACGACGCTGGTCCCACGGCGAGCGCGCCCTGGATGTACGTGCGCACGATGTCGGCACCTGGCGCCTGGAGATCGACCTCGACCGTCGCCGTGTCGGTGGTGGTGCAGGCCCACAGATCGAGCCGGTTGGCGGGATCGGTGCCGACCAGCGAGAAGGTGCACGATCCGGGCACCGAGGTGACCTGCACGGTGGAGTCGAGCAGCAGCACCTGCACGGGCGTCACCGTGTCTCCACCGCCGACGCGGGTCTCGACGTAGTGCGGATCGGTGTTCGGATCGCATGCCCCTCCCCCGGTGCCGTCGGCTGCGGTCCGGCGGACACAGATCTCGTCGAACGAGACGTGCAGCGTGATGGGCGCGCCACCGACCGCCGGATCGAACGTGAGGTCCGTGTCGACCCGCGCCGGTGCGAGCACGGGGAACTGGGCGCCGACGTCGCCCAACAGGGCAGAACCGTCGGCAGGGTTGCGCTCGGCGACGACGTCGGGCGGCAACGTGCCGATCGAGATCGCCGACGACCCGGCATCGATGCTGACGACCGTCGTGGACGGCGCAGCGATCGACGAGTTGGTGACGCCCGTGGTGGCCAGCGTGTTCCCGACCCACGACGGACCGGGGGCTGCCGGTGTGCCGTCGGTCGGGACGCTGCCGCTCGGGTTGGTACGGATCAGCCACAGTCCGATGCCGGCCACGAGGACCAGGCAGATCGCACCGGCTGCGGCGAGGACACGGATGCCGACGCGGTGCTCGTCGGCGTCGTCGAACTGAGTGGAGCGACCCGGCGGCCACGGCGGCGGTTGGGAATCGATGCGGTCGGCGACGTCGCGCAACGACCGTCGGAGGAGTGCTTCGACCGGCATCACATCACATCCTTCAGCTCGGTCCGGAGGCGCTCGAGCCCTCGGGACACGAGGGACTTCACGGTCCCGACGCGACAACCCATCAGGTCGGCGGTCTCCTGCAGCGAGGCATCGCACCAGAACCGCAACGTCAGCGCCGCGCGCTGTGGATACGGCAGGCGGGCGAGCACGTCGAACAGCTCGGCTTCGACCGGGGTGACGAAGCGGTCGGCGAACATCGGCGCCACCGCGTGGGAGCGGCGGAGGCGCTTGCGGTGTACCGATGACGCTCCGTTGACGATGATGGTCCGGAGGTAGGCGAGCGGGTTGTCGAGCCGCGACATGCGCGGCTCGATCGCGATGAACGAGTCCTGGGCGAGGTCCTCGGCCGCGTGCAGTGAGCCGAGCAGGAAGTAGGCCAAGCGGACCGCTCCGGCGTACTCGCCGGCATAGAACTCGGCGAACGACCGATCAGCCACTGCAGCACCCCCGCTCGTCCCGAGATCGATCGTCGCCTCCACACACTGGAGACGTCACGGCACACGCGAAAGGTTGCGCCTCACATCACATCGGACGAACGCTCAGCCCTCGGTCAGCTCGATGTCTGCGTCACGTACTGGATGGGCGCGCGACCGGGCCCCGGCCAACCGGGCGTCGGACCGAGGCTCGACAGCTGCCCGGACTGCAGCAGGCCCTGGACCGCCTTGCGGATCGTCATCGGGCTGCCACCGACGTCCGTGGCGATGTCGGCCAGCGTGAAGGGCCGGGTCTGGCGCGACCGGATGTGGGCCTGGATCTGCGCGGCCGACACCGACCGGGACGTGCCGGGCGTCGACGGCCTGCCGCGGCCGGCAACGGACCGTGACGCGCCACCTCGGCCCTCGGCCGCGAGCCCGGCCAGCTTCAGCGTGGCCAACGGAACACCCAGCTCCCGGAACGTCGAGTACGGGATGTCGTTGTCCGCCGCCCACTGCCGGGCGGACCCGACGAACCCGTGCTCCAACGCATCGCCGTCGACGGTGCGAGCGCGACCGAGCGCCGCCAGGGCCTTCAGCTTCTCGATCGGGTCGACGGCTCCGATCACGTCCGCCTCGAGCGCGGCGATCGCCTCGTGGTCGACCAACTTGGCCGGATCGTCGAGGTACAGCAGGTAGGCGCGCACGGTGGATTCAGCGTCAGCAGCAGTGCTCATCAGCACGAAGAGTAGCGGGTGCCGGTTCGGCCACCTCCCGTCACGGACGAAGGCCCGAGGGGCTAACCGTCGACGACGACGTTGTCGACCACGGTGTCGGGCGGATCCATGTACTGCAGGATCTTGCCGTCGTCGTCGAACACCGGGACGAGCACGAACTGGTCGTTCTTGGCCCAGCGAGGCAACCCGGGGAGCAGGTCGGGTGGCAGGACCCGGTAGGCCCAGCCGCCGATCAGGCACTGGCCCGACGAGAAGTCGGCGAACCCGACGAGCAGGGGCTGTGGGCTGGACGGATCGGCGAGGTAGTGATCCGTCGAGGCCGTGCACGGATCGCCGATGCTCAACCCGTTCAGGATCGCACGTGATGCGGCGAGGTCCCTGGGGAAGTTCGCAGAGTTGGTGACGAGCGCGTCGTAGGAGCCCGTCGGGCCATCGGCCGCGACCGCCGTGGCGACCACGGTGCCCGTGACCGCCGTGACGGAGGCCAGGATCGCGCCGACGAGGAGCCAGGTCCTGGAGCGCTGCCGCCCGCTCGCAGGCACCTTCGTGGTCGCGGCGCTCACGAGGAGGTCCCGGACCACGAATGAGTGCCGCCGCTCGCGTAGTAATCGCTGGTGCCGGCGACGTACCCGAGCGTGCCTCCACAGGCATCCGCCGTGGCCACCATGGTGGCGGTGTTCGCGCCGTTGGAGCGGTACGTGGTGCCGCAGATGTTGCCCGCTGTGTCGTACGCAGTGGCGACCGCATCGAACGACCCGGCGCTACGGTTGAGCAGGTTGTTGCACGTGCCGCCGCTGCTGTACTTGATCTCGGTGTAGGTCGAGCGGGCGGGGACCAGGCCGTAACCGCCCTTGGTGATGATGATGCCCGCGCACTCGGTGTAGAAGCCGCCGGTCGGCACACCGGTCCAGTACGGCCGAACGGCATACGGATCGGCGGCGAACGCGACCGTGCCGAGCCCGGCGAACGATGCCAATGCCACCGTGACAGCGACCACGCGTCTCATGTGATGGAACATAGCCACCACGACCTGCATCGTGGTGGATACCAGCAAATAGAACTGGTTCTAGCGATAGAATGTTGGCTCGCTTCTATCCCCTGAAACCCGGTGCGCCGGACCAGCCGATGACGTTGCCGTCGTCGTCGAACACAGGTGGTCGATACTTCAGCCCGTCGGACTCCGGGTCCTTGGGAGCGTCCAAGGGGAGGATTCGGTATGCCCACCCGACGATGGTGCACGTGCCATCGACGGCGTTGCCGACTGGGACGAGGACCGGCTGCGCACCGCCCGACAGCCAGGCGGGGTTCGAGTCGGTGCACGGGTCGCCGATGTTGGTGTTCCCGGTGATCGGCTTCGACGCGGCGAGATCCTGCTTGAACGTCGCGATGCTCCGGTGCAGATCATCCAGAGTCATCGAGCCCGACACCGTGTCGTCGCGGCCGACCGACGACGGTGGCGCGGACGTGTCGGGACTCGCCGTCACGCCCGAGGTGGTGACCGGATCAGTGGCGAGGACGCTCGAGTTGGTGACGGAGCCGGACACGGGGACGCTCGGGTTCGTCACCGGCGCCGGCGTCGGCACGACGGCGACGCCCGGCGTCGAGCCCGCGGGTCCGGAGATCGGCGCCACCGGTTCGAGCCGGCTGGGCTGGGCGCTGTGGGTGCCCCAGACGAGCGTCATCACCAACACCGCGACAGCCGCCGCGGACAGGGCGGTGATCAGCAGCAGACGGGGGCGGTGTTGTTCGACGGCCGACCGTCCGTGCTGCACCGACGTGGGCATCTGCGCGACGGACCACTCGAGCGCTGCTCGGAGATCTGCCTCGGCGTCGTGGGTGAGCATCATGGCTCCACCTCCAGGCGTAGGCGCTTGATGGCGCGTTGGATCAGCGATCGCACGGTGGCCGGGGCCACGCCGAGCATCGCTGCGGTCTCGTCCTCGGGAAGATCGGCCCAGTAACGGCACACGATCGCGACGCGCTCCTTGTACGGCAAGCGGGCGATGGAGCCGGCCAGCTCACTGTGACGCTGCTCCGCTTCCGACGGCGGCCGGACGAGCTCGAGTCGTTGCCGTTCGATCATCGTCCGCCGCCGCCGCGTGCGGAGCGAGTTGACGATGGAGGTCCGCAGGTAGCCGTGTGGGTTCTCGACGTCGGCGAACCGTGGCAGCAGCGCGCTGTACGCATCCTGGACGGCGTCCTCGCTCAGCGCCCGATCACCGCACAGTAGCCACGCAAGATGCAGGGCCCAGTCGTGCGATGCGCGGTAGAACGCCTCGAAGGAGGTGTCCTCGTTCATCGACGAAAACCCGCGTGCTGCCGACCGCATGCCTGTATTGAGTGGCGACCCCGGTGGATCGTGGCAAAGAAGTTCATTTTTCCGAACCTGCGGCGACCGACCGTTCCAGCGAGACACAGGAAGTGAACGCACACCGCTGTGGTCTGCGAACGAGATTTCTCAAATTCTTTGCCACGGTTGTGCGGTCTCGCGTGTCAGTCCTCGTGTCGGACCGATCCGCAGGTCTGCCACGACGTCTCTGGAGTCCGCATGCCCAACGAAGGAGCGCACGAAGTTGCGGCGGCAGACGGTAGCTCGTGCCGTCCGCCGCGCACTGCGACGACGGTGGACCCCGATCGGCTCGTGCACCGTCACATCAAGGCCGTCGACGACTTCGTTCGCGAGGTGTTCCCGTGCGCCGACCCGGATCTGACGATCGACGAAGTGTTCGCGCGAGCGGCCGCCGCCGGCCTCACGGCTGACGATGCCGACATCGTCTGCCGGCTCTTCGGCTTCGCCATCGACATTGTCCGCACGTCGCATCCGTCGGGGGCGTGGTGGATCGAGAACGCCGCGTGGATCGAGGACTCCATCCGCCGTTCGGCCGGCGAGAGCGGCTCGGCCGCTGTGCGCGCCGAGGCGTCCCGGTCGGCGGCAGCCGTTGCCGCCCTCAGCGTGCGCGACCAGTTCGTGCTGCGGATGTTGGTCGTCAGCGAGATGAGCGATCGTCAGATGTCGATCGTGCTGGGGCTCGACGAAACGAGCACCGCGCGCATCGTCGGCGGCGTCCGGCACCGGTTCCGCACGGCCTGCGAGGCGCCGGAGCGCTGACCCGCAGGATCCACAGATCTGGGCGCCGCCGTCCGGCCGAGAGCGAACCAGCCCTTCGCTCTTGTCCGGACGGTCGGCGTCCAACCCCTCGCCGGCACCGAAGCGCACCGGCGATCGACCCCCAGAACGGACGAACCCCGCCTCGTCGAGAGGCGGGGTTCGGACGTGACTGCTGTTGGTCGGGGTGCCGGGATTCGAACCCGGGGCCTCCACGTCCCGAACGTGGCGCGCTACCAAGCTGCGCTACACCCCGATTGGTGCGGCGCCGATGCTACCCCGACGAGACGGCTTGTTCCTCAGCCGATCTGGCCGCGGCTTCAGCGTCTGAGGCGAGGTCGCCCTCGGGTCGGGCGACAGCCGCTGCCTCGGGCGGATCGTTCAAGATCGCGTCGACGGCGCGCTGGATCTTGAGGGCATCGAGCGGCTTGATCAACCATCCGTCGGCACCGCTGCGCTTGGCCAGGAACACATCGGCGGTGCGGTCGAGCAGCATCAGCACGGGGATGTACGGCAGCGCGCCGGAGCTCTCGTCGAGGCGGAGGTTCATCGTGACCGCCATGCCGCCCATCGATCCGCTCTGGAGATCGAGGATCGCCAGGTCCGGCGTGCGCGCCTTGACGACGCCGGTGACGTCGCGACCGTTTCGGCACACGGTGAAGCTGGTCTCCGGACCACCGAGCGCGGCGACGATCTCGTCGACCACCCACTGAGCATCGGCTGCGATCAGAACATGCACGAACCGTGACTGTAGTCGGCCGTCCGGCCGCTACACAGCTGTGATCGGCCCGGCTGCGAAGAGGTGCGCGGCGATCGAGCGGAGACCGTCGAGATCGTGCACGTCGTCGTCGAGCAGCGGGACGCGGTGGACGGCGTCGGCCGGCACGTCGGCGACGAGCGGTGCGATGACGCGCTCCTCGGCATCGGCAAGGGCCGCGAGCTCGCCGAGGTTGCGCCACATCGCCGCCCGGTCGGGATCCGCCTCACCGTCCGCGGCGTCGGTCGCAGCCGTTGCGGTGGCGCCACCGAAGCGGGGCTGCAGGCGGTTGACGACGACCGCCGCGACGGCCAGGTTCGACTCCGTCAGCCGGCCGGCGAAGTACCGCGCCTCGACCACCGTGTCGTGACGGGCCGAGGCCACGAGCACGTAGCTGGTGACCGACGAGTGGAGCAGCCCGGCGACAGCGTCGGCGCGATCGCGGAACCCGGTCTCCATCCCCTCGAAGGCCTGGAAGAACGCGATGGCATCGGCCAGCACGTCGCCACCCACCACCTTGCCGATGGTGCGCAGCACCGGCTGGGCGGCGATGTTGAGGACCTTCATCCCGCTGCGCGCCGGCAGCATCATCAACCGGAACAGGCGGTGGTTGATGAACCGGGTCAGCGTCGCCGGCGCGTCGAGGAAGTCGAGCGCGTTGCGGGTGGGCGGGGTGTCGACCACGACGAGATCGAAGCGGTCGTCGCGGTGCAGCTGGAAGAGCTTCTCCGCTGCCATGTACTCCTGGGTGCCGGAGAGGGCTCCGGCGATGTTGCGATAGAAGCTGTTCGAGAGGATCCGTTCGACCCGTTCCGGCGACGAGGCGTGCTCGCGGACCAGGTCGTCGAACGTCTGCGCCGGATCGAGCATCATCGCCCACAACCGACCCGCGCCGGTGCCAGCGGCGATGCCGGCCACCTCGACGGGCGTCGGCTCGTTGCTCAGCCCGTCGACCAGGCCGAACGCATCGGCCAGGCGCCGCGCCGGATCGATGGTGACCACGACGACGCGCCGCCCGATCGAGGCGGCGTGCAGCGCGATCGCCGCTGCCGTCGTGGTCTTGCCGACCCCGCCGGAGCCACAGCTGACGACGATCTCGGCATCGGCGACGATCCGGTCGAGCGCCCTCATCCGGCGAGCGCGGCGATCTGCGCATCGAGCGCGTCGGAGAGCGCCGGCAGATCGGAGGCCGCGATGCCGGCCACGGGCAGCTGCGGCAGCACGATCTGGGCGAGCGCCAGATCGTTCGACAGCCGCTGCAGCTCGGCGCGCTGCGCATCCCGACGGTGGTTGCGGAACCGGGCCGCGGCGACGAGATCGGCGTCGCATGTCCCGTCACCTGGTGCGTCGCCGGCGGCACCCACGCCGGCCGGCACGGGCACGGGTGAGCCGAGGTCCACACCGTTCACCACCACCGGGCCGAGCTGCACGCCGACCTTCTCCTCGACCGCGTACGCGGTCTCGATCAGCTCGTTGATGGGCGTGGTCTCGGCCAGCGTCACCAGCAGCACCTGGCAGCGCTCCGGGTCGTTGAACATCTCCAGCACGTCCTCGGCCTGGGCGCGGATGGGACCACCGCGGACCGTGTCGAGCAGCCCACGCGCCGAGAGCAGGAACGTGATCGCGTGGCCGGCGGCGGGGCCGTCGACCACGATCAGATCGTGGCTCTCGAGCCGCTCGAGCTGCTTGAGCTTGCCGAGCACCACGATGTCGTCGATGCCCGGCGCCGCGGTGGCCACGACGTCGATGATGCCGCTCGTGGAGAGGCGCTTGGACACCCGCTTGAGGCCGTGCGCGTCGAGGTATTCGGCGAGCGCCTCCGGCGCGGTGATGGTCATCACCTCGACCCCCGTGCCGGCGAGCAGGTCGGCGAGCACGGGCTTGCCCTCGAGCTCGACGGCGAGCACCCGGAGTCCCGAGCGGGCTGCCGAATGCGCCAGGACAGCGGTTACCGTTGTCTTACCGACGCCGCCCTTCCCGGCCACGATGACCAGCCGGGCCGCGCCGAAGAACTGCATTGATTCCACACGCCCTCCGGAGGCTCTTCTTGCGCAGACTAGCGATCATCCTGTTGGCCGTCGCGTCCGGCGTCGGTCTGCTCGGATCCACCGCGCGAGCGAGCACGCCGCCCACCACCGACCCGACGGCGTCCACCGCACCCATCAACACGGTCACCACGTCGGGCGGCGGTGCCACCACGTCGACCAACGCCAAGGACCTCGCCCCGGTCGACGTCGTGCAGGTCAGCGGGCTGATCGACGAGATCCTGGTCGACAAGATCGTCACGTCGATCCACGACGCCACGACCGACGGTGCGCAGGCGCTGATCCTCCAGATCAACTCCTCCGGCGCCGTCGTCGGCCGCGACCGGATGGCCTACCTGCTCGGCGCGCTCCGCGACTCCAAGGTGCCGATCGGCATCTGGGTCGGCCCGTCGGGCGCGAACCTCTACGGCCTCGGCACCCAGTTGCTGGCCGCCGCCGATGCCACGGGCATGGCACCCGGCTCGCACATCGGCAAGTACGGCACACCGCTGCAGGTCCCCGGCGTCACGGTCGACTTCGGCCCGATCAACAACGTCGACGACCGGATGCGCGCCCACGCGATCGGCTTCACCGACGCTCGCCTGTCGCACGCACTGAAGCTCGACACCACCGACGAGGGCGTGCCGGCGATCAAGAACATGGTGCTCGCGATGGACGGCCTGCAGGCCCGCGGCAAGACGCTGGACACGATCACCGAGTCCTTCGACGACAAGGGCGGCGCCCAGAACAACGCCACGCTCGTCCGGTTCTACAAGCTCGGCCTGCTCAACCAGCTGCTGCACACCGCGAGCAGCCCGGCGGTGGCGTACCTGGCGTTCATCATCGGCCTCGCCCTCCTGATCTTCGAGTTCTACACGGCCGGTGTCGGCGTGGCCGGAGTCGTCGGCGCCATCTGCATCATCCTGTCGTGCTACGGCCTCGACGCGCTGCCGACGCGCAGCTGGGCGGTCGCCGCGATCCTGTTCTCGATGTTCGCGTTCGCGATCGACGTGCAGGTCGGCATCCCGCGCCTGTGGACCGGCGTCGGCATCGTGTTCTTCGCGATCGGCTCGTGGTTCCTGTACGACAACGTGCTCGGCGCCGATCTGCGGCCGTCGTGGATCACCCTGCTGGCCGGCATCGGCGGCATCGTGCTCACGTTCGTCGTCGGCATGCCGTCGATGGTGCGCACCCGCTTCGCCACGCCCACCGTCGGCCGCGAGTGGATGATCGGCGAGATGGGCACCGCAGTGGCCGGCATCGACCCCGAGGGCGTCGCCGACGTCGCCGGCGGCCGCTGGCGGGCACGCACCAACCGAGCCACGCCGATGAAGGCCGGCGACGTGCTGCGCGTCGTGGCCATCGACGGCGTCACGCTCGAGGTCGAGCCCGAAGAGGGCGGCGCCAAGGACTACCGCGAGATGCGCAAGAAGCGCGGTGGCGAAGCCGGCGATGCGGATGGCGGGGCCGACACCGATGCCGGGCCCGATGCGTCGAGCGACACCGGGATCAACGCCGGCCGCTGACGCTCAACCCGCCGCGCTCGCTCAGGGCAGGGTCGCCGTGACGATCCAGACGGCGCCGTCGAACTCGACCGCACCGGACTCGGTGAGGTGCTCGGCGAGCACATCGCGCACGGCTGCGGTCGCACGTTCGAAGGTGGCCTCGTCGACCTGCTCGCGCAGGCCCTGCGCGGCGCGGGTGCCCATCGACTGCTGCAGCGCCGGGTCGATGCCGTCACCGCCACCCATCTGCACCCTCGCGGTGAACGGCCTGACCGCGACGTTGCGCCAACGCGCCTCACCGAGGATCGATTCGATCCGGGCCGCATCGCCGAACGCGAACGGGCCCGGCATGTCGGCGGGCGGCAGGACGGGTGCCGGCGCGAAGGACCGCATGATGCGCGCCGGCGCGGCGATCCACTCGTTGGCGTCCTCACGCTGCCAGCACACGAACACCAGCCGCCCTCCCGGACGGACGGCCTTGGCGATGTTCACGAACGCGGCGACCGGGTCGGCGAAGAACATGACCCCGAAGCGCGAGTACACCGCGTCGAACGCGTGGGCCTGGTTGAGATCGTCGGTCTGGGCATCGGCGATCGCGAAGGAGACGTTGTCGAGCGAGGCGGCGCGCACGCGGGCGGCGTCGATCATCGTCGGCGAGATGTCGCACCCGACCACCGAGCCGGACGGTCCGACAGCGTGCGCGATCGCCAACGTCGAGGTGGCCGTGCCGCACCCGACATCGAGCACGTGCTCGCCCGGCTGGGCATCGAGGACGCGGCGCGATTCGGCGCCGAACGCGGCGAGCATGTGGTCGAACTGGCGCTGCTCGGCCACCCAATGCACGCCACCGACCGCCGTCCAGTAGTCCGCCTGTTGGGCGTTCGCGCGACCACTGATGTCCATCCGTCCAGTGTGGCACCAACACGCGAACAGGGCCGTCCGAACCGGCATCACGGGCGACGAACACCGGTCAGAGACACCAATTGTGCGGCGCGGGATCGTTTTGTAAGGTGCTGGTTGTCAGACCGAGGGGCCGAGCGCAAGGAAAGTGAATGGTTGCACGGCGAGAAGCCGAATATGACGACCTGACCTGGCAACACGACGCCGCGTGCCGCGGCGAGACAGCGTCGTCCTTCTACCCCCCGATCCACTTCGAACGCAAGGAGCTCCGGCTCGCCCGCGAACGAGTCGCCAAATCCATCTGCCACCACTGCGCGGTGCGCGCCGATTGCCTCGCATACGCGATGCGCACGGCCGAGCCGCACGGCATCTGGGGCGGACTCAACGAGATCGAACGACGCGAGCTGATCAACCGCCCGGTGTCGTAGCCGTCCGCGCCGCCGTCACGTCGGCAGGCGCGGCCCGCCGATGCGCAGGTCACCGCGGCGCCGGGTGACGCCGCGCCCATCGAGCTCGGCCGCGAGCGGCAGCGCGTGCTTGCGGCTCGATCCGGTCGCATCACGGAACTGGGCGACGGTGAAGCCGTCCGGATGAGCGGCGAGCAGCGCGGCCGCGACCTGGGCGGCGGCGGCGATCGCATCGGGGTGGAAGCAGATCCCGTCGCGTTCCACCACCAGACCGCGCTGGATCAGCTGGCGCAGCTCGCCACGGTCGACACCCGTGGCGTCGGGTGGCGCGAACCCGCCGGCGAGCAGCAGCGCCACCAAGGGATGATCGGCGAGGGGATCGACCTGCGCGGCCGGACGAGCGCGTCCGTTGTCGATGGTCACGCCGTCGAGGGTCGCCAGCACGGTGCGTTCCCGATCGTCGAGCGTCGCGATGTCGAGCCCGAGGGTGCCGGCGTGCACGACGCGCTCGTGCACGGACCTCGTGAGCCGCTGCACCTCGGCAGGGTCGACCACCCACGCACCGATGGTCGGCTCGTGGGCTCGGCCGGTGAGCCGCTCGAGATCGGCGACGGGAACCCATCCGCGCTCACGCACCATGCGCGCGATGTCGCGATCGGGCCGGGCCTTCGACGCCGGCAGCACGGGGTGCACGTCGAGCACCTCGCCGCCACCGATGGTCTCGCCACGGCCCGACTCGCGCAGGATGAACCGGTCGCCGAGCACCAACGGCAGCTCGGCGTCGAGGTGGATCCGCACCGCGCCCGACGTGCCGGGCGTGATGACGTCGGAGCCGAGCACCCGCATCCGGGCCGGGAACTCACCCGAGCCGATGTAGGCGACGTAGGCGCCGCGGCGTGACACGTCGTGATCGAGCCGGTCGAGCACGCTCAGCACCGCGTCGAACCGCCGGGTCGGCAGCCACTGGCTCGGACGGACGATGGCGTCGCCGCGGGACGCGTCGGTGTGCTCGATGCCCGTCAGGTTCAGCGCCACCCGGTTCCCCGCACCTATTGCGTCGACGGTGGCGCCGTGCGACTGGATGGAGCGGATGCGGACGTCGTCGTGTCGCGCACCGACCGCCACGTGGTCGCCGACGTCCAGTCGGCCGCCGCTCAGCGTGCCGGTGACGACGGTTCCGCTGCCGCGCGCCGCGAACACCCGGTCGACCCACAGCCGGGGTCGCGAGCGGTCGGCCGCGGCCGGCGTGACGGTGACCAGCGCATCGAGCGCGGCGCGCAGGTCGTCGAGCCCGATGCCCTTCGTCGCTGCGACGGGAACGACCGGTGCATCGGCCAGGAAGGTGCCGGCGACGTGATCGAGCACCTCGAGCACGGCGATGTCCTGCCACTCCTGGTCGACGAGATCGACCTTCGTGAGCGCGATCACGCCGTGGCGCACACCGAGCAGCTCGAGGATCCGCAGGTGCTCTTCGCTCTGCGGCTTCCAGCCCTCGGTGGCGGCCACCACGAACAGGCACGCGTCGACCGCGCCCACGCCGGCGAGCATGTTGCGCAGGAACCGGACGTGGCCGGGCACGTCGATGAAGCTGATGCCCTCGCCGGAGGGCAGCTCGGTGTGGGCGAAGCCGAGGTCGATGGTGAGCCCGCGCCGCTTCTCCTCCTCGAACCGGTCCGGGTCGGTGCCGGTGAGCGCGAGCACGAGCGAGCTCTTGCCGTGGTCGACGTGGCCGGCGGTGGCGACGATCCTCATCGCGCGCTCGTCCGTCGACCGATCACGCCAGCGACGCCAACGCCGCAGCCACCAGCGCGTCGTCGGCCGGGTCGACGCTGCGCAGATCGAGCAGCGTCCGGCCGTCGCGCACGCGGGCGATCACCGGCACGCGTGCGGCACGTAGCGCGGCCAGGTGGTCGCCGTCGATCACCACGCCGAACGAGGACATCGTGGACCCCGGCGCGGAACCGGCACCGGGAACGGCCGACATCGTCGCCGCGTGCACATCGGTGCGCCCGGCCGAAGCGCACAGTGCTGCGGCGCGCGCCTCCAACGATTCCGTCGTCGCGGCGACCATCCGCCAGAACGGCACGTCGCGCACGACCGTGCGATCGAGGTACGACAACGCTGTGGATTGGAGCGCGCCGAGCACCAGACCACCCGGGCGCAACGCCCGCGCGAGCGGATGGCGGGCGCACGCATCAACGAGGTCGCGACGGCCGGCGATGATGCCCGCCTGCGGTCCGCCGAGCAGCTTGTCGCCGCTGAACGTCACCAGCGCGGCGCCGTCGTCGATGGCCTGGCGCGCCCCGGGCTCCCCAGCGAGCCACGCCGGTGGCGGACCGGACAGCCACGGGCAGTTCGCATCGACGAGCCCGCTGCCGATGTCGGCGACCACCGGCACGCCCAGCGCCGCGAGCTCGGCGACCGAGGTGGACTCGACGAAACCCTCGATCCGGAAGTTCGAGGGATGCACCTTCATCGTCAGTGCGATCGGTGGATCGGCGCGGGCGATGGCCGAGGCGTAGTCGCCGACCCGCGTGCGGTTCGTCGTGCCGACGTCGACCAGGGTCGCGCCGGACTGCTCCATCACGTCGGGCACCCGGAACGCCCCGCCGATCTCGACGCTCTCACCCCGGCTGACCGCGACGCCGCGGCCATGGGCGAGCGCGGCGAGCACGAGCATCACTGCGGCGGCGTTGTTGTTGACCACCATCGCCGCCTCGGCACCGCACAGCCGGGCGAACAGCTGACCCACGGCGCGCTGGCGGCTCCCACGTTCTCCCGTGGAGAGGTCGAGCTCCACGTTCACGGGACGCGCCGCCTGATCGACGCCGACGGGCGAGCGCCCGAGGTTGGTGTGCAGCAGCACCCCGGTGGCGTTGACGACGGGCATCAGCAGCGTGCGCGAGAAGTCGAGCGCCCTCGCCATCGCCGAACCGGCGTCGCCGGCAGCGATGGCCTCGCGAGCGATGTCGACGCAGATCGCCGCCGGCAATCCGGTGGGGGCCAGCGAGCGCGCCAACGTGTCGACGGACGGCGGTCGATCAGCGGGCGGGTGTCGGTCGGACATCGTGCGCAGAACCTACCCCTCGCACTATCGTCGCCGTCAGTGCTGCCCGTCCCGATCGTCCGTCTCGACCCGGAGCTGGCGCTGCCGACCTATGCCCACCCCGGCGATGCGGGGCTCGATCTCTGCGCTCGCGAAGACGGCGTCGTCGCCGCCGGCGGTGGGCGACTGATCATGCCGACCGGCATTGCGATCGCGATCCCCGTCGGCCATGCCGGCTTCGTGCTGCCCCGCAGCGGTCTCGCGCTGAAGCACGGGGTCACCGTGGTGAACGCGCCGGGATTGATCGACGCGGCCTACCGCGGCGAGATCAAGGTCGTGATGCTGAACACCGATCCGACGGCGCCGTACGAGGTGCGGCGCGGCGACCGGATCGCCCAGCTCGTCCTGCAGCGGATCGAGGAGGTGGCCTGGCAGGACGTCACCGAGCTCGACGGCGACGACCGCGGCGGCGGCTTCGGCCACAGCGGACGCTGAACCGCGAGCTCACTTCCACGCGAACACCGGCTGCTCGAACTCGTCGACCCGCGCATCGATGCGGCCCTCGAGCGCAACCCAGCGGAACTGCACCAGCACCGCGCCCGTCGGCGCGTGGATGAGGTCGCCGCCGAGCGGCACCTGCACCACGGGATGATCGCTCTCCGGGATGTCGACGAACCGCGGCGAGTCAGCGCGGCACAGTTCGTGCAGTCCGATCCGGTAGGCGTATTCCACCTCGGCCGGGTTCGGATCGAGGACGACATCGCCGCCGCCCCACATCACCACCGGCGTGATGACGTAGCCGGAGCGCGTCGGGTAATCGTCGAGCAACCCGAGCACGGCAGTTGGGTCGAGGCTGAGCCCGACCTCCTCGCGCAGCTCGCGCAGCGCCGTCTGCTCGACGGTCTCGCCGGGATCGACGCGTCCACCCGGCAGCGCCCACTGCCGCGAGTGCGACCGCAGGGTGGCGGCGCGTCGGCACAGCAGGAACGCCGCACCACCGGCGACGCCGTCCATCTGCCCGTCGAGGCCCGTGGTGTCCGAGGGGATCTGCTCGAGCCGGGCCACGTTCAGCGGCGCAGGATCGATGCCATCGCGTTCCGCGTTGCTGTCGACGATCACGATCGCCACGGCGGCGTGGCGGCGGCCCTCGAGCGGCGACGACCGTCGCTGGTGGCGGGCGAGGTTGCCCCGGATCAGCTCGCGCAGCTCGTCGTCGTAGGTGATCACCCCTCGATCATGGCCGATTCAGCGCGGCAGTCGACTGCTGAGCACGCCCTGCTCGGTGAGCGCGGCGATGGCTTCGTCGTCGAGCCCCAGGATCTCGCGAAGGACGGCAGCGTTGTCCTCGCCGCGGAACTTCGGCTCGCCGGTGACCCCGGTGGTGGCGCCGCTGAACTGCCATGGCGCTTCCGGCACACGGATCCGCCCACCGCTGCGATCCGGCACGTCGACGATCGCGCCGCGCTCGTCGGCCCAGTCGCTGTCGGCGATGTCGGCCACGCCGCGCAGCACGCCCATCGCCAGCCCGTGCACCTCCATCGCCGCCTCGATCGCCGCCGCGTCGGGCTGGGTGCGCGCCCACCGCTGCATCGCTTCGACGAGGACGCCGAGGTGCTCGAGCCGGTGCTCGATGTCGGCGAAGCGCGGATCGTCGAGCATCTCCGGCGCGTCCATCGCCGCGACGAACCGGTCGAACGTGCCGCGCTCGGCGGGATGGCCGCTGATCACGACGGCCTCGTCGTTGGCGGCCACGAGCACCGGGTAGTCGCCGGGCCGGAACGAGCGGATCCACTCCGACGAGACGTCGCCGTCCCACAGCAGATCGTGGGTGTGCTCGTTCACGTACAGCATCGTCTGCGCCATCGAGACCTCGACTCGCTGCCCGAGGCCCGTGCGTTCGCGCTGGAACAGCGCGGCGAGGATGCCACTCGCCGCCTCCATGCCCGTGTACACGTCGGCGTGGCTGTGCGGATCGTTGACGTAGTCGACGTGGCCGTCGCCGTCGGCATGCGCGTCGCACTGGGCTTTGGTGAACCCGGCCTCGGCACCGATCACGCTCGCATACGCCCGCCGGTTGCGCCACGGTCCGGTGGAGCCGTAGCCGTTGATGCTCGCGTACACGAGCCGAGGGTTGACGGCCGCGAGGTCGGCGTGGCCGAGGCCCATCCGGTCCATCACACCGGGCCGGAAGTTCTCGATCAGCACGTCGGCGTGGCGGACGAGGTCGCGCACGAGGGCGACCCCCTCCGGCCGGCTGGTGTCGATGCTGACGTTGCGCTTGCCGACGTTCTGCTGGACGAAGTAGCTCGCCATCCCGCCGACGCGTGGACTGGAGAAGCGGGTCAGGTCGCCGGCGGGCGGCTCGATCTTGATCACGTCGGCCCCGAGGTCGCACAGCATGCGCGCCGCGTGCGGACCGCTGAGCACCCGGGTCAGGTCGAGCACACGGATCCCTTGTAACGGACCGGTGTGCTCGGGGAACGGGAATGCGGTTGCAGCGCCGACTGGTGAATCACCCACCGTCGTAGTCTCGCGGTTGCGGCCGAGTCCCACGACGTCCGCTCGAGGAGCCGAACATGTTCTTCACCAAGAAGGCCCAGATGATCACCCCCGACGCCGCCCTCCGCGGCCGCACCGATCAGGCGATGCCGGTCCCTGAGGCCCACTTCGTCAACGGCCATCCGCTCGTCGGTCCGTGGCCGGACGGCCTCGAGACAGCGGTCTTCGGCCTCGGCTGCTTCTGGGGCGCCGAGCGCGGCTTCTGGCAGACGCCCGGCGTCCACTCAACCGCCGTCGGCTACGCGGGTGGCTACACCCCGAACCCGACGTACGAGGAGACCTGCAGTGGCCGCACCGGTCACACCGAGGCCGTGCTCGTGGTGTTCGACCCGGCTGCGGTCACCTACGACGAGCTGCTGAAGGTGTTCTGGGAGAGCCACAACCCCACCCAGGGCAACCGCCAGGGCAACGACCGCGGCACCCAGTACCGCAGCGCGATCTACGCCAGCTCCGACGAGCAGCTGCAGCAGGCCGAAGCCAGCCGCGACCGGTACCAGCAGGCGCTGGTCGGGCAGCGCTACGGCGAGATCACCACCGAGATCGACATGGCCGGCGAGTTCTACTACGCCGAGCCGTACCACCAGCAGTACCTCGGCAAGAACCCGAGGGGCTACTGCGGGCTCGGTGGCACCGGGGTCAGCTGCCCCGTCGGCCTCGCCGGCTGAGGGGGGGCTCCGCCGGCTGTCACGCGCTCACCAGCCATCGGCCTCGCGGATCGCCGGGCCGTCGGCGTCGAGCCCACGACCGCTCCACCTCAGCACGCCCGGTGTCGCGCTGAGGTGGGCGATCAGACCCTGCATCGGTGTGGTGCCGACGTCGACGATCGCATCGCGTGCGGCGAAGTGCGGATCCACCGCGATGTCGGCCATGTCCATCACCGGCCCGATGGCCGCTTCGGCCGCGCTGAACGCCGCGATGACGTCGGCCTGCGGGCGAGCCGCGCAGTAGTCGACCATCACCGCCTCGAGCGCGCGGCGGTGCTGCATGCGCGCCTGGAACGTCGCGAAGCGCGGATCGTCGCCGACGCCGAGCAGGCGCGTCACCCGGTCGGCGACGCTGTCGGAGCTGGCGCTCACCGCGACCCAGTGACCATCGCTGCAGCGATAGGTGCCGCGCGGCACGGAGTACGGCAGCCCGGCGCCCAGGCGCTCCTGCTGCTCGCCGCTCAGTCGGTACAGCGACAGCAACGGGCCCATCATCTGGAACATGCTCTCCAGCAGGCTGACGTCGACCACCTGGCCGACACCGCTGTGCAGCGCCACCATCGTCGCGAACGCCGCGGCCAGCCCGGTGACCTCGTCGGTCAGCGCGATCGGCGGCAGCAGCGGCTGGCCGTCGGGCTCACCGCTCAGCGCGGCGAGACCGCTCATCGCCTCGGCGATGGTGGCGAAGCCGGGACGGTTGCGATACGGCCCGGTCTGCCCGAACCCCGTGACGCGGGTGATCACCAGCGCACCGTTGGCCGCGTGCAGCACGTCAGGTCCGAGGCCGAGCCGCTCGAGCGTGCCCGGCCGGAAGTTCTCGACGAGCACGTGGGCGTCGCGCACCAGCCGTCGCAACAGCGCCCGATCGTCGTCGTCCTTGAGATCGAGGGCGATCGTGCGCTTGTTGCGGTTGACGATCTTCCACCACAGTCCCTCGCCGTCGCGCGGGTCGCGCCAGGCCATGTTGCGCAGGCTGTCGCCCGTGTCGGGACGCTCGACCTTGATCACGTCGGCGCCGAAGTCAGCGAGGTACGACGCGCACTTCGGCCCGGCGATGACGGTGGAGAGATCGAGCACGCGCAGATCGGCGAGCGGACCGACGCGCTCGTCGCCGGCTGCGGAGGTGTCGGCGTCGGTCACGGCGTCCAGTCGCCGAGGCGCACGCACGCCGCGCCGATGTCGTCGGCCGAGCCGGCGTAGGAGAACCGCGCCCAGCGATGGCCGCGCGCCGTGTCGAAGTCGAGGCCCGGCGTGGCGGCGAGTCCGAGCTCGTCGAGCCAGCGGCCGCACAGCTGCATCGAATCGTCGGCGAGGTGGGAGACGTCGGCGTACACGTAGAACGCCCCGTCGGCGTCGGCCACGTCGGTGATGCCCGCCGCGGCCAGCCCGTCGAGCAGCAGGGCACGGTTGCTGCGGTAGCGCTCGACGTGCGCATCGAGCTCGGGCTGCGCGTCGAACGCGGCGAGCCCGACGACCTGCGACACGTGCGGCGCGCAGATGTACAGGTTCTGCTGCAGCCGCTCGAACGCGTCCGTCAGCACATCGGGCGTCACCACCCAACCGAGCCGCCAGCCGGTCATGCTGAAGTACTTCGAGAAGCTGTTGATCACCACCGCGTCGTCGGCATGGGCGAGCATCGTCGGCGCCGCCGCGCCGTACGTGATGCCGTGGTAGATCTCGTCGCTGATCAGCTGGATGCGCTGCGCTGCGCAGTGCGTGGCGAGCTCGGCCATCGTCGCCGCTTCGAGCACCGTGCCCGTCGGGTTCGACGGCGACGCGACGATCAGCCCGTCGAGGTGGCCGGCCGCCTCGAGCAGTGCCGTCGTGGGCGCCCAGCGGGTGTCGGGGCCGACGGGGATCGGCACCGGCTCGACACCGAGCGCGAGCAGCGCGTTGCGGTAGCACGGGTAGCCGGGCTCGAGCACGCCGACCCGGTCGCCGGGATCGAAGCAGGCCAGGAACGCGAGCGAGAACCCGGCCGACGCTCCTGCGACGATCATCACCCGCTCGACGTCGACGGCCACGTCGTACCACTCGGCGTAGTGCTGGACGATGCGCCGGCGCAGCGACGGCAGCCCCGGCGCGTTGGTGTACCCGAGCGGCTGCGCGCCCATCGCCGTGATGCCGGCGGCGACGGCCGTCGACGGTGCCGGTGTGGACGGCTGGCCGACCTCGAGGTGGAACACCCGGTGGCCCGCGGCCTCGCGCTCGCTCGCCCGACGGGCCATCGCCATCGCGTGGAACGGTGGCACCCGCCCGGCACGCAGCGACGCCTCGAGCGTGCTCACCGGAGCGGCAGGATCAGGCAGCGGTCCTCGAGCCGACCGAGCGCATACGACTCGTAGTCGATGCCGAAGTCGCTGTACAGGTGACGGCAGCGCTCGCTCCAGTCGAGTGCGGCCGGCGACGAGATGCGGTGCACGACCTGCATCACGCCGCCGTCGTACACGCGGTACTCGGCCCATGTGCCGGGGAAGTCCTTGACGCAGCCGACCTCGATGCTCGGCACCGCGTCGGCGATCGCCATCGGGCGCACACGGTGACGGTGGGTGTGTCCGGCGGTGTAGCCGATGACGTTCGTGCGCCGGGCGACGAGCGCGGCGAGCGCGTCGCTGGCGTCGGGGTGCAGCCCGAAGTAGCCCTCGCCGCGCGAGCCGTTGTCGGTGGAGCCGATCCACTGCTGATGGTGGCCCATCACGAGCACCGGCCGATCGGACGACGCCACGCCGTCGTCGAGCCAGGCCAGCTGGTCGGCGGTGATCATCCCGGTGGTGCGCCCGGGGATGACGGTGTCGAGCAGCGCGATGCGCAGGCCGGGCACGTCGATCCACTGATCGCCGGCGTAGCCGTCCTGCATCTTGTAGGCATCGTGGTTGCCGCGCACGACGAAGAGGCGGTCGCCGAACGCACCGCGGTAGTTGGTCTCGAACGCGGCCCACTCGGCCGGCTGACCGTCCTGGCTGAGATCGCCCTTGACGATGACGGCGGCGGGATCGATGGCGGCGATCTCGGCGATCGCGCCTCGGTTCATCGTCTCCGGATAGGGCGGCTCGCCGGGGCGCGCCCGTTGGATCGGGCCGTCGGGGTTGTCGTCGATGCGGCCGGCCTCGGTCTCGCCGAAGTGCACGTCGTTGACCGTGGCGATCCGGCTGAGCAACTCGCCAGGCGGACGGTCGAGGGTGGTCACGAACGTGCCCAGCAGGTCGTACTCGGTGTGCGGGCTGAGGTCCTCGTAGCGGTGCACGACACCGCCGTCGTGCAGCACGATCAGGTCATCGGCAACGGTCGTGACGTCCACGGCCCAACCGTACGTCGTCGGACGATCGATGGACGCAGCCGTTGGTCGGCCCGCTGGCAACGCCCACCGACGATCAGGTGTAGGGGTTTCCCCGATTCACGTCGCAGCGGTCCGGCACACACTGGTCCCATGGGCCGCCCCCGAACCATCATCGCCTCGATCGTCGCGATCCTCGTGGTGATCGGCGTCAGCACGACGGCTTCTCCCGTGCACGCGCAGGCACGGCCAGTGCCGAAGGGGTTGGCAGCCGCAGATCGCAGCTGCGACGTGGTCGTGCCCAGCTGGACGCTGGCGAACACGGCGCTGGCCTCGATCACGAGCTGCGTCGTCACCACGGGTCCTGGCACGCTGCTGATGACGGCGAGCGGATCGGTCGGGATCACCGGCAGCGCCGTCGGCAACGGTTCCGAGACGCCCGCCTTCTTCCGGATCAGCGAGGACGGCAGCCCACTCCAAGAGAGCTACACGTCGGTCGATCCGAGCATGGTCAACCCCGAGCTCCGACCCGATGGATCCGACCGGGCGTTCTACTCCCAGTCGACGATCACGGTCGGTGCGGGATCGCACACCGTGCAGTTGTTCGGCGGCCGCGACACCCGCACCGACGTCTCCCCGAACACCCCGGTGGCGACCGACATCGATCTGCGCGCCCTGTTCATCCCGGCCGGCAGCACGGAGCAGGTGTGCTCGGGCATCGGAGCGAACCAGACCGACGTCGACCCGAGTGCCTCGACACAGCTCGCCTCGTGCCCGATGACCACGACGGTTCCCGGCAAGGTGTACCTCACCGGCGCGGCACGCACGTTCAACCTCGGTGGACCGATCACCCATCAGATCGGGCTCACCCTCACGGTCGACAGCAACGCCCGCCAGCCGTTCAGCGCCTCGCGGGCCGCCGACAACGACTTCATCTACAACGGATCGCAGATGGAGCAGAACGTCGTGGACCTCTCGCCGGGCGCGCACGTGTTCACGCTTTCGGTGCATGCTGTGGACCTCGTCGCGTCGACCACCGTCTACCTGCCCTCGCTGCGCGTCGTGTTCGTGCCGAACACCTCCCCGACGGCGGCGATCGCGGTGACCTCCACGTTCGCGACGCCCACGTCGACATCGCGGGCCTTCGCCAACGTGTTGGACATCAGCGTTCCGACGGCGCCACGTCGGGCGACCCTGACGCTGACCCTGATGGGACAGGTCCAGATCGCCGGCACCGGTGCCACCCAGGAAGGCATCGAGGAGGAGCTCGAACTGATCGTCGACGGCCAACCGCAACCGATGAGCACCCGCGCCTTCGACACCGACTCGTCGACCAACGGTGTGTTCCGCAGGTTCCCGTTCGTCGTCACCGCCACCGTGGCGTTGACCGCCGGCGCACACACGGCACAGCTCGCGCTACGGCGCACCGGAGGGGGCTTCCCGGCCGACGCGGCGGACGTCACCGCGGTCGCGCACATGGTGGTCGACGACGCGGACGTCGCCCAGCCGACACCGGCGCCCACGCCGGATCCGACGCCGACCCAGGTCGACTACGTGCCGGTCGTCCCCGATCGGGTGCTCGACACCCGCGATGGCCTGACGCCGGCGGCCGGACAGACCGTCGAGGTCGACGTCACGGGACGGGGCACGTCGCAGGTGCCCGACAACGCCACCGCCGTCGTGCTGAACGTCACGGGCACCAACGCCGGCGGCGCCGGATACGTCACCGTGTGGCCGTGCGGCTCACCGCAACCCACCGCATCGAACCTCAACCTGCGGCCGGGGGTGACCTCGCCGAACCTCGTGATCTCCAAGATCGGCACCGACGGCAAGGTCTGCCTGTTCACCCAATCCGTCGCGGACCTCGTCGCCGACGTCAACGGCTACATGCCGGCGGGCTCGACCTACGTGCCGCTCGTGCCGGAGCGGCTGCTCGACACCCGAGCGAGCGGGCAGATCGGCTACACCGGCTCCAAGCCCGCAGCCGGGTCGACGGTCGTCCTCCAGGTCACGGGCGTGGGCTCGTCCCAGCTGCCCGCGAACACCGAGTCCGCCGTGCTCAACATCACCGGCACCGGCGCCGATGCCGATGGCTACGTCACCGTGTGGCCCTGCGGCTCACCCCGGCCGAACGCGTCGAACCTGAACATCGCGGCCGGTGTCACCACGCCCAACCTCGTCGTCGCGGAGATCGGCGACGGCGGACAGGTGTGCATCTACACCCAGTCGTCGATGGACCTGATCGCCGACGTCAACGGCTCCATGCCCCTCACGTCCTTCTACACACCGCTGCTCCCCGAGCGCCTGCTCGAGACGCGCCCGGACGGACAGACCGGCTACTCGGGCGGCAAGCCGGGCGCGGGTTCGACGATCGAGCTCACCGTGACCGGTGTCGGCAGCTCACAGGTGCCGGCAGGTTCGACGGCGGTGGTGTTGAACATCACGGGTGTCGAACCCGATGCGGCGGGCTTCGTCACCGTGTGGCCCTGCGGCGCCGATCGACCGACGGCGTCGAACCTCAACCTGACGCCCGGTGTCATCAGCCCGAACCTGGTGATGTCGAAGATCGGCGACGGCGGCAAGGTGTGCATCTACACCCAGGGCCCCGCGCACCTCGTCGCGGACATCAACGGCTACTGGCCGTAGCCGCCCCGGGTCGGCGTGGTCAGCGGTACGGGCGGTCGCGGCGGGACGAGATGGGGCGGTTCCACCAGCGCCCGCTGAACTTCCAAGCAGTGTTGCGCGCCGCGACCTCGTCCTCCACGACGACGGGCACCGGCCACATGGCCGACACCGAAGCAGCGATCGCGACCGCCTCCTCGTCCGACGGCACCGGCGTGATCTCGGTGCTCACAGCGGCATGTTGCCGTGCTTGCGGCGGGGCAGCTCTTCGCGCTTGGTGCGCAGCATCCGCAGCCCGGCGACGATCTTCTGGCGGGTCTCGGCGGGATCGATGACGTCGTCGATGTAGCCACGCTCGGCGGCTGCGTACGGGTTGGCGTACTTCTCGGTGTAGTCGGCGACCAGCTCGGCACGGCGGGCGATGGGATCGGCGGCCTGCTGCAGTTCGCGGCGGTAGACGATCTCGACGGCACCCTGCGGCCCCATGACGGCGAGCTCGGCGGTGGGCCAGGCGTAGGACAGGTCGGAGCCGATCGACTTCGAGTCCATCACGACGTATGCGCCGCCGTAGGCCTTGCGGGTGATGATCTGGATGCGCGGCACGGTGGCCTCGCAGTAGGCGTAGAGCAGCTTCGCGCCGTGGCGGATGATGCCGCCGTACTCCTGATCGACGCCAGGCAGGAAGCCGGGAACGTCGACGAACGTCAGCAGCGGGATGTTGAACGCATCGCAGCTGCGCACGAACCGAGCGGCTTTGCTGGCCGAGTCGATGTCCAGGACGCCAGCCAACATCAGCGGCTGGTTGCCGACGATGCCGACGGGCTTGCCGTCGACCCGGGCGAAGCCGCAAACGATGCTCTTCGCGAAGTGGGTCGCGTACTCGAAGAACTCACCGT
>JAOBWK010000001.1 GCA_025463305.1 Ilumatobacteraceae bacterium
CCGGCATGTCCACATGCGCATAATGACGATTCGGGGTCTCGTACTCGATGTGCGCAATCGAGATCGTGATACCACGAGCCTTCTCCTCCGGCGCCTTATCGATCTGATCGAACGGCGTGTACTGCGCGAGGCCCTTCGAGGCGAGGGTCTTCGAGATGGCGGCGGTGAGGGTGGTCTTGCCGTGGTCGATGTGGCCCATCGTGCCGATGTTCACGTGCGGCTTGGTGCGCTCGAACTTTGCCTTGCTCATGGGAGCTCGTCTCCTGTTTCGTGGGGTGTGCTGTCGTCTGCGGGTGGTAGCGGCGACCGGTTTCGAACCGGTGACCTTCCGATTATGAGCCGGATGCTCTGACCAACTGAGCTACGCCGCCAGGGCTTTGCTCGACCCCTCACGAGAGTGAGGGGACGGCTTGGTCGAGCCCTCTGTCGGAGTCGAACCGACGACCTACGCCTTACCATGGCGTTGCTCTACCTACTGAGCTAAGAGGGCCGGGCGCGCGACAAGATCGCGAGAACCGACGAGCGAGCATAGCGGGGCGCCGGTCTGACGACCACGCGATTCTGCCCGATTTGGACGGCCGAGTGAGGGATCGTGCGGGCCGAAAGCGATCGGCTCCACGGGCGGTGGCGCGCTACGTTCGGACGACGTGGCCGATGCCCCCAAACCCGCCCCCCGAACGCCCACGCTGCGACTCGCCACGGCCGCCGACGCCGAGTCGATCCGCACCATCTACAACCATGAGGTGCTGCACACGTTCGCGACCTTCGACCTCGTGCCCCGCTCGCTCGAGGATCAACAGCGTTGGCTGGCCGACCGTTCGGGTGCCTTCGCCGCCATCGTCGCGGTCGACGGCGCGACTGTGGTCGGCTTCGGATCGCTCTCGCCGTACAAGGAGCGCGCCGCGTACCGAACGAGCGTCGAGGACTCCGTCTACGTGGCCACAGGCCAGCAGGGTCGCGGCATCGGCCGGCTGATCGTGCAGGAGCTGCTCGACGTGGCCCGCGCATCGGGGTTCCACGCCGTGTTCGCGCGCATCTCGGGTCCGAGCGACGCGAGTCGGGGTCTGCACGCAGCGTGTGGTTTCGAGTTGGTGGGGATCGAGCGCGAGGTCGGCCGGAAGTTCAACAAGTGGCTCGACGTCGCCATCATGCAAGCGCTCTTGTGAGCAGCTGACGGCGTGGCGTGAGGCGGTCCTGGAAATCGCCGCCGACCCCGGGCCGCGGCATCGTCCCAGCCCACACGGTCTGTAACACAGCCGGCGGGTGATGCGAGATCGATGTGACGCCTGCCACACTTGTGGTAAAGATTGCGAGCACAATGGTTCCGGCAACGAAAAGTTGTGGCATAGTGAACGTGAACAAAAAGTCAATCAAGAGTACGTTAAGCAATGCATCGTCACGGACGACGAGCACACCACACATCACGATCCACATCAGACAAAGTCAAACAGAGGGCTGCTGGAAATGACTATGACGACAGAAGAAGGCACGGCTCCAACCGTGAGTGCGACCCGCCCCCGGAGTCGGACCGAATGGACGCTGCTGAGCAACCACGGATACGTGCTGCTCTGCATCGCCGACGATCCCGACACACGGCTTCGCGACATCGCAACGCGTGTGGGCATCACCGAACGTGCCGTGTTCGGCATCGTCGAAGACCTCGAGCGCGGGGGCATCATCCAGCGCGTCAAGGTCGGCCGGCGCAACCGCTACCTGATCAACGTCGAGAGCCCGCTGCGGCACGAGATCGAGGCGGGTCACTCCGTCGGCGACCTGCTCGGCGCACTCATCGTCAGCGACGCCGAAGAGCTGTAGCACCTGCGTCCCACGGCTTCGGCCGGGCGCGAGACGACCTGATCTTCAGACGTCGAGGCCGAGCACTTCGGCATCGGCGGCCAACGTGAGCCACGCCTCTTCGGCGTGGCTCACGGCCGCGTGCGCCGTCGCCAGCGCATCGCTGAGCCGGGTGAGCGCGGCGTGGTCGTTGCCGGCCGCGCCGAGCTCGGCGGCGAGCCGCTCCGCCACGGCGGTCGCGGTGGCGAGGTCGCGTTCGGCCGCGCCCAGCTGGCGGCGGATGGTGCTCGGGCTCTTGGTCGGGGCCGTCGGCGCCGTCGACGACACCGCGCGCGCCGGCGCCACCGTGCGTGGCTTCGGCGCGCTCATGGCGACGGGCGTCGCGGCCACCTTGCCGTTCGTCGCGGCCGCCGCGCGCTGCGCGAGCCATCCCTCGACACCGCCGCGGACGAGACCGGCACCGCCATGCCCGTCGAGCGCGAGGACCTCGATGACCGTACGATCGAGGAAGACCCGGTCGTGGCTGACGACCACCACGATGCCGGGCCAGTCGTCGAGGAACTCCTCGAGCGCGCGCAGCGTGTCGAGGTCGAGGTCGTTGGTGGGCTCGTCGAGCAGCAGCACGTTCGGCTGCTCGATCAACGTGAGCAGCAGCTGCAGGCGACGGCGCTCACCGCCGGACAGCGTCGAGATCGGGGCGAACTGGGCGTCGCCGTCGAACCAGAACCGGCGCATCAGCGCGTTGTCCTCGAGCGATGGTGCACCCTTGTCGCCGGCCACGGCATCGCGGACCCGTTGGGTGAGATCGAGGTCGCGCCCGAGCTGGTCGTAGTAGCCGATCTTCACCGTGCGGCCGCGCTCGATCGAGCCGCCCACGGGTTCGAGCCGACCGTCGATGAGATCGAGCAACGTGCTCTTTCCGGCGCCGTTCGGGCCGACGATGCCCAGTCGATCACCTGGTTCCAGCGCGTGCTCGAACGGCGCGAGCACGGGTGTGCCGTCGGGCCAGGCGAACGTGAGGTCGTGCAGCTCGATGCCCTTGGACCCGAGCCGCTGGCTGCCGAGCGCGAGGCCGAGCTCGCCCGCTCGAGCCGCGGCCTGGGGTCGCTGGGCGATGACGGCCTTGGCGGCGTCGACGCGTGCCTTGGGCTTGGTCGACCGGGCCGGCGCACCGCGCCGCAGCCAGGCCAGCTCGTGGCGGGCGAGGTTGCGCCGGGCCTGCTCGTGGGTGGCCGCCTGCTCCTCGCGCTCGATGCGCGCCGCGAGGTAGGCGGCATAGCCCGAACCGGCGTGGCGGTTGGCCGGCGTGTGCAGGAACGCCCGCCCACGATCGATCTCGAGCACCTTCGTGGTGACCCGGTCGAGGACGTGACGATCGTGGGTGACGAGCAGCAGCCCCCCGGGGAACGCAGCCAGCCACTCTTCGAGGTACGCGATGGCATCGAGGTCGAGGTGGTTGGTCGGCTCGTCGAGGATCAGCCCCTCCCACTCCTGCACCAGGAGCGCAGCGAGCGCGACCCGTTTGCGCTGGCCGCCGGACAGCTGATCGGTGGGGGCGTCGATGAGCGGCGCCATGCCCAGGCGGTCGAGCATCGCCTCACCTCGCCAGCCCTCACCGACGGCGTCGCGCACAGTGCCGACGGGCAGGATCGGCAGCTGGGGGAGCACGCCGATTCGTGCGTTGCGCCCGCGGCGGACCACGCCGGACTCGGGTTCGATCTCGCCGGCGATGATCCGCAACAGGGTGGTCTTGCCGCTCCCGTTCAGCCCGACGACGCCGATCCGGTCGCCGTCCTCGACCGTCAGCGACACGTCCGCGAACAGCGGGCGATTGGGCCGCGACGCGGAGACGCCCTGGGCGTCGAGGAGGATCACGAGGTGAGGCTACGAGCACCCTGCGCGGACCTGACAGCCACGATGTCCGTCCGGCGCGTGGATCCGTCCGATCGGCGGTGGTCGCGCCGACCCGACCAGCGGACGATGGTCGGCATGTTCATCGCCATCCTCGACCTCTCCACCACAGCTCTCGACCGCCCCGCCGCGCTGGCCCAGTTGCACGGCGAGCAGACCCCGATCCGGGCGATGAGCGGGTGCATCGGCTTCCGCGTCTTCGCCGCTGGCGACAACGACACCGACCTGACCGTGCTCCACGAATGGGCGGACGAGGCCTCGTTCACCGCATACCTCGCCTCCGACGCGTTCGAGCGCTCGGGGGCCGTCCTCCGCCCGCTGATGAGCCGGCCGCCGGTGAGCCGCCGGTTCCGCGCCGAGCTGGCCGAGACGGTCTGACCACGGCGCGGCGCCCACCCGCCGATGGGTCCGGCGACCGTCGCCGATCCCGCTCAGCGCCGGCCGATGAGCCATGATCGGCAGGTGCCCCGTCCGGCGTTCAGCTTCGTGCGCACCTTCGAACCCGAGCCGGAGCGCACCCTCGTGGTCGACCACCACTACCTCCTGTGCGCGTCGCGGGGCGTGATCCGCTTGACCGCCGACCGCAGGACGTGGTCGTTGCCGCCGGCGCGCGCTGCGCTGATCGCGGCCGGTCATCCGATCGAGGTCACCATCGTCCAGGCCGTGACCAGCGCGTCGGTGCTGTTCGCCCCGACGTTCACCGCCGCTCCGGAGGCGCCCCTGACCGTGATCGAGCTGAGCCCGCTGGCGCGTTCGCTCGTCGCCGAGTGCGGACGTTGGGGTGACGACGACGAACCGCTGCCCCCACTCGCCACGTCGCTGTTCGAGGCGCTCGCCGGCGTCGTCCGCGAGCTCGCCTGCGATCCGAGTCCGACGGCGATGCCGACGGGTCGCAGCCGCGAGCTGCGCCACGCGCTGGAGCTGACCGCCGCCGAGATGGCCGCGGAGCCGCTGTTCGATGACATCGCCGCACGTGTCGGGTTGACCACGCGCTCGCTCGCCCGCCGCTTCGAGGACGAGCTGGGCATGACCTGGCGGGCCGCGCTGCGTCGCCTGCGGATCCTCCGATCGATCGAGTTGCTCGCCGCCGACGACGCATCGGTGGCGGCGGCGGCGTTCGCGGTCGGCTACGGCTCGCTCTCGGCCTTCAACGCTGCGTTCAAAGACGTGACCGGGCGCACCCCGACGGCGTACCGCGCCTCGTTCCGACCCTGACCGGCTTCGCTCCCGGCCTCGAGGACCGCGTCGGCCGAGCGGGCCGGAAAAGCAGAACGATCCGGACCGCGTGGTCCGGATCGTTGTCGATCTCCGCAGAGACCGCCGAGTGGGCCGGGAAGGATTCGAACCTTCGAAGGCTGAGCCGGCAGATTTACAGTCTGCTCCCTTTGGCCGCTTGGGTACCGACCCCACTTGGATTCACCCCCGAAGGAGCGACCGCAGCGTAGCGCCCGCGCCGCCCGCACGCACCCGCGATCGGTGCTCGCTACCCTTGTCGCATGCCAAGTTTCGACATTGTCTCCGAAGTGGATCAGCAGGAGCTGCGCAACGCGATCGACCAGGCCCAGCGCGAGATCGCCAACCGCTTCGACTTCAAGAACACGGGCTCCTCGATCGAGCAGAACGGACTCGTCATCACGCTCCGCACGGTCAGCGAGGACCGGCTCGCGGCGCTGCGGGTGGTCATCGAGGAGAAGCTCGTCAAGCGCAACATCTCGCTCAAGGGCGTCGACTACGGCACGGTCGAGGAAGCCACCCAGAACACGGTCCGTCAGGTCGTCACGATCAAGGTGGGCATCTCGAGCGACAAGGCGCGCGAGATCAACCGCACGATCAAGGAGAAGGGCCCGAAGGGCGTCAGCAGCCAGACCCAGGGCGAAACCGTGCGCGTCACGGGGAAGAAGCGCGACGAGCTGCAGGCCGTGATGACCCTGCTTCGCGGTCTGGACCTCGAGATCCCGTTGCAGTTCAACAACCAGCGCGACTGACGGTGGGCCACGGGCCCACCCGCTCACCCGCCGGGTTCAGGCCTGCGGCTCGAGTGTCGGCGGGAGCCCGAAGGTGGCGAACACGAGGGGATCCTGGAACACCGTGTTGTGCACGACACGGCCGCCGCGGATCGTGAACACCTGGAGGGTGTGCACCCGGTGGACTGCCTCACCGGGAGGGCGGACGTACGCGCAGACGGCCTGCTGGCCGTTGGCCTCGGTGCGAACCGTGCGCCAGTCCGTCCCGCGCATGTCGAAGGCGCGAGCCATGAACCGCCCGTAGTCCCCCCGGCCGGCGAACCAGTTGTAGAACGGCGGCATCTCCATCACGACGTCACTCGACACCAGGCGGGTCAGCGCCGCCACATCGCAACGGCGGAAGGCATCGACGTAGCGGTCGATCAGCTCGACGTCGCGGCGTCGGTCGGACGGGCGCACGTCCTCCTCGGCGAGCGGCGATCCGGCCAACGTGGCGCGCGCCCGTTGGAGCGCGCTGTTGACGGCAGCCGGTGTGATCTCGAGGATCGACGCGGCCTCGGCCGCCGGCAGCCGCAGCACGTCGCGCAGGATCAGCACCGCGCGCTGGCGAGGAGGCAGCAGCTGCATCGCCGCGACGAGCGCGAGGCGCAGGCTGCCGGTCGCGAGCACTGCGTCGCCGGCATCACCGGCGATCGCGGCGTCGGGGAACGGCTGCAGCCACGGCACCTCGAAGCCCGGACGCAGCGGGCCGCGCGGATCGTCGTGCGTCGGCCCGAGCCCCGAGGGCAGGGGGCGACGGGCGCGCCCGCTGAGCGCGGTGAGGCACACGTTGGTGGCGATCCGGTACAGCCACGTGCGCAGCGATGCGCGGTCCGGGTCGTATCGATCTCGGGCCCGCCAGGCACGCACCATCGCGTCCTGCAGCAGCTCCTCGGCATCGTGGAACGAGCCGAGCATCCGGTAGCAGTGGGCGAGCAGCTCGGCCCGGTACGGCGCAGTGCGCGTCGACCACTCCTGATCGGACCCTGGGTCGGATTCGAGATCGGCGTCGAGGATCGTGCGGGGAGCAGCTGCCATGTGACTACATACTGCACCGCGACCGCGACCTCATCGGTGAGACGCGAGGTGCACCGATGATTCTTCGTGCCGGCGCCGGTACGTATCGGCACGCTCGCACTCGGCGAGCGCTTCGAACACAGGAGCCACCATGACCATCTCCCCCACCCTTTCTCCCACCGGCACGATCGACGCGGACACGATCGCCGGCAACGTCGTCGACCAGCTCGACTCGGCCTGGGCGGCCAACGACGCCGACCGGTTCGCCGATCTCTACACCGCCGACGCCACGGTCGTGATCACGGGAGGTGTTCACCTCAGCGGGCGAGAGGACATCCGCCGGTTCATGACAGCCGGGTACTCGGGCCCGATGGGTGGTTCGCACACGACGAACCGGATCGAGAGCGCGCGGCTCGTCGCGTCGGGCGTCGTCGTGCTGGTGAGCGTCAGCGCCATCGTCATGGCCGGCGAGACCGAGGTGCCGGCCGACCGTCACCGTCGGGCGACCTGGGTGTTGGCCGACATCGACGGGGCTTGGCTGATCGCGGCCTACAGCAACTGCCCGATCTGACGACGGGTCCAGCGGTCTGCGGCGCGCCGGTCCGGCGCGCCGCGGATCAGCTGCCCTTGCAGAAGGCCGCGACGTTGCTGAGCGTGGTGACGATGGCGGGATCGGTCGATGAGAGGTCGAACTGGCCGATCGCCCCATTGCGATAGGCGGCGACGACACAGCGCGGATCCACCGATGCGCCCGGCGCAGCGAGCTCGATCACCCGGCCGAGCACGGCCCGTTCCTCGGCCGGCCGGTCGAAGAACGTCTGCATGTCGGTCAGCGGGGCGTGTGGTGCCTCGCCGCCCTCCGGTGGTTCGCAGGCGGTGACGGACACGGCGAACGAACCGTCGGCAGCGGGCGCCGCGGACGCAGCGCTCGAGGCAGGGCGGGACCGGGCCCACGCACCCAGCGCGTCGAGCAGGCCGTTCTGGCCAGCCGCATCGGCCGCGTCGATGGTGGACTGCAGGCAGGCTTGGCCGTTGACGGCCGTGGTGGTCGAGGTGTCGCTGATCCAGAGCAGCGCCGCCGCGCGGGCCGCATCGACGCCGATCACCGGTGCGAGCGCCTCGTACCAGAACTCGACGCCGAGCTCGCCGGCGGTCGGTGCCGGCGAAGGTGACGGTGACGGTGCGGCCGTGGTCGGGCTGGCGGCGGCCGACGGGTCGAACACCACGGCGTCGGTGGGCGGCGGCATCAGGCCGCGCAGGAGATCGTCGGGCGACGATGTGTCCGCCGGCGAGGCCGCGTCGGCCGCGCCGACGATGCCCGACAGGTACCAGGGCAGGTCGGTGCTGATGCCGGCTGCGACGAAGCGGGTTGGCACCTCGGTGGCCTCGGCCGTGCCGAGGTCGGGTCGTGCCGTTCGCTGCGCCGCGACGACGCGGGCGGCGATGCCGTCGATCAGCGACCAGTAGCCGTCGCGCTGCGATGTCGAGAGCGTGGGCATCGCCTGGGTGAAGTGCACGTCCTGATCGACGAGGGCCAGCGTCAGGGCCCGGGTCAGGTCGAGCTGGAACGCCGGCGTGGTGCCGTCGAGCCGGTAGACGGAGCGAGTGGCGCCGTCGTAGAACGCCGTGGTCGACGGCGCGAGGAGGTGCCCGACATCGGCAGCGCGCGGTGGGCCCGACAGCAGCCCGACGGCGCGGTAGTCGAGCAGGTCCAGCGTGGCGTCGGCAGGATCCAGCCGATCGAGCGCCTCGAGCCCGAGCTTGACCTCGTACTCGGGCGCCGTCAGCGTGACGACGGGGACGTTCGCGTCGAACGTGCGGTGCACCGTGGACTGCACGAAGTCGACCGTCGGCTGGAGGTCCTTCGACCACTCCACCCGCTTGCGCAGGAAGTGGTACCAGCCTGCGTATCCGGCACCACCGAGGAGGCCGAGGAGGAGGACGAACGACACGAACGACCGGAACGGGTGCCGGGCGGGCTTGCCGTGGAGCGGGCGCGCTGCAGGGGCCCGGCGCGGAGCGGCCTTCGGCTTGGCGGCGCGGCGATTGCCACGCGCGGGTGGCACGTGCGGCTCGTCGTCGACCAACTGGACCGGGCGGGGCGTCGGTGCGACGCGGCTGCGCGGCGCGAGGACCGGCATCGACGGCACGATCGGTCCGAAGTCGATCAGGTCCGCCGGCGGTACCTCGGCCGGCCGCACCGCTGCGAGGCCGGGGAGCTGAGGTTCGGGCACGACGAGCTCGACCGGTTCGACGGCCGGTTCGACGATGATCGGCACGCCGACGGGGGCAGCCGGGATCTCCGCGACCGGTGTGTCGGCCACGGGGGTCTCGGCCACGGGTGTCTCGACGATCAGCGGCTCGACGATCGGTGCCCCGGCGGCGACGATCGGTGCCTCGATGACCGGTTGCTGCACCGGCGGCGCGGCGGCAGGGGTCGATTGCAGCGCCGAGGCGGAGAACGGGGCGAGCAGCAGCGGCGACCGAGAGGCCTCGGCCATCGGGGCGCCGAGCGACACGGACTCGAGGACCGAGTTCCAGACGAGCTCGTGGATGCCGCTGCGCTCGGCGTCCTGACGGGTCGCGGTCTGGCTCGCGAGACGGAGCTTCATCCGCTCGCGCAGCTCGTCGGGGGGCGACGGCGGCAGACCCGCGAACGGGCCCTGGTCGGGTTCCGCACCGGTGGCGTCTGCGCTGACGTGATCGGAACTCACCCTCTGATATCGGCGCGAGCCTCCCTGGGTTGAGGGATTCAGCGGCGAAGGCGCTGGTCAGTCGCCGGCCGGCTCCTCGTTCGCGCGGCGCTGGAGCTCGTTGACGACGCTCGCGTCGGCCAGCGTGGTGGTGTCGCCGAGGTTGCGTCCCTCGGCCACGTCACGCAGCAGCCGGCGCATGATCTTGCCGCTCCGGGTCTTCGGCAGCTCCGGGGTGAAGTAGATCGCCTTCGGCTTGGCGATCGCACCGATCTCGTGGGCGACGTGGTCGCGCAGCACCTTCTCGTCGACCTCCAGGCCGCCGCGCAGCGTCACGTAGGCGATGATCGCCTGTCCCGTGGTGGGATCGTTGGCGCCGACGACCGCCGCCTCGGCGACGCTCGGGTGCGACACGAGTGCGGACTCGACCTCGGTGGTGGAGATCCGGTGGCCGCTGACGTTCATCACGTCGTCGACCCGGCCGAGCAGCCACAGGTAGCCGTCGTCGTCGAGCTTCGCGCCGTCGCCCGCGAAGTAGCGGCCGGGGAACCGGCTCCAGTACGTCTCACGGAAGCGCTCCTCATCGCCCCAGATGCCGCGCAGCATGCCCGGCCACGGCTGGGTGAGCGTCAGGTACCCACCGCCGGCCGTGACCCGCTCGCCGTTCTCGTCGACGAGCTCGGCACCGATGCCCGGCAGTGGGAAGGTCGCCGAGCCGGGCTTGGTGGTGGTGGCGCCGGGCAACGGGGCGATCATCATCCCGCCGGTCTCGGTCTGCCACCAGGTGTCGACGATGGGGCAGCGCCCGCCGCCGATGTGCTCCTGGTACCACATCCAGGCCTCCGGGTTGATCGGCTCGCCGACCGAGCCGAGCACGCGCAGCGACGACAGGTCGTGCTTGGCCGGCTCCTCGATGCCCCACTTCATGTAGGTGCGGATCGCGGTGGGCGCGGTGTAGAAGATCGTGACGCCGTACTTCTCGACGATCTCCCAGATCCGGTCGTTGCCCGGGAAGTTCGGCACGCCCTCGTACATCACCTGCGTCGCACCGTTCGCGAGCGGCCCGTAGACGATGTAGGTGTGCCCGGTGATCCAGCCGACGTCGGCCGTGCACCAGTACACGTCCGTGTCGGCGTGGAGGTCGAACACGTACTTGTGGGTGAACGCGGCCTGGGTCAGGTAGCCGCCGGAGGTGTGCATGATGCCCTTCGGCTTGCCCGTGGTGCCCGAGGTGTAGAGCAGGAACAGCAGCTGCTCGCTGTCCATCGGCTCGGCCGGGCAGACGAGATCTGCTGCCTCGATCAGCTCGTGGTACCAGTGGTCGCGACCGTCCACCATCGTCACCTCGTTGCCGCCGCGCTTCACCACCACCACGTCGGTGATGGTGGACGTGGATGCCAGCGCCTCGTCGGCCGTCGGCTTCAGCGGGAAGACCTCGCCGCGCCGCCAACCACCGTCGGCGGTGATCAGCACCTTGGCCTCGGCGTCGTTGATCCGGTCGCTCAACGACTGCGAGCTGAACCCGCCGAACACGACGCTGTGCGCGGCGCCGATCCGCGCGCAGGCCAGCATCGCCACCGCGGCCTCGGGGATCATCGGCAGGTAGATGTTGACCCGGTCGCCCTTGCCGACCCCGAGGCCCTTGAGCACGTTCGCGAACCGCTGGGTCTCGTCGAGCAGCTCGGCGTACGTGACCGTGCGGGTGTCGCCGGGCTCGCCCTCGAAGTGGAACGCGACCTTCTCACCTCGGCCGGCGAGGACGTGACGATCGAGGCAGTTGTAGCTGACGTTGAGCTCGCCGCCGACGAACCACTTCGCGAACGGCAGCTCCCATTCGCAGATCGTGGTCCAGTCCTTCGACCAGTCGAGGAGGTCGGCCGACTGGCGTGCCCAGAAGCCGTGGAAGTCCTCGTTGGCATCGTCGTACATGAAGGTGCCGGTGACCAATGCGTCGCGCTTGAACGACTCGGACGGCGGGAAGGTGCGCTTCTCCCAACCCAGCGCGTCGATGGCATGCGCGTCGCGATCTTCGTTCGTCATCTCGTGTACCCCCACCGTGTGTGCTCAGGCCGGCTTCGAGGCGACTCTAGCGACGCACGGTTGGTGCCGGGTTGGTGGGCGGGCAGCGACACGGTTGGTGGGCGGGCAGCGACACGGTTGGTGGGGACCGTCTTGACGTAGCCTGTTAGGTGCTCCTACCATTTGCTCCGAGGAGGGCCGACCATGTTGCCAACGTTCGTCATCGGATTGCGAGAAGGAGTCGAGGCGTCGCTCATCGTCGGCATCGTCGCGGCGTTCCTCAACCAGCAGGGTCGCCGGGACGCGTTGCGCACGATGTGGATCGGCGTCGTCATCGCCGTCCTGCTGTGCCTCGGGATCGGCATCGTCCTCCAGATCATCAACGAGAACCTGCCCCAGAAGGAACAGGAGGGGCTCGAGACCGTCGTCGCGGGCGTCGCCGTCATCATGGTGACCTACATGATCGTGTTCATGCGCAAGCACGCCAAGTCGCTGCGCGGCGAGCTCGAGGAGCGGGCCAAGGCCGCGCTCGCCGACGGCTCGACGAGCGCACTCGTGCTGATGGCGTTCCTCGCCGTGATGCGCGAGGGCCTCGAGACCGCCGTGTTCCTGCTCGCCCAGTTCCAGTCGTCGCGGTCGAAGGTGTCGTCCGTCGGTGGCGCCGTGCTCGGCCTCGTCGTCGCCGTGTTCATCGGCACCGCGCTCTACCGCGGCGGCCGCAAGATCAACCTCGCCAAGTTCTTCACCGTCACCGGCGCGGTGCTGGTCGTCGTCGCTGCCGGGCTGGTGTCGTTCGGCATGCACACCGCGCACGAGGCCGGTTGGATCAACTCCTGGCAGGGCGAGGCGATGAACCTCTCCGGCTTCGTCAAGCCCGGCTCCATCCGCTCCGCCCTCGTCACGGGCGTGCTCGGCATCCAGCCCCGCCCGACGTGGGCCGAGACCGTCGCGTGGCTCGTGTACCTCGTGCCCGTGATGACCTTCGTCCTCTGGCCGCGCCGTCGATCCGCCCATGGATCCGGTGCGAAGCCGGTTGCGACGACTGCGGACCATGCGGTCCCGCAATCCTCCCCAGCGTGAAAGAGAGCACTGCCATGTCGAAACGAGTCATCACGGGTGTCGTCGTCGCGGTCACCGTCCTGGCGACCGCGTGCGGATCCGACAAGACGACCACCTCCGGCACGTCGGCGGGCGGCGCCACGGTCAACACCATCGAGGTGACGCTCACCGATGGCGGATGCGATCCTGCCGAGATCTCCGCCGCGTCGGGCGCGACCACGTTCCACGTGACGAACGAGGACTCCGCCGCGGTCAGCGAGTTCGAGGTGCTCGACGGCGACAAGATCCTCGGCGAGGTCGAGAACGTGACCCCCGGCCTCGACCGCAGCTTCTCGCTGACGCTCAAGTCCGGCAGCTACGCCACCAAGTGCACGGGTGCCAGCAAGGAGAAGGGCAGCCTGGAGGTGGCCGACTCGGGCACCGGCCAGTCGGGTGACCCGGCCGCTCGCACCGCGGCCGTGAAGACCTACCTCACGTACGTCGCCGCGGAGTCCAAGCTCCTCATGGCTGCCGTCGCGCCCTTCGCCGACGCGGTCAAGGCCGGCGATGTCGAGAAGGCCAAGTCGCTGTTCGCCGCGGCCCGCTACCACTACGAGTCGATCGAGCCGATCGCCGAGAGCTTCGGCGACCTGGATCCGAAGATCGACGCCCGCGAGGGCGACGTGCCGGCCACCGAGTGGGGTGGGTTCCACCGCATCGAGAAGGCGCTGTGGACCGACAACACCACCGACGGCATGGCCAGCTACGCCGATCAGCTGGTCAAGGACGTGAACACGCTCGACACCAACATCGCCTCGATCTCGCTCGAGCCGGCGCAGATCGCCAACGGCGCGGTCGAGCTGCTCAACGAGGTGTCGTCGTCGAAGATCACCGGTGAAGAGGACCGCTACTCGCACACGGACCTCTCCGACTTCAAGGCGAACGTCGAGGGCGCCGATCACGCGTTCACGGCGGTGCAGCCGCTGCTCGCCGCTTCGGATGCCACGCTCGCCGCCACCATCGAGGCCCGCTTCAAGGACGTCGACACGGCGCTCGCGAAGTACACCGACACGAGCAGCATCGCCAACGGCTACAAGGTCTACACCGACTTGACGCCGGACGACACGAAGGGGCTGTCCACCAGCATCGACGCACTCGCCGAACCGCTGTCCCGAGTGGCTGCGCTCGTCCTGACGTGACCGATCACCAGTCCTCCGACCGCATCGCCGACGCGACGCCGAGCACGCCGACGCTGTCGCGCCGGCGGTTGCTGGGTGTCGCGGGCGCGACCGCGGTCGGAGGGCTTGCGCTCGGCGCCTCCGGGGCAGCCGTCGTCGCCAGCCGCGATGACAACGGCCCGACGAGCAGCTCCACCGTCGCGTTCCGCGGCATCCATCAGGCCGGCATCGCCACGCCGGCGCAGGATCGGCTGCTCTTCGCCGCGTTCGACATCAGCGCCAACGCCACACGCGACGATGTGCAGGCGCTGCTGCAGGCCTGGACGACGGCCGCCGACCGGCTGACCGCCGGCCAGGACGTCGGCGACCCAGCGGCGAGTGAGTACTCCCCGCCCACGGACACCGGCGAGGCCGTCGCCTCCATCCTGCCCGCCTCACGCTGACGTTCGGCTTCGGCCCCGGGCTGTTCACACTCGGCGGTGTCGACCGCTTCGGCCTGGCCGCACGGCGGCCCGACGCGCTCGTCGACCTCCCATCGTTCGTCGGCGAGGAGCTCGATCCCGCACTGTGCGGTGGCGACCTGTGCGTGCAGGCGTGTGGCGACGATCCGCAGGTGCTGTTCCACGCGATCCGCAACCTCACCCGCATCGCCCGTGGCACGGCGGTCATCCGCTGGTCGCAGGAGGGCTTCGGGCGCACGTCGTCCACCACGTCGTCGCAGTCGACGCCCCGCAACCTGATGGGCTTCAAGGACGGCACGGACAACCTGCTCGCCGACTCCGCCGACTTCGCCGAGAACGTCTGGGTGGCGGGCGTCGACGATCCGGGCTGGATGACCAACGGCAGCTACCTCGTCGCCCGCCGGATCCGGATCCTGATCGAGACCTGGGACCGGTCCGCGCTGAACGACCAGGAGGCCACGTTCGGCCGCAAGCGCGACACCGGCGCGCCGATCGGCAGCACAGCAGAGCGGGATCCGGTCGATCTCGACGCGACGGCCGCCGACGGCCTCCCACTCATCCCCGTGCGCGCCCACGTGCGCCTCGCCAACCAGGACTCGCTCGGCATCCACATCCTGCGCCGGGGGTACAACTTCACCGACGGCCTCGATCCCCGCGTCGGCCAGCTCGACGCCGGCCTGTTCTTCCTCGCCTACCAGCGCGACCCGCGCAAGCAGTTCGTGCCGCTGCAGACGAGCCTCGCCAAGGACGCCCTCAACGAGTACATCCGCCACGTCGGCTCGGCCATCTTCGCGATCCCGCCGGGCGTCCGCGAGGGCGACTGGATCGGGCAGACGCTCTTCAGCTGACGGCGGCGTACTCGAGCACGCTGAACGCGCCGAGCCCGGCGTCGTCCAGCAACGCCTCGGCCTCACGGACCCGGCTCCGCATCGTCATCGCCGCGAGCGTCGGTCGTTCGGCGTTCGCAGCCCACAGCGATCGGCCTTCCTCGACCAGATCGCCGATGCCCCACCGCTGCAGGAACTGTGCCTGCGTGCGGAACGCGTCCGGTTCGCCGAGCACGGCCACGAGCTGGTCGATGGCCACGTCGGCGGTGATGTCCTGCGTGCCCGGATCGCGCAGGTAGTGCTGGCCACGCTCGTGCTCGCGGTAGGTGCGCAGCCACTCGCGCCACGGCCGCTCGGCGTACTCGCGGGTGGTCGGCCGGGCGTAGTCGATGGCCACCAGCCGGCCCGCCGTCAGCAACCACCGGCTCGCCACCATCCACGACGCCGCAGCGGTCTGGAGCGGTAGTCGTGCGCCGAGGGGGGCCGAGCTCGGCAGCACGACGTCGCCGAGGTCCACCGCCGGCCGGAGCACCTCCGCAAACGTTCCGTCGTCGCGCGCGATCACGAACGACTCCCGCCAACCACCGTCCATCACCAGCAGCCGGAAGGGCAGGTTGTCGAGCAGCTCGTTGGCGACGATGACGCCGGCGAACGGCTCGGTGGGCATCGCCGTCGTCGATTCGATGCCGGCCGGGTGGCGTTCGCGTTGTGCGGCGGAGATCTCCACCGCCACGTACCGCAACGCCCGCGCACATTCCGGACGGGCGGCGAGGATCGCCCTGGCGAGGGTGCCGGGACCGGCCCCGGCCTCGACCACCGTGAACGCGTCGGGCTCGCCCACGTCGCGCCAGGTCGCGTCGAGCATCCGCGCCAGCACCGCGCCGAACAGCGGGCCGACCTCCGGGCTGGTGATGAAGTCGCCGCGACGTCCGGCGGAGCCGCCGCTGTCGTGCATGTAGAACCCGTGCGCGCCGTAGAGCGCGAGGTCCATGAACCGTTCGAACGAGATCGCCCGAATCCCTCCGACCGGCTCAGCGACGGCTATCGCCGCGCGGACATCGTCACTTGCCGAGGGCACCGGTGTGCACGAGGTCGTTGAGATCCCCGAAGCGCAGCACCAGCTGCGGCAGGATGCCGAGCACCAACGTCGCGATGCCGGTGATGCCGAGCGCCGCCAGCAGCGACGACGGCACCTTCACCGGCGCGTTGTTGCCGTCGACGCTGGGCTTCATCCACATCTCGCGCATGAGGTTGCCGTAGTAGCCGAACGCGATGACGGTGTTGACGGCACCGATGATGGCGATCGCGTAGCCGAAGCCGGTGCCCGCCTCGAGCACCGCTCGGAACGCATTGAGCTTGGCGAACCAGCCACCGAACGGCGGGATGCCGGCCAGCGAAGCGAGGAAGAACGTCATGATCGCGGTGAGGCCCGGCGCCCAGGTGAGCATGCCGCCGAAGCTGCTGATGTCGCCGCTGCGGGTGCGCCGGCTGACGGCGATGACCACCGCGAACACACCGAGGTTCGTGCTGGCGTAGACCAAGAGGTAGACGACGATGGTCTTCAGCGACGTCTCCGCCGCCTTGGTTCCGGCCACCACGAACGGCATCAGGATGAACCCACCCTGGCTGATCGACGAGTAGGCGAGCATCCGGACGATGTTCGTCTGCTTCAGCGCGAGCACGTTGCCGACGGTCATCGTCAGTGCGGCGAGCACGAAGATGAACGGCTGCCACACGTCCTTGGCCGACGGGAAGGCGAGGTAGACCATGCTGACCAGGGCGATGAAGCCACCGGCCTTGGAGGCCACGGACAAGAACGCGGTGACCGGCGTGGGTGCGCCCTCATAGGTGTCGGGCGCCCAGCTGTGGAACGGGACGGCGCTGACCTTGAACCCGAACCCGACGACGATGAACACCACGGCGAGGGCGACGACGCCGGAGGTGGAGTGGGCGGCGAGGTAGGCGCCGATGTCGGTGAGCTTGGTCGACTGGCTCACGCCGTAGAGCAGGCTCATCCCGTAGAGCATGATCGCGCTGGCGAACACCCCGAGCAGGAAGTACTTGACGCCGGCTTCGTTGCTCTTCGGATCGCGCTTGCGCCAGGCGGCGAGCATGTAGGTCGGGATCGACAGGAACTCGAAGGCGACGAAGACGCTGACGAGGTCGCGCGAGCTGGTCATCATCACCATGCCGAGCACGCTCGCCAGCAGCAGGACGTAGTACTCGCCCTGGTGGTAGCCGCCCTCTTCGACCTCGTTCGTGGACAGCAGCACCACGACGTAGCCGATGATGAGGAACATCGCCTTCATGATCAGGCTGAACTTGTCGACCACGTAGCGGCCGTCGAACAGCGACCGGGTGTCGTCGCCGATGACGGCGAGGGTGACGACCGGGATCAGCGAGCCGATGAGGAACAGGCCGGCCACCGTGGCGGTGAGCCAGCGCTTGCTCTCGGAGATGAACAGATCGACGAGCAGCACCACACAGATGCCGGCGGCGAGGATCATCTCCGGCGCGAGCGCGTGGTAGTCGATGCGCGGACGGACGAAGTCGCCCGCCGCAGCCAGAACCGTGGACAGCACCGGTCAGCCCTTCCCGAAGGCCTTGAGGACGACCTGAGAGGCTGGGTCGATCACCTTGAACAGCAGGTTCGGGTAGACGCCGAACACCACGATGGCGAGCAGGAACGGGGACCAAGCGATCCACTCGGTGATCTTCACGTCGTGGATGTCGGAGTGGTGGTCCGTGTCGTTCACGGCAGCGCCGACAGCGTGGATCGCACCGTGGCCACCGTCGCTGTGATCGACGAACTCGTCCTTCGGCTCACCGAACGCCACCCGCTGGAACAGCCACAGCAGGTAGCCGGCGGCCAGCACGGTGCCGACGGCGGCGATGACCATGAACACCCGGAAGGCCTGGTGGCTCACGCCGGGCAGACCGCTGTTGCCACCGAATGGGCTGTACGCCGAGACGATGGCCGGGAACTCTCCCCAGAAGCCGGCGAGACCGGGCAGGCCGAGCGAGGCCATGGCACAGAAGCCGAGGATCCAGCCGAGCTTGGGCATCTGCTTGAGCATCCCGCCGAGGCGCTTGATCTCGAGCGTGTGGTAGCGGTCCTTCACCGAGCCGGCGACGAAGAACAACATGCCCGTGATCAGACCGTGGGCCACCATGCCGAACACCGCGGCGTTGACACCGAGCGGCGTCAAGGTGGCGATGCCGAGCATCACGAAGCCCATGTGGGCCACGGAGCTGAACGCGATCAAGCGTTTCATGTCGGTCTGGGCCAGGCACCCGAGCGCCCCGTAGATGATGCCGATCACCGCCAGCGCACCGATGAACGGAGCCCAGGCCACCGCGGCCTTGGGCAGGATCGGGATCGCGATGCGGATGAACCCGTACGTACCGAGCTTGAGCAGGATCGCGGCGAGGATGACCGAGCCCTGCGTCGGCGCTTGGGTGTGGGCGTCGGGCAGCCAGGTGTGGAACGGGAACATCGGGACCTTGACCGCGAAGCCGATGAACATGCCGGCGAAGATCCAGATCTGCACCGGTCGACTGAGCTGGCCGGTGTGGGCGATCAGGTAGGTGATGCTGAAGCTGGCGTCAGGGTTCTTCTGCTGGACCTGCCAGAACAGCGCCAGGAACGACACGAGCATCAGGGCCGAGCCGAACATCGTGTAGAGGAAGAACTTCAGCGACGCGTACTGCCGCTGCTCGCCGCCCCACACGCCGATCATGAAGTACATCGGCAACAGGACGAGCTCGAAGAACACGAAGAACAGGATCAGGTCCTGGGCCATGAACGTTCCGGCCATGCCGACCTGCAGGACCAGCATCAGGATCAGGAACGCCTTGGCGTTGCCCGGTGACGGGATGTGGTCCCAGGAGTAGACCATCACCAGCACGGTGACCACCATCGACAGGATGTACAGCGGCAGGCTGATGCCGTCGATGCCGATCGTGTAGTTGCTGTGGATCACGGGGATCCACGAGGTGTCGGCGAAGAACTGGAGCTTGCCGGCCTGGTGGTAGTTGAACTTCACCAGGGTGATGACGCCGAAGACGAGGGTCGCCAGCGCCGTCGTGAGGGCGATCTGCTTGTGCAGGAGCTCCTTGCTCTTCGGCACGAAGAGCATGATGACCACACCGGCGATCGGCAAGAAGGTGCCGACCGTGAGCAGCCAGTTCATGTTGCGAAGTACATCCATTGCCGTGAGGCTCCTCAGATATTGACGATGACGAGAACGAGGGCGCCGATGGCGGCGGCTCCGAAGAGCAGTGCCCCGTATTGGTTGACCTTGCCTGACTGCGTCGGCTGCAGCGCCCCGCCCGATTCACGGGCTGCGGCGCCGGACGCGTTGACGGCGCCGTCGACCACTCGCTGGTCGATGTTGCGATAGACCCAACCGCCGACCTGGCGGGCGCCGATGCCGGCTTCGTTGACGGTGCGGTCGATGACGTTCTGGTTGATCCAGTAGACGCCGTTCGCGATCGGATGGGCGATGCCGTGGACGATGACCTTCTCGTAGAGGGCATCGAGGTAGTACTTGTTGACGAGGAACGTGTGGATCCAGCGCAGCGGTGCCACGCGTGTCGTGAGTCCCTGCAGCGGGTTCGTCTTCTCGCCGTAGACCGCGAGGCACAGCACCGCGCTGACCGCGAAGCCGGCGGCCACGAGCAGGATCGACGGGATGGTGTTGACCCACTTGAACTCGGCACTGGCGAGGGCCGGGAAGTGCACGCCGTCGCCGACCGCGGACACCCACTTGGTGAAGTCCTCGATCTTGAACGCCGCGGCGTTGAGGTAACCGGCCACGATCGCGAGGAACGCGAGGATGACGAGCGGCACGGTGATGAGCGGCGGCGACTCGTGCGGTCCGGCATGCGCGTCGCCGTGGGCGTCGTGCCCGTGCGCGTCGTGACCGTGCGCGTCGTGACCGTGCGCATCGTGACCGGGCGCGTCGTGGGCGTCGGGCGTGAAGGCGCTCGACTCGTCCGGGGCCTCGCTGCCGCCGTGCTGGGTGTCGGCCACCACGACGTTGCCGTGGCTGGCCATCGCCAGCACCGGTGCCGCCGTGTCGTGGACATCGGTGTGGACGACCGTGACCTCGTCGTGGTGCTCGCCAGCTGCGGCGCCACGGGCCTTGCCGAAGAAGGTGAGGTATGTGGCCCGGGTCATGTACGCGGTGGTCATGAACGCCCCGACCAGGCCGACGATGAAGAACACGTTGTACCCGTTGTGGTGGGCGTTGTCGATGATCTCGTCCTTGGAGAAGAACCCGCTGAAGAACGGCACACCGCACAGCGCCGCAGTCGAGATGATCCAGGCCGCGAACGTGATCGGCATCTTCTTGCGCAACCCGCCCATGTCCTTCTTCATGTCGAAGCTGTGGTGGCTGCCGCTGTGGCTGATCGAGCCGGCGCACAGGAACAGGCAGCACTTGAAGAAGGCGTGGGTGAAGATGTGGAACACGGCGGGCGTCCAGGCGCCGACGCCGAGGCCCATCATCATGTAACCGAGCTGGCTGACCGTCGAGTAGGCGAGCACCTTCTTGATGTCGTTCTGCACGAACGCCAGCGCGGCCGCGATGATGATGGTGATCCCACCGATCACGGCGATGAGGTTGAAGTGCTGGCCGGCCATGTTGATGTCGAGACCGGTGTGGAACATCGGGTAGAGCCGGGCGACGAGGAACACGCCGGCCACCACCATCGTGCTCGAGTGCAGCAGCGAACTGACGGGCGTCGGGCCGGCCATCGCGTCGGGGAGCCAGGTGTGCAACGGGAACTGGCCGCTCTTGCCGATGCAGGCGATGAACAGCGCGACCGAGCCCCACAGGATGAGCGTGTGCGACGCCGTGCCGCTGAGCGCCCACTGGTTGATGGTGTCGATGCTGAAGCCGCTGGAGCCGTTGCCGAGCTTGGTGGCATAGGCGCTGGCGCCGAAGAAGATGACGCCGGTGCCGACGAGCAGCCCGATGTCACCGACGCGCACGGTGAAGAACGCCTTCAGCGCGGCGCGGCTGTTGGCCTCCTCTTCCCACCAGTGGCCGATGAGCATGAACGAGCAGAGGCCCATGATCTCCCAGCCGAGGATGAGCTGGACCATGTTCTCGGCCAGCACCATCGCCAACATGCCGGCGCTGAACAGCGTGAGCGCGGCGAAGAAGTGGGTGTAGCGACGATCGCCGCGGAGGTACTCGAGCGAGAAGATCTGGACGAGCAGTGAGATGAACGTGACGAGCAGGAGGAGCATGACGGCGAGGCCGTCGATGTGCTGGCCGAGGCCGATCTCGACGCCGCCGCTCTGCCACCAGACGATCTTGCGGATCACGGGCTCGACGTAGTTCTCGCCACCGGCTTCGGTGCCGAGCCGGAACGCCCGGGCGAAGCCGCCGAGCGCGGAGGCCTTGTCACCGGAGAAGGCATCGACCCGGTCGATCCACTGGTAGGCGGTGCCGGCGGCGAGCACCAGCGATGCGCCGATCGAGGCGAGGCCGATCTCGCTGCCCTTCATCGGCATCCGCTTGCCGAAGAAGATGATCAGCGCGAAGGCGACCGCGGGGATGATCGGGATGAGGAAGGCGTGTTCGAGGAACCAACCCGTTTCAGCTGCGAGCACGGTCAGCCCTTCATCTCGGAGAGCTCATCGAGGGAGATCGACTTCTTGTTGCGGTAGATCAGCAGCACGAGGCCGAGACCGACGCCGACCTCGGCGGCCGCGATGGCCAGCACGTAGAGGGCGAAGACCTGTCCGTCCGGGGTGCCGGCGCGCAGGGCGAAGGCGAGCAGGTTGAGGTTCACGGCATTGAGGATCAGTTCGATGCTGAGCAGCACGAGCACCGCGTTCTTGCGGGCGATGACGCCGTACACACCGATGCAGAACAGGACTGCTCCGAGGATGAGGAACTCGTTGATCAGCACGGGCTAATCCTTCCTGGCCAAGACGATGGCGCCGATGACGGCGACGAGCAGCACGAACGAGAGCGCCCAGAACGGCAGCAGGTACGGGCCGAAGATGCTGTTGCTGACGAGGCGGGTGTCGATGCGAACGGCGTCCTTGGGCCCGGGCAGCTTCTCGGCCTTGAAGCCCTTGATCAGCGCGAGCGACATCGCCGCGAACAGCACCACGGCGACCGGGATGCCGATGCCCCAGTTCTTGTTGTTGAGGTCGCTCTCCTTGCCGATGCGGGCCCGGGTGAGCATCACGCCGAACAGGAACAGCACCATCACCGCGCCGACGTAGACGAGCACCTGGGTGACGGCGACGAACTCGGCGTACACCAGCAGGTACTGCGCTGCTGCGCCGGCGAGCACGAGGACCAGCCACAGCGCGGCGTGGACGACGTTGTTGCTGCTGACGACGCGGATCGCGCCGAAGATCATCATCGCCGCGATGATCCCGAACGCGATGTTCTGGGCCACCAGCGCCTGTTCGGCGAGGATCATTTCTTGCCCTTTTTGTCGGCGCCGACCTCGAGCTCTGGGGCCTCCGGGACGGTCTCCATCCACTCGCCGAGCTTGGTCTTGTCGTGCAGCAGATCGGCGATCTTGGGCTCGCTGTACTCGTACTCCGGGCTCCAGAAGAGCGCGTCGAACGGGCAGACCTCGACGCAGATGCCGCAGTACATGCAGAGCGCGTAGTCGATGTCGAAGCGGTCGAGCTTGTTCACCTTGCGGGGTGCGCCACCGGCGCGGCGCGGCGGGGCGAGCTCCTTGTGGCCTTCGATGTAGATGCACCAGTCCGGGCAGCTGCGCGCGCAGAGCATGCACGACGTGCAGTTGTCCTCGCGCAGTGCGATGACGCCGCGGGCGCGCACCGGCGGTGCTTCCTTCTCGTGCGGGTACTGCACCGTGTTCGCGCCGTCCTTGAAGGTGCGCATCATGGTGCCGAACGTGACGCCGAGGCCCTTGGCCAGGCCGGGAACCTTGGGCTTGAGCCCCATCAGAACGCCACCTTCAGGATTGCCGTGACCATGATGTTCGCGAGTGACACGGGGATCAGCACCTTCCAGGCGAAACGCTGCAGTTGATCTTCGCGGAAGCGGGGGTAGCTGAACCGCACCCACATGATGAGGAACACCAGGCCCATCATCTTGGTGAACATGATCAGCGGTCCGACGACGTTCATCCAGTTGTCGATCGAGTCGATGCTGTGCCAGCCGAACCAGCTGAACGGGATGCCCCAGCCGCCGAGGAAGAGCACGGCGGCGATCAGCGAGAAGACGCCGGCCGTCGCGAACTCGGCGATGAAGAAGATCAGGAACCGGAAGCCGGAGTACTCGGTCATGTAGCCGGACACGAGCTCGGACTCGGCGATCGGCATGTCGAACGGCGTCTGGGTCAGCTCGGCCTGGACGGCGATCATGAAGACCACGAAGCCGATGAACTGGGTGAGGATGTACGGGTTGCCGAGGCCGTTCCAACCGAACATCGAGCCCGCGTTCTGGCGGACCACGATCTGCTGCAGGTTCATCGTGCCGGCCTGGATGACCACGCCGACGACGGCGAGCACCATCGGCAGCTCGTAGGCGATCAGCTGGCCGGCGGCGCGGAGGCCACCGAGCAGCGAGTACTTGTTGGCACTCGACCAGCCGGCGATGAGGATGCCGAGCACGCTGACGGAGCTGACGGCGAGCATGTAGAACACGCCGGCGTCGAACTGGGTGAAGTAGGCGTCGGGGCCGAACGGGACGACGGCGACGAGCAGGAAGGTGCTCGTGAGCACGATCAGCGGCGCCATCTTGAAGATGGTGCGGTCGGCGTTCTCGGGGACGATGTCTTCCTTCTGCAGCCACTTGCCGACCTCGGCGAACAGCTGCATGGACCCGTACGGTCCGGCTTCCATGGGTCCGAGACGGCTCTGCATGAAGCTCATCATCTTGAACAGGAAGAGGTACACGATGCCGCCGGCCGGCAGCAGCACGGCGACGGAGCCGCCCACCACACGGAGCACGGACTGGCCCCAGTAGGGAATGGTCAACGAGATCATCGGTCGATGTCTCCGAGGATGAAGTAGAGCGAGGCGAGGATCGTGATGATGTCGGGCACCAGCACGCCGCGCAGCACCCAGGGCACCACGCTGATGTTGTTGAAGCTGGCCGAGCGGATCTTGACCCGGAACGGGCCGAGATCGCCCTTGCTAACGACGTAGTAGCCCATCTCGCCGAGTGGGTTCTCGGTGGACACCCAGGCCTCGCCCTCGGGCACCTTGATGATGCGCGGCACCTTGGCCATGATCGGCCCGGACGGCATCGTGTCGAGCAGGCGGTCGACGATGAGCGTGGACTCGCGGGTCTCCATCAGGCGGACCCAGCAGCGGGCGAAGCTGTCACCGTCGGGGTGGGTCCAGACCTTCCAGTCGACCTTGTCCCACGCCATCGGCTGGTGCTGGTCGCGGCGCAGGTCGTAGTCGACGCCGCTGGCGCGCAGGTTGGCCCCGGAGAGGCCGTACTGCAGGGCGATCTCCTTGGGGATCACCCCGACGCCGCGGGTACGGGCCTGGAAGATCTCGTTGCCGAAGAGGAGGGTCTCCATCTCGTCGCAGAAGTTGCGCAGCTTGCGCATGACGCCGCGGGTCTCGTCGATCCAGCCCTTGGGCAGATCGTCCTTGAGGCCGCCGATGCGGTCGAAGTTGGGGTGGAACCGGCCGCCCGTCGCGCTCTCGATCAGGTTGAGCACGTACTCGCGGTCGCGGAAGGCGAAGAACACCGGTGTGACGGCACCCATCTGCGCACCGAGGTCGCCGAGGAACAGGCCGATGTTGGCGATGCGGCTGAGCTCGAACAGGATCGTGCGGATGTGCTGGGCGCGCGGCGGCGCCTCGATGCCCATCAGCTTCTCCGAGGCGAGGATGAAGGGCACCTCGTTGGCGAAGCTGCCGAGCCAGTCGATGCGGTTGACGAGCGTGGTGACCTGCGGGAAGGTGCGCACCTCGGTGAGCTTCTCGTAGCCGCGGTGCATGTAGCCGGGCGATGGCTCGGCCCAGACGACCTGCTCGCCGTCGAGCCGGCAGACGATGCGCAGCGTGCCGTGGGTGGCCGGGTGCTGGGGCCCGATGTTGAGGGTCATGCCCTCGGTCTCGAGCTCGACGTTGAGGCGCGCATCGGCGGCCTGGGAGGCGATGTAGGCCAGCTTCTGGCGGTCGCCGATGACTGTTTCCAGGCTCATGACGCAGCACCTTCCGTCGTGTCGGTGTCGTCGGCGGGCTCGCCCGGGAGCGGCTCGACGTCGACGATGCCGGGCCACGTCTTGACGTGACGGGCCAGCAGGGGGAAGTCCTTGCGCAGCGGGTAGCCCTCGAAGTCCGTCGGCAGGTACAGGTTGCGCAGATCGGGGTGGCCGCCGAAGGAGATGCCGAACATCTCGTGGCACTCCCGCTCGTGCCAGTTGGCGCCGGCGTAGACCGGGATCCAGCTCTGCACCATCAGCGTGTCGTCGGGGACGTCGGCCTTGATGGTGATGCCGTAGTGCAGCGCCGTGCTGTTGACCCGGGCGAGCATCTGGAAGCGGGTGTCGCCACCGGTGTAGCCCTGCTTGACCGCGGTCTCGCGCTCGACGGGCGGCTGGGTGGGATCGTCCTCGCCGCGGCCGTAGGGCGACGGCATCCAGTCCATCGCGGACAGGAAGCAGAAGTAGTCCATGCCGACGTGATCGCGCAGCGCGAGGCCGGCCTCGCGCCAGGCGTCGGTGCGGACGCGCACCCAGACATCGTCGCCGGGTTTGACGAGGGTGTCGAGCAGCGCATCGCCGAGCGCCGAGCGGAGCTGATCGACAGCACGCTCGCGCAGGGCGTCGCCGGGCAGTTCAGCGACGGGGGCGTCAGACGACAACGGGCTCACCCGCTTCGACGTTGGTCGTGGACGGGCCGCCGGCACGGGTGGGCGTCGACGGGACGGCGGGCGCGGCGGCTGCCGCAGCAGCGGCGGCCTTCGCGTCCTTCTTGGACACCTTCGGCAGCTTCTCGGCGATGGTGAGCGGCTTGTAGCCCTCGCCACGCCAGCGGGCGCCCATGTCCTCGTGCTTGATCCGCTGCTGCAACAGGACGACGCCTTCGAGCAGCGCCTCAGGACGGGGCGGGCAGCCGGGCACGTAGATGTCGACGGGGATGATCTGGTCGACGCCCTTGGTGACCGAATAGCTGTCCCAGTACGGACCGCCGCAGTTGGCGCACGAGCCCATGCTGATGACGTACTTCGGCTCGGGCATCTGCTCGTAGAGGCGCTTGATCGCGGGCGCCATCTTGTCGGTGACCGTGCCGGAGATGACCACGAGGTCCGCCTGGCGCGGGCTGGCCGGCAGCGGGATGACACCAAGGCGCATCACGTCGTAGCGGGGCGACGCGAACGCCGCGCCCATCTCGATCGCGCAGCACGCGAGGCCCCACTGGTACACCCAGAGGCTGTACGAGCGGCCCATGTTGAAGAGCTGGGTCAGCGGCCTCGGCAGCCGCCCGCGGTCAACGAGACCCATGACGGCCGCTCTCTGTCGTGATCGGTTCGGTGACGATGTACGTGCTCAGACCCATCGCAGGACGCCCTTCTTCCACGCGTAGACCAGGCCGAGGAGCAGGACGAACACGAAGATGCCCATCTCCGACAGGCCGAAGGCGCCGTACGCCTCGAGCTGCGTCGCCCACGGGAAGATGAAGACCGCCTCGACGTCGAACACGACGAACAGCAGCGCGAACACGTAGTAGCGGATCTGGCTCTGCGACCAGCCGTGACCCACCGGGTCCACGCCGCTCTCGTACGCCATCAACTTCTCGTAGCTCGGCTTGTTGGGGCGCAGCACGGCAGCGATGCCGAGCAGGAGGCCGCCGAGCAGGAGCGCCGTGCCGCCGAACCAGAAGACTGTGAGGTAATCCCTGAGGAAGTCGGACATCGCCGTAGAAGCTACTACGGAGTGCGAATCGGCTCACAAACCCTGACCGAGAACGCGGCGCGATCAGCCTCGCAAGCGGCGTCTTCAGCCTCACCGACCGGCAATCCATCGTCAAGTCGCCCCGGTCGGTTGCCGATGAAGCACTGTGCAGCTGGACGGCATGCAGGTCGACGAGTCGCGGGTCGCGGGCGAGCACGCCATCGATGCCGAGCGGGCAGCTCGCCTCGCCGCGCTCCAGCAGCGCCGCGATCAGGCCGCCGGACAGATCGGACGGCGCCGGCGCCACGCCGCAGCCGGCAGCCGCGTCGCCGCCACCGGGCTCGCCGCCACCGCCGTGATCGGCTTCACCGGCGCGATCGCGATGGCGAACCGTCCGGCGAGCAAGCCCGCCGCACCGGCCGCGCTGCCCGTGCCGACGACGATCGCCACGACGGTCACCGCGCCCGCCGCCACGCCCGCGTCGTCGGTCGCACCGACCGTCGTCGCCTCGACGGTGCCCGAGCCGACCGAACCCGTCCGCGCCGCCGTCGCTCGGCACTCGGACGTGCTCGTGACGACCACCGTCGCCGTCCTCATCGTTCCGGCCGACGCCGTGCCATCGACCGAAGTGGTCGCGCCGGCGGCGCTGCTGCAGCTGCCCCCGGACTCGACCGTGGCACCTGCCGCGCCGAGCGCGCCGACGGCCACCACCGTCAAGGCCCACGGTTCGTCCTCGGCGCCTGCCGGCACGCCGCCGCCGACCACAGCACCCGCTCCCCCAGCGGCCGCCCCCGACCAGACAGCGCCACCGGCGACGGCAGCGCCGGTCGCGGCCGCCCCGACGCCGACC
>JAOBWK010000047.1 GCA_025463305.1 Ilumatobacteraceae bacterium
CTCAGCGGCCACGGGCGCGGCAGCGGCCGGCTCGGGGACGACGGGCTCGGGCGCCACGGGTGGCGTGGGGGACACGACCACCACGACGGGCGCCTCGATGAGCGCGGCGACATCGAGCGGCGCGCCGTTGGCGTGAGCGGGCAGCTGGGGCACGACGGGGACCGCGGTGGTGACCGGTGCGCCGGCGGCCGGTTGATGGCTGTCGCCCGGGATCAGCGCCGTGCCACCGGCCCACTCCGGTCCGCCATCGGTGCGCCGGAACACGCTGTCGCGATCGCCGTTCGAGGCCGCCGCGTCGCGAGTGGCCGCGTCGCGCGTGGCCGTGGCCGTTCCGGTGTCGACGTTGCGGATGCCGCGTGGCGGTGTGCGCGCCCCGGTGTTGTCGGCCTGGATGCCACCGGATTCGATCCGGTCGCGGATGACCTTCAGCGGCAGGAAGTTCTCGCGCTGCTCGTGCAGGATGGCGCGCAACAGGTCGACATCGTGGTCGTAGAACTTGCGATAGCCGGACGGCGTGCGCTCGGGCTCGATGAGACCCTGGCTCTCGAGGAACCGGATCTTGGAGATGGTGACATCGGGGAAGTCCTCCAGCAGCAGACCGAGCACCTCCCCGATCGACAGGTAGCGGTTGTCGGGCACTGCTGCTACTGAACCCTCTCGAAGAACACCAGCCGGAACTTGCCGACCTGCAGTTCGTCGCCCTGGCGAAGCGGGGCCTCGTCGATGCGCTCCTGGTTCACGTACGTGCCGTTCAGCGAACCCGCGTCGCGGGCGACGTAGCCGGTGGCCGTTCGCTCCACGTCGGCGTGGCGGCGCGAGACGGTGATGTCGTCGAGCATGATCTCGCTGTCGGGATGCCGGCCGAGGCGGGTCAGCGGATCGGCGAGCACGAACGTCTCCCCCGCTTGCGAGCCGCTGCGCACGATCAGCACGCCACCCTCGCCCGGCAGGTGGTTGAGATCGACCTGGACGTCGTCGGCGGGGCCGGGGGCGTCGAGCAGCGGGTCGACCTTGGCGATCGAGATCGTGTGGTCGGCGCTGAGGTCGAGCGGCGCCCCACACGCGGAGCAGAACTTCGACTCCGGCGGGTTGCGATGACCGCAGTTGTTGCAGAACACGTAGGCCATGTCGTCTAGCTCTCGGTGAGGGTCCGGTAGGCGGCTGCGTCGAGCAGCTGCTCCAGCTCGGCCTCTGCCGACAGCTCGATCGTGCACAGCCAACCGGTGCCGTACGGATCCGAGTTCACCGCGGCCGGATCGGCGGAGAGCGACTCGTTGACCTCGGTGACCACGCCCGACACGGGTGCGTAGATGTCGGACACCGACTTGGTGCTCTCGACCTCGCTGAAGCTGTCGCCGATCGTGATGGTGGTGCCGACCGTCGGGACCTGCACGTAGACGACGTCGCCGAGCGCGTCCTGGGCGTAGTCGGTGATGCCGATCTGGACGCCACCGTCGACCCGCCGGATCCATTCGTGGTCGGTGGAGTACAGCAGATCGTCCGGCACGTTCATGGGCCCCACGGTAGCCAACTCACGGGCCCACGTGGAACAGAAGATCGCGGTGGCTGCGTGTCCCGAGGAACATCTCCCTGATCAGCGGCACGATGCGCACCGCCACCGGGGCGCGCCCGGGGGCGGCTGAACCTGTAGTCGAGGGTGAGACGGCGCGGAGCGCTGTCAGCGCAGCAGCTGGCGGATGCGCCGCGAGTACTCCTGGGCCAGCTTGCGGGCCTCGTTGTCCGTGGACGCCTCGGCCCAGACGTGGGTCAACGGCTCCTCCGGATCGGGCAGGGCGAGCACCCAGCCGTCGCCGTGGACGACCTTCACGCCGTCGACCAGCACGACCTCGCGGCCGGCCATCTCGACCAGGCTGCGCATGACCAGGCCCTTCTGCTCCCACGGCGTGATCACGGTCTCGTGGGTGAGGTGCACCTTCGGCAACGCGTCGACGACCTCGGCCAGCGTCCGGTCATGGCGGGCGAGGAGGTCGAGCACCTTGAGCAGCGCACCGGCAGCGTCGAACGCCGGCAGGAACCCCGGCAGGATGTAGCCACCGGCGCCATCGGACGCGAACCCGACGGCCGGATCGTTGGCCGCCGCCATCAACGCGGCGATCGACATCTTGGTCTGCACGACCTCGACCCCATGGGCCGCGGCGATGTTCGAGGCCTGTTGGGTGATGCTGACGGGCAGCGCGATGGTGTCGCCGAGGAGGTGATCGCAGACCAGATCGACGAAGGCCAACAGCGCATCGGTGTGGCTGAGCACGCGGCCCTCGTTGTCGATGAGGGTGAGCCGCTCGCCGTCGGCATCGAGGATGGCACCGAGGTGGGCGCCCGAGGCGCGCACCAGGCCGGCCACCCGTTCGGCGGCAGTGACGGGGTTGAAGTTGACCCGGTCGGAGGTGGACACGTACGGGTTGACCGCGAGCACGTCGGCGCCGAGCTTGCCGAGCAAGGTGGGCATCACGAGCGACGTGGCGCCGAAGCTGTAGTCGACCACGAGCTTGAACTTGTGGCGGCGGATGGCCGCCGCTTCGACGGTGGCTTCCAGCGCGACGGTGTACTCCTCGAGCGCGCGGGGCGGGATGGAGATGTCGCCGACCTCTTCGGCCAGCACCCGGCGGAAGTCCTCGCGCTGGAACAGGCGCTCGATCTTGCGCTGCCCGTCCTCGCTGATGTCGGTGCCCTCGGTGTCGAAGAAGCGCACCATGATCCGCGTGGGGTCGTCGTTGTGCAGCCGCACCGTGATGCCGGCGAAGACCCGGGGCGAGCGGGTGATGAACCGCGTGACGGGCACACTGGCCACCTCGAGGTCGAGCACGTCGACGCCGGCCGCGTTGAGGCCGGCCATCATCGCCCGCTTGAGCATGCGCGCGGCCCGGCTGGAATCGCGCGACGTGACGACGGTGGTGCCTTTCTTCAGCGATGTGCCGTGGGCCATCGCCAGCTTCACCGCGAGCTCCGGGGTGACGTCGACGTTGGCGAGACCGCTGACGCCGTCGCGTCCGAACAGGCTGCGCGAGCCCTTGCTCTCCCAGACGATGCTGGTGTTGACGACCGCGCCGTCCTCCACCGTCTTGAACGGGTAGACCTTGACGTCGCCGGACAGGACGGCGCCGCTGCCGATGAACACGGAGTCGCCGAGCACGACGCCCTCGTCGATGCGCACGTTCGAGCGGATGCTGCAGGCCCGGCCGATGATGGCGCCGCGCAGCCGAGCGCCGCTGCCGACGTAGACGTTGTCGTGGACCACGGAGCGCTCGATGTGCACGTCGCTGAGCAGGCGCACGTTCGAGCCGAGCACCGTGTACTCGCCGAGCGTGCATCCGGCCTCGACCTTGCAGCCCGGCCCGATGACAGCCGGCCCGGTGACGATCGCGTCGGGCGAGATCTCGGCACCCTCGCCGAGCCACACGCCGTCGTTGACCCGGAAGCCGGGGATCTCCAGCTGCACCTTCTGGTCGAGGACGTCCTTGTGCGAGCCGAGGTAGGCCTCGAGCGTGCCGACGTCCTCCCAGTAGCCCTCCGTGATGGCGCCGTAGAGCGGCAGGCCCTCGGCGAGCAGCGCCGGGAACACCTCGCTGCTGAAGTCGACCGAGCGGCCCTCGGGGATGAACTCGAAGATCTTCGGCTCGAGCACGTAGATGCCGGTGTTGATCGTGTCGCTGAAGACCTGGCCCCACGTCGGCTTCTCGAGGAACCGCTCGATGGTGCCGTCCTCGCGCGTGATCACGATGCCGAAGTCGAGCGGGTTCTCGACAGCGGTCAGCCCGATCGTCGCGACGGCATCGTGCTCGTCGTGGAACCGCAGGATCGCGCCGAGATCGATGTCGGTCATGACATCGCCCGAGATGACGAGGAAACGTTCGTCGAGGAGGTCTCGCGCGTTGCCGACGCTGCCCGCTGTGCCGAGCGGCGTGGCCTCGTGGGCGTAGTGCATCTTGACGCCGAACTCGCTGCCGTCACCGAAGTACGTCTTGATCGCATTGGCGAGGAACGCGACGGTGACGACGATCTCGTCGAAGCCGTGGCGCCGCAGCAACGAGACGATGTGCTCCATCATCGGTCGGTTCGCGATCGGCAACATCGGCTTCGGCGCGTTGGAGGTGAGCGGGCGCAGCCGCGTCCCCTCGCCGCCCGCCATGATGACGGCCTTCATCGGGTGCCCTCCTTGGTTGCCGCACTCGGCGCGCGGCGGCCGGCGCGCACCCCGGCGCGGATCGCTGGGATGTAGGTGATCGCGGTGTAGTAGCTGAGGATCAGGCCGGGGATCACGAGGATCCACGACGCCACCTCGAACCCGGTGTGACCGGGGAAGTCGGACGAGCCGAGCATGA
>JAOBWK010000070.1 GCA_025463305.1 Ilumatobacteraceae bacterium
CGCCTCCACAGCGAACTCGGCGACAAGACCCCCACCGAGATCGAAGACGACTATCGTCACCAATCTCAGCCCGAAGCGGCATGAGAAAACCAACCCAACGAGCCTCCGTCAAACCCAGGCCGATTCAAACCTCAAGACCGATGGCCCCTGCGATCGCGAGGAACAGTCGGGCTTCGATCACTGCGAGGATCCGATCCACATGGGGATGCCGGCGCCCATTAAAGGAGTTCGAAACTCAGGCGATATGGGCGTCCAACGTCTTCAACGATGGCACCGCAATCCCACATCTGCTACCCGACGCAGACGGCGCGCTCGCATACTCCGGTCGCTGGAGCTCATCACTCGACAAGATCTCGATCTGGGGTGAGCTCGACCCAATCTCGGGCAGTCATGTCGCTGACGAGATCGATGCGCATCTGCTGCGATGGCCGTCGAATCGAAAGCTTGTCCGCGTCGCCGACGTCGGCCACTGGCCGCCGCTTGAATGTCCAGACGAGGTGGCTGAGGCTATTCGGCAGCTTCTTCGGAGCTAAGTTCGGCACGGTCGGTCTCCTTGCACTTCGCTGGGCGGACGCGGCTCGCGTGTCTTCGACCGGTGCTGTCCGTCGCTGATGCTCTCACGTCGCCTCACGATGCAGGACGGACGGACCAACGGCGATCTCGCCGAGAGCCAGCAGACGGGATCGCTGTTCTCAGCCGCGCTACTCCAGCTGGATCTCCGCCCGGCTAATCCGAGGTGACGCCGTGTCCGATGAACAAAAGGTCTCATTCTCGGCATGCGGACAATGCTCGTCACCGAGCAGGACAACGGACAGAGTCAGCTCTTGGCCGTGTACTGGAGCTTCATTTCCGTGTAGCTGTAGTAGCCCCACGGACCGTTCTCGACGCCCAGACCGCTCCACTTGGCCCCGCCGAATGGCCGCTGTGGGGCCAATTGCAGATGCGCATTCACCCACGACGTCCCGCATTCGAGCTTATCGGCGACGGCAATCGCCCGTTCGACATCGGTCCCCCACACCGATCCACCGAGCCCGAAATGGGACGCATTGGCACGGGCTACGGCATCGTCGATGTCCGTGTAAGCGATCACCGGCAGTGCCGGCCCGAACTGCTCCTCATCGACGATCCGCGCGCCGTCGCTGAGTCCTGCCAAGACGGTGAGCTCGAAGAAGTACCCGGGCCCGGGCATTTCGTGTCCTCCGGCGGCCGCAGTCGCGCCATTGTCGAGCGCCTCGGCGACGAGGGAACTCACGCGTTCGAACTGTGCCCGATTGTTGAGTGGTCCGAAGTGAACCCCGGGCAACGAACCGTCGCCCACGGTGTAGGCACGCGCTTGGGCTGCCAGCTCGTCGACCAATTCGTCGTGCAACGACTCTGGCACGTAGATCCGCTTGATCGCCGAGCACACCTGACCACTGTTGGCGAAGGCTGCGCGGAAAAGACGTGGAGCAATCTCACTTGGCTTGGCATCGTCAAGGATGATCGCTGGGTCGTTGCCGCCGAGCTCGAGTGTGATCCGCTTCAAGTCTGCCGCAGCGGCCGCGGCCACTTTCATACCTGTTGCGGTCGAACCTGTGAAACTGACCTTGCGCGGCACAGAGTGGGTCGTCATCCAGCTACCGAGATGATCTCCACCGGTGATCACGTTGAGTACGCCAGCCGGGAGGACGTCTCGAAGGATCTGTCCGAGCATCAATGTGGCGAGAGGTGTGTATGGGGACGGCTTCAACACGATCGTGTTGCCGGCGCGCAACGCCGGCGCGATCTTGAACGCTGCGAGGCTGATTGGGAAGTTCCACGGTGTGATCGCCGCGACTACGCCCAGTGGGCGGCGGACGACCTCTGCAAAGACGCTGTCATCATCCTGAATGATCTGCCGGGGCAGTTCGAGGCCGGCGTAGTAACGCAGCCAGGCAGCCATTTGATGGATCTCGAGCGCGGCCTGGTTCAACGGCTTGCCCTGCTCGGCCGTCAGGATCGCACAGAGCGGGTCGAGTGCTGCGACGATCGCGACGGCGGCTGCAAGGAGGGAGCGACAGCGCAAGGCGTCATCGCGACGCCAGGTCCGGAAAGCCTTCTCGGCAGCTTGGAACGCGTCGTCGAGCTGCTCGGCGGTACATTCGGGCGCAGAGGCGAAGACTGCCCCAGTCGCAGGATTGATCACCGAGAACGTCGCAGTCGTGAGGACGGCTCGACCATCGATGGTCATCGGCATCGGCTGCTCCAGCACGGTCGTCACAAGGGACATGGTGATCCTCCAACGTCAATCTGGTGAGTCATCCGTCTGCGGCGGTGTCGCCCTGAACCCGCTTCGGGATCCGAATCTCATCGGCCGATGGGATGTAAGTGTTATCAACTTGGATCCTATCTTTGGAAGACGCACCCACGCGTGCGGCGTGGGTGAGATTCCCAAGCGGAATTGCCTCGAGCTGCAGTGCCGGTTGCGTCGTTCCTGTCGCGCCCGCAGCCGTCTCAGCGTTCGGCAACGTGAAGCCACGCACTCCCTCGCGCGCTTCGCCGCCTTCGCTGGCCCACCGCCGCGTGGAGGCCACATCGGACCTGAGTTGAGCGACGAGAGCGTCGAGCGACTCGAACTTGCGCTGTGTGCGAAGCCTTTGGCACATCCAGACCGTCACCGTTTCGCCGTAGATGTCCTCGTCGAAGTCGAGCACGTGAGCTTCGAGCAGACGGAATCCGTCACGTCCGTAGAATGTCGGACGTCCGCCGACCGAAATGGCTGCGGCGTGGCGAACCCCGGCCCATGTCAGCCAGCCGGCCCAAACGCCTTCGTAGTGTGCCTGCGGTTCGATCGACAGGTTGGCCGTCGGAAAGCCCAAGAGGCGTCCCCGTTGGTCGCCCGCCTCGACTCGTCCCTGCACCGTGAATGCGAGATCAGAGCGCGCCCACGTCCCATCCGAAGGCGTTGCCGATTGCTCGAACCCGCTGATCTGATTCACAGCGTCACCGCAGCCGGTGCGCCAACACAGGGTCTGGCGCGTCCCGCATGCTGCTGGCCGCACCACCATCGCATCACCGCAAGATTGAACATCTCCAAAGCTTAAACGTTTAAGGTTCCCGTTGCTAGTGAAACTTGGTGGCACCCCACGCACGCCGCCTTGGAGTGCCTGTGGACGATTCACCTGGCTCCAGGCTCGATGGTCGTATCGGAAGGTCAGGACTCGCGAGCGGGTCCCGTTGAGGATCGCTCGATCCACAGAGTGCAGTCGCGCACCTGTACGTCACTCAACGGAATTCCGTCGAGCGCAGCAAGCATCGCCTGAGCTGCAGCGTGCCCGAGCGCTTCATAGTCGGTGCGCACGCACGACAGCGGCGTCCGCAACATGTTTGCGCCAAGAGCATCCATGATCGACACGACAGAGAGGTCTCCCGGGACTTCAATTCCGAGCTCGTCGCACACTTCCAAGACGCGGACGGCGATCGGATAGTCGGTCAAGATCACCGTCGGAGCTCCACGGGTGCCTCGGATCGAGCGGACGAAGTCGACGATGCTCGCCCGGTCGAAACCAACCTGGTTCGATGTCCACCGCAGGTTCGCCGATGAGCCGAACGCTTCGTGTATGACGGGGCTGCGCCCCGTCGTCACCTCGGTCCCACGCCGGTGACCCAAATTGAACAGTCGGTCGTACATCTCGGTGAACGTCGCTGCGACATCGACAGAGATCATCGGTATGTGTTCGCACGCAGGATCGCGGAAGGCGACACCCAGGACTGGAATGCCAGCACGCTCGTACAGATCAAGAAACTTCGATGGTTCGACATTCCAATAGAAAACGCCATCGACCCGGCGCCCGAGAAATCCTCGCAAATGCGAATCGATCTGCTGCGACCCATCGCGCGCGATCGATAAGAGGACCTGATTTCCTGCACTCTCCATCTCACGCAGCAGACTGTCGAGCACCGCCATCAATCCGCCGTGCGGATCGAAATCGATGTTCATCAGCAGACCGATCGTCTTCGTCGGCGCGCCGCGCACACTTTGGGCGGCGACGCTGGGCACATAGCCGAGGGTCTCAGCCGCCGCGCGAACCCTGGCGGTGAGCTCGGCGGAAACGTGGACGCCGTTGAGGACCTTTGAGACGGTCATCAGCGAACATCCGGCCAACTCCGCCACGGCACGCAGAGTGGGTACCTGAGGTCGGCCAGCTCGCTGTGCCTTCGAGGTCGACACTCTCGCAGCCTAACGGGACACGACGAAGAGGACGGACGGCAGCAGGTTTCCTTGGACCACCGCAAGGCGCTCGAGCAAGCCAGCGGCGATCACCTCGGGTGTCATCGCGAACATCCGTCAAGGACCGGCCGGTTCGATGCCGCCCACTGCTCAAGACTGGTGATCTGCACACCGAACGATCGGATCTCTTCGGGACCCGCTGGTGGCGCCACGTCCGCCATGTTGCGGTGAGCCCGGAGGATGTCAGGCGCCAACCCACATGCGAGCGCTTCGTCGTCCGAGAGCGGGGTGACGTCGATGGCACGTCCCCAAGCTGTCGACAGGACCGCACCCGTCTCGCGATACGTGCGAACGTCACCGACCAATTTGACGATTCTTCCCCTGAACCGCTCAGTGTCAAGGGTCGCAAGTACCGCTGTGGCAGCCACGTCGGCGGTCGCCACCCATCCGATGGTCGTGTCTGCAGTCCACCCTGTGATCAGTCGATCGCCCTCGAGATATGTGATGAGACTCTCCATGAACAGACCTGGCCGTAAGATCGTCCACGAAGGCGTGTCCGAGGCGGTCACGAGTGCTTCGATCTTCAACTTCGCACGCGACGGCATCGATCTGCCCGCTACATGCTGCTCCATCGCAGAAGACACTTGGACGACATGGGCAACACCGGAGGCGCACGCGGCGTGGATCAGGTTGCGAGCCTGGTAGAACTCGACATCTGGGTCGAGGTCGTTCATCGATCTCGCGGCGGCCATCGACGCGGCCATGCCACCGCCTCGCAACCCGTAGCCTCCGCGACTCATCGGGCGCTGCTGAAGCGAGAACACGAATTCCATTCCTCTGCAGGCGGCATGAAGTGACTTCGCATCGTTGAGATCACCTTCGACCAGCCTGGCGCCGATCGCCGCGAGCCGTATCGCTGCCGGCGACTGCCGATTGCGGACGAGCACGTACGTCGGCATTCCGGCACGAAGCGCCTTACGCGCCATCACACCACCGAGTCGTCCTGTCGCTCCTGTAATCAAAATCGGATGCCTGGACAAAGTGCTCCTTCACTGCATACCCGCATCGACGAGTCATGGTCATAGGCAAATGGGGGCCGGCGGCCGCGTCCCGCAACATGCCCACAACCACCATTGCCTGCGACGAGTCGGCGCCGAGGTGCCTGCAGAACCTCGCTCGGCGGCGAGACCATCAACGAAGGTCTCGCCGCCTGCAACTCCACCTCGAGCGCCATCGGTCGAGTGCCGTCGGTCGAGTGCCACAGCTCGACCGAGCTGACGCGACTGCCGGCCGGATCGAACGATGCGTGGCACGGTGACACTTGGCGAAGCACGACCACGGCACGGTCAAACGATCAAAGCGACATTCCTCCGCCCATGTCGATCGTGACACCAACCATGCAACTGGCTGCGTCCGAAGCGAGGAACGCGACCATGTTGGCCACTTCCTCCGGGAGTTCGTAGCGCTGAATGGCTGTGCGACCGTGGTCGTACAACCCCTGCCACGAGTCAGGCAGCAACTCGCGATCTGGACCCCACATGCTCCCCGGGTTCACGCCGTTGACGAGCACGCCAAGACGAGCGACCTCTTTGCCCAGGTAACGGTTGTACGCCTGAAGACCAGCTTTGCAGGCGCCATACAAACCGAGCTCCGGAAGCGCTGTTCGCGCTGCCTCGGAACCGATGTTTACGATCCGGCCGTAACCCTGCGGGATCATGTAATCCAAGGCCGCACGACACGAGTACATCGGCCCGATGAGCGTGCCGGCGACTCCCCGATCAATGTCGGCTTTCGACACCGTCGCAAGCGACCCGACGTACGTGTCGACCGCACTGTTGACGAGGATGTCGACTCCGCCGAGACGCTCGTTGCAATCGGCCATAGCGCGATGGATGTCGTCCCAGTCGAGCATGTTCCCGAAGATGCCAATGGTATTCACGCCCCAACGCTCGGCGACCGTCGCCGCCAATTCCTCGGCGTTAGGACCAGGTGCCCGACCAATGGCCTCCTGGTATGCCGCTGCACTCTTGGGTTCGAGATCGACCACGGCGACATCAGCGCCGAGGCCTGCGAGCCGGTTGACTATTGCCTGGCCGAGGTTTACGCCCGCGCCGCCAGTGACGATCGCTTTCTTGCCCTTCAGACTCATCACGTCGGTGACGCGCATCCCGATCGTGTTGAGAGGAATGGCATCCTCATCCCACCAGATCGTGTTGTCAGAACCGTCCTGGATGTGCTTCTCCAAAACGTCCTTCAGGAAGTCTTTAGCCATTGCTCTCGTGTCCTCTCATGGGTTCGGTCAACACAGGCCGGCGCGCGAACGCACCTGCTCGAGTGCGTTCATCGTGTGCCCGGCAGTCGGCGGCCCCGTGGTAGCAGCCTGCCCGGTGACCTCCGCCCATTGATCGGGGGCGACATAGGTGCCGGGGTGGTTGTACATCGCGACGACAAGACGATCCGCTCCAGCGGCGGCGTACTCCTCTTGCAGAGCGGGATCGGCTTCCAACGTCATCACCGAGATCTCGATCTCGGATGGGTCACGGCCGAGTTTTTCGCATTCGACAGCGATCCCTTTGCGTGCGGCGACAACTTGCTCCGGCGTCGCCAGCGCGGCGAGCCATCCGTCGCCCCAGCGTGCTAGACGTCGATAGGTCACGTCTGAAGGGAGGCCGCCCAGAACGATCGGCGGTCCCGCCGGACGTTGAGCGGGGATTGGATCGCAGATCACTTCAGGGAACTTGAGCAAGGTCCCCTGGTAGCTACCGACACCGTCTCTCCACAGGATCCGACAGAACTCGATGGTTTCACGCGTGTAGGTCCAGCGGGTGTCGAAATCGACCCCGAAGAGTTCAATCTCTTCGCGCATCCAGCCAACTCCGATACCCATGATGAGCCGGCCGTTGGAGAAGTTGTCGAGGGTACTCACCGATTTCGCGAAGGTCAGCGGGTGACGTTCGGGCACGATGCAGACACCTGCAGCGACCTTCAACGTCGTGGTCGCAGCCGCCAGAAAGCTCATCAAGACGAATGGGTCGGCCATCTCGCCGTACAACGGCGGAATTTCCCCGCCGGTCATCGGGAACACGACCCCACTGTTGGCAGGCAGGATCGCGTGGTCCGGCACCCAGAACGAGTCGAACCCCATGCTTTCCACCGCCTTGGCAATGGTCACAGGGTCAATCGTGTAACCCGTCACATAAAAGTGGATTCCGACTTTCACTTGTCTCCTGACCGTGGGCTTCGCACACCGTGACGGCGGTCGAGCGGGTGAACTCCGGACACGACGGCGAGATCTTTCGCTGGCCACGATCCGACACTCGTCGACTTGCCGCAGGAGTCGGAGGGGTTCCAGCTACAGCGAACAACGCGTTTGCTGAGACGAGCAGCGAACTGTGCCCGCATCAACGTCGTCATCGACAATGTAACGTTAAATGACGTGATGGGCTCATGTCAAGGCCACGTAAGCCGTTGCCGGCGCTGAGCTATGGGAGTCAACTTCGCGCTCGCCTCGTGCCCCACGACTCATCTCGAGTGACTCGACCGACCCATGCGTCGAGCAGGTGTCGGCCACGGAATCAGGTCGGCGCAGTGCCGCGTATCGGATCAGGTCTCCTCGCGCGAAGCCCAACCGGTTGGTCATTGATCCGGCCGATGACCGGCGATGAACTGCATGATCACGGCGTCTGGGAACTCGTCCATTCACCGGCGTTGTGTCCAATAGCGAAGCCATCAGGAACGGACCAATCAGGAACGTCAACGATCGAGCGCTTGTCGCGTCCGTCGTCACGATGCCTTCATCAACCGCACGGTTCAAGATCGATTATTACGCGGCGCTGGGCGTCTTGCAGACGCCTCTGGATCTGCGCGAAGCGGTCCTGCTGCATCTGGAGCAACTGCACGCAGGAGTCATCCATCGCCACTCAGGATCGGCGACGATGGCGGCGAGCTGCCTGCCGACATGGCGCAAGGCGTCAGTCGCCGAAATGTTCGAATCCGGCCGCACGATCGGAACCGAGACTGCCTCGAACAAGTCGATGATCAGGGCGTCCCGCGTCTCCCAGTGGCGATACATCGTCGACTTGGCGACGCCGGAACGTGACGCAACCGCGTCGACGGTCACCATCGCCGGTCCGCCCTCGATCAGCAACTGGCGCGCAGCATTCAAAATCGATGCCCGTGACCGTGTCACTCGGGCATCGGGCATCATCGCAGATCGTAGTCGAGCTACCTGACAATCCTGAACGCAGACTAGGGTTTTGAACCGTGACTCGTACGTTGAAGACACAGCCGTGACGCTTCGAACAGCTGGCGGACAGCTCTGGACCCCACGAGGTGATGCTGCGACCTCCACCCGCATTGGATACTTCGCTGCGTACGTCGCAGCAGCGCACGATGTGCACGTCGCCAACTACGACGAACTTTGGGAGTGGTCCGTCACAGATCTCGACGCCTTCTGGACTGCGATCTGGGAGTTCTTCAGCATCGAATCAACGACTCCGTACGAGTCCGTCGCCTCCAGTGAGGAGATGCCGGGCGTACGTTGGTTTCAAGGCGCACGGTTGAACTATGCCGAGCACGCGCTCAGGCATCATGGGGACGGCGATGCAATCATTGCAAGGTCACAGACTCGAGACGAGCAGACCTTGAGTTGGGCACAGCTCCGCGACGAGGTGGCGCGGATCCGATCAGGCTTGATCGCGCTCGGCCTTCAACAAGGCGACGTCGTTGCGGCATACCTGCCGAACATCCCCGAGGCCGTCATCGCGATGCTGGCGTCGGCAAGCCTCGGTTGCATCTGGATGTGCTGCCCGCCCGAGTTCGGCGCACGAGCAGTCATCGAACGCTTCGGACAGCTCGAACCCAAAGTGCTCATCACCATCGACGGCTACGTTTATGGCTCCGCGAGTGTCGATCGCCGAGACGTCGTCCGCGAAGTGCGCGACGCGCTGCCAACCTTGATTGCGACCGTGGCCATCGCCTACTTGCATCCCGATGCTGATGGTCAGGCAGATACGACTGAGTGGGATGCATTTGGCATCGCCGGCCAGCGTCTCGCCTTCACTCGCGTTGCCGCCGATCACCCGCTGTACGTCTTGTTCTCGAGCGGCACGACCGGACCACCAAAGGCAATCCTTCACAGCCACGCAGGAATCCTCGTCGAGCATTTCAAAACTCTCGGACTGCACGGAGATCTCAAGTCGGCTGACCGGTTCTTCTGGTTCACAACCACCGGATGGATGATGTGGAACTATCTGATCTCGGGACTCCTGTTGGGCTCGACCATCGTGTTGTTCGATGGCAACCCGGGCTATCCGGGGCTACGAACGCTTTGGAAGATGGTCGCTGAGTTGCGCATCAGCTCCTTTGGGACTGGGGCGCCATTCCTGGCCGCATGCGAACGCGCAGGTCTGGAACTGGGCACTGAGCTGGACTTGTCAGCGTTGCGCATCGTCGGTTCGACCGGCTCTCCCTTGTCGCCCGAGTGCTACGAGTGGGTCTACTCAGCCGTGAGCAAGACCGCCATGCTGTCTTCTTTGAGCGGTGGGACCGACATCTGCTCCGCATTCGTCGGTGGGAGTCCGACTGTGCCGGTCTGGTCCGGTGAAATCTCGTGCCGGTACCTCGGCGCCGACGTACAAGCGATCGACCCAGACGGGCAGCGCCTCATCGGTAAGCAAGGCGAGCTCGTCATCTGCAAACCGATGCCCTCAATGCCGCTCGGGTTCGTGAACGACCCGGACGGCGTCCGTTACCGAGCCGCCTACTTCGATCGGGCGCCCGGGCTGTGGCACCACGGTGACTGGATCACGATCACAGAGCGAGGCAGCTGCATCATCACGGGCCGCTCTGATGCAACGCTGAACCGTGGTGGGGTACGAATCGGGACTGCCGAGATCTACCGCTCCGTTGAACGGGTCGCCGGTGTCGTCGACACTCTGGTCGTGCACCTCGAAGACTCCGACGGAGACGGTCCAGGATCGATCGTGCTGCTCGTCGTCGTCGACGAGCAGCACGAAGACTTGCAAGAACTGGCACGCCAGATTCGGCGCACGGTTCGCGACGACCTCTCGCCCAGACACGTTCCAGACGAGATCCACTATGTCGAGTCGATCCCGGTCACCTTGTCGGGAAAGAAGCTCGAAGTGCCCGTCAAGCGGATCCTGATGGGCGCCCGAACCGAGGACGTCGCATCGAGCGACGGAGTGAAAGAACCTCGCTCGCTCGAGGCGGTCGAGGAACTGGCCACCCGACGAACAACCCAGGCTGCATGCGCAATGCCGACGAAGATCGGCTACTGACGATGCCGACATCACCGCAGCCTTCCCACGTCCGCTGCGACATCGCTGGGTCCGTCGCGACGATCACACTCGATTCCTCGGCGACAAGGAACGCTCTATCGGCAACCATGTTGAACGACCTTCACGTCGCACTCGATCGAGCCGAGGGCTCCGACGTCCGCGTGATCGTGCTCACCAACACGGGCACCACGTTCTGCGCAGGAGCCGACTTGCGTGAACGTCTCGCCGGGCCCGTCGATTCGAACCCGATGGTCGATGCCTTCCGCCGCCTCAGTGACGCACGTCAGCCGACCATCGCAGCAGTGAGGGGGCATGTGCGCGCGGGCGGGATCGGTCTCATGGCATCGTGCGACTTGGCTGTCGTACCAGCGACGACCACATTTGCATTCACCGAAGTGTTGATCGGTGTGGCGCCGGCGATCATCTCTGTACCGATCCTGCGTCGCTGCAGCGCTGCAGCCGTCGCATCCGCCTTCTTGACGGGTGAGACGTTCGACGCGCTGCACGCCAGATCCATCGGACTCGTCAGTCACGTCAGCGACGACGTCGAAGGTGACGTTGCGGCAATGTGTCTGCGCCTGCTCGCCGGTGCGCCGGCAGCACTGGCGGCGACGAAGCAGATCCTTCAGAACTCGGCAGGTCACGGCGACTTCGTGGCGATGCAATCTCTGTCAGATGAACTGTTCCAAGGGGAGGAAGCTCAAGAGGGAATGCAGGCGTTCTTCGACAAGCGGCCGCCAAAGTGGGCGGTTGCCGTCGAGTGAGATCTGACGAGCCCGAGGTTGTCGTCGCCACATCCCAAGTCGACGTCGATCGAGCGATGAGGTCCGCCGCCGGTCATTGGCTGATTGTGGGTACCCAATGGCAACCTCGAGTACGTCCATCGGCTGCACGTCGTAGCACCCATGCGGCGGCTACTTCGACGGGCCTTGCGCCCCTGATCATCGATCGTCGGCGGCAACGTCCAAGACGAGCTTGCCGCGCAAGTGTCGGCCCTGACTGAGACGATGTGCGGCGGCGGCGTCGGCGAGCGGAAAGACAGTGATCGCAGGCAGGTCGATCGCACCCGATGTAACTAAGTCGGCGACCCGCTCGAGATGATGACGGTTGCGGACCACATCCGGTCGAAGCGATCTCACGTCGTCACGAGGGGATGTCAGCGCTACGAATGATGTGATCGATGCCAGCCGACCACCAGGCTTGAGCACATTGAACGACCGGGCGGCCACCTCGGGTGAAACGGTGTCCAAGACTGCGTCGAGATCCTCAACGAATTGAGTGAAATCGTGCGCTGCGTAGTCGATCACGACGTCGGCACCCAAGGATTGGACGTAGTCGCAGTTGCTCGCGCTCGCCGTAGAAATCACGTATGCGCCGAGGTGCTTGGCAAGTTGTACGGCGATAGTGCCAACCCCTCCCGCGCCACCGTGAATCAGTACGGACTCGCTGCTTTGCAACGCAAGCGTCGATTCAATCGATACCAGTGCGGTGAGACCCGCCAGCGCTATCGAGGCGGCCTCGATGTGCGACAAACCGGGCGGCTTACGGGCGAGGATGCTTCCATCGGACGCAAGTAGCTGCGCGTAGGCCCCGTCGAGGCGGACCTGACGGACCCCGAAGACTTCGTCGCCGAGGTTCCAGCCGCCAGAGTTCGGCGTGACCGCAGTGACGATCCCGGAGAAGTCACGGCCGAGGATGTACGGAAACGCGCTCACCTGCACTTCGTCGCCTTGGCGGATACGCCAGTCTGCGCCGTTCACACTCGCCGCACGAACCTCGACGAGCACCTCGCCGGCGTTGGGCACCGGATCGGGCACCTCCCCGAAACGCAGGACATCGGGCAAGCCGTGATGGTCGAAGAACGAAGCCTTCACATCAGCATCCGATCATGAGACAGGCAGGCCGAGGCCGCGAGCAAGGACGAGCCGTTGGATCTCACTTGTGCCTTCACCGATCTCGAGGATCTTGGCGTCACGATAGAAGCGTGCCATCGGGTTCTCTTCGATGAAGCTGCTGCCGCCAAAGACCTGCGTTGCGACCCGAGTCGCCGAGACGGCCGCCTCTGTCGAGTAGAGCTTTGCCATCGCAGCGGCCTGTGTGAAAGGCCGTGACTGATCCTTGAGCCACGCCGCCTTGTAGGTGAGATTCGCCGCATTCTCGACTGCGACGGCGAGGTCGGCGAGCGCAAACGCGATCGACTGGTTCCGACCAATCGGCCCGCCGAAGGCGACGCGATTCTTCGCGTACTCGAGTGAGGCATCGAGGCAGGCGCGAGCACAACCAAGCGCGAGCGCAGAGATCGCGATTCGTCCGTCATCGAGGATCGAAAGGAAGTTCCGAAACCCAGCGCCGGGAGCCCCCAGTAGGTGATCCGAGGGCACGCGGCACTCGTCCAAGGACAGACCGTGCGTGTCACTCGCATGCCATCCGAGCTTGTGGTAGGCCGGCTCGACAGTCAATCCGGGTGTGCCGGACTCGACAACGAACGTCGAGATCCCCTCCGGAGTTCGGGCGGTGACGGTCACGACCGACGTGATCTCCGTACCCGAGTTCGTGATGAAGGCCTTCGATCCGTTGATGACCCACGAGTCACCTTCGAGCCTTGCCGTCGTGCGAGTCGCACCGGCGTCGCTGCCAGCTTCGTTCTCGGTCAGCCCGAACGCTCCGAGAGAACGGCCAGCGACGAGGTCGGGCAGCCAGCGATGCTGTTGCGCTTCGTTCCCGAATCGGAAGATCGGGTTCGCACCCAACCCGACCCCGGCCGACAGGGTGATACCCATCGACTGATCTACTCGGCCGATCTCTTCGATCGCAATACACAACGAGGCGAAATCGCCTCCGCTTCCCCCCCAGGTCTCGGGGAACACGAGGCCGAACAAGCCGAGCTCACCCATCTGTCGGACGACATCGACCGGGAACGTGTGTTCACGGTCCCATCTCGCGGCATGCGGGGCGATCTCGTTCAACGCGAATTCGCGCACGACTTTCCGGAAAGCGTCGTGTTCTGCGGACAGATCAAAGTTCATGAAGTCTCCAAGAGTTGAGCGGGTTCAACAATGATCAGCACTTCGTTAAGGCGAGCCAGATCGCCCGCCCGGACCAGAACCTCGGCGACGACCCCGTCGGCTGCGGCGCGCAAGACATGCTCCATCTTCATTGCCTCGACAATGACCAGGTTCTGGCCTGCAGCGACGACGTCGCCGACCGCCACGAAAACTCTGACGACGGTCCCTGGCATCGGACTCTTGACCACCGAACGATTCGACGTGCCGGCGTTGACCCCAGGCGCACTCGGCTGAGGTTCCACGAACGACCAGGTCGCTCCATCTTCGCCGATCCACGTCACGGCGCCGGCTGCGGCAAAGGTGAAGTGGCTGCGCCGTCCCGAACGTTCGATGGAGCCCGCTTGAGTGCTCGTCGAGATCACAACGTGTTCGACGCCGCCGTGGCCGTCGCGTACCTCGTACGAATCAGGCATCGCAGCGCGGCGAAGAATCACCTCGACAGGCCCGTCGCTCGAAACTGCTGTCCACGTCGCCCACGACGGCGCTCCGCTACGCCAAGTGTCGCCGACATCCCAAGCCGATCCGCTGCCCGAAGCCAACCCGGGCATGGTCGCTCGAGCCAAAGCAAGGGCAGCAGCCACGAACGAGATGTGAGCGGGTACCGGCGATGATGGTTGCCGTTTCGCGATCCGTTCGACGAGCGACGTATCCATCGCAGCCGAGATCACGGCGGCGTCGCCGAGGACGTCACGCAAGAACGCCACGTTCGTCGTCAACCCCAACACCGAGGTCGCTTCGAGGGCCCGGCGAAGCCCGACGCGTGCGCCGTGACGATCCTTGTCCCAGACGATTACCTTGGCGAGCATCGGGTCGTACGTCGAACCGACGAGCGTCCCAGCCTGCAACGAAGAATCGACTCGAACACCGGCTTGACCGACCGGTTCGTGCAAAGCGAGAACGCGGCCACCTGTCGGAAGGAAATCCCGTTCGGGATCCTCCGCGTAGATGCGCGCCTCGAACGAGTGACCGTTGGGTCGCAGATCGGACTGTTCGAATGGCAATGCGGCGCCCGACGCGATCGCCAACTGCATCTCGACGAGATCGATCCCCCACACCATTTCCGTGACGGGATGTTCGACTTGCAGACGCGTGTTCATCTCCATGAAGAACGCCTCATCGGGATTGTTGCCCGAGACGATGAACTCGACCGTGCCGGCATTGACATACCCGCACGCCGCCGCCGCGGCGACCCCCTGAGCGCAGATCGCCGCTCGGGCGTCGTCGGACAAGAACGGGGACGGCGCTTCTTCGATCACCTTTTGATGGCGGCGCTGGAGCGTGCATTCACGTTCGCCGAGATGCACGATGTGCCCGAAGCCGTCAGCGAGAACCTGAACCTCGATGTGGCGGGGACGCTCAACAAAACGCTCGATCAGCAGGGTGTCGTCGCCGAAGGCTCCGGCGGCCTCTCGCTTGGCAGAGGCGATCTCGTCGGGCAACGCCTCGACGGACGTGACAAGCCGCATGCCTTTGCCGCCGCCGCCGGCGGACGGTTTGATGAGCATAGGAAACCCGACGCTCATCGCCTGTTCGATCAACTCGCGATCGTCGAGGCCGACGCCAGATACGCCAGGGACGACACGCACGCCGTTGGCGGCGACCATCTCCTTGGATCTGATCTTGTCGCCCATCGCACGGATCGCAGACGGAGGTGGTCCGATGAAGACGATCCCTGCGGCCTGGCAGGCCAATGCCAGGTCGACGTTCTCTGCAAGAAATCCATACCCCGGATGGATTGCGTCGGCGCCATGGGCGAGCGCTGCGTCGATGACACGGTCGATCGACAGATAGCTCAGAGCGGCCGGAGTTGGCCCCAACCGGTGCGCCACGTCGGCCTCGAGTGTGTGACGGGCACCTGCGTCGGCATCGCTGAACACGGCAATCGACCTGATTCCCAACCGCCTCAACGTACGCGTGATGCGAACTGCGATTTCGCCACGATTGGCGATCAGAACTGATTCGAACATGTGGTGGGTCACATCCTGAACACGCCGTAGCCGGCAGGCTCGAGAGGGGCACGGGCGACAACAGTCAAGGCGAGACCAATCGTGCGACGGGTTTGGCCAGGCTCGATGATTCCGTCGTCCCACAGACGCGCCGTCGAGAAGAACGGGCTTCCCTGCTCCTCGTACTGGTCGCGAATCGGCTGCCGGAACGCCGCCTCTTCCTCGGACGACCACTCCTTACCCGCAGCAACGAGCTGATCGCGTCGCACCGTCGCCAGCACCGACGCGGCCTGTTCGCCACCCATCACCGAAATATGGGCATTGGGCCACATCCACAAGAAGCGAGGCGAATACGCACGGCCACACATGCTGTAGTTGCCGGCACCATAGGATCCGCCAATCACAACCGTCAGCTTGGGCACCCGAGTAGTTGCGACTGCGTTGACCATCTTGGCGCCGTGCTTGGCGATGCCTCCCGCCTCGTACTCGCGCCCGACCATGAACCCTGTGATGTTCTGCAGGAACAGAATCGGAACTTCGCGCTGATCGCACAGTTCGATGAAATGAGCACCTTTCATCGCCGACTCGGCAAACAGGACACCGTTGTTTGCGATGATGCCGACCCGGTGCCCCCAGATGTTGGCGAAGCCGGTGACGAGTGTCGATCCGTACAGCCGTTTGAACTCAAAGAATCGACTTCCATCAACAAGGCGAGCGATCACCTCGCGCACGTCGTACGGGGTCTTGTCGTCAGCTGGGATCACCCCGTGGATCTGCGTGGGATCGACCGTCGGCTCGACGACTGCCTCGGCCGGCGGGAGAGGTGCGGTGCCGCGAGGAACCGTCGAGACGATCGATCGAACGATCTCTAACGCGTGAAGATCACTTTCGGCGAGATGGTCCGTGACTCCCGAGACGCTCGAATGCATCTCGCCGCCACCGAGGGTCTCGGCATCGACGATCTCGCCTGTGGCGGCTTTGACGAGCGGGGGCCCGCCCAGAAAGATCGTTCCCTGATTGCGAACGATCACGGCCTCGTCGCTCATCGCTGGCACGTACGCGCCGCCGGCCGTGCACGAACCCATCACTGCAGCGATCTGCGGAATGCCCTTGGCCGACATCTGCGCCTGGTTGTAGAAGATCCGACCGAAGTGCTCGCGGTCCGGGAACACATCGTGCTGCTCGGGAAGGAAAGCGCCACCGGAATCGACGAGATAGACGCAAGGCAAGCCGTTTTGCAAGGCGATCTCCTGGGCACGGAGATGCTTCTTGACGGTCATTGGATGGTATGTGCCGCCCTTGACGGTGGCGTCGTTGGCGACGATCACACATTCGCGGCCGGCGATGAGCCCGATCCCGGTGATGATCCCTGCACCTGGGACCTCCCCGTCGTACATGCCCCACGCAGCGAGTGGTGAGAGCTCCAAGAAAGGCGACCCCAGGTCGAGCAATCGATCGACTCGGTCGCGAGGAAGCAGTTTGCCTCGAGAGACGTGTCGCTCGCGTGCGGCTGGATGTCCGCCGAGACTCGCAGACGCCAGCTTCTCTCTCAGGTCTGCGACGAGGGCGTCATACGCGTCCGTATTGCGGGTGAAGTCATCCGTCGACCGATCGATCTTGGTCGTGAGCTCTGGCATGTGATTCACGCGTTGCCCCCAACCCAGTTCGTCGAACGCTTCGACGCACTCTAGTAGCGACTCGGAACCTTAACGGCGACTAAGCTCGATGTCAAAGGTTCGGAGCGGGAGGCAACCAATGATCGATGTGCTGATCCGAGACTGCGGGCCACGCGACGGACTGCAAGGTGAGGAGCCTCAAAGTGTTGAGGTCCGCAGACGCCTCGCACATTCGCTGGCCGAAGCAGGATTGCGTCATGTAGAGGCCGTTTCATTCGTTTCACCCAAGGCCGTCCCGTCCATGGCCGACGCCGCGGAAGTGCTGGCCGACTTGGATGACGTAGCAACGTGGTGGGCGCTTGTACCCAACCGACGCGGCGCCGAACTCGCCGTAGCAGCCGGCGCCACCCACATCACCGTCACTGTGTCGGCGTCAGAGTCGTACAGCCAGAAGAACGTCGGCATGACAGTTCGCGAATCGATCGCTCAAATCATCCAGATCCGTTCCGCTGCCCCAGTTGCAGAACTCGACGTCGTCGTCTCGTGCGCATTCGGGTCTGCTCAAGACGTCGTAAGGCCAGAAGACGTCGCTGGCGTACGAGCAGCAGTGATTCAAGCTGGCGCCGACCGCGTCACCTTGGCCGACACGACGGGCGTGGCCACGCCCGAAAGGATCGAGCGGGTGCTAGACCAAAGTGGGGTCGACGTCGGGATCCACCTGCACGACACGCGCGGCTTCGCGCTCACCAACGCTTATTGCGCCTATCGAATCGGTGTCCGACGTTTCGATACTGCCGTCGGCGGTCTCGGCGGTTCGCCGTTCGCTGTGGGCGCCGGCGGCAACCTAGCCACTGAGGACCTCGTTCTCCTCTTGGAGGATGCCGGCATCACGACCGGAGTCGACCTCGACCGACTACTCGACGTCAGCCGATGGCTCGCCTCCGTTCTCGGAAAGGACATGCCCAGCCGCGTCACACGCGCCGGGCGCTTGCCGGGCCACCCGTGAGAGTGCCCGGCGAGTCCGAATCAGTCCCGTGTAATCTTGAGGAGATGGTCATCCTGGACGCCGAGGTGTTGGGTGCCAACAAGTCAGGTAGGCGCGCAAATCGGCGAGGCGAGCTCCTGTCGATCGCGGCACAGCTGTTCGCCGAGCGGGGTTTTGCCGGTGTCACCGTTGATGAGATCGGCACGGCAGCCGGAGTTTCAGGGCCTTCGCTCTACCACCATTTCGATGGCAAAGAGGCCCTGCTCGGTGAGATGCTGATCCGAATCAGCGAGTCATTGCTCGCACGAGCGACCACGATCATCGTCGACGAGCCCAAAGGTCGGCGTCTCGGGCGACTCATCGGCATGCATGCCGAGTTCGCCGTGGACAATCCGTCGCTGATCACCGTCCACATGAGAGACCTCGTACATGCCAGAGAGACGGACGGACCACTCGTTCGCAGCTTGCAAGCTGCCTACGTCGATATCTGGGTCGGGGTGATCATCGATTCGAAACGCGGCGGAGTCCGACTCGACAATCGGAAGGCCCGGGCCATGACGCACGCCGTCTTGGGCCTGATCAACTCGACACCGTTCAGCGCCCGACTTCGCCGAGAGGCCATGGTCGAACTCTTGACGAACATGGCATGTGCAGCGCTCGCCGACTTCGTGGTCATCAGCGACGAACACATCGGCTGATGCCCGACCTCGCCAGACGCCGTGACCGAGCGTCACCAAGCATCGAAGCTCTCGACGACATCGACCGCAAGATCGTCGAAACGCTCCGGCATGACGCCCGAATTCCGAACAAGGCGCTGGCCACCATGGTCGGGCTCGCGCCGTCGACAACACTCAACAGGGTGCGCTCACTCGAACATCGCGGCGTCATCGTCGGATACCGCGCCAACGTCGACTTCGGCCTCATGGGTCGCCCACTCCAAGCGCTCATCTCTGTTCGACTCCGCCCGAAATCCGATGGTGTCGTCACGGCGTTCGTCGACCATGTGTGGTCGATGCCCGAAACGATCGGGGTGTTCCTCGTCTCGGGGGCCGATGATGCAATCGTCCATGTCGCAGTCACCGACACTGAACATCTCAGACAAACCGTTCTCAGCCGGATCAGTGAGTTCCCGGGCGTAGTCGACGAGCACACCTCACTCGTCTTCGAGCACCGCGACCGCTGAAGGAGCGCTCGAGGGACAGCGGTCGCGGCGAGCGGCACGAGCCAGCTCGCGATCGACACGGGATAACCCGCGTGTCCTACCGGCGACATCAGGCATTGCTCGATGAGCCGGGCCGCCTCGAACTTGGGCCGGAAGGTTCAGCCCAACTGCTTCATGGCGACGGCGAGGTCTCGCTTGAACGTTTCGGCACGCTCGAGCTTGAGATGCTCGTAACCGCGCACGCCATCAGGCAAAGCAGCAATCCTCATGACAACGTCAAAGTTCGAGTCATGCAGACGACGTGAGGCGCTGCGGAGTGCACTGCTGTACATCTCGACGAGATCCCGTTCGACACGCCGTACGTCCGCACGACCGAAGGGATCCATCCAGGTGCCGCGTAGCCGCTTTCCCTTGGCGAGCATCCGGAACGCAGGATCGGCCCACGTCCCGAATGTCATCTTGGACTCCATTCCCCACTTGCGGAGCAACGGAGGATGGAGGTGGTAGCGAACTCGACCGGATTGGCCTGCGCTCGCTAACGCGGACGACCGTGCGGCCGGATCGACAAGCAGTCTGGCCACCTCGTACTCGTCTTTGTAAGCCGTGACCCGATACAGGTTCGCAACGACTGCAGCGGTGAGCTCGCGTGAGTTCGGTCGCGCATTGCGTTCAGCGTCGGAGATCATCCCGACCAGATCGAGGTACTCAAGGGCGCATTCCAGGTCCTGGAACTCGATCAGGTCATACGCGAAACGTGCAGCCTCTGCGCGCAACGCCTCGTCGCCAAGCCGCGACAGGCCGGCTTCGAGTTCGTGACGCTGCGCGGGAGCTTTTGCGGCCTGGGTGCTCGTCGTCGGAATCTCGTCGGGTCGGTAAATGATGTGACGGCCAAGTCTGAACGCGTCGATGTTCAATTTGACGGCCGCTCCATTGACCGTGATCGCCTCCTCGATGAGTTCTGCCGGGATAGGGAGCGACCCGGATTGCACGGCCATTCCGATGGCGATCACATTGGCTGCGGCGGCGCCTCCGAGCAGTTCGGTGGCGAGAGCAGCCAGGTCAGCCCAGTATTGATGGTCGGCCGAGGTTCGCGAGGCGATCAGTCGGCCAAGCTCGGCCGGTGAGGGAGTGGGCACCTCAGGATGACGGATCGTCGCACCCGACGGCGTCGTCGAGGTCGAGCCAACCACGATCGTGCGGCCAACCTCAGCGGTCTCAAGGGTCTTGGGACCACTTCCGACGATCTGATCGAGGACGAGCAAAAGATCTGCTTCAGCGATGCCGACGCGATTCGAATCGATGTCGGCATGAGATGAGATCCGGACGTCGCTGACGACAGGCCCCGCCTTTTGCGACAGACCGACCTGGTCGAGGCCACGGACATGATGGCCGGCAAGCATCGCTGCCGTCCCGATGATCTGGGCGACGGTGACGACACCCGTACCGCCGATGCCGGCAATCCGCATCGCGAAGTCATCTGTCGGAACAATAGCAACAGGGTCGGGAAGCGATTTGGCGAGCAGGTCGGACACGTCGGGCGACGTTCCCCTGGCCTTCTTGGAGGACGGCTTTGCGCGTACGGCCAGCAACTTTTGTAGCCGTTCGCCCAGCGGCGATGGTGCTGAATCGACGGTCATGAACGACGGGCAGTCACCTTCGATGCACGAATAATCCAGGTTGCACGACGCTTGATCGATCGTGGTCTTCCGACCGAACGCTGTGTCGAGCGGCTGCACCGAGAGACAGTTGCTGACCCGACCGCAGTCGCCGCATCCCTCGCAGACACGATCGTTGATGGCGATGCGTACCGTGGGCATCTCGACGCGTCCCCGCTTGCGTGCCCGCCGAAGCTCGGCTGCGCAAGCCTGATCGTGAATCATCACGGTCACACCTTCGATCGACGCCAAATACTTCTGGGCCTCGACGACCCTTGTACGGTCCCAGACCTTGATTCCCTTGGGCAATTGGGTCCGGTCGTATCCGCGAGCCTTGTCCGTTGTGATCATCACCTCGGACACACCTTGGGCGATCAAGATCTTGACGACGTCGGGAACTGCGAGCTGCCCTTGAGGGTGCTGGCCGCCCGTCATTGCGACGGCACCGTTGTACAACAGCTTGTACGTGATGTTCACTCGGGCGGCAATCGCTGCCGTGACAGCAAGCTGAGCGCTGTGGAAGTAAGTGCCGTCGCCCACGTTTTGGATGAAGTGTCCCGTGTCGACGAAGTCGGACATGCCGATCCACTGGGTCCCCTCGTTACCCATCGCAGTCAGGCCGATGATGTCGCCCACTCGTTCGGGTTCCATCATCAGTGTCATCGTGTGGCAGCCGATGCCTGCGCCGACAAGCGACCCGTCAGGGGTTTCCGTGGAACGGTTGTGGGGGCAACCGGAGCAGTAGTACGGGGACCGCGCAGCGGTAATGACCGGGATCAGCCGATCGCGACCCGTCCTGTGCGGAACCAACCGGTCGCCGAGGCGGCCCTCAAGCCTGCGACGGAGGACCGGCACGATCCGGTCGGCGTCAAGACCTCCAGATGTCGGAACCAAGCCGCCACCGAGCTCATCGGTTTTGCCGACCACACACGGACGAACGCTGGATCCATACAGCGCGTCCTTGATGAGCAATTCGAGATGGGGCTGCTTCTCCTCGATGATCAGGATCTCATCGAGGCCTTGTGCGAACAGCGTGATCGCGTCACGGTCGAACGGCAGTGGCATTTGCAAGTTGAGGACGCGAATACCTGCCGAAGCGACTGCATCGTCGGCGGCAAGGCCGAGACGTGCGAGCGCCGCGCGGATCTCGTGATACGTGATCCCTGACGAGACGATGCCAAGCCAAGCATTGCGCGGATTGACCGCCGTCACATTCAGTGAGTTCTCAGCGGCATACAAGCGGGCGAGTTCGTAGCGGACTTCGTAGATCTCGCGTTCGAGATCCAGCGAGTGCGGAGTCAGGAGTCGCCCGTCTGGTTGACGGTCGTATCGCAGATCTGTTTCGGGGAGGCGGACTGAGAAAGCGTCTCCAGAGAGATCGACGGCGGCGGTGCCGTCGGCGACGTCGGCGACGATCTTGAGAGCCACCCACAATCCGCAGTAGCGGGACAAGGCAACAGCGTGACGGCCGAGTTTGAGTGCAGCGGCAGGGTCACCGGGATACAGCACTGGCATATGCAGGTCGCTGAGGATCCCGATCGACGACGACGGAAGGGATGAGCTCTTGGCGGTTGGATCATCGCCAACGAGAGCGACGACCCCGCCGGCAGGTGAGGTACCTGCAAACACTCCGTGCCGCAATGCGTCCGTTGCGCGATCAACGCCGGGGGCCTTGCCGTACCAAATGCCAACGACCCCGTCGTATTTGGCGTCTGGGAGCGAGCTGGCCAGCTGGGAACCGAACACTGCGGTCGCGGCGTATTCCTCGTTGAGTGCCGGCCGACATGAGATGGGCAAGTCAGGGCTCTGACTCGCTGCTTGCCGGACTGCGCCGTCGAATCCACCCAACGGTGAGCCGGGGTATCCCGAGACAAGCGCAGCGGTCGTCAATCCGGCCTTGCGATCCGCGACGAGCTGATCGTGGGGAAGACGGGCGAGCGCTTGAACGCCGCTCAAGAAGATGCGCCCCTCGTTTGCCGTGTAGCGATCCTCGAGCTTGTAACTCATTGACCCTCCGAAATTTGGTGGAAGTGACAAAACATCGCACAGGAGTGCGGCAGAGACGACGAACATTCGCAAGGAGCGAAAGAGAGGCAAAGATCGCCGAATTTTCGGTCGTCTTCCATCCGTGACAACGAGCGGGCGCCGAATTTCATGCGGGTCGAAGACATCCCCGGATGCGGCGATGATCCGACACGATCCCTGGCACCGGCGTCACAATCGTTCGCGGTCACCAGGGGACGTCGCGCAATGAACCAAGATGAACGGCTGCGCTGGACACAGTTGCGAGTTGGAACGGGCAGTGATTCCGGCGGTATGGCTTGGCTCACGTGGTTGTCCCAGTCGCGAACTTCTTGTTGAGCTCCTCCCGAAGAACGCGCCTGAGCACCTTGCCGGTTTCGTTGGACGGGAGTTCGTCACGGAAGTCGATGCGCTCTGGCGTTCGTGTCGAACGCAGCCGACTCCGCACCCAATCTCGAAGCTCTGCCTCACTCGCCGTCGCGTCCGGCTTCAGCACCACCGAGGCCACCACGCGCTCTCCCCACTCGACATCGGGGATGCCCACGACTGCCGCTTCGGCAACGTCGGGATGCTCGACGAGCACGGTCTCGATCTCGCCGGGTGAAAGATTCTCACCACCGCGGACAATCACGTCATCGAGGCGACCGTGGACGTACAAGAAGCCGTGCGCATCGAGCTCGCCTGCGTCCCGCGTGTTGAACCAGCCGTCGTCTAGCCCGCCCTTGCCCAGGTATTCGCCCGACACTTGCGGTCCGCGCACCCAGATCTCGCCGCGCTGACCAGCCGGGAGCGGTTCGCCGTGAAAATCGCGGATGGTCAGCTCAATGGAGTCGATGGCGCGACCCACGGAGCCAAGACGACGTTGCACCTCCGGATCGTGTGAAGCGAGAGCAGCACGGTGATCCTCCGGTCCGAGAACGGCGATCGTCGATGACGTCTCGGTCAAACCGTACGCATTGACGAAGCCGACGTGGGGAAGCTGTTCGACGGCCCGACGGATCACCGTCGACGGCATCGGCCCTCCACCATACGACAATCCAACCAGGGACGGCAGATCTGAGCCGACTGCTCGCGCAGCATCGAGCACTCGGCCAAGCATCGTCGGCACGACCATTGCGTGCGTGATTCGTTCACGGTCGACGGCGTCGACCCACGCAGTCGGCTCGAACGAATCGAGGTAGACCATTCGCCGACCCGAGAACGTCGAGGACAGAACCGCCGACACTCCTGCGATGTGGTACGGCGGCACCGACACGAGCCCGGCCTCATCTTCGTCCGCCGACGCAAGTTCGACGGTGGCCAAGATGTACGACGCCAAGTTCGAGTGACGCAGCACCGCGGCCTTCGGTTCGCCGGTCGTGCCCGACGTGTACAGCAGGACCGCAATCGCGTCAGGGTCCAAGTCGACGAGCGGCGACGGCTCGCGGTTGGATGCCGCTGAGAGGAACTCGTCGCGAGCAACGAGTCGAAGTCCGTCGACGTCTCGGATGCGCTCGGCGACACCAGGTCCGACGATGACCAGAGCGGGCGCCGTTCTCGTCAGGATTGCTCGCAGCTGGACGTCGGTGAGACGGTAGTTGACCGGAACGAACGGCTTTCCGCAGATGGCCGCGCCGAACAAGGCGATCGGCACTGCTTCTGAGTTCGTATCGACAAGGACGACACGCTCGCCCTTATCGGTCGCGAAGAAGGCGGCGGCCGCTGCGGCTCGACCGGCGAGCTCTCGATACGTAACGTGCGAACGGCCAGAGACGATCGCCACGCGATCACCCATCGCCTCGACAGCCATGTCCAATAACAATGGAAGATGCATCCCGGCCTCTCTGGTTGGAGTCGCCTGGACCTCCGCCTTTGGATCCGACATTATATGTTTAGGATCCCATTTTGCACGAGTCCGGAGAGCTTAAGAGCTGCCAACGAATCGGTTGGACGTGCGCCGGAGCGATCACAAGCATGTCCCAGGTGAGCTGCGGCCGATCTCGGCGAGCCCGCGGGCGGGACCAACCGACGACGAGCCTGCGAACGTCAACCGCTGTCGGTCGGCCACAAGCTCGGCAAGTTGACGACGATGCCTTCTTGTGTGGTCCGTGCGATCACCACAACTGCCGGAATGTCGATCGACGGGTTCTCCTCGCGGTGCGGCGTGAATGGCGGCACGAAGATGTAGTCGCCTGGCCCTGTCTCGACGACAGTTTCTTGGCCTTCGACGAGGAACACGAAGCGCGGGTTCCCCGACACAACATAGATGGCTGTCTCGGCGTGGCCGTGGTGGTGGTCGCCCGAACTGGTCTCAGGAGCGACATGCGTTTCGCCCATCCACAGATTCTCGGAACCGACCGTCTTGCCAGAGATTGCCTCGAGCCGGGTCATCCCATGCGTCTGCGCTGTCGATGCCGACAGTGCGCCGGCGATGACATGCATCAGCGGCCGATGCCAGATCGCGTTCGCTCCGCCAGCTGCGTCACCGGCGGCAACGTGAATCACGCCCTCCGGATCAGAACGATGGCCGTCGTCGTCACTCACTCGAAACTCCTCGTTCTAGAAGACATGGAACCCGGAACGGGCCAACGCAAGATCGGCGCGACGTCAGAGCGAATTAGCGAACCCTTTGATGTCGCGGATCGTTGCGGCGTATACGTCAGGCATAGCCGCCGGAAACAGGCAGTCCCCCGAATGGCACGTTCCGTTGACCGTTCGACTCACTGCCGGAACACCGGCGTCGAGCAACTTCCGGAAATAGCCCAGGCCCTCATCGCGCACCGGGTCGAGTTCGTTGACGGAGACGACGTGCGGCGGCAACCCTCGCAGATCGGTGTCGGTGGCCATCAAAGGCCACGCCAGCGGGTTCTTTGCGTTCTCTCGAGAAGGGTCATATGCCTTCGCAAGCGCCCCCATCTGATCGCACGGCAACACGTAAGCGTCGTTCTCGTACAGAGACGGCAGACTGCCGTCACGGTGGGCGTACCCGTTCGAGATGTACGGACACTGCGCATAGACACCGTCGATGAGACCGAGGCTGCCTTCACGCTTGGACAACAAAGCAGTCGCCAAAGCGAGGTTGCCGCCGCCGGACTCTCCCGAGACGACAATCTTGCTGACCAACAACTCCTTACGATGAGCGTGCAGCCATTCGAGTGCCGAAACACAATCGTGCAACCCGGCAGGGAACGGATGTGGCCCCAGCCTGCCCGCACCGTTGCGGAACTCGACGCCGACCACGACCAGACCGGTCGCGGCCAGCGAATCACGCCACCGCTGATACCCGACCCCGGCAGCGGCGAACATGACCATGGCTCCACCGTGGAGGTGCAAGATCGAGGGTAACGGAACCGCCTGACCGACGGGCCTGTGTACGAAAAGGGTGATCTCATTGCCGTCGCGCCCGGTGATGGCAACGACAGTACGCTCGACCCCCTCGACAGCCGGCATCGAACCCGTGAGTGCTTCGACGACACTCTCGAATCCGTCCTCGGTCTGCTTACACAACTCGAACACGGCGTCGAGATCAGATCGATGGTCAACTGGAGACGGTCCCGATCGTCCTGCGAGCCCGAAGGGAGCCATCGCCTTGATCATCCGCGGGTCAGCACGCGGATCGTCACTCAACGCCATACCCGGCCTACCGAGTTGTCCGGGGAGCATGGGGGGATGTTCAACCATCGCTGTGCGCCTCCTAGGTTAAACGTTTCCTATCACACGGGAGACTAGGATCCAACTTTGATACGATTACATCCCAGACCTAGGATCTCCCCGAGTGATCCTTCGCGGACCGCATTCACGGCGTGACCGAGCGGTTTCCGCACCAATCGAAAGGGCCCATCTGTGAACGAATCCGAGTTGCCCATGATCGTGAGTGTCGACGACCACGTGGTGGAACCCGCTCATCTGTTCGAGCGGTGGTTGCCTCGCAAGTTCCAGGATCGTGCCCCCCACGTCGAGCGCCGAATGGTGAGCACCAAGACTGACGTCTACAACTACGCCGAAGACGACGAAGGTATGCCAGGGGACGTGTGGTTCTTCGGGAAGTCGGTCTATGTGCATCGTCGTCCTGTCGTTGTCCTCAAAGATGTCGAGACGAGTGCAGAGTTCCGTGACAAGGAGCCCGTCACCTACGACGAGATGCTCCCGGCCTGCTACGACCCCAAAGAGCGGGTCAAGGTCATGAAGTCACAGCATGTGGAGGCGTCACTGGGCTTTCCGTCGTTTCCTCGTTTCTGTGGTCAAGCCTTCAGCGAGGAGACAACGGACGATCGCGAACTCGGAATCGCGTGCGTCCAGGCCTACAACGACTGGATGGTCGAGGAGTGGTGCGGAGACTCCGACGGAAAGCTGATCCCGATGCAAGTCGTGCCGCTATGGGATCCGAAGCTTGCCGCCGCCGAGATCCGCCGAAACGCTGCACGGGGGGTGCGAGCAGTCACATTCAGCGAAATCGTTGGGCACCTCGGTTTCGGAGGGATCAACGACAGGTACTGGGATCCGTTCTTCGACGCCTGTGAGGAAACAGGAACCGTTCTGTGCATGCACATCGGATCATCGTCGTTGATGATGACGTTGCCGCCCGGAGCACCGCCGGTCGTCACCACGACTCTGCAGTTCGCCAACTCGTACGCGTCGATGTCCGACTACGTCTTCTCGGGAGTCCTCGACCGGTTCCCACGCCTCAAGCTCGCCTACTCAGAAGGCCAGGCCGGATGGATGCCGTACGCCATCGAGCGGATGGACCATGCCCATCTCCACCACACGTGGGCTGCGGGTGAAGAACGGCTTCGAGAGCTGCCCTCGACATACATCCGCCGCAACGTGTTCGGATGCATTTTCGCTGACCGGCACGCCATCGAACAGGCCGAGAAGATCGGGTTCGACAACCTCATGTTCGAGACCGACTTCCCGCATGCTGACGGCCCGTACCCTCACACGTTGGAACACTCGCGCGGTCAGTTCGAAGGAATCGACCCCGACGTCGTCTACAAGATCATTCGGGGCAACGCAATCCGCTTGTTCGAGCTCGGTCTCGACGCAGGACGCCCTGAGAGAACTCCCGTCAGTCACGCCGGAGTGCCGTCCTGAAGTGACGATCACGCCTGACCAAGCGCGGCCCGTTCCGTCGCCAACAACCTTGACGCGCCCGTTCTGGGAGGCGTGCCGCGAGCACCGACTGATCGTCCAACGATGCACCGTGTGCGGCACCCACGTGTTCAACCCCCAGCAATTTTGCACCCAATGCCAGTCGCTCGAACTGGACTGGGTCGCTTCCGCCGGCTTGGGAGTGATCGTCACGTACAGCATCGTCGAGCGGCCCCAATCGCCTGCCTTCGAGGCGCCGTACGTCGTTGCCGTCGTACGGCTGGACGAGCGATACGAGATGATGACCAACATCGTCGGATCCTCGCCCGATGAGATCTCGATCGACGCGCGCGTCCGGGTCAGCTTTGTCCAACTCACAGAAAGCATCACCCTTCCGTGTTTCGAGCTCGAGGAGGCACGGTGACCAAGGCCGCGCAACAAGCCGTGATCGTCGGCGCCTTCAACACGCGCCAAGCGAGGACACTGCCCGGCGAGACATCGGCGACAATCACACTTGCGGCCATCCACGGAGCCCTCAACGACGCCGGCGTCCACCTCGGCGACGTCGACGGCCTCAACATCAGCAGCGAACAGTCGCATCAGGAACCTGGCGAACACTTCGGGTACAGCTTGGGACTGCCCTACTTCTGGGTCGGGGGCGCACGCACCGGGCCGGCGGCAATCGTGGAGGCTGCGACAGCGATCGAGGCTGGCGTATGTACCACGGTGGTCGTCGCAGCCGGCGAAGCCGGCATCTACACCGATCGTGCTGCAGTCGCACCATGGACGCGACCGTCGAATGAATTCATTGAGTGCTGGGGCATGATGACGCCGGCAGAGTTCGCTCTCTCTGCCCAGCAATACATGCACCGTTTCAAGGTCGATCCAGCGCAGGTCGCGTACATCGCGTCCGTCATCCGAAACAACGGCTCACGCAACCCCGAGGCCATTTACTACGGCCGCGGCCCATTCACGACGGAGGACATCCTGGCGTCACGGATGATTGCGTCGCCATACCACCTGCTGGAGTGCGCCACGACTGCCGAAGGCGGGTCAGCGCTCGTTCTGACCACTCAAGAACGCGCAAGAGACCTGCCCGGTCAAGCAATCCGAGTGTTAGGCGGCGCAGCCGACGCTTGGGGTCCGTCCTACACGCATCCGCCGACATACGACCGAGTCGCGATGTGGGAGCGGCGATCGGGCGACATCGCGTTCGAACGTGCCGGCGTTGGCCGCAACGACATCGATGTGTTCGAGCTGTACGACAACTTCTCCTGGGAGATCATCCGATACTTCGAGGCGCTCCGATACTGCGACATCGGAGAGGGTCCCTCATTCGTCGCCGATGGCGCCATCGAAGGCGGGGGGGCGTACCCGATCGTGACCGACGGCGGGACCATGTCGCACTCTCACACAGGTACGTCGCAGCTGATCCAACGGATCGTCCAAGCAGTCAGGCAACTCCGCGGAACGAGCGCTGCAAATCAAGTGATCGGCGCAGAAGTTGCTCTCGTCGCAGCGATCGGTGGCGTCCTCATCTTGGGTGCCTGACTGGTGTGTCGGTCCGCCGCGCGACCGGCGGGCTCAGCGCGGTCCTGTTTCCCGGCGCTGCAGCCGTCTTGGCGCTCGCCATGATCAGCTGGGCGGTGATGTTCAACACAGCGGGCTGGGCCTTGTCAGACGTTCGAACGCCGGGCGTTGCGAACAAAGGCATCGACGATCTGGCCCCGGGCACCAACTGGGAACTCGTGACCCATGCCGTCGATCACGACGAGTTCGGCTTCCGGGATCGCTGCGGCAGTGGCCTGCCCGCCGCTGAGACCGACGAGCGGATCGTTGGCGCCATGAACGACGACCGCTGGCACCCGGAGCAGTCGAAGGTCCGCAGTGCGATCGCCGCCGGCGATGATCGCGTCCCGTTGCCGCAAGCGGCCTGCAGGATGGAAGGCGCGATCGAACGACGCAGCAGCCCGACGGCGCGCGGCGGCCTCATCGAACGGGAACCCGCCTCCGACGACGAGGCGACCAAGATGAACAGCTGCAATCAACACCTCGTCACGTGTCGTCGGCTCTGGGAGGGTCATCGCCGACATCAGTTCCTTTGAGGCGCGCCCGACCTTCGAGTTCCCGGTCGTCGACATGATCGAGCACAACGACAAGATCCGGTCCTGCCCGAGTATTGCGATCGACTGCGCGATCATCCCGCCCATCGAAGCCCCAAGAACATGTGCTCGTTCAATGCCGAGCGCGTCGAGAAGACCCAGCCCATCTGCCGCCATATCGAACAACGAATAGCGAGGTACATGCTCGGGGGCACCGTCGCCGGCGACGGGCGGGTCCTGATCAAACCAAGTCGAACGCCCGACGTCACGATTGTCGTACCTGACGACGTGGAAACCATGGCTGGCGAAGTCTTCGCAGAAGTCTGGATCCCAATCGATCATCTGAACGCCGAGCCCCATGACCAGGAGCAACGTCGGATCATCCGGCGAGCCGAACGTTTCGAAGCAGATCTCGATCCCGTTCGCCTGGACCAGACCGGTTGCTGTAGCGCTCACAGTGGGCGCTTTCCCGATGCATCGCTCGTCCGCAGTGAACTGGCAAGAACGTTGGTCAGCATTCGAACTCCCTCAACGAGTGATCGCGATCCAATCACCATAGAACAGGATCCGAAATGTCGCAAATTGAAACCCGCTGCGGCATTCTGGGCACCAGCCGTACCGCGTGCCGGGCTCCGCCATGTACATATACTGCGGTTCGTGACCACCCGATCGCCCTCGACGGCAGCCCGAGCCGCGAAGAAGTCCGCTACGCGCAACACCACTGGCAGGTCTGCCGCTGCGTCCGTCAAGACTCTCGCCAGCACCACAGCGGCGACCAAAGCGGCCGCTGCGAGCGCAACGAAGAAGGCGCCGACCAAGACCGCCAAGACGAAAGCTCCGTCAGCGAAGCCGACCAAGGCAGCCTCCCTCCCGCTGGCCCTCGAGACGAGGCCGGGAGGCGCCAACCCACTCGACGTCGACCTCGTCGACAAGCTCGTCACCATCATTCAAGACAAGATCAGCAGCGGAGAACTTCCAGTTGGGTCGTGGCTACGTCAGGAACGCCTCGCACAAGAGCTCGGCGTAAGCCGCATGCCCGTGCGCGAGGCACTTCGGCAGCTTCAAACCATGGGTGCGTTGGAGGTGATCTCCAATCGCGGGGCTCGAGTCAGGCTGCCGTCGCTGCGCGACATTACAGAGGTCTATGAACTTCGCGGGATCCTCGAAGGCCACGCCGCCGCGACCGCAGCGCAACAGATCTCCGGCTTCCAGATCGAGCAGCTCCAAGAAACCATCCGGATGTTCGAGCAAGTCATCATCGATCTGCGCGACCTTCCGCGTGAGGAACGAGCGCAACTGCGCACCAAATGGCAGATCGCCAACGGCACGTTCCACCGGATATTGGTCGAAGCATCCGGCAACAAGTATCTGCTCGAGATGATCGACGGCCTGCACCGCAAGATCCCACGAAACCTGACCTGGCTCGCATTGGAAACGGACGTCAGGCGACTCGCCCGCAACGCTGCGGAACATGCCCAAATCCTCGAAGCGATCGACGCTGGCAATGGCGAACGTGCACGCGGCCTCGTCATCGAACATGCGCGCCGAGCAAGCGAACTCATGGTCCGCCAACTCAGCGAGGCCTGAACTCGCGCGACGGAGCCTCCACCTCACCGCCGCTCCGATTACCGCCACGGGCGACATCAGTGTCTGCGGACGAGAGCAACCGAACCGTGTAGTTGCATGACACTCCAGCGTCTGGCTTGCTCCCGGGATGTGACTGTTCATCACCCGACAGCAAGCCAGAGGTCGAAGCCTGCGGTAGCTACGGAAGCAGCCACGCCCCGTTGTGAGCGAAGAACTTTGCGCTGATCTCGGGGTCCAGATTGGCCAGACGGTCACTGAACATCTTCTTGGAGTCCTGACCGCCCTCGACATGCGGGTAATCGCTGGCGTAGGCGTAGCAGTCCTGAAGCTGCGGGTAGCGCTCGAAATACTCTTCGACGGGCTCGAAATGATACGGCGTGACCCGCACGTTGCGTGCGAGATACTCCGACGGCTTCATCGACAGCGTCGAGCGCAGCGCCTGGGGGAACACGCCTGCCCACATGTCAAGTCGCTCTGCCAACGGCCCGAACCACTGCGCGCCCAACTCGATGGCGCCCAAGCGAAGATTCGGGACACGCTCGAAGACGCCGCCGAGGGCCAACGCCGCGATGAAATGCTCGGCAGCAAGATGGGCGGTCGTGCCGGCAAACGGGCTCAGCACGAACTCTGCCGATGCTCTCGGCGGGATGAACGCTTCGACGCCCGCTGTCCAAGCCATCGACGACACGAAAGTGAAGTCGGTGCCGATGTGCAAGAGCATCGCGATGTCGTTGTCGGCAGCGAGTTGCCAGAACGGGTCGAGCGCTGGATCGGCCGGGGACGTTCCAGCCGGCGGAGTTCCCGACGGAATCCAAACAGCCTTGACGCCCTTGTCGATGAGGAACCGAAGCTGCGACATCATGCTCTCGAGAGTCTCGGTCAGCATCAATGCAACCGGACGCACCCGGTTCGAGTCGATGGACCCGATCATACGGATCACCCAATCGTTGTAGCCGGCGATCGCTTCCAGACCTGCGACGCGAGTCTCCTCGACGTTCATGCCCAGCCCCATCACGGCCGCCACGAAGTCGGGTGACGTAGACATCAAAATGCCGACGAGACCGAAGCTCGGAAACAGAAGCCCCCTGTCGACACCCATTGCGTCCATTACTTCCGCGCGCCGGCCGACATCAATCGCGCTGGGGGCAGATGATCCCTTCATCTGCCACACGTTGTCGTAGGTAATCTCCGTGTCATCAGCGAGAATGTCGGGACGAACCGAAGTGTTCTTGCCGTTGTCAGCGAAGAACGGGCTGGTCTCACAACCTGCGAGCTTCGAGGCGACCTTCTCACCGAAGAACTCGCCCCACATGTGGAAAGGGATCATTTCGTGCGTGTCGAGGTCGATCGAACGGTCAAGGACCGACGTCGAGCTGGCTACAGGATGCTTCGTCACCGAGTCCATATGACTCTCCTTGTCGTTGGTTCGATACGGAAATGCCTGACGGCGACTGCGAAGCGGCACGAACGCACGGCAGCGTCCGACCGAAGTGAGCAAATTGCCAGAGCGATCCAACTCCAGCTTAAACGTTTCACATGCGCCGATGTCAAGTATCGCGCCGAACCATACGGATCAGGCCACGACAGATGCTCCAAGAGATGAGGCACCTCACACCCGTCGTGCCGATCACTCCCCCAACGGGCGATGGGCGGAGTCAATCAGGTCACTTTTGGATCCAATAATCTTGCGCGTGACGCGGTCCATCGGTACTCTCGGGCGGACACGCCACCCAGGCACGATCGCAACCGAGGTACGCCATGAACGAGACAAACCTTGCGTCGATCAGAGCATTCGCGACACTCACGCCGACGGCAGACGCGGCGACAAGAATACACCAGGCGATCTGGGCCGAGCGTGGCACAAGCGTCGCCATGACCTTCGCTGTGCCGGCGTGCCCCTACACTTCGGGCGAGCTCGTTGAACTTCGAAGTGCCGGTCGAGAGGTTGCGTTCATCCCGCCCGAGGTTGCGACGCAAAGCGACCGTCACATCTTGGGACTCATGTTCCCGCTGATGGGGTGCTACTCGCTCCATGCCGACAACGTCGTCCCCAACGACGCCAACTACTCCGGATGGTTCGACTATGAGGCCGCGATCGACGCTCCATGGGGTGACACCGATGAAGGACTGCTCATCGAACATGTTGGAGCAGCCGGGCGCAACTTGATGAGCCTCAACCAGTACATCGTCGCCAGCCAGGACAGCCGGTTGCTGACCGGAAGGTACCTCGACGAACGACGCAGCTGGAGCAGGATCGGCGCTCGAGTCAGTGGCCGAGTCGTCGCCGTACGTTTCGACGGCGACGAGATCGCCGAGGGTCTTGGTGACGAGACCCCGCGCTCAGGGGCACTGCTGACTGCCTACGATCTCGGGGCAGACAACCGAGCACCTGTGATCGGCGGACGCACGACAGGCTCAGCAGACATCGAAGGGGGTCGTGCCACGGCCACCGTCGACCAAGGCATCGTCGCCCGCGGAGTCCATCCGTCCCAGATGCGTCGACGGGACCCGGCCGAAGAATCGTCACGCCTCGCATCCCTGTTCGTAGATGCCGGATTCCACAAAGAACTCGGACTCAGCGCCGACGACTATGTTGCGTCCTTACCGATCATCGAGGCGCAACCCGCCCAATATGTCGCTCGGCTCGACGTGCCGCTCATCGTCGAGACGAGGATCGCATGGGGCCGGCAGTACGAGCTGACCGGGATCGCCATTTCGAAGTTCCTCGACCATTTCCCGCCACCGGCACCAATCGGTCCGGAATCTGCGCACCTCGCTCAGCCCTACACCGCCTGGTTCAACGCCTGGGGACAGAGGTTCGAAGATCCCATCTCACCACCTGACGCGCGAGCGGACCTCGCCGCCGACGAGATCGGGGCGAACCTGATCGAAGGTGCCGCGATGCTGCTTGCATATCCGGAGCTGAACGAATCCGGTCGTTTCTATGACTTCCTGGGCTACATCTTCCCGGCCCACGAGATCGGCGGTGACGTCGCGATCGACTCACGCGAACGGACAGCTGGCGTCTGTCGCTGGCGCGGCAGACCCGAATTCGCGTGCAACCTCCACCCGACCGAGTACGCCATCTTTCGCCCGTTGGTACGCGGCAAGCTCATCAATCCACCGCTCACGACATGAACGCCCCGAACGTGGCGGGGGTCGAACTCGCGCTGAGCTCGAGTTCGAACGGCTGATCGCCGAGCGCGACCAAGTCACCGGCAGCCAAGAGAGCGGGCGGAGCGTCGCCGCCAAGACTGCCCAGCACGCTCACGACGAGGTGGCCACCGAGTACCACAACCACTACGGCGCCACCGTCGGATGTCCATCGCGCACGACCCCCGTCGCCGGCCAGCACGATAAAAGCGCCGCGAGGACCCAGCGAGGACCACGACGGCGGTATCAGCTCCTCGAAGCTCTCCGGTCCGACGGCGACAAGCCGATCGTCAGCGGTCAGTCGAAACTGTTGCGTACTTCGCCCGGCTCCACCGGGGTCGTCTCCGTGGACTTCTGGAGTCCGACCTGTCGCATGCCAGTCCTCATTGACTTCGACCTGCAGCAGACGGGCTTCGCCAAAATACGTCAAAGCGTGCCCGGCAGAGTCGTGGTCATCGACGAAGAGGATGCCGCCCGGGGACAGTGTGCACTCGGACGAGGCCGCCGCGACGTGAAGGGAGCCCGAGATCATGACTGCGAACTTCCGGGACGTTCCAGGGCCGGCTCCCGGGCGACCGTGCTCACGGCGGAGCGCACGCAGAGACCGGAAGCGAACACCGGACGATTTCAGTGCATTCAAAGCACCGATATCCATCACTGGAAGGGACATCGGCACCAGTTCCGCGAGACCGTTCGGATCGGTTCGCAAATGCATCGATCTCAACACCGAAGCCTCCGACAGGACAGATTGGATCCCATTGTACGTGAGTGCATCCAAACGAGCGGCGATGGCCTCGACGGAGATGCTCGAGGCGATCCGGCGTAACAGACACGGACCACGCATCAGGGTCGCAGCCGATCCGAAGCGAGCAGCCTAGGTGGCTAGCTCGAGCAGTTCATCTCCCATGACGACGCCTGCGCTGCGGCACAGTTGGTCCATCAGCAATCGGAGCGTATAGCCGACTACTGGAGCTTCTCGACCCAGGCACCCCAGAACTAGTCGAGCCCAATCAGTTTCGATTCTGCGTGCATGCCGCGGCCCACGGTGCCATCGGACTCGAGCAGAGCGATGTGCCCGGCTTCGTAGCCGAGGATGTCGCGGAGGACCTCGAGATTGTGTTGGCCGAGCAAGGGCGACGGCAGACGGTTGTGATGATGAGGGCCCGCAGAGAACCGGACCGGAAGCCCCGGAATCAGCGAAGCACCCGACAGCGGATCGATGACCTCTTCGAAGAAGTGCCGGGCATCGAACTGGGTCCGATCCGGCTGATGCGGCATGAGGACCTTTGCGACGGGCACATCGGCGCTCCACAGCAATGAGATGATCTCATCGGAGGTTCGCACGGAGCACCAACTCTCCAGTCTTGTATCGATCTGTGCCGTAGTCGGGTTCGACCCGGGAGCCGCAGAGTCGTTCCAGTCGTCCCAACCGGCTGTCTCCACGATCCGAACCCACTGCTCGCCGTTCTCGACGGCAATTGCGACGAGCGGACCGCCGATCCCATCGTCGTCCTCGCTGGTGCGATACAAGTTCTGCACGACGACGCCACGGCCATGGTTGCCCGTGCGTTCGATGCGCACGCCGTTCGCGCTGTACTCGATCACCATTTCTGCGGCAACGTTTAATGCGCTCATCACCATCGGGACCTCGACGAGCATTCCGCGTCCCGTTCGTTCCCGCTGCGCGAGTGCGACCTCGAGGGCGAACGCGGCGTGCCCTCCGGCGATCGGATCACACGGACCGTTCGGCACGATCGGCCCGGTGTCGGGGTAACCGGTGATCCATGCCATGCCCGACATCTGCTCCATCGTCTGGGCAAAGCCCGTCCGATTTCGCCACTCGCCGGCAAGACCGAACGCCGGCATGCGGACCACGATGAGCCGAGGATTGGAACGACTCAACGATTCGTAGTCGAGACCCCACGAATCGAGGACACGCGGAGAGAAGTTCTCGATCAGAACGTCGCTCGAATCCAATAGCTCGCGCAGAACCGCGATCCCTCGCGGCCGGTCTAGCCGCAAGCCCAGGCTCCGTTTGTTCGTGTTCGTCGCATGGAACAACGGGGCGTGCTCCCACCACAGGTCCTGGCTCAAAGGCAACGTCGAGACCGCACGCAAACCATCGGGCCTCACCGGCGACTCGACCTTGATGACGTCGGCACCGAGCGTCGCAAATGCCTGCGTAGTCGAAGGCCCAGCCCAGAACGCAGTCAGGTCAACGATCCGGACGCCTGCAAACGGCTCGTCGAGCGGCGGACCGTCACCGAACACTCGAACCCGAGGGAAGCTCGCATCCGGTTGTTTGACCAGCTTCGTATGGCGGGCAGTGTGCTCGCCAAGCTTCGGTGGCGGTCCAGCGACACGGAGTTGCGCGCCGTCACCGAGGATGTAGGGCGTCTTGGGTTGCACGAAGCGCCCCGTCGGGCTTGGCTCGTACATCGACGGGTTGATCAGCGGTGCCGTTTCCCCCGTTGCCACCGGGGCGACAGGGATGCGCAGCTCCGCCGCAAACTCGATCACTTCAGCTGTCGTGCGCCCGCTCGTCCAAGCGTTGATGCAATCCGTGATCTCACTTCGTCGAGCTGAACGAGTCTGGGCACGGATCAGATCCGGCTCATCCATCCAATCGAACCGTTCGATCAACACACAAAAGTCCAGCCACTGCTGTCCGGTGCCAGTCATGAACCCGACCCAACCGTCCGATGTCGGATGGATCCCGGGGACCAACGAGTTCGGCGACGGGTCACGGGCAAAGCCCGCCTCGGCGAAGAACGTGACGGGATGCATGTTCGTCAATGTCAAAGCGACCGCGTCGAGCACGGATGTGTCGAGCAGCTCTCCACGCCCACTTCGTTCGGCTCGCCGCAGCGCAGCGAGGACAGCGACGGCGCTGTACATTCCTGCAGCCCACTCGCCAACCCGCCCGCCGACTGCAACTGGCTGATGACCCGGGAGGCCTCGGTGACCGATCGCACCGGCCCAAGCCTGCAAGGTGAACTCCGTCGCTGCCCGGTGAGCCCACGGGCCATCGAGACCGAACGGCGAAATCGCTGAGACGACGAGCGTCGGAAATGCTTCTCTCAACACTGCGGGGGTGAGCCGGTCGTTCGTCGACAGCGAAGACCCGGACGACCAGACCACCACCTGCGCTCGACCGATCAATTCCAGAGCGTCGCTCATCCCGGAGGGATCGTCCGGGTCGATGACCACACTTTCCTTGGAGCATGCCAGGTACTCGAAGAGCACGCCGTCGTCGCCCGTGTCGTTCGTGCTCGACCTTCTCAATGGATCCCCGTCTGGAGCCTCGAGCTTGACGACGGTGGCACCGGCACCGGCGAGCAACTTCGTGCAATATGCTCCCGGGATCCCGCTCGACAAGTCGACCACTACGAGTCCGGAGAGTGGAGACTCCGAACCGTCAGCGGACCCGGAGTCGCTCATCGAATGAATCCAGGTCGTCCTCTTGGGTCATGGCGTCATACTCGACGACACTGAACGGGCACTGGGTTACGACCTTGCCCGACGGCGCCCGGTAGTACCGGCTGCCTTCCACCTGCCAGGCGTTCATCAAACTCAAGCCCGCCTGCAGCCGCTCGTTGTAAGCGGCGACGACGTCGGCTTTCACTTCGATTGACGCCACGTCTCGATCGAGGATGTGGGCGACCTTGCCAACGATGTAGCGCGCCTGCGTCTCGAGCTTGTCGATGATCGACCCGCCGTTCGTGTTCGGGCCGTACATCATGAACAAGTTCGGGAAGTTCTCAACAGTCATCCCGAGATACGCATATGCGCCGTCAGCCCACAGGTCCCGCAACGAGTTCCCGTCACGTCCGACGATGTCGATCACCGATAAGAACTTGTGCGCGGCGTAGCCGGTGGCCAAGACGATGACATCCACGGGTCGCGCGACGCCGTCAGCGGTGATGACTGCATCGTCTGTCACCTTCGCGATCGGGTCCGTCACCAAGGTCACGTTGTCCCGGTTGAACGCCGGGTAGTACTCAGACGACAGCAACGGGCGCTGGGCGCCGATCGGGAGCCGGGGCAGGAGCCGATCTCGGAGGACGTCATCACCAACTGCGGCGATGTTGGCCATCGCCTGCTCGCGCAGACCGTCCATCAACTCAGTGTTGTTGAAATCGCCGAGCGTGTTGACCAAATCGAAGCTCGCACGCCGCAACGCCTCACGAATCGACGGATCTTCAAGACGCTGTGCTCGCTGTTCGGCACTGTAGATCTCGTCATTCTTCGGGAAGACCCAGTTCGAGGTGCGCTGATAGACGTCGAGATGCGTCGCGCGTGCTGCGATCTCGGGGATGAGTTGGATGGCGCTCGCCGCCGAACCGATGACGGCAACAGATTTCCCGTCGATCAGCTCGGAATCGTCGTGCGGCCACTGGGCGGTGTGGACGACGTCACCGGAGAAGTCGTCAAGGCCTTCGACGTCGGGGCGGACAGGCTCGTTGAACATGCCTACCGCTCCGATGAGCACTCGGGTGGAATAGACATTGCCGTACGTGTCGACGACCTCCCAGACACCTTCATCGTCGTGCCAGTCGGCCGACGTCACTCCGGCCCCCGTTGTGATCTTGTCTGCGAGGCCGAACTTGTCGACGGCGCTACGCAGGTAGTCGCGGTATTCGCTCGGCCGCGGGTAGGCGCGGGTCCAGTCGTAATCCGAATAGAACGTGTAGGAGTAGTGGTCACAACAGACGTCACAGGCGAGTCCGGGATAACGGTTGTTGTACCAGGTTCCGCCGATCTCGTCGGAGCGCTCAAGGACGACGAAGTCCTCGATGCCACGTTCGCGCAGAAGGATCGCAGTGCACAGGCCACCGGGACCAGCGCCGATGATCAGGGCTGACACGCTGCGTGGGGAGCGAGAGGGCTGTGGTGTGGGTTGCGTCATCCTCGTGCCTTTTCGTCGGTGGTCTCGTGGGTCCGTCAATGCAGCCCGGAACGTCGCCGCTCCGGTACCTCGGCGACACTACTGTCAAGGATCCTTATTCGTCAAGATTGGATCCTATTGTGCGCCAAGCAGAATGTCCCGTCCGACTGCCGTAAACGTTTCACCTTAAGTCCTCCCCCGACGCTCATTCCAGCCAGACAGCGGCACATTCACCCTCGTCGAGCTGAGCGCGCCGAGATCGGGCCCCAAACGCACAGCCGAAGCGACGGAACAAGAGCGCAGTCGCCGCCCGTGTCAGCAAGGTCGGTCCACCGAAACCCGCCAAGTTGCTTTCCTCGCTACTCGACCGGAGGCGTCGTGGGCTCAACGCAAAAGTCGGGTGCGGGCAAGCAATGCCCACACCCGACTTGTCATGACGCGTCGTTCAGCTCTGAGGGAAGATCTCGCTGAGATCGACTGGCTGACCCGGCAGCAGCTTCAACTTGCGATCAGCTGTGATCTCCGAGAGCAGGTACGTGCTCGTGCACGAGGTTGTGCCTGGCCACGACGGGTTGCCGCAGTCATACTTCGTGTCGCTGAAGAACACCGTGCCAGTGGACTTGGGGCCCTGTTCGAGCACCGACTTCGCAGTCACGTCACCCGTGACGCCACGAAGCAGTTCGGCCGCCTGAACCGCAATGTAGAAACCGGACCGCGACTGGGCTGGGTCGGTGATGTCGGGATGCTTGGCCATGTACTTGTTGAACACATCGACGTCGCCTTGGACCTTGGCGGGAAGGTCCGCCATGTCCGGCGTGTAGCGGTCCGACCCGACAATCACGTTCTTGAGCTGATCTGCATCGAGTGTCTGCACGAGGCCCGAGCAGCTACCGGCATCAATAGTGCCCGTGAAACCGGCTGAACGGAATGCGGGAATGGCTGCGAGGCAGTCAGCATCAACGGCTGCCAGCTGGATGTAGTCCGGGTTGCCTGCGAGGACCGTCGGGGCGAACGTCGTCCAGTCCGTCGGCTGCGGATAGAAGTAGGCGTCAGTTTCGACACCGAGCTTCTTCGTGACCGGCGCAAGGCCGTCGTAGATCGTGTGCAGTGTCGGCTGATCGGCGAAGACGAACGCAATCTTCTTCGCTCCGCTGTTGCGAGCCTGGAAGAGGCTGCTGATCGTGGCTCCGCCTGCCTGAGAGCCGCCCATCACGACGACATCCCCGATGGCGGTGTCTTCCGAGGCTCCGAGCGGGTTGGGTGCGACGTTGAGAATCCCAGCTGACTTGAGCACCGGCAACATGGCATCCACGGCGAAGTCGATGCCTTGCACGGCGAGGACGACGTTGTCCTCGACGAACTGGTTTCCGCAGTTGACGACGGACTCGGGCGTGACATCGACGTTGCAAGTCTTGGCTTCGAGCTTGTGGCCGTTGATGCCGCCGAGCTCTTCGTTGACGTAGTCCACGCCGGCAAGGAAGGCCTTGCGCACGTCAGGCAGCGAGTACGTCCCGTCCTCCAGGTTGTGGAAACCCACGACGACTGGAGCGAGAGACGGATCCACTGTGGCGGGAGGAGTGCTCGCCGAGGTTGAGTCCGTGGCATCGGTGGAGTCGGCGGTCACAGCGGACGTAGCCGTATCACCGGTGGCGTCAGTCGAAACGACCGAACCGGCAGCAGCGGTTACTGCTGTAGATCCTGCCGACGATTTTGAGTCCTTGTCGCTCCCGCAAGCACTCGCCACGAGTGCTCCTGCGATCAGAACCCCGAACATTGCTCGAGTCCCTCTCATGGTCCCCCTTCTCTTTCTGTTGTGCCGATGGATGTGTTGCTTGACGGCGCGGCTTCGGCTCATCTGACGCGATCGCTGCACTGTAGGTTTTGGATCCAGTTCTGTCAAGATAGGATCTCGATTGACCTGCAGATCTGAACCACCTGACAGCGTGCTGCCCTGTTCGGCTACTGAGATTCGTCGGTCACAAGCGCCGCGGTTCGGCGTCGCGGCCGAAACCAGCTCGACGGGTTCCAACCGATGAAGGCCTGTGCGTCACGACGGTCAGCGACCGGCTTGGCGTGCTCCAACCAAGGAAGAGACGATGACAACATCTGAGATTGTCGAAGCCGCCAGGCAAGCCATGGGACGGGTTGGGGCAAAGATCCCCAGCGTCGGAATCAGCACGATCACACCAATAGATCAGCAGCGTGTCGGCGTGCGCAAGCTCGAAGCGGCGGGCTACACGGCCGGCTGGAACGGCGAAGGCGTCGGAGCCAAGGATGCGTTCGTCGAGCTCTCCGTTCTGCTCGCAGCGACCGACCGGATGTTGCTGGCCCCCTCGATCGCAAACATGTATGCGCGTCCTGCGCCGACCACACACGGAGCGGCCGCGATGCTCGCCGATGCGTTCCCGGGTCGGTTTCTGCTCGGGATTGGTGGTGGCTACGATTTCCAGGCCGCCCAGGCGCGCCAGGAGCTCGTCAAACCACTCGTCCGGATGCGTGACTACTTCTCCAACATGGTCGAGCCCCAACCGGTCCTCGATGTCCCCGAGGTCGCCTATGCCAGGTTGATCGGTGCGAACGGCCCCAAGATGCTGGCTTTGGCCGGCGAGATCGCGGATGGCGCGATGCCGATGCTCGTTCCTGCGTCCTACGTCGCCGACGCACGCAAGATCATCGGTCCGGACAAACTTCTTGTCGTTGCAGTACTCGTGGCCCCGGACGAGGATCGAGAGCGTGCCCGCGCTGTCATGTCAGGGTTCGTCTCGGCGATCGCCGGCTTTCCCGGCTCGCCAGTCGCTGCGAACCTTGCCCAGCTCGGTTACAGCCCGGAGGAGTTGGCTACGGGCGCAACCCGCATCGTCGACGACATCACGGCGTACGGTGCTCCCGACGAGATCGCCAGCTCGTTGCGGACCTTTCTCGACGCCGGCGCCGATCATGTGATCGTGACATCGGTGGTCCCCGACTTCGATCTCGCGATCGCCCAGCTCACCGCACTGGCGCCAGCGATCGTCGGGCTCTGACGACGCTGCTGTTGCTCGATCCGATCAGAGCCGCACCCTGAACTCAAGGAGAACGTTCATGCCGCTGACCACTTACCGCTTCGACAAGGCTTTGGCCGAGTCCCAAGACTTCGCGACATTCTCATCATCGTCTGCACTCTTCGCGAGTGCTTACGCCGAGAACTACAAGGCTGCCGCGCTCGACGCCGATGAGCTCAGTGCGCTCGACGGCCTCGAGCAACTGATTGTGCTTGCTCTCGTCGAGGACGGATGCAGTGACGTGATCGCCAACCTTCCGATCATGGCTCGGATTGCCGATGACACCGGCATGCTCCGACTTCATGTTCTCTCACGGGACTCGAACAGATACATCGCCGACCACTATGCACAAGGCGGGCACAGTCACATCCCGACCTACGTCTTTCTGTCGCAAACAGGACAGGACCGAGGAGTCCTGATCGAACGCACCGATGCCGTCCACGAGGCCGTCGCTGCGAGCGTGCAGCAATACTTGGATGCACACCCAGAAATCGATCGAGCCCAATTCCCGTACGGTCTCGACCCAGCACAGCAGAGTGAGCTGATCGAGTGGGGAGCTACATCCCGCGTCGCCTCGCGCGCCATCGAGCGTCGAACGATCGTCGAGACGGTCCGCCAGATCGCAACGAACTGACAGCAAGCCGACAGCAACGGCGCCGGCCTCGCATGAGGCTCGACGACAGGCAACAAGGAATTGGCCCCACCGAGCGTGCCTGCGTCGTCAGTTGGATCGCATCAGTCGGATCGCTTGCGAACGACGACCTGCACACAGCAACAGCGCGGAGCGACCCCGTTTCCACGCCGACGGGGGCGACGGTCGAGCATCAGGGTTCGAGCTGCAGTGCGACCGCTTTCAGCTTTTGCAGCTCCATGATCGCCAAACGTGTCGTCTCCGGCAAAGCGTCCAATGTGGCGAGCTCCACATCCGGCCGTGACAGTCCGTACGCGTCACACACGGGGATTGGCTGACCATTGGGAGCGGGGGTCATCTTTGCCTTGCGCGCAAAGGCAGCCTCGATGTACGGCGCGAGCTCTGCAGCCTTGCGGTTCTCCCTCTCGAGCCTGTCTGCCTGGAAGGATGGCATAACCTGTTCGGCGAAGAGTTCGAGTGAGCCGGACGACTGCTCGCCGGTCATGCGCCCGGCGTGGTGCATCAAGATCACCTGGTCAACGCCTGCATCGTCGAGCTCACGAAGGTGAGTGATGATCTGCTCGGGCGTCCCGATCGCGTGGGCGCCGCGAAGAGGAATCTCACCGCCGAGCGCCTGAGTGACGCGTACAGAGTTGTCCCACAGATTTGTCCTGCCGGGGCGGTGGCGACCGAACGCGTAGTAGTGCCTTGCGGCATACGTGAAGAAGCCGTACGCCTCCATGCCGATCGCCCTAGCCTCGTGCTCGTCGTCCCCGCAGAAGAATGGGTCGATCATTGCAACGCACGGATTGACGGCGCCTCCGATCGGTACGCACTCACGTTTGAACGTCTCGTAGTAGTCGTCGACCACACGTTTGGCTTCGTCCTGGTCGAAGAATGTGTGTGCGAGTGCTCCGATGCCGAGCTTCGCAGCGAGATGAATCGTCGCGTCGTCAGAGCAAGCGATCCACAACGGCGGATGCGGCTTTTGAACCGGCTTGGGCACAACATTTCGCGCAGGCATCGAGAAGTACTTGCCCTCATATCCCTCGTACGGCTCGGACGACATCATCAGCGCTACCTGCTCGAGCGCTTCCAGCGACATGGCTCGCCGTTCGGCCGGTTCGATCCCGAAGCCTTCCAGTTCCATCCTCGACTTGGAGTCGCCGATGCCGAAGTCGACTCTGCCTTTGGAGACAAGATCCAACGTGGCGATTCGTTCGGCGATGCGGGTCGGTTGGTTGTAGCCCGGGGGCATGAGCACGACGCCATGACCGAGCCGGATACGTCGCGTCCGCTGGCTCGCCGCGGCCAAGAAAACTTCGGGCGCCGACGAATGCGAATACTCCTCCAGAAAGTGCTGTTCGACGACCCAGGCATAGTCGAAGCCCAGGCGGTCGGCGAGCTCCACCTGATCGAGTGCGAGTTCGAACAGGCGCTGCTCACTTCCGTTGTCCCACGGACGTGGCAGCTGATGAGCGAAGTACGTGCCGAACTCCATCATCGTCCTCTCAGTCGCGTCTGCGACGTTTTGAACCGGCTGGGCTCACCAGCCGGCGACTGCAACTCGAACGGTTTCGACGACGGACTCAGGTGTCCCTGCGCCGATGCTCGCCTCACCCGAAACGATGCTGAGGACGAACAGCGTGCGGCCGTCGCTACCGCCAAGACATGGCACGAGCGGCAGCTTCCCCGGGAACGAGATCACGTCCGTCACGTGGCCACCTTCGACGACACGTCGAACCTGAGCGTCACGCGGTGAGCAGGTCCAGACACCGTCGTCGGCATCGACTGCAATCCCGTCCGCCGAGAATGGCTTGAGGTCTGCCCAAACTCGACGGTTCGACAGCGACCCGTCGGCGGCGCGATCGAATCCAGTCAAAGTCGCCGACGGAAGCGACGCCACAATGTACTCAGATCCGTCTCGGGTGATGGCCGGACCATTGGGAGCATCCATCTCGTCGGCGACGATCCGCGCTGACCCATCCGGTTCGACGAGAATGATGCTTCCTGTCCCAAGCAATGGGCGTGGTGCGTCGAGCGGATCGTTGCCGCTCGCTCCGACATATGCGCGCCCGAGTTCGTCGACGACCATGTCGTTGAGTGGCCCGACTGCGAGATCGGAGAGGTCGGCATGGACATTGACAACACCCGGAGCATCAAGACGTAACACCACGGGCCGCGACAACATTGCGATCAAGAGGCGACCATCGGGCAGGAACCCGAGGCCTGCCGGCAGATCGTCGTCGCCGAGCTGGGCGACGATCTCGGATTGACCGGTCTCATCAACGGTCATAACGCGGTGGGCAAAGATGTCCGAGAACCACAGCTTGCCATCGCGCCAACGAGCGCACTCAGCGAACTTCAGTCCGTCGAGAAGCAGCTGGGGCTCCATTTCAGCCGTGCCCTTGGCCGGCTGCGACACCCTGGGGCTTGCCGGAGAGGTCGGAGTCCAGGTCCGCTGGATAGCCATGCAGCCGAGGCAGCACCTCTTGAGCGAACAGGCGCATCGACCGCTCAGCCTTCTCGACCGACATCGTGCCGAACTTGAACGTGAGAACGAACTCATCGGCGCCGGTCATCTGTTGGATGTGCCTGAGCTGGTTGTACACCTGATCGGGGGTGCCCCAAGCCTGCGGACGAGCTGCGAACTCAATCATCTGCTCATCGGTCACCTTCACCTCGGCGGCAGCGGCATACTGCTCGTAACCCTTGGTATTACGAAAACGCTCCGCGTCATCCAACTGGTAGTGCGCTGCGCTACTGGCCTGACCCTCGAGAGTGTGTCGCGACATCGTGTCCCACGCCTCAGCTTCAGTATCGAAACAGGCGGCCCGAACAACAACCGTCGGCTGCGCCGGCTGCAACCCTCGGGCATTGCGAACCTCGTTGAACTCGCCGACATCCTTGCGGTAGTCCTCCCAGCTCTTCTGATTCGTGAGCAACATGCCCAACCCGGCGTTGGCGGCGAGGGGCAAACTCGTCGGACTCGCCCAGCCGGACTTCAAGCCGGCAAGCAGCTTCTCCGGATTGCGGAAATGGGGACGAACCGTCGTCTCTGGGATCTGGAAGTGCTCCCCGTTGAACGAGAACCACTCCTTGGTCATCGAGAGGCGGATGATCTCGAGGCACTCCTCGTAGCGCCCTCTCGCTTCGCCCATCGGTACCCGGAAGGCGTCGAACTCGCGCACCGCTGCGCCGCGGCCGATACCCAACGTGAGATTGCGGCCCTGGAGCAAGTTGTCCAGAACGCTGATCTGGTGAACAACTCGGATCGGGTCGTACCAAGGGAGTACAAGGACCATCGTGCCGAGATCGATACGGCTCGTCAGACCGGCGATGTAGGTGAGGTGCTGCAACACTCCCCCGGTCATTCCGTAGGGCGTCACGTAATGGTCGATGGCCCAGTACGAGTCGAACCCAAGCGGTTCGACGAGTCGAACAAGATGAAGATCCTGGTCGTAGATCTCAGCGTCGGACACCTTGGGGGGCTCCGGAGTCCTTGCCCGGTACCGATCCCAGTCGAGGTGGTTTTGCCAGTTGAAAAATGCACCGATCTTCATGATTTCCCCTTTCGGGATGCTCGGGCGAGCAGGCGAGCTGTGCAGATCGCATGCCCTTTTGTCTGTGGTTCACGCAGGTTCTTCGCCGGGTTGGACGGGAAGTCGGTCAGATGTGTAACTGGCGCCCGTGTCCGAGCGATGTTAGTCGATGGGATTCAATTTGGTCAATATAGGATCCATTGTGTTCCGATGGTCGCGGAGGAAGCGTTAGGTACGGCGGTCATGCCCGGGACGTTCCCGCCCCGATGACGCCTTTGCCTCGGAGGGCTGCGATCGCCGCGTCGTCGCGTCCGAGTCCTCGCAGGATCTCCTCGTCGTGTTCGCCTTGAAGTGCGGCCAGTGACATCACTTCCACGGGCGTCGTCGAGAACGTGACGGGGTGGCGCGCTTCGAGAACCCTTCCGACGACGGGATGCTCGCGAACTCGCATCACCTTGTTGTGCTCGATCTGCGGGTCGAATCGCACCTCGTCCAGGTCGAGTACCGGGGCGAACGGAACGTCCTCTGCTTCTAAGCGCTCTTTCAACTCGGCCGTCGTCATCGCTTCGAAAGATTCTGCGATACACGAGCCAAGGTCCTCGCGGAACGCTCGACGCGCCAGTGGCGTCGCGAACCGCTCGTCCTCGATCCACTCCGGGTGGCCAACTGCTCTGAACAGGCCGAACAGTTCCCGCTCCGTCGAGGTGTAGTAGATGAGATGACCATCCGCTGTCGTCGTCACCCGGTAGTTACGTGACACGACCAGGCGCTCGTCGGACCTGGGGTCATCGAGAAGAGCCTTTGCCATATAGCCGTCGGGAAACAGAAACGCGAGCGACGAGTCGAGCATTGGCACCTCGATGTGCTGGCCGCCGGCGCCACGCTCGCGAGCGAACAGAGCAGCCGTGATCGCCTGGCTGACGGTGAGCGCCGTCGCTTTGTCGCAAACGATGTTGCGAACCAGATCCGGAAACGGGATCTCTGGGTTCACCTGGCTTGCGACGTATCCGGTGAGTCCCTGAATGATCGGGTCATACACGCGACGCTGGGCGTAGGGCCCGTCGGCCCCGAAACCGCTGATGGAGACGTAGATGATGTTGGGGCGAACTGCAGCAACGTCCGCATAGCCGACGCCGAGTCGATCAGCGACACCCGGTCTCCAGTTCTGCACGAAAACGTCTGCGTCGCAACACAAGTCGATGATGATCTGGCGACCCTCCTGCGTGGTCACATCGAGGCTGATGCAACGCTTTCCTCGATTGCAGTTCATATAGAGCCCCGATAGCCCGTGCAGGTCGGGCGCTCCGAGCGTGCTGCGCGTCAGGTCGCCTTCGCCCAACGTCTCGATCTTGACGACGTCGGCTCCCTGGTCGGCGAGCCACATTGTCGCAAGGGGCCCGGAGACTACGGCGGAGAAGTCGACGACCTTGACACCCGCCAAGGGTCCGCTCACAGCGACACGCCGATGACGTCAAGGTGCGACGAGTTACGTTGCGACGGTACGACCGCCGGTGAGTCGGGTGCGCACCCATTGGGAACGCGGACGCGGCCATCTCGACGCACACCCCAGATCGAGATCAAGATCATGTAACCCCCCAAGTGAAACCGCACTTCTTCTTGGCTCGGCGGCATCCGAACGCTCCATGCGAGCGGAATACCGACTCGAGCCCGCTTGTTCAGCCCGAGCGGGCAATGAACTCCAAAACATTTCCCGACGGGTCCTGAACCCAGAATTGTTGAACGGCGCCGACGGCGGTCACGATCGAGAACCCCTTACGCTCCAGGTACTCGCGATACCTGTCGGCGTCGGCAACAGCGAAGGCGACATGGTTCGTCATCGGCGTGGCGGCCGGCGGAGCGAATCCATTGATGTCATTGGCAACCGCTTCGATCAGATGGACTTGGACATCGCCGGCTTGAAGCCAGGCGCCAGGGAAACCGAAGTCGGGTCGCGGCAGTGTTCGGCATCCCAACAACGTGCAATAGAAATCGAGCGATGAGCTCAGGTCATCCACTCGAAACGAAACGTGATGCACGGCCTGCACTGCGATCGACGGTGAGTCGCCACCGTCGGCCCCCCCACCGACGCTCACGACGTCACCGCCAAAGATGTCGACCCAGCGCCGGCGGCCTCGAGGTCGCTCCCAACGACAACGTTCTGGAAGGCCCCAAGTTCGGTGTCCGGCATCATGGGGCGAAGACCAATCCAGCCAGGTCACCTTGGGCACGCCAGTGCGTGATCTCCTCGGTGAATGCGATAATTCCTGGCGCATAAGCGCCGTTGCGCCTCACCGCGGGGCCGTTGGGCTGGCCTTCGTTGTTGTAGAAGCCAGGGGTGCAGGATTCCAGGAACTCCACGTTGGTCCGCGAGGCGTCGATGACTCGCTGAACCCAGGCATCCTCGGCTGCCGTCGTCGTCTCGACCGTTCTTGCGCCGAGGTCCCGCGTCTGCTTGATGATGAACGCAATGTGTTCTGCTTGCACAGCGAGCGGATGTGTCTGGTTCGAGCTGATGCCGACTTGGGCTTGCGAGACGATGAACAAGTTCGGGAAGCCCTCGGTCTGCATCCCGAAGAATGTCGAGATGCCTGTCTTCCACTTCTCGGTGAGCGACAATCCGTGTCGCCCGTAGACGTCGTAACCGAGCCGCTGAGCAAGCGTGCCGCGAGTTTGGAATCCGCTGGCAAAGACGATGCAGTCGACGGGATACTCGACTCCGTTGGCAACGATGCCCGTCTTGGTGACCCGCTCGACCCCCCGGCCATCAGTGTCGATGAGGGACACGTTGGGAAGATTGAACGTGTCGAGATACTCGTCGTGGAAACAGGGGCGTTTGCACAAGGCGCGGTAGTACGGCTTGAGTGCCTCGGCAGTCGCCTTGTCCTTCACGGTGTCGCTGCAGCGCTTGCGGATCTCCTCCATCCGGTCGAAATCCGCCTTCTCCATGGCGGCTTCGACGTCGTTGGTCATGTCCTTTGACTGGATACCTCGGAACAAGCGGATGATCTCCGTCCAACCGTCCTTGACGAGATCCTCCTCGGCGTCGCCGCCGGCGAGGTAACTCGAGAAGTTCGCCATGCGTGCCAGCTGCCAGCCGGGTTCCAGCGACGCATACCAGTCCGGGTCGGTGGGCCGATTGTTCCGCTCGCCCACCGACGACGGAGTGCGCTGGAAGACGAACACCTCCTCTGCGCTCGCCCCGAGATGCGGAAGGCATTGCACTGACGTGGCGCCGGTTCCGATGAGCCCGACCTTCTTGTCGGCCAAGCCGGTTAAGTTCCCCCGACTGTCACCTCCGGTGTATACATAATCCCAACGCGTCGTGTGAAACGAGTGTCCTTCGAAATCCTCGATTCCGGGGATGCCTGGCAACTTCGGTTTGATGAACGTGCCTGTCGTCATGATCACGAAACGGGCCCGGAAGGCGTCACCGCGGTCGGTCGAAATGGTCCACAGTGAATCCTGATCGCTCCAGCGGACGTCAGTCACGCAGGTCTGAAGCAGCGCATTCCTGTACAGATCGAAATGCCGCGCTATCCGGTGGCAGTGCTCGAGGATTTCGGGCGCCTTCACGTACTTCTCGCTGGGCATGTACCCGGTCTCTTCCAACAGCGGAAGATAGATGTACGACTCGGTGTCGCACGCAGCGCCGGGATACCGGTTCCAATACCACGTGCCACCGAAGTCGCCGCCCTGCTCGACAAGGCGAATGTCGTCGAAGCCCGCCTCACGCAGTCGTGCTCCCAGAAGCAGTCCGCCGTAGCCGCCGCCGATGACAGCCACCTCGACATGATCGACATAGGGCTCCCGCTCGACGCGCTCGGTGTAGGGGTCGACTGCGTAGTGAGCTAGTTCTCCGCTGACGCGCCGATATTGACGGGATCCGTCCTCTCGGAGGCGCTTGTCACGCTCGATTCGGTACCGATCACGAACGAGATCGGGATCGAAACCCAGTTCTGCGCTTGCATTCTCGTAGTCGATCGGACTCGGAGATTGGTCGCCCATATTCACTCTCCCTCAGCTCGCCGGCTCGCTGCGCTATCACGCGTCGATCTCGCCGTTGGACCAACACCGTATCGGTAAGGATACAAACTAGTCAAGATTGGATCCCATCGTGGCTAACGGCGTGCGGGACTGACGAAGACCGGGCCGAGGTAGCCGAAGCTCGAACGAGTTCACCGTCGTCGATCCTCGGGTGGGTCATGCTTCGATGTTAGGAGTGCGGAGGGTGAAACGTGTAACTCTGCGCCCGACAAGTCGTACACCAATTCGGTTCAGGCACTCCGGAAGATGCTCGAACGAGTGCGCGCTGTGGCTGGAGGTGATGTGGGCGGAAGCATCGCAGTCGATGTCGATCCTCAATGCGCTGCCTAGACTCGCCCGAATGTCCGCCGAACGGTCTCACCCACCGGCCACGCTGCGCGCCGTGGCCGAACTCGCCGGATGTTCAACCGCGACGGTGTCGAAAGCCCTCAACGGCATACACGTCTCAGAAGCAAACCTGGCACGAGTATTCGAAGCGGCGGAGCAGCTGGGCTACGTGCCCAACATGGCGGCGCGAAGCATTCGTGGCGTCAGCACCATGACAATCGGCATCCTGATGAACCTCGATCTCCATCCGAGTGAGGACATCATGACGACGAACAACTGCATGATCGCCGAACTCGAACGCGCTGGCTACAGCGTCTTTTTGTCGGTGGCCCACGGTGGACCCGAACAGGTAGATGTGCTCCTCAAGCGCTTCGCCGAACGGCGAGTGGACGGACTCTTCTATTGGAACGCGACCCCATCGCCCTCGCTGAGCTTGTATCAGGTGCTCGGCATCCCGGTGCTCGCCATCGCCTTCCGCGATGACGAATGTGCGGAGTTGCCATTGATCACCGTCGATGGCGTTCCGGCGTTTGCAGCGGCAAGCAAGCGGCTTCGCTCGCAAGGCCACCGAGTCTTCGGCGAGGTCGCCGGGAGCGGACCGTATCTGCACGATTTTGTTCCAACGGACAAAGCCCTGAAATGGAAGCGCTTCAGCGTCGGCTTCCAACTCGACAGCGTTCGCGAACTGGTCTCATCGATAGCCGCTGCGAAGCGGCCACCGACTGTCATTTGGGCGCACTATCCGACGGCTCTGCAGATACTGCAGGTCTGTCAAGAGCTCGGCCTCGATGTCCCGGGCGATCTGTCGATCGTTTCGATCACGGACACCGATGCGGCAAGCCTCTTGCAGACCCCGCTCTCGGTCATCAGGACGGACTATGAGCGCCTCGGGCACGCAGCGGCCCAAGCGATGCTGGCTGCGCTCGACGGAAAGCCGCTGACCGATGTAATCGTGTCGGATGCTGCCGAATGGATCGAGCGCGATTCGACCGGGCCGGCACGAGAGCACTGACCCGGGCGCCATCAAATTCGGAATTGAACCGAACGCGCCCGGTGGCCGGCTCACGATGCCATGAGGCCGGCCCGTCACCATCCAGCTGGCGCCGAAGCCGGCCGAAAGGCTGTCATTGCGACCCATTGGCCGAGACTGGGTCCACCACGGCAGATCTCACACCACCGCTGGAAGGTCGATTTCAAAGGATCTGAACGACGTAGCGGCCTCGAACTCCGCCGCGCTCGAGAGCACGGTGAGCATCGGCCACTTGATCCAGCGGGAACACTGCGCTGACAACCGGGCGCAGCGCGCCCGACTCAACAAGGTCAGCGAGCCGCACGAGGTCATCGTGGCCCGGATTATTGGAGAACCCTCTTGCACGACGCGGACCCAACAGGGCGGTCCCCGCAAGATAGGTCATCGAACGCAACAGATGATCGGCGTCGACTGCGAGCATCACAAATCTACCACCGCGGTTGAGGCGTCGCCGATAGGACTCGATCCCGGTGCCGACGGCATCCACGATCACATCGAATTTTCCGAGGTCCTTGGCTGACGTCGTCGCATAGTCGAACGCGTCGTCGGCGCCCAGCGAACGAATCCAGTCGATGTTGCCAGACCTGACGAGTGCCGTCACATGGGCACCGAGTGACTTGCCGAGCTCAACGGCAAGGCTGCCGACCCCGCCGGCTGCACCACGAACGAGGAGAGTGTCGCCTTCCTTCAGCCGGGCAATGTCGATGAGAGCCTTGACTGCCGTCGTGCCGACCGACGGCATCGCAGCCGCCTCGATCATCGAGACGCCACGCGGAAGAGGGGCCAGCAAAGGGGCAGCAACGCTGACGAACTCGGCGATCGCGCCAAATGTTCGGTGAGGCATCATGCCCCACACGGGTTGCCCGACCTCGAGGCCAGAGACCTCGGACCCGAGCGTGGAAACCTCACCTGCGAAATCATTTCCAAGACCGATCGGAAATCGCTTACCCGTGACCATCTTGAGCTTGCCTGCCCGTGCGAGGAGCTCGCCCCCGCTGACCGCCGAAGCGTGCACCTTGACGAGAACTTGGCCCTTGCCTGCTGTGGGCTGATCCACGGCGGCGACACGCACGACGTCTGCAGAACCGAACTCGCTGTACTGCGCTGCCAACATCTTCGACATGATGTATCCTTTGCTTAAACGTTTCACGTGAGGGTATCGCGTTAAGTGGGGCGGACCCCCATTTATGCTCGTTCGGCTCGCATCAACCCTTCCGGCCGCCGGTCCGAAGGGTTCGCGTCCTACTCGTCCAACGGAGGCAGAACGTGGCCGACGCTCCAGCCATCCGATCACCCCGGGGACAACGCTCCGACGCCCAAGCCAGTATCAGCCGCATTCTGGCTGCGGCCGAGGTCGTCTTCGACAGAGACGGCGCACGATCCTCACTCGAAGAAATTGCGCGCACTGCTCGCGTCGGATCGGCCACCCTCCACAGGCATTTCCCGTCCCGCCGTCACCTCATCGAGCAGGTCTTCCATCGCCAGGTCGAAATGCTGTGTGCCGCCGCCGGAGAACTCACGCGACACCGAGACCCGGACCTTGCGCTGGTTCTCTGGCTCCGCCAGGTCGCCACGTTCTTCGCCCGGACTCGGGGCCTAGCTAACGAACTCCTCCCGACAGACAACATCGTGATGCCGACGGATGGGACGTGTTACGCGATGGTCCGCGACGTCGGCGCCGAACTAGTTGCAAGGGCAATCGACGCAGGGACCGTCAGACCCGGAACTTCCATCACTGATTTGTTGCTCCTCATCGGCGCGGCCGCGCTCGTCAGCGCGAGCGAGTCGGGATCGGTCGAGACGGCGAACCGACTCATCGATCTGGTCATCGACGGGATCCGAGCGCCGGGCAAGTACCGAGCGGACTTCAGCGCGACCAGATGAGAGTGGCTCCGTCGTCGCGACGGAGTCGCCGGGCCGCAGAGGCGGCCGGGTCACTCCTGGGAAAGATCTCGCACGGTGCCACCAATGGCGCCAAGGCGTTCGAGCTCGCTGATCGCCTCATCGCTGTAACCCAACGATCGAAGGATCGTGCCCGTATCGGCGCCGACAGCCGGCGCTGGCCCGCGAGGACGGATCTCGGCTCCCGAGATCTGCATCGGCGCACGTACCGTGCGGAAGTCTCCCTCAGGGTGCTTCACCATCGGAAACAGTCCCACCGCGTGCGCCTGTGGGTCGATTGCGAGTTCGTCGACGGTCGCGACAGGACCCCAGATGAAGTCACCACGATCGAGAATCTGCGTCCAGTCCGCAAGGGTTTTGGTCGCAAAGACCTCGTCGAGCAGCCCGACGAGCGCAGCCATGTTGCGCATCCTGTCGCGTACCGTGCCGAAGCGTTCCTCGTCAAGCAACTCGGGGCAACCGATCTCTTCGCAGAATGGTGACCACCATCGCGCTTCGGGCATGTTCAAGACCAGCCAGCGATCATCGTGGCAGCGGAAACGATTACAGAGGGCTGTGATCACCTCTTGGCGCGTCCGGCGGCGCACCGGCAAGCCATCGACGAGAGTGGCTGCGAGATCACTGGCCATGGTCCACGCAGCTGTCGCGAAGAGGTTCACGTCGATCACGCATCCCTCGCCGGTGCGCTCGGTCAATCGCAATCCGGCAAGGATCGCCGAGAGCATGGCGAGGCCGGTCGTGTGATCGCCTTGCGCCAGGCCAACGACCGGCGCGACCCCGCCGGCCTCCGTCGATGCCCCGGTGACAGCGCCACGACCGAAGAACGTGGTCACGTCGAAGCCGGGGCGTGCCGCGTCTGGACCGACGAGTCCGTAGCCCGAAAGCGTCGCATGCACGAGTCGAGGATTGGCCGCGTGGAGAGTTCCGGCGTCGAGCCCGTATCTGACCTGACGATGGGGCAACAGGTTGCACAAGAAGACGTCGGCTTCGCCTGCGAGTCGACGCACCACGTCGGCGCCCTCGACACGGTCGATCGCGACAGCCACGGACCGCTTGCCGCGATTGTCCATCTGAAACGAATAGTCGATGTCCGGCGAGTTCTTGGCCTTACGAGTCATACCTCGAGCCGCCTCGCCCGAGATTGGTTCTATCTTGACGACGTCAGCGCCCATATCGGCGAGCATCGCCGCAGCGCTCGGCGCTGCCATCCAGCTCGCGATTTCAACAACCCGCACACCGTCAAGTGGTCCAATCGGCATCGGGAGAGCCTATCGGCCAATGGGATCCAATCCAGATCACATTGGATTCGCAGCCCGCAATGTACTGTCAAGTCGACGGGGAGCTCATCCGGAGAGCGAATGCCCGCCTATGTTCGGAGTCAAGCGTTGGAAGGGCAGTCCGTGCATTCTGAGCGTTCTGCGCCCAACGGCGTTTCCTGGACGTGCGGCGAAGTTGATCCAGCAACGGCCCGACGCCGGCGAAGCGTTGTTACGCACGGATCTGGTGGCACATAAGACCGTGATCTCCTCGTCGTGGATGTCGGCGTTCAACTCGAGCGTTCGACTGCAAACCCAACATCACAAGAGCCCTGCCTGCTCGGCTTGGCGAACAGCAGTCGCCTCACCGAGATAACTGGCCTCCAAGAGCTCGGCGTCGCGCCGCAGTTCGGCGGCGGAACCCTCAGCAACGACCTGGCCGTGGGCAAGGACGTATCCACGATCGGCGACCTTAAGCGCAGCGAGAACATGTTGTTCGACGAGGAGCACGCCCATGCCGCGTTCGTCGGCGATGTTGCGAACGATCGGCAGCAGCTGCTCGACGATGATCGGTGCCAATCCGAGGCTCATCTCGTCCAACATGATCAGGCGTGGGTCGGCGACGAGAGCTCCGGCCAACGCCACCATCTGTTGCTCGCCACCCGAGAGCAGTCCGGTCCGGCGGTCCAGCAACTCGACGAGCTTTGGGAAATGCGCCAAGACATCGCTTTGCAAGACAGTCGAGTCGCGGTGACGCCGTAGCCGGAGGTTCTGGGCGACGGTCAGCTTGTAGAAGAGCCCGCGGCCCTCGGGGACGATGGCGACGCCACGCTGCGCGATCTCGTGCGGGCGCGCCCGGCCGACTGGCTCACCCATCACGTCAAGCGACCCCGACAGCTTCGGCAACGCTCCAGCAATGGTGAGCAACGAGGTTGTCTTGCCTGCACCGTTGGACCCGAGCAGGCACACCACTTCGCCCGCCCTGACGACGAGGTTCAGGTTGCGAACAACGGGCAACGGCCCGTAACCGCAGACCAGATCTCGGGTTTCGATGAGCACCGTCATGAAATCACCTTCATCTGCACGCTCGCAGTGGATGTCACCGAAGAGATTGCGCCGACCCCAGCGGGGGGTCCAGGGTCGGCGACATCAGTATCGACATGTTCCGCACCGAGATAGGCCGCAAGAACTCTCGGATTGCGGCGCACCTCCTCGGGTGTCCCCTCGGCGATCTGCACACCGAACTCAATGACGTAGATCCGGTCACAGACGCCGAGGACGAGGTGCATGTCGTGGTCGATCAGAACGCACCCGACTCCGGTCGAGGCGATCTCTCGAAGATGGTCCCCAAAGGCCACGCTCTCAGCAGTGTCCAAGCCTGCAGCGGGCTCGTCGAGCAGCAAGACCTTGGGCTGCAACGCCAATGAGCGGGCAACCCCGAGTGCTTTCTGCCTGCCGAGCGGGAGCTCGCTCGGCTTTCGCTCCGTCACATCCTGGAGTGACAGCAGCTCGATCGCCTGGCGAACCGGTTCGGGGCATGGCCCGGCCGGCCAGACCATGTCGCGGAAGAACGTCCCAGCGCTGTCACTAGCGTCGGCCGAGACTCGAACGTTGTTCTCCACCGACAAGTCCTCGAACAGTTCGACCGACTGCCAGGTCCGGGCGAGACCTCGACGCGCACGCCGGTTGGCCGGGATACCAGATATCTCCTGACCTTGCAGAAGTATCTCTCCCCCGCACGGGGTGAAACCGGTGATCGCGTCGATCAAGCTCGTCTTACCAGCGCCGTTGGGGCCGATCAACCCAACGATCTCACCGGCGCGGACAGTGATGCTCACATCCGACACTGCGACGACTCCGCCGTAATGGACGCTGACGTTGCGCGTCTCAAGTGCCACGCCGCCGATGATTCGTTCTGCCCTGGGCCGTGAAACGGAGGGCGTCGCCAGCGTGACGTTCTCGAGCGCGACGGCAGGGACCATTGGTCGTCGGCGTGAGCGGAAGCGATCCCAGTCGGCACGCATCTTTCCGGCCAAACCAACCGGGTTCGTCACCACAGTGACGATCAGAGAGAGTCCTGTCAGCAGCGCGTAGTACTTGCCGAAGTGCAAGTTGCGGTCGACGACAATGAAGACGATCCCGAGCGAGCCGGCAGCCCCGGCGAGGACTGCGCCGCTCGCGCTCGTAATGCCGGCAAGGTAGCCGGTCGCCAACAGGCTGAGCCCTACGAAGACGCCGAACGATGACGCCGACATCTGCCCACGGCTGTATCCGATCAAGACTCCGCCCAGACCGGCGAGAAACGAGGCGAAGGCGAACGCGCCGACTTTCACGGTCGGAACGCCAATCCCGATCGAGGCCGCCGCACGTTCGTTCGAACGTACGGCGAGCATCTTTCGGCCGGAGCCGCCGCGCATGACGTTGCACGTGACGATGAAGGCGATGACGACCACGGCGAGCACCATCAGACCGAACGGGAGCCGTGCGACGTCCCGGCCACTGCGGACCGAGAGGTCGATGCCGAGAAACGACGGCGCCGGCACCAGATCACCGGACGGTGAAACGACTTGAGGATTGGTGAAGATGAACTTCTCCAACGTCAATGCAGCTGCCAACGTGACGACTGCGAGTTGAGCGCCCCTGATGCGCAAAGCCGGCAGCCCAACGATGACCCCGGCGGCGGTCGCGGCAAGAGCAGCGAGGATCATCGAGAATGGGAATGGGATGCTTGTGCCGATCTTGGACAAGAACAATCCGGCGATACCGGCGAACGCGGCCTGGGCGAGCGAGATCTGACCCACCATTCCCGTCAGCATCACAAGGGACAGTGCGATCAGAGCAGTCGCCATCGTGGTGATCACCCCGAAGCGATAGCTGCCCGAGGTGATGACAAGGCTCAAGATACCCAAGATCGTCAGACCTCCAACGACGAGGGGGCGATTCCTCGGGATGATCGCGTTGGGCAATGCCACGGTGACGTCGTCTCCACGAGTAGGAATCGACCGCCCGAGGACGAACAAGGTGATGACGATCAGCACGAACGGAACAGCATCGGTGAGTCCGACCTTGGCCCAACTGGGCCACCAGCTCTTCGTCTGCGACAAGAACTGCAGCTCCGATTGCACCGCTCCCAAGGCGAGAGCGCCGACAAGCCCCTTCCACAGCGAGGTCAAGCGCGCAACGAGCGCTGCTGCCAGAGCAGGGACGACAAGGAGCGTGAGATTCGTCGGAGTGATGACTCCGGTTGCAGGGCCCGCCAAGATCATCACGAAGGCGATGAACACCGAGGCGAGGACCCAAGTGATCATCCCCAAGCGCGGCGGTGACAGCCGGGCAAACGAAGCGGCCCTCTCGTTCTCGGCAGCGGCCTGGATCGAGAGACCTACTCGAGAACGCTGAAACCAGACGGCGAGTCCACAGCCACAAATCACGACGATTCCGAGCAGCCAAAGCCGATCGACAGTGATGAGCGCCCCACCGAGCTTCACTGATCCTGTCGGCAGAATGATCTTTCTCGGCCGGGCGTCGGTGCCGTACTTCAATGCGGCAGTGGTCTGGAGGGTGAGCATGATCCCGACGGCTGCGACGACTTTGGCGAGCGCGGGAGCGCTCCGCAAGGGCCGAGAGATCGCAACCTCGACCACGGCGGCCATTGCGGCCGCGACGAGCAACGCGATCGCAATCGCGAGCCACGTCGGTGGCGTACCCCACTCGAACGACGGGATCCAAGGGAGCGGAAGGGTCAGCTTTCCCCTCTTGAGATCGTCGTACACGTACAGCGGAATCGTCGCCATTGCCGCTGCTGCAAAGTTGATGACCCCCGTTCCCTGATACGTGAGGACGATGCCGAGTGTCATGGATGCATAGACGGCGCCGACGCTCACCCCGAGAATGAGAAACAACAGGAACTGACTCACTCAAGTGCCTCCACGTCGCTCACCGTTCCATCCGAGCCGGGCGAGAAGTTGACGAACCAACACGCTTGCGTGCGGTTCGACACTGTCGAGCGCATCACAGCCGACTTCGATGACCGTGCCGTGCTCTCAACTTGCGTGTCGAGCCAAAGCCGTTGATCCACGCGCAACGACGAATGCGAGAGGACTCTCGCGTCCCTACGCGAGGTCGAACCGAGGCAGTCTCCGAAGGGCATCGCGCAGAGTACGTCGGCGCGGGGAGCCACGTCAACACTTATCGGATCCAATTCGAAGACACTTGCATCCGGTTGCAACCACTCAGGGCGTTCAGACGTCCGGAGACGTTTCGATGTCACCGATGGAAAGCAGCTCGATTCCGGGCCCCTCAGGATGCGCAACGAAGGCCCACTGAAGATTCTCGTGGACACGGGGCGTCGAAACCATCGCGAAGCCCGCTATTGCGAGTTCGGCGCAAGCCAGGTCCATGTCGGCGACCTGGCAGCAAAGATGAATGCGTCCCGTATCGTTCGCCTGACTCGCCTGAGCCGGGGCCTCGACCTCGCGGAGCACGACATCGACGCCGTGGCCGACGAGCATCAGTTCGTGCCGAGTGAAGCCGAGGAGGCCCAAGAGTTCACTCGTCTTCCGCTCGTCTGCGGTTGACAGCTCGATCAGGGGGCGATCCGACGCGGCAGTGACCGCAACCGGCCGGCCGTCGGGATCCCACAGCGCTTTCGGCTTCGACCATACCGGTATGCACCCGAACGCAGGATCACCGTCGGTGAGGTGAATCCCGCTGGCCGGATCGAACTCGACGAGTTCAAGCGTGAGTTGGGGCGAAGTGACGAAGGCGACCTCGAGCCGGGCTTCGTCCAGTCCGTTGCCGATCGCGGCATCTGGGCCTACGACAGGGAACCGGTCAGCCACTTCGTAGCCACACGAACAGTAGAAGTCGCATGAGTGGTCGAGACTGACCACGCACAGTCCGACGTGATGAACTCCGACAACGGAGATCACGACTTGGTCGCTTCGAACAGCTCGACGATCATCAGCATTGTCGAGGTGATCACCCCGACGCGCGGTTCATTTGACACAGTTGCCTTTCCAGCGATGAGATCCAATCAGTATAGAATAGGATCCAGAGATTGACAGTCGAGGCGCACCGGCAGGCTGCCGGACGACGGAGGAGTCGAGTGACACCGAACCGAGCAGGCTCATGAACGGCGCCCAACCGAGCGCGACAGACTTCGAGGCAAGAAAGCACATGATGTCTCAGGCGCGAGACCGGAAGGTCATCGCACACGACGTGAGCCCAGCAAGACCACTTCATTCACCGTCGTTCACGTGGCGTGTTGCCGCTGACCACCGGGGAGCAAGGATCGACGGCGAACTCATGCAAGGCCCCACGCTGAGCACCTCGAAGCCATCCGCGTCATCGCGGGCGACACCCCAGCAGTACCTCCACACCTGCCGTGGTGGGCCCTCGGCGGGCGAAGCCGACGGCGGAAGCGTCAAGGTGACTCGAGTGGAATCGTATTCAAGTGCGGTCGTGCTCGCATGAGTGAAATCGGTGTGGGCGTCGGCCAGACCTTCACGACTCGCCCAGAACTCCGCGGAACGTTCGGGATGATCTCCTCAACTCATTGGCTCGGTACGGCTGCGGGCATGCGGATGCTCGAGCTCGGCGGCAATGCATTCGATGCCGCAACAGCTGCGGGTCTCGTGCTCCAAGTTGTGCAACCGCACCTCAGCGGACCAGGTGGCGACCTCCCCGTTCTCGTCTGGGACACTCGCATCGGGTCTGCAGAAGTGCTCTGCGCCCAGGGGACGGCCCCGGCCGCAGCCAGCGCGGCAGCGTACGTTTCGCTCGGACTCGACGTCATCCCTGGCACCGGACTCCTTGCGCCGTGCATACCTGGGGCGATGGACGGATGGCTGCGCTTGCTCCGCGAGCGCGGCCTGCTGACCTTGCGCCAGGTCATCGAGCCAGCCATCGAGTGTGCCGGCGGAGGAATCACCGTCAGCCCCGAGATGTCCCGAACGATCGACGCCGTCGGCGAATTCATGTCCGAGGCGTGGCCGACCTCAGCAGCGATCTACCTCGATCACGGCAAGGCACCGGCTGCCGGCGCCCGATTCGCCAACCCGGAACTCGCAGCGACCTATACACGACTATTGGAAGCAGGCGAGGCCGCCAGCACCGATCGAGATGACCAGATCCAAGCTGCACGCGATGCCTTCTACGGCGGCTTCGTCGCGGATGCGATCGAGCAATATCTGACGCACGCCGCAGTCAAGGACTCCACAGGTCAGCAAAACCGTGCGCTGCTGACAGCCGATGACCTGGGACGCTGGACATCGACGTGGGAGCCGGCGCTGACGCGCACATTTCGAGGCACAACCATCTGCAAATCTGGCCCGTGGAGCCAAGCCCCCGTGATGCTTCAACAGCTCGGCCTTCTCGAGGATTTCGACCTCGCGGCGATGGATCGTAACGGGCCGGACTACATCCACACGATCATCGAGGCAACCAAGCTCTCTTACGCCGACAGGGAAGCTTGGTACGCCGATCCTTTGTTCGAGAGTGTCCCGATGGACGCACTCTTGGACCCCGACTACACGTCGGAGCGCCGCTTGTTGATCGGTTCGACTGCCTCGATGGAGCAGCGCCCCGGACGACCTGATGGTCGCACACCGTTCGTCGCCCAGCGCCGCGGACGAGAAGCGGGTGGACCAGGGATCGGGGAGCCGACCGTATCGGTCGTCGGTCAGCCCGCAGCGACCGGAGGCGGCAACAACGTTCACGTTGGCGACACCTGCCATGTCGACGTCGTTGACCGGTTCGGGAACATGGTGTCGGCCACGCCGAGCGGGGGCTGGCTACAGAGCTCACCTGCGATCCCGGGCCTGGGTTTCGCGCTGGGCACCCGCATGCAGATGTTCGATCTCGGGGACGGGCTCGTCAACCAAGTCAAACCTGGGAAGCGACCACGCACGACCTTGAGCCCATCACTCGCGTTGCGCGACGGGAGGCCGTGGCTCGCCTTCGGATCCCCCGGAGGCGACCAGCAAGACCAGTGGTCCTTGCAGTTCTTCCTCAACGTCGCCGTTTTCGGCGATGACCTGCAGATGGCAATCGATCGAGCGACCTTCCAAAGCGCGCACTTTCCTTCGTCGTTCTATCCACGACAATCACTCCGGGGCCGGGTGTATCTCGAAGACCGGTTCCCTCAATCAACGCTGAGAGAACTGGAACAACGAGGGCATGACGTGAAAGTCACGGGGCCATGGTCACTGTCGCGGGTCTGCGCAGCTGGCCAAGGGGCGGACGGGATGTTGATGGCGGGCGCCAACCCCCGAGGGATGGAAGCGTACGCCGCAGGACGCTAACCCAGCGGCAACCCGAGCCCGACTACGTCGTCTCCAATCTCGTGAAGATAGGATCCATCCTTCGAGTGGCCTTATGATGACCGCGATTCCGAATTCGAGGTTCATCAGATGGCACCAACGAACACTGCGCTCGACATGTTCGCGGCGGCGACGATTGACAACAACGAAAGTCCTGCAGGACAGGTTCGTCCGCGCGCCGAGGTCAATCGTCGGTTGGTGGAATCACTCGTCTCATCAATTCAGGACCGCATCAGCAGTGGCGAACTCTCGGTAGGAACGTGGCTGCGTCAGGAACGACTCGCACAGGAGCTCGGCGTCAGTCGCATGCCGGTGCGGGAAGCGTTGCGACAGTTGCAGGCTGGCGGCGCCGTCGAGTTCATCCCACGACGAGGGGCGCGCGTCCGCATGCCATCCCCACGCGACGTCATCGAACTGTACGAACTTCGGGGCGTCCTCGAAGGACACGCAGCGGCATCGGCCGCACTCAACGTCACAGGCGAACAGATCCAGCGAATGCGGGCAGCCGTCGCATCCTTCGATCGACTGGTCGCCGAGCTTGCCGAGAAGCCGCGCCACGCCCGAACCTCGTCGAGACCGCAGTGGCAGGCAGCCAACAGCAGCTTCCACGCCGCCATCATCGAAGCATCCGGCAACAACCACCTCGCCGAAATGATCGACGGGCTGCACAGGAAGATCCCGAAGAACCTCACGTGGCTCGCGCTCGGCAACGACACACGACGCTTGACGAGGAACGCCGCCGAACACACTCAGATCCTCGACGCCATCGATGCCGGCGACGGTGAGCAAGCACGCGCACTGTGCGTTGCACACGCCCAGCGCGCCAGCGAACTTCTCGTGCGCACATTGCACGAGGCACGGATCGATGGCGATGTCCTCGATGCGACCAACAACGGAACATCCCTGCGCCGCTAGCAGGACTCCCGAGCGACCGATCCTCGGCATCGTCGATTCGAGACACCCCGAGGCGTGCTTTGCTCTGCATCTATGGATCCAGTATTGCCTGCTGTGTATCCCGTATGTAGTGTGAGCGATCTACATCAATGTTCGTTCGGTCTGCAGGCATGTCGCACATCACCGGATGTTCGGCATCGACAGCTCGGGCGCCAAGAAAGGCTGGTGCACCATGGCCACACCCTCAGACACCCTGCAAGTCGAGGTCTGGTCCGACCCGCTCTGCTCGTGGTGCTACATCGGCAAACGCAAACTCGACGCCGCAATCGCGAGCTTCGAACACCCGGTCGAGGTCAGGTGGCGGTCCTACGAACTCGTCCCCGAGGCTCCAGCTGACTACGAGCTGACTGGTGCGGATGCAGCAGCTGACGTCCATGAGATCTCACCGGAGGAGGCGTGGGAACGCCAGCTCGAAATCACCGCCATTGCCGCCAAGGTCGGCATCGAGTTCCACATGGAGCGGTTTCGACTGGGAAGTTCGTTCGACGCCCATCGAATGCTGCAGCTGGCCGCGACTTACGGTCGTCAGACTGAGCTGGAAGAAGTGCTGATGCGCGCACAGCTGACCGACGGCGAACTGCTCAGCGATCACGCCACTCTGCAGCGGCTTGCGTTGGAAGTCGGACTGCCCGTGGGTGAAGTCGACGCTGTCCTCGCTAGCGACCGCTTCACCGACGAGGTTCGCGCCGACGAGCAGGCAGCCGCAAGGATTCCACTCGAGCAAGTGCCGACCGTTCTGGTCAATGGACACTTCAAGGCAGCTGGCTCGTTCAGCACGGAAGATCTGGTCAGCCTGTTGGAGGAGGCGTGGAACGCACGGACAGATGATGTCTCTGAACTCGTCCCAACGCTCCCAGCGAACACGAGCTCATCAACAGATCTTCCAGGCTCCGGATACCGGCTCAAGAAGACGAAGTAGGCGCCGTGTCCCGACTCACTTAACTGGTGAGTCGGGACACGTCCGCAGTCCGGCGGCATCGCGATGGCGTCAGGTCAGGACAAACGTGCCGTCGACGAGACATCGAACTGGCAGGCCGGCCAAGGCGCCGCCAAGTGTCTGTCCAATGAGATCCGGATCATTGCTGGTTGCCCAACCGCGTGCGGTTTTGTCGTCCACAACAGACGCAAGGACGTGCGACGGTCCTTCCCGATCGAACACGACTGTTGCGGCTTCAAGCGTTGCGCGTCCATCCGTGTGAGCCGAACGGACAGCGCGAGGCCGAAGATCGACGGAGTCTTGAACGTCGATGTGCGCGAACGCGTCGGGTGGCTCGGATGAGTAGATCCCGAATGACTGCTTCGTAGCGTGCCCTCCGTTCCCGTGCACCAGCCCCCAGCCTCCCGTGCGGACCAGTTCGGTGATCGCCGCGATGGAGTGACCCACCGAGTTGCCGACAGGTGCGCCTGCGAATCCCAACCCTCCGGTGACCGTCAGCTGACGGGAAGGGTCGATCCCGAGCGCATCGCAGGACATCTGGACGATCGACGGGAAGCAGGCGTAGAGGTCGATGTGTGCGACCTCAGACGGCGAGATTCCGACACGCTCGAAAGCGGCCACGCCCGCAGCCTCCAGTGCCGGGCATCGGTGAAGCTCGTCTCGTTGGGCAACAAGCCATGTCTCGTGAGCGTTGGTGATCACGTGCGGATAAACCAATTTCGCAGCAGGGATCCGTGCCGCTCTGGCCGCCTCGGCGCTACACAGCAAGAGCGCGGAACCCATGTCGACGGTGTTGTTGGCGACCATCGCCTTCGTGTAGGGCGAGACGATCATGCGGTTCTCGCCACTCGGCGTCACCACGTCGAGCGCGCTCCTCTGCACGGTATCCCACGCGTGCGGATTCTTGGCAGCCACATTGCTGAAGCGCGACCACAGTTCGCCGAGCCGGCGAGAATGGTCAGCGCTCGACTCGTGGCGGGCACTCCGAAGTCGATCCTCGAACAGCGCGTAGAACGCCGCGGCGGACCCCAATTGCTCGGCCTCTGCGATCATCTCGTTCGGGAACCCGGACACGTGCTCGGGCTCGCCAACGCCTGGCTCGGTCACCCAAGCCGGTTGCCGACCTTGTCGTTTGAGCCTCTGGTGAGACCAGCGGGCCTCTCCTCCGACGACCATTGCGACGTCGAGTTCCCCGAGCGCAATCCGTTCACAGGCGAGAGCGACAAGATCCTGCGGGCCAGTGCCCGAAACCGCGGAGAGCGCCGTGCGAGCCGACGGAGCACCGATCCTTTCAGCGACCAGCTGGCCCGGATTCAGATAGCGGAACCATCCGCCGGCCACTCCAACGAAGCCGACGCGCTCCAACAAGCCGGTGACGCCCGAATCGACTTCTGCCTGGCGGGCGGCCTCGACCATTAACTCGATCGGTCCAAGACCCTCGCCGAGTTCGTGTTCGTCGGGTCGTTGCACTACCTGGGCGACCCCGACGACAGCGGGGATGTAGCGGGCGGGAAATGACATGTTCACGGCCAGGCTCAGTCCGACGAAGGCAAAGGCTTGGCATCCTTCAACGAGAGGATGGAGTCGCCAACGCTGAGAGCACCGGGGCCCCCCTTGGTGATGAGAACCTCCAGTCCGAGTTCCTCATCTGCGTACCGCTTGCCGATCGCGCTGCCGGCTGCGAAGTCCGCACTTGGTATTCCACCGGGCGAGCGTTCCTCGGAGTGTGGAATCATCGGAATTCCTCCGCAGCGAAGGTCGACTGCTGCCGACGGGGCACGCACGACGATCGCCTCGGTCGTGCATACGGCACTCTTGAGTCTTGTTCCCGGTTTGATTTCCACGTCGCTACTTCCCTAGGTCTTGTGTGTCGGCTGCTCATCGGCTGCCGTGGCAGTCGTTTCGGATCTGTCGGTCTTGACGCGTCACGACGACTTGGGCAGTGCGAGATCTCCGGTTGCGACACCCGAGCCGCCGTCGATGACGTACGTCTCGCCAGTGATCCAACTGGCCTTGTCGCTCGCCAAGAAGACCGCAAGGTTGGCGATGTCCTCTGGCTCGCCGAGCCGACCCGTTGGCACTCGCATGGCCAGTTCGTCGCCGACAGTTTCGATCAGGTGGCCGGCCATGGCCGTCTTTACAAGGCCGGGAGCGATGCACATCACCCTCGTAGGACCGAGCTCGCTGGCGAGCTGGCGAGACAGGTGAATCAATCCGGCCTTGGCAACGTTGTACACACCGATCCCGAACTCGGGTTGAATCCCTCCGACCGACGCGATGTTGATGATCACGCCGGGCTTGTTCTGAAACGCCTCGATCCAGGCGGTCTTCGTCCAGAACAACGGACCTCTCAGGTTGACCTCGAACGTCTTGTCATAGCGGGGTTCGTCCACGGCGAGTGTGTCGCCGAAGTACGGGTTCGTTCCGGCGTTGTTGACGAGGATGTCAAGCCCTCCGAAACGCGCGATGGTCGCCTCGATACATCTCTGGGCATCTTCGGGCTTGCCGGCGTGGGCGGCGAAGACGTCGACATCCCCACCGATGTCATCGGCCGCGGCTCTGAGCGCATCAATGTTCCGGCTGCTGAGCATGACCTTTGCGCCAGCTTCAACGAAGCCTCTGGCGATTGCCTTCCCGATGCCTCGCGAGGCTCCGGTGACGAGCGCGACTTTTCCCTTGAGTGAGACGTCCATGACCAATCAGTATAGAAGTCCGGCACGTTAAACGTGTAAGGTTCCCGTTCGCCGTCTTTGTTCGAGATGGCCCAGGCGAAGGGATGAACACAATGGCCGGTGGCGCTCTGCGGATGGCAAGCATGGATGACCTCGATCTGAGGATGTCAGACAAGGCTCGTCCGCTACACGAGAAGGTGATCGACTTCGTGGCGAACGAAGTGGATCCCATCACCGAAGAGTTCTACCGACTTGGGGAAGGTCGAGCAGAGCGCTGGAGTTGGGCTCCTGGCCAACTCGAGCTGCTCGACGGTGCCAAGGCAAAGGCCCGTGATCAGGGGTTGTGGAATTTCTTTCTTCCCGACGCTCAGACAGGTGAGGGCCTTTCGAATCTCGACTACGCCTACATCGCCGCCGAACTCGGAAAGAACCGGCTCGCATCCGAGTGCCTCAACTGCTCGGCACCCGATACGGGGAACATGGAGGTGCTCGAGCGGGTCGGCACTCCCGAGCAGAAGCAACAGTGGCTCGAGCCGTTGCTGCGCGGCGAAATTCGCTCGGCGTATGCGATGACTGAACCCGGTCGGATGAGCTCAGATGCGAAACAGATCGCGACTTCTGCCATCGCCGATGGCGACGAGTGGGTCATCAACGGGGAGAAGTTCTACATCACCGGTGCTGGGGACCCGCGCTGCAAGATCTTGATCACGATGGTCCGAACGAATGTCGAGGCCGACACGTACAAGCAGCACTCGCAGATCCTGATCCCGATGGATGCTCCCGGCGTCGAGATTGTCGGGCCGATGGAAATGTTCGGCAGCGACGATGCCCCTCACGGACACATGCATCTCCGCTTCACCGACGTTCGTGTTCCGTCGTCGAACATCTTGTGGGGCGTCGGCCGCGGTTTCGAGATCTCCCAGGTCCGGCTCGGGCCTGGGCGCATCCACCATTGCATGCGTTCGATCGGCGCAGCCGAGAGAGCAATCGAACTCATGGTCGACCGTGGATTGTCGCGGGAGGGCTTCGGCAAGAAGTTGATCAACCTCGGCAAGAACATGGAAGTGATCAGTCGGAGTCGCATCGAGGTCGAAGCGATGCGCTTGATGGTTCTGCGCGCCGCCAAAGCCATGGATGTCCTCGGCAACGCTGAGGCCCGCGTCTGGGTGAGCGCCGTCAAGGCGATGGTGCCGGAGAAGTGTTGCGAGATCATCGATCAAGCGATCCAAATGCACGGCGCAGCAGGTGTCTCGCAGTGGTTCCCTCTCGCAGAGATGTGGCACAGTCAGCGCTGCTTGCGACTCGCCGATGGCCCCGACGAAGTTCATCACCAGGTCGTTGGCCGCGCCGAGGCCAAGCAACGGGAGGCCGAACGGACAAACGCAGCAGGTCGCCGCGAGCTGGCGGCCCAGGCATGACCGAGGGACAGATCATCGGGTTCGACGTGCCGAAGATCGAAGCGTGGCTCGCAGAGCACACCGAGCTACGTGCCCCGATCAGCTGGACGCAGCTCGCTGGCGGCCATTCGAATCTGACCTACGAGCTCACAGACATCGAGGACCGTCGCCTCGTGATCCGACGACCGCCCCAGGGGCAACTTCTTCCCAAAGCCCACGATATGTGGCGAGAATTCCGAGTTCTCGAAGCGCTCTCATCGACAGACGTACCGATCGCCGCGCCGGTCGCCTACTGCGATGACCCTCGAGTCGCCGACACCCACTTCTACGTCATGGCGAAAGTGGACGGGACACCGATGCACACAGCTGCCGACGTCGTTGATCGACTCGATGCGGCAGCACGTCGACGAGCCAGTGAAGGCTTCATCGACGTGCTGGCAACCTTGCACAAGGTCGAACCGGCCGACGTCGGCCTCGCCGATCTCGGACGCTCCGACGGCTACGTCGAGCGCCAACTCAAGACCTGGTACGGGTCATGGACGGCCTCAGCGCGGGCGGCAGCGCTCGACGACCCGCGCGTCCACGAACTTCACGACATGCTTCGCGAGCATCTCCCGTCGCCGGGTGCGAGCCGTATCGTCCATGGCGACTTCGGCCCACACAACTTGCTGTTCTCGGCCGCGGGTGACGTCACTGCTGTCTTGGATTGGGAGATCGCAACCCTCGGCGACCCGCTCGCAGACTTCGCGTACTCGATCACCGCCTGGGCCGATCCGGGCGATCCCCGTCTCGAATACATCGACATCCCCACAGCGCTTCCCGGTTTCGCCACTCGGAGCGAGCTGATCGCCCGCTATGCCGCCTCAACTGGTGCAGATCTCTCGCAACTGAACTTCTACCTGTGCTTCAACCAGTTCAAGTCTGCGTGCATCTTGCACGGGGTGTATGCGAGATATCGCGCCGGTCAGAAGAGTTCCGAAGGCATAGATGTAGTAGCCATGCGCTCCCGGATCCTCATCTTCTTGGACCTCGCGACCGAGCTCGCCGAGGACATCAGCTGACGACACGTGTCTAAATCTCCGACGCCACCTGAGCCCGTCTGCGTGCAACGCGGCTGCGTATGACAGGGAGTTGCAGACCGGCCGGCCCTGACCGAAGCGACGACTCGTGACGAAGCCGCGTCGAACAGATCTCCGGGAGAGATACCGCGACGGGGCTCGAAGCGAGATCGCCGAACGTGCGATCGCGCTCTTTCTCGTGCGCGGATTCGAGGCGACGACCATCGACGACATCGCTGCCACCGTCGGCGTGTCGCAGCGAAGCGTGTTCCGTCACTTCTCGGCGAAAGAAGAGATCATCCTCGGCAGGTTCGATCCAGTGTCTGCCGAAATGCTCGCCACGTTGAGGGCGCGTCCTGTTGACGAGGACATGTGGGCATCGCTCCACCAGGTCGTCAGCGTTCTGCTCATGGCGGCGGACACGCAACACGACAGCGAATACGTCAAGGCGCTGCACAAGCTCGTATTCGAAACTCCGGCCCTGCTCGCCGGATACCTACAACGCCTTCAGACCGTGCAAAACGTGATCGTAGGTGAACTGCTGCGACGCGCAGAGCTCGCCGGCAGATGTTACGAGGCTGACGATCCGCGACCTCGCGCCGTGACCGCGGCCGCGTTCGGATGCCTCGTGGCAGCCCAGCACTCCTGGCTCGCTTCGGGCTCGCAATGTTCGTTCGCTGAAGCCGTCGACCGCGCCATGGTGACGGTGGCTCCTTGCGTTTGAACCGTCGACCACGGAGCGAGCATCGCCGATCATGCGATGGCCGCCTCCGCGAGGGAACGCCGAAGAGCCTGATAGTCCAACTTGCCGTTGGCGGCTCTGCCCAACGACTCGATCACGACGATCTGCTTGGGCACCTTGTATGCAGCAAGCGTCGCCCGCACGTGCTCGCGAAGATCGGCCGACCTGATCGTCGCACCAGCGGATGCTTCGACGAACGCAGTGACCGCCTCGCCGAAGCGTTCGTCGGGGACGCCGACGACTGCCGCATCGACAACTGTCGGATGGGTCTTGAGGACCTCCTCGACCTCCTCAGGAAACACCTTCTCCCCGCCCGTGTTGATGCAATGACTTCCACGTCCGAGGAGCCTCACGCGGCCGTCTGCATCAACTTCAGCGAAGTCGCCGGGAATACTCCAACGGACACCGTCAAAGATCACGAACGTCGCCGCCGACTTCGCCTCGTCCTTGTAGTACCCGATCGGGGTTCGGCCGCGGAGCGCTACCCGGCCGCGTTCTCCGCTGCCGGGAAGCACTTCGCGGCCGTCGTCGGTCAGCACCTTCGCGTTGGGTCCCAGCGCAAACACAGCAGTCTCGACAGACGATCCGCTCGACGTGGTGCTCGACGCCATGCCGAGCGCCTCACTGCTTCCGAGGCTGTCCATCAAGAAGAGACGGTCGTTGTGGCAGAGAAGACCTGCTTTGGTCTCGGCAGACCACATCACACCACTGGAGGCGACCACCCGGAGCGACGAAATGTTCCATCGGTCCGGGTCTTCGTCGAGCGCCCGAAGCAAGGGCTTTGCCATCGCGTCGCCGACGATCGACGTCCCCTTCACAGAATGACGTTCGATCGTCGTCAGCATTTCATTGGGATCGAATGAGCGACTCGTCATCGTGATGACACAGCCGGCGTTGCACAGGCACCAAAGCGCGTTGAGTCCCCCCGTGCCATGCATCAGCGGTGCAGCCGGCAGGTTGTTCGGTCCAGGCTTCTCGACCCGCTCGTCGAAGACGTCCCATCCGGGCGCAGCAGGCAACGGGATCCGAGAGGACGCGTCGAGCGCACCGACCAGATCGTCCTGTCGCCACATCACGCCCTTAGGCATTCCGGTCGTGCCGCCCGTGTAGAGCATGTACAGATCGTCGCCTGATCTACCCCATGACGCCTCGACGCGTACCGACATCGAACTCGCAGCAACCTCGTACGGCACAGCCCAAGTCGGACACGCGCCTGCTCCATCATCCACCCAGATCCAGAGCCGAACCAGCGGCAGACGATCGCGCAGCACTGCACACCGCTCCGTGAAGGTCCCGTGGAAGATGACTGCGGCGGCGTCGGCGTTCGTCCACAGGTACTCGATCTCGTCGTTGGTGTACCGATAGTTGGTGTTGACGGGAACGAGTCCCGCCTTGAACAGACCGAACATGCTTTCGAGGTACTCGGGACAGTTGTACAGGTATTGGGCGACCTTGTCTTGATGAGCGAGCCCACCTGCGAGAAGGACGGCCGCAATGCCGTCTGCGCGGCGGTCGAACTCACGCCACGACGTCTGCCGATCGCCTTGGATCTGAGCGAGAGCGTCCGGAAAGCGGTCGGCGTTCCGCTCCCATATTGCGGCAACATTCCATCCACCGTTCTTCGACATGGATCCAATCTAGGAATGATTGGCGCCCATATGACAATTCGTTCCGCCCGAGCGCACGATCCAGAGTCGGGCGTTAGCTTCGCAAGTCATGTCAGACGCAGCGCCCGCCTTCGATTCCGCTCACTTCCGCCAGGTGATGGGCCACTTCCCCACCGGCGTCACGATCATCACCGGCATGGCCGGCGAGACGCCCGCCGGCTTCACGATCGGCTCGTTCACGTCGGTCTCGCTCGACCCGCCACTCGTCGGGTTCCTGCCTCAGGTCACGAGCGACACCTGGGCCGCGATGGCGCCGTCGGCGAAGTTCTGCGTGAACGTGCTCAGCGCAGCACAGGGTGCGGCCTGCTGGCGGTTCGCGAAGAAGGGTGTGGATGATCGCTTCGCCGACGTCCCGTGGCACGCAGGCACCACCGGTTCGCCGATCCTCGACGAGGCGATCGCGTGGATGGACTGCGAGGTCGAGGAGGTCCACACGATGGGCGACCACTACTTCGTCCTCGGCCGAGTCCTGGAGATGAGTCACAGCGCCGACGATCCGCAGCCGCTGCTGTTCTACCGGGGCAAGCTCGGCGGCTACCAGCTCCACGACTGAACGGGGCGACTCGCCACACATCGACGCTGTCCGTCAGGCCGTGATGCTCAGGGCCGAGGAATGAGCTGAAACCAAGATGGTATAAATTGGATCCGATTGCGACTCTGTGATGTACAGTGCGGTGCTGCGAAGGCAAGGTTGCTCGGCCGCGCTGGGCACCTCGGAGGACAGCTGGAGCACCAGTTAGCCATCCCGCCTACCAAAGGACGATTCGTGACGTACGACTACATCATTATTGGTGCCGGCGCTGCAGGATGTGTGCTCGCCAACCGGCTCACCGAGGATTCGTCTGTGTACGTGCTCCTCCTCGAATTCGGAGGTCGGGACACCAACCCGCTCCTTCACATCCCCAAAGGATTCTTCTTCACGCTCCAGAGCGAGCGGTACACCTACCGCTATCCGACCCAGCCGGTCGGGCCAGGTGGGCAGAGTGAGTCATGGACACGAGGCAAGGTCAGCGGAGGATCGACTGCGATCAACGGGATGATGTACGTGCGCGGCGCGAGAGCCGACTACGACGACATCGTCCAGCGCGGCAACCCGGGTTGGGGTTGGGACGACATGCTCCCCGTCTTCAAAACGATCGAAGATCACGATCTCGGTGCCTCCGCGATACGCGGCGAAGGCGGACCGCTCGGCGTCTCGATCTCGGTCAGCGAGCCCGACGAACCGGTGTGCCAAGCGATCGTCGGCGCCGCCGAGAAAATGGGTCTCCGACACACCGCCGACTTCAACGACGACGATGATGAGCGCATCGGATCAACGCCCTCAACGATCAAGAAAGGCATCCGTACAAGTGCCGCAAGAGCCTTCCTCCGGCCCGTGGCCAAACGCCCGAACCTCACTGTTCTGTTCCGTACCCGGGTTGGCTACCTCCGCTTCGACGGCAACCGCGTCATCGGAGTCCGCGCCAAGACTGGAACGAGCGAACAGGACTACACCGCCACCCGTGAGGTGATCGTCGCTGCCGGCACGGTGGAGAGCGCCTTGCTACTGGAGCGCTCCGGCATCGGAAACGCTCAGGCATTGTCGGCGGCCGGCGTCGAATTGCGTGTCGAAAGCCCGAACCTCGGCGAACGAGTCATCGAACAGCGCGGCGTGACCTTGCAGGTCAAGGTCAAAGGCAACCTCGGGCTCACGTCGAAGCTCAACACCCTTCCAAAACAAGGACTCCAGGGGGCCAAGTACCTGTTCACCCGTCGCGGACCGATCGCAACCGCCGGCTACGACCTGACGTGTGCGTTCAGATCATCGCCGGGCCTGGACCGTCCTGACATCCAAGGGATCTGGATGCCGCTGGCGTTGGACACCAGCGCAGACAAGATGAAGCTCGCCAAATACTCTGGTGCGACATTCAGCGGCTGGCAGATACGACCGTCTACCAAGAGTTCGATTCATATCGGCGGCGCACTCCCGGAGAACACGCCCGTGATCAGTCCGCGATTCCTCGAAACCGACGAAGACCGGGCAGCGACAGGTCCAATGCTCGAATGGGCGCGCCGACTCGTCGCCCAAAGCCCGATGGCCGACATCGTCGAATCAGAGGTCGTGCCAGGGCCATCGGTCTCCACTCCCGACGAAGTGATCAGATTTGCCCAAGACACTCCGTTGGGCATCTACCACGCCGTCGGCTCGGCGGCGATGGGTCCCGCCGACGACGATGTCGTCGATCACCGGCTGCGCGTACGAGGCGTCAAGGGGCTGCGGATCATCGACGCGTCCGTCTTCGCCGAGCAGCCCGCCGGGAACACTGCTGCGCCAACGATGGCGCTGGCGTGGCGGGCCGCCGACTTGATTCGCCAGGGCGAGTAGTGCCCGCCATGTCTGACGTCGTCCAATACGAGACCAGCGACCGAGTTGCGATCATCACCCTCAACCGTCCTGAGGCTCGCAATGCGATCAACGAAGAAGTCGCCAACGCCATGGAGGCCGCGCTCGATCAGTTCGAGGACGACCCTGAGGTGTGGATCGCTGTCCTGCGTGGCAACACCGACGGCCAAGCCAAACCGGTCTTTTGCGCAGGCGCCGACCTGAAGGCCGTCAATGCGGGCGGAGCAACCAAGTTGGCCACCAAACGCGGAGGCTTCGCAGGGTTCGTCTACCGCGACCGTGTCAAGCCGGTCATTGTCGCCGTCGATGGTCTCGCCACGGCCGGAGGATGCGAGATCGTCCTCGGCTGCGACCTTGTCGTTGCAAGCACGCGGGCCGCGTTCGGTCTCGCCGAAGTCAAACGCAATCTGATAGCCGGCGCTGGCGGGCTGTTTCGTCTCCCGCGTGCGATCGGCCAGGCGACGGCGATGGAGATGGTCCTGACCGGCGAGCCCCTGTCGGCGAAACGCGCCTACGAACTTGGGCTGATCAGCCGCCTCGTCGAGCCCGGCGAGGCGTTCAATGAAGCGATGACGCTCGCCGGTCAGATCACCTCGGCGGCGCCACTGGCAGTCTACGCGAGCCGCCAAGTGGTGCTCGCAGCAGCGTACGAGGACGACGCGACGCTGAAGCGGCTTACCTACAGACTGTCCAACGAAGTGCGCACCTCCGAGGACACAAAGGAAGGGTTGGCGGCCTTCATCGAGAAGCGCGCGCCGAAGTGGCAAGGCAAGTAGTCGAAAACGATCGCAACGGGGCGCGGTACCAGACCAAACGCTCGTGACCCCACTGTCTTCTCCCGGCAAGCGCCAGACGGCAAAAGACAACGGCGTCAGTTACGCGGCGACACAGATTCGAGCTGGCCGAAAGTCCATGACACCTCTCTTGAGCGACCAGAACGTCGCCGTCGACCGTGAACGCGCTGAGCGCTGCCTGGACGCGGATAGATCCCGGACACCGGACAATTCATGACCCTGCTCACGAGTGCTGGCCTGTCATCCCGTAAATCACCGTCGGGTCCCGGCCGAACCTGGTTACGGGTCGGCTTGGCCGCCGGCGCCGTCGCATGGGGTGGCAACGAATTCACCCCCCTCCTCGTCCTTTACCGTCATGACCGCGGTCTGTCGGCACTCACCGTCGATCTGATGTTGGCGGCTTACGTCTTGGGAATCGTGCCGGCGCTCGTGATCGGCGGCTCGATGTCGGATCGTCACGGTCGCCGCAAATTGTTCGTGCCAGCCCCGTTCATTGCCATCGCAGGAAGCGCCGCGTTAGCTGCGGGCGCATCGGTTCCGGCGATGATCTTCGTCGGGCGAATCGTCAGCGGTGTCTCGATCGGCCTGGCGATGGCTGTGGGCACCTCGTGGATCAAGGAGCTGTCGGCCGCGCCCACGGTGTCCTCGGCGACCCGTGGAAAGCTCGACGACGGTGTCGGTGCTCGACGAGCGTCGATGTCGCTCACCGTCGGCTTCCTCCTCGGCGCCGCAGTTGCCGGGGCACTCGCTCAATGGGCACCGGCGCCGGAAGTCCTCCCGTACCTGGTGCACATCGCCCTGACGATTCCTATGGCGTTGCTCGTGCTCGGCGTGCCACAGCAAGCATCCGTTGTCGTGCACCACACTCCCGACCGCCAGGTACACGATGCAGTGCGCTCATCGATGCTCCGCGATGCACGGTTCCTGCGGATGATCTTGCCGACCGCCCCATGGGTGTTCGGCTGCGTGGCTGTCGCATACGCTGTATTGCCCGGGCTGGTCGCAGCGCATGTCGGCGGCCTTCGAGTTGCGTTCTCGGCGCTGGCGACCGTGATCACACTCGGATCGGGCGTGTCGGTCCAGCCCCTGGCGCGTCGGATCGACCGCTTCGGGTCTGCGCGAACACTGACGATCGCGCTCGCAATGACAGCCCTCGGGATGGCGCTTGCAGCGCTTGCCGCCGAGAAGGTGTCCGTGGCGCTGGTGCTGGTCGCTGCCGCCACACTCGGTTGTGCCTATGGCATCCACCTCGTCGCCGGCCTCCTCCACGTCCAGCGCATCGCTCGAGCCCACGAGCTCGCAGGACTGACTGCCGTCTTCTACACGCTTAGCTATCTCGGCTTCGCTGCTCCGGCCATCATGTCCGTGTTGGTGACGCACGCCTCGTATCCCATGATGCTGTCCATCGGCGCCGGAGTGGCCGCACTCTCGAGCCTGGCGCTCGCACTCGCCAACGCCGTCGAGTCCGCATAACGCCTGAGCTTGACTGCCCTGAAGTCGAGGACAGCGACGCTCTTTGCCGATCTCGCTGCGTCAGATGTCTTCGTCCATGCATAGCGTCCTCCAGCGAGGCAATGGCGCCGCTAGGCATGAGTTCACGTGAGTGAGGCGGCAGCTATTCGCAGATCCTGGAGCGACGCGAGGGCTAGCCGAGCGAGCTCTGCGCTGTCGCTCTCTGGACCGCTCGACCACTGCAGGAAACCTTGGTGGAACGCGAGGACACCCATCTCGGCGGCCAGGCGGGCGATGGCTTCCTGGACGCCGCGGGTGACCAGTGCTTCAGACATCGCCGTAGCGAGGCCAACGCTCTTGAGGATGCTGCGCTCTTGGAGTTCGGCGCTCGAGGCGATCACAGCCTCGAGCCGGGGGGCGAGTTCGTGGTTCGCTGGCCCAAGGGCTTCGCTGGCGCGAGTTAACCCTGCCGCGATCGCGTCGAGCGGCCCTGCGTCGGCCGGTGCGGACGCAATGCCGTCGGCGAACAACCGGCTGAGCGTCGCCTGGCCGGCGACGAGCAGCTCACGCTTGTCCGAGAAGTGCCGGAAGAACGTGCTCTTCGTGACCCCAGCGCGGTTCGCGATCTGTGCAACCGTCGTCTCGTCATAGCCCTGCTCACTGAACAGATCGACGGCGGCGACAACCAGGCGTTCTCGAGAATTCGGTTCCCATCTGCCCATCAGAACATCGTAGTGATGGAACTGTTGTCCCGTCGACACGGTATGGTAACGAGACAACAGTCCCATCGCTTTTCGGAGGTCACGTCATGCACATTTTCATTACAGGAGGCACCGGCTTGATCGGCTCGGCCGTCGTCGCCGAGCTCCTGAGCGCTGGACACAGCGTCCTCGCTCTGACCCGATCCGACGCTTCGGCAGCGAACGCGCAACGGGCCGGCGAGGCAACGATTCGCGGCGGCCTGAACGATCTGGACGCAATCCGCCGAGGGGCCGAGCAGTCCCACGGCGCGATCCACCTTGCGGTCGGCAACGACTTCTCCAGCCCAGAGGCGGTGGCCGCTTCGATCAACGAGGAGACGGCAGCGATCACCGCAATCGGGGAGGTCTTCGTGGGAAGCGACCGCCCGTTCTCGATCGTGTCCGGCACGCCGTGGATCCCGGGTCGAGTCTCGACCGAGGCCGACCCGCTCCCGACCGAGGGGGTCGTTGGTGGTCGAGGCCGAACCGTCACGGCAACGCTCGCGCTCGCAGAGCGCGGGGTGCGCACCTCGCGCTCGCAGAGCGCGGGGTGCGCACCTCGGCGATCCGGATGCCTCGGACGGTTCACAACAACGGCGCCGGCGGCTTCGCTGGCTTACTGACGCAGATCGCCAGACAGACCGGCGTCTCCGGCTACCCGGGCGAAGGTGCCCAGCGCTGGCCCGCCGTCCACGCGCTCGACGCGGCGATCCTGTTCCGTCTAGCGCTCGAGAACGCCCCGGCGGGCAGTTCATGGCATGCCGTCGACGACGAAGGCGACGCCGTCCGCGACATCGCCGAGGTCATCGCGAGGAAGCTCGAGTTCGCGCTGCAGCAGGTTTCCACCGAGTCATTCGGTCCGCTCGGTCAGGTGTTCGCCATGGACCAACCGTCCTCGAGCGCGATCACCCGCACGGCAATGAACTGGACGCCGAAGCACCTGAGCCTGCTCGCCGACCTGGAGCAGAACCTCCACCCGTGAACCGAGAGCTCCCAGGACCTGCGGCACCTCGCTCCTACCGCAAAGCTGACCATTCGGAGTTGTCGGCCGCAGCACACTCCACCGCGCTAAATGCGGCGCCTCCGTCTGACATGGGGACGTGGCCTCCGATCAGCAGCGATTGCGGTCGGTGACCGGGGGGTTCGATTCCCCCAGCTCCACGCAACTTTTGGCCTATATGTCCTGCTTAGGACATATGGGCCTCTCTTGTTCAGAGGACCGAGGGCGGAAAAAGGGCGGCCGGCGACGTCTGGACTGCGGACTGCGGACTGTGCAGTTCCGGTTCATGCTTGACACTGTGGCTCCGGTAGGTGGGCGACAGTTTCGGGACGCGACTCCGGTTCCTGGTTGACAGTGACTCCGGTAGCTGCTTGACACTTCGCGCTTCTGGTGTGGGTCAGCCTTCTCGGTGGCGGGCGCGTCCGGCCTGTCATGGGTCGAGGGGGTCTCGCTGGTGTTGGTGGAGCTCAACGTCGTGGAACAGCGATATCAGGCCGTGTGGAGGTGTTGAACCAGGGGGCGTCGGTGACGGATGTGGCCCGCCGTAACGGGGTCACGCGGCAGACGGTGCACGTGTGGTTGCGCAAGTACGCATCCCAGGGGCTTGCCGGGTTGGCGGATGGTTCGGCGAAGCCGTTGTCGTGTCCGCATCAGATGACACCCGAGGTCGAGGCCAGGGTGGTGACGATCCGGCGGGAGCATCCGGGGTGGGGTCAACGCACGATCCAACACCAACTCGGCCAGGAGGGGATCACACCGGTGCCGACGTTGTCGTCGATCTATCGATGTCTGGTCCGACAACGCCTGATCACCCCAACGGCGCGGAAACGTAAGCGTGATGATTATCGGCGGTGGGAGCGGTCGCGGGCGATGGAGTTGTGGCAGATGGACATCGTCGGCGGCGTGAAACTCGCCGACGGCACGGAGGCCAAGATCGTGTCGGGTGTTGATGACCACTCCCGGTTTTGCATCTCGGCGTTCGTGGTGGAGCGGGCGACCGCCCGCCCGACGTGTGACGCGTTGGCGTTGGCGATGCGTCGTCATGGTGTGCCGGCGGAGATCTTGACGGACAACGGCAAGGTGTTCACGGGCAGGTTCGGGCCTGGCACGGGTGAGGTGTTGTTCGACAGGATCTGCCGTGAGAACGGGATCAAGCACCGGTTGACGCGGCCGCGGTCGCCGACCACGACCGGCAAGATCGAGCGTTGGCACAAGACGCTGCGGACCGAGTTCTTGACCGGCAAAGTGTTCGCCGACATCGCTGACGCGCAGGCCCAGCTGGATGTGTGGGTCGAGCACTACAACCATGCCCGCCCGCATCAATCGTTGGGGATGGCGACGCCGTGGGACCGGTTCAAACTCGCCCGCACCGAACCAGCAAGACCGGTCATCGAGTCGACCACGGATCCCGCCGCGGCGATGCCGCCGGCGGCGACACGACGCGTCACAGCCAAGGGGACGATCAGTTTCGCTTCCGCGTACTACAAGGTCGGAGTGTGGGCCGCGGGTCAGAACGTCGACGTGGTCTGTGATGGCGGGCTGGTGCAGATCCATCACCGCGGTGTGCTCATCGCGACCCACGCCCGCCGGCACGACCCATCGAAGCAGGCGGCCGGGATGAACCGCAGTGTGCGCGGTAAAGAACCCCAGCCCCGCCCGACGGCGTCGGTGGTGACCGTGACCCGCAAGGTCGACTCGTCCGGCAACGTCTGCTTCGCCGGCGCCAGCTATCGGGCCGGGAACAAGTTCCGACGACGCCAGGTCCAAGTCGCTGTCGTCGGTGACCGGCTCGAGATCTCCATCGGTGAACAGCTGATCCGACGCCACAAGATCAAGCACGACCGCACACGCGAACACGGTGCCCTCGCCAACCCCGGCGGCCGCCCCCGCAGGATCAACGCCGCCTGAACCCAACCCGACCTGTCAGGTAGGTACCGAAGTCACCCTGTCAAGCGGGTACCGAGGCTTGACACTGCGGACTGCGGACTGCGGACTGGACGTGTGCTGGTGCGCAATCGTTCGAGTGTGCGCTCGCCCGAAGGCTCTCACCAAGTTCTGTCGCCGAACCAGGGCACGTTGTTCAACTGGGCCCAATCAAATACCTCGCGGGAGCGGCCTTCAAATCGAGCAGGGCTGATCCTGCCGTCCGGTGACAGCTGATCGGGTTCAGCGATGCCGAAGTGATGGAACAGCCCGGACGCTGCTTCGTATGTGACGACCAGACGCTCCTGCATCGTGCCGACGTGCGCCAAGTCGACAAGGACGTCGGCGTGCGGAGCACGTGTGACTGTGCGGCTACGCGGGCGGGGCATCATCGTTGCACCGACAGAGCGACGAGCGAGCCGCAGACCTGAAGTCAGCTCTGACGGGTCCCGATTGGGGTCTGAGTCCATGAAGCCGCATCGCAGTATTGCGTTCCCCCAGGGTCCTGACTGGTGTTCCGTCCATCGCACGGCGAAGTCAACAAGCTGTACGACGTCGTCAACAAGACTGAACTCTCCAAGCAAGACTTCACCAGTTGATAAATCCAGCTCTGCCTGAGCCGGCTTCGCGATGAAGGCTGACCCGTCCACATGTAGTTCCACGTAAGCGTCACAGATGTCGACGTCGGCGGCCATCGGGTCGACCTTCAGCCCAGTAAACGTCACCCCACCGGGTCGCGGAATTCCGTGACCGTCTGCGTCGAGAGTTCGGCCCATCGGCGACTCCCGTCGCTCATGCTGCTCCCACTCACTGATTTGAAGAACCGTTTCGGCATTGAGCTGAACCGAGACTGGCGACTCGGGCACAGCGGCCACGTAGAGCCACATTTGTCCCGTCCATTCAAGCTCGGTCCACGCACTCGCTATCACCGAGTCGAACCGCCGGGCTTGATCCTGCCGGGCGCTGTCACGCAACCGGTACCGCTCCCCGATCTCCGCTTCCGCCATGAAGCGTGTTCCAGACCCGTCACGCACAGGGTAGAAGTGGCTACGTCGCTCGTCGTTCACCTGAACCACAGAGTGTGGCTGGCGCGGGCTCGGCGGAACGACGATGGCGACGTAGTACTCGTTCGGACCCCCTGCAGGTATCCAGTAGCAATAGCTCTGGGCCAAGGGCGCTTGGTATTGGGCGAGGACAGCTCGGAGTCGCATTTCTTCGGTGTCCGTGTTCGTTGTCGTGATCGGCCTCAATCCAACGGCGATTCCAGCCGTGGTCTTGACGCCCAGAAGGAGAACACCGCCTCGATGGTTGGCGAGTTCAGCCACGTCCTTGCATAGTTCTTGCTTGTCGGTCCACGGTGCGCCCCCCGGCCCTTGGTAAAGACCGGTCTTGAATTCAAGGAGGTCGGTCTCTGGCGTGCCGGCTGCGACGATTCGCTCGACGTTCTCGGCGGAGAAACCAAAGTCGTCGTCGAGCGCGCCGCCGAATACCGATTCGAGTTCGGGGTTGCGCCAGCGGGCCATTAGGTAAGTCTGCCGTGCGGTCGAGTCGCGACCGCCCGAGATTTCGAGTGCGTGCGCGATCGGTCACTAACCATCCGAGTGCGCTGCTCGCCGCCGGGACGCCACGAGATCAGTTCGAGGAGGTCGGTGTCGCGAAGTCGAAGTTTCTACTTGACTTTCATGTCGGATTATCCGACACTACATGTCGTGAAGAGTGACATCATCTCCCCCGGAGCGATCGCGCCGCCAAGGCGCAAGAACCCTCCTTCGAACGCGACGCCGTTGGCATCAGTCCGCTCGCGTTCGGTGGACGATCTGCAGCGCGATCTGACACAGCTACTGCGCGTGGGCCAGCCTGCGTGTCCGACTGCGGAGTTGGCGCCGGACGGCAGCCCCCGCATCCCGAGCCTGGTTTCGGTCTGGCTTCTGACGCAGGTTGGAAGCGCTGTTGGCCGGCCGAAGCTCGTGAACCTTTCGAAGGTGCGTCGAGAGGAACTGCGCAGCATTGGCGGTGTCGCACGACTCGTACATCGAACTCTGCACCCCGTGCCAAGTGAGGTCAAGGCGTCGTGATTGCACTCACACCCGTTCGCACCGTGAGCGAAGCCTGGGCTCAGGCGATTGATCGCGTCGCTGCTGAACCCGGGGGTCGGTTGGTTCACTTGGTCATGACGGTGACCGAGCCAGGCACCGAGGTCGCCGCCGTTCGCAGCGTCATTGATGACGCACTTGATGGTGCGGGAGCGCAATCCGTCGACACTGTCGCTGAGACGATTTTTCCGTCGTCTCTGTATCCGGACCCGTCGATCGACTGGTGTCCAGGAATCTCCTCCGACTTGCAGACCGAGTTGGACGAGGCGGCAAGAGCTCTCTACGACTCCTACGGCCAAATGTTGCCCCTCCTGACAACGGCCTCGGGAAATTCGCGAGGGACATACTTCGGTCGCATGATCAGTTGGCCAGGCAAGGCAGCCGGCGGACCGAACCAGCTGGCCGCTCGCGTCCTGAGTCTGAGGCGGGAAGCGAATGCAGGGCGCAGAACAAACAACACGCTGGATATGGACATCGCAGCTGACTCAACCGAGTCGGTCGACGGTCTGCAGATCTACGCGGCGACGGACAAGCGAACGCGGGGCTTTCCGTGCCTCACCCACATCGACTTCACGTTGTACAAGGGCCGGCTGCATTGCACCGCGGTCTACCGGCACCAGTACCTCGTTGAGAAGGCGTACGGAAACATGTTGGGTCTCTCAGCGTTGATGCACTTTCTTTGCCAGCAAAGTGGACACGAACTCGGCGAGCTCGTCGTCCACGCAACGATGGCCGATGCTCAGCGAGGGGACTTTCCGGCTGTCGCTCAGCTCGCCGCTCGTGCTCGCTCGGCGGTGTCCGCCTCTCGTGCGGCTGAAGACATCGCTACCTCGGCTCAGCACCCGCCCCTCGCCGCGTTGCAGACGGCCTGGAGCGCTGCCGCCGTGAACCCCGGCGCAAATGGAACGGGCATTGATCTAGTGGAGATCTCGTTGTTCGCGAGCCTTGTCCAGACTGGCGGGCAGACGTTCCTCGACGCTGCATGGACTGCAGCCGAGCAATCTGACGCAGAGGACTCGGTGGAGCGGTTGGCCGCTCGATGGGCCGGAAAGGAAGCAGTGATGAAGGTCCTGCAACGAGGAATCGGCGATGTAGATCCGCTAGAGGTAGAGATTCGAACGGCTTCGGATGGGTCTCCACGAGTCGTTCTCCATGGCGGCGCTTACGACATCGCCGAAGCACAAGGTCTCGACGACTGGAACATCTCGCTGTGCCACGAGCAGGGTTGGGCGGCAGCGATCGCATGCGCCCACCGGTCGGTTGAGTCGAATGAGACGGAAGGAGCACAGGATGGATGAGAATGGCGGATCCCCGGATGGCGAGCGCGATCAAAGCAAGTCGACCACCGACGAGTCGGAGCATGCGCTGCTTGGCGCTCGACTGAAGGAAGCACGCGAGTACATCGGTCTGCTACAAGAGGACGTGGCAGCGGCGCTGGGTATACCACGCACCAGCGTTCATGCACTCGAGGCCGGCAAACGCAAGGTAACTGGCTTGGAACTCCGGCGGCTGGCACGACTGTACCGAAGGCCAGTTGGATGGCTGCTCGGCGAGGAGGATGCGCCGTTGAGTGAAGCCGAGCCGCTGTTTCGGGCGACGTCTGCTCTCTCGGCCGGTGACAAAGAGCAGGTACTCCGCTTCGCCGAATTCCTCGCTGCAGCCGGTAAGCCTGGTCCCGGCGTACGTCGCGCCGCACGAGACACGACCAATCGCGAGGACCGGTAGCTCGGTGGCGCCCCAAGGAGGTCGCTGGCAGCGACGAATCGAGGCGGCCCAATCTGCGGTACGTCTCCTCGACGAGCTGACCGTCGATCAAACGGAACAGATCGACGTCTTCGGTATGTGCGAGGACCTCGGCCTATGGCTCGCCTTCTTGCCAATGGACAACCTTCTCGGCGCGTTCGTACCCGAGGGAGTGGGCGGAGTACTCGTCACGACGCAGAGATCGATCCCTATCCAGCGATACACCGCAGCTCACGAGATCGGACACTGGCGGCTCGACTTCGGCCACGGCATCGCACTCGACGGCGAGGAGCACATCTTCGGAACGAATCCTGCGGAGCGGGAGCAGTTAGCCCAGGTCTTCGCAGCAAACCTTCTCATGCCTGCGCCTCTCATATTTGCGCTGATCGATCGTCTTGGCGTTGAAGGCGAATCAATCAAACCGGAACACGCCTACGCCGTCGCACGCGAGGCCGGGGTCAGCTATGAAGCCGCCGTCCGACAGCTCACCCACCTCGAACTGATCACGCCGGATCACGCTTTCACGCTGCGGAGTAGATTGCCGCTGCGAGTGAAGACCGACCTCGCTCTCGGCCGACGACCAGTGAACGGTTACGCCGACGTCTGGCCGGTCAATGAGGACTGGGATGATCAACTCCTCGCTCTGCGCGTCGAGGACGAGGTACTGCTCTCGCTCCCAGAGAACCGAAGCACCGGATATCGCTGGATAGTGCCAAGTCAGCATCTGCCCGGGACTCCCGCACCGGCACCGGCACCATTCGCTGCAGAATCGCCTATTCCGACGCCCGCCGCCGTAGCGGACCTTCGGTCAACGATCGAGGACGCTGGGGCGCGGGCGAGAAAGACATCCCGAGCAGCTATCAATCGACTTCGCACCATAGAGCCGAGCCCACCATTGGCCACCCAAAGTCATCGAGGAGCAGACTTCGTTGGAGACGAGTATTTGCCCGCCCGAGCGGCGTGGCTCCCGCCACGGAAAGCGCGACAAGCGCGGCTCGATCGATTGGCTGGCCAACATGCCGATGAACTCGCTCGGGCCGACGACGCGATCATTGCAGGGACAGGCAGAAGGATTCTCGGCATCCGATTCGGACGCCCAGGCCCTACGACAATACGACTCGAGTACCGGAACCCATACGACGATTCCGAACCAGTCGACGAGTACACGCTGCACGCCATTGTCGAACCCCGTCGGGTGGGCTTCTCAGTCGATCAGCTCGCAGACGAAGACGACGCAATTTGGACCCACCAGTTCCGACAACGACAGCTGGACCGACCGCTGGATCCAATAATCGACAGCGAGACTCTTCCGGCTGGCGACGATGAGGCCTGACACCCGAAATCAGGCCGTGTGAGCAACGACGCAGCACGTTTGGCCGCCAGTCTGTCTCGAGGGCCGATCGATCTTCGCCCTCTGATCCCGGGGGTACGGTCCCAAGGGCCAAGACCACTCTGTGTCCCATTCTCTGTCGGCGCCGCCCACGAGGCGGCAATGGCGTCCAACGGACGTCCACCCGGCGAACTCTCCGTCGAACCGCTGTGGCAACACTGTGTCAACGCCGGTGCTGCGAGCCATTTCGGCACGACCGTCGCGGCCGTGGCCGGGGCCGTCGCAACGATGGGTCAACCGGACGAACGGGTCTGGCCCTATGACCTGACCCTTGGAGCGGGTTCCCAACCCGCGCCCCAAGCGGCGGCCTCGGCAGACTTCCACACGGCCGCCCTCTTCACCGTTCCGTTAGTGCACGATGGCATCGAGCAGTACATCGAGGCGACACTCGGCATAGGCCTCCCGATGGTGCTGGTCGTCGAACTCACCCCGGAGTTCGAACACCCTGCTGCCGGCGGGGAGATCCGCACACCTGCGCTAAATGCCGCGATCGGTGACTATCACGCGGTGACTGCGGTCGGTGTGTCAACTGATAGCACGGGAACGACACGCAGACTTCTGGTTCGGAATTCCTGGGGGCCCGGCTGGGGAGCCGGGGGTCATGGCTGGCTTCCGCTCGACTACCTCGTTGCCTTCGCGGTCGAAGCTGCCGCAATAGATCCGTCCAGCTTGGGGCTGCGATGAGCGGCGAGGAACCAGAGGAGGACCCGATATCCATGGACCTCACCACCTACCAAGAGCTCGCTGGAGCGACAGACATTCTCGCCGAGGGCGATCCCCTCATGCCGTTGCTCGGTCTTGCTGGAGAGGTCGGCCAACTGGTTGCCGAATATAAGAAACGACAGCGAGACGTCCACGGTTACCGCGCCTTCAAGGACGAGGTTCGAGAGGAACTCGGCGACATTCTCTGGTATGCCGCCGCCCTCGCTCGCAACAACGACCTTGACCTCGGCGACATCGCGCGCCGAAATCTGCAGAAGACTCAAGACTTGTTCGGTTCAGGCGAGCCGCTGGCTCCGCATGATCTCTTCGACGTTGGACTGTCGGCTGAACAGCGACTTCCTGACCGGCTCACCGTCACATTGGTCGAGTCAGAGGAGGTATCGAAGCACGGCGAAACTCTACTCAGAGTCCGAATGTACGCAGGGGACACGGCCGTCGGCGACCCGCTGGACGACAACAGCGAGCACAATGATGACTACCGCTATCACGATGTCTTCCATCTGGCGCACATGGCAGTGCTCGGATGGTCACCGGTAATTCGGCGGCTCCTTGATCGCAAACGAAAAGAGCAACCTTCGATAGACAGGGTCCAAGACGGCGGTCGAGCTGCTGCGATCGAGGAGGGGCTCACGGCCTACGTGTTCACAATGGCGGGGGAACACTCGTACTTTGCGAACATCGACCACGTCCCGCCCAGCATCCTCAAAGTCTGCGGCAAGATGACCTCGCACCTCGAGGTCTCGAGCCGAACGATCGCCGACTGGCATCATGCCGTGCTCGCTGGCTATCGGGCGTTCCGTCAAGTTGTCGAGCACCATGGTGGAACGCTCACTGCCGACCTGGTTCATCGAACACTCAGCTATGACTCACCTCCTCAAAGGTGAAGACGTCCGCTAAACGAATTCGAGTTCGGCTTGCAGCGGAGCGTTGTCCCTCCGAACAGAATCCGGGGGCGCTAGACCCCATTTGGGTGGAAAGAAGGGTGTGTCCATCGCTCCCGCAGATTTGAACGATTGCTTGATGCGAGTGCGCCCCGCGACACCCGCAAACTCGGGAAAAGCGACCCGAGAATACTTGCTGATCTCGCAAAACAGATTTTGAACATCAATAAGATGAAGGCGGCGCCCAAACAGTCCTTCAAATTTGAGACCAAAATGACTGAACCAGTATTCCTGCTGATCTGTCAGAATGCGAATTACGTCAGCGGCACGACGGAGATCCATCGTTGGAAAAACCTTCGAGAGACCATCGAGAGCACCCGGTCCGGCAACGATGAACTGATCTTCGTCATGGTCAACCACCTCACTGTAGCAAATATCCACAGCGAACTGATAGGCCAGAAAGTTTCCGAGCCCTGGAGCTCTTCGCAGCTGTAGGAAGAGGTCTTCGAGCCCGGCAGAATCCCGAACTCTCTCTGCGAGACCACCAGCGATGAGTTCAGCCGGAAGACGCAAGTGGCCCGCGTGTTTTGGTGATCGCCAACCAGGGACGGACGGGATGATGTACGCGTTGGAGTAAATGCGCCGCCCGCGGCCACGCTCCTCAGCTAATAGGGCATCGGCGCGACAAGCGTCAAACGAATTCAAGCTCAATGACCCGAACTCATTCTGCAAGAGCTCCCATGTCTCAATCTTGTTGAAGAACTTAAACAGTAGAATGCGAAACAGGGTTTCATCGCAGGAGCGACCGCCGCTGTAGATCACGTTCCGTATGAGGTATTGGCTGACGCGATCTGACGCACGGTACACGTTCGTAAAGCGATACGAAGCCAAGATCGAGTCAGCTGACCACGGCGGCGACGCACCAATAAGACGGCGCTCGTAAATGTCCTGGCGGCCGGCCGCAAAGCGCCAGTACGCCTCGAACACTGGGCTTGGCTCAGGAAGACGCATCACGGTCATGAAGTCTGCACCTGCGCAGCCGCAACGTCGGGGATGCGCCTCGTCGAGGCCATCAGCATGGCGGAACCCGCAGGCCATCGAGAGCTGGCACACTCCGCCGAAACGGCGCGAGATCGCATAGCTCGCACCATACGCCGGATGTCGCTGACCAGACCGCGCGGACGGTCCTGCCGCACTCGAGCGGCGGCGACCGCCGGTCATACGCGTGGGCCAACGAACCAGACGCTGGGCCTAGGGTCTGGTGTCGACTTTGCATGCTGTTCCGTCTGTGCCCAGAGCTACGCAGCGGGGGGCTCCGGCGACGGGTGACTTGGTTGTACAGATCGTGTGCTCGGCGGACGGTCGGAGGGGTCTGGTCGGGTCCATTCATCAATGAGCGCAAGTCCGCGACTCGCGCGTCGGTCGATGCCAACGGTTTGACTTGGACCTCCTCGCCGGATCCGCTCCTCCATCAGGTCGATGACGGACGCCGACTGGCCGCTCGTTTCTGCAAGGTATCGCGCAGCAGCTGGTCGTTGGCCAGCTGAGACGAGTAGGTCTGCGACGAGCGCGTCGACGGCGGGTTTGATCGACATCGGGTCGCTGGCCGCACGCATAGCATCAGCTCGGCGGTACAGCGTGCTCGACTCACCGAGCTCGTCGGCGACTGCGACCGTGAGCGTCGCGATGATGGCCTCACCGCCAAGTCCGTGGGCACGAAGGAACGATGCATTTGCCTCGGGTGACGCGCCGGCTTCGGCGAGTGCGATGGCTTGCGCTGCGGGGTCCTCACCGATGGACCGGCTCCGTTGCTCCTCGAGGGCAGGGATCGACGCTGCCAAGCGCTGCCAATTGAGCGGACCGGTGGCGAGGTGGTCGTGGATGATCTGGTCGGTCGATCCAACGGCGGCATCGACCAGCTCGCGAGCTCTAGGATTCGGTTCGTCGATCTGGGGCTCCGGCGGCGATTGCCCGATCGAGAAGAGTGGGTTGGGGCGGAGGTCGACACCGAGTTCGGCTTCGAGGCACATGACAATTTCTCGCGCGGTGGTCAGCACCTTCTGAGCGGTGGCTTGGACGCGATCGACGTCCGCCCCGGCCCAGTTGGCGACGTAGGGAATCGAGTAGACGCCGGCGTCGACACCGAGGATGTCGCACACGACGTAGGCAACGGATTCGGCCTCGACCTCCATTCGTTCGCGCGCCATGCCTGGTTCGCGGATCTCTGCGTCGTGCATCAGCACATGGCCCAGTTCATGGATCTCGGTCTTCAATGCCTGCGCGGCCTCGAGGTCGTCGCGCACGGTGACCGTTCGTTCGAGGAAGTTCGTGACGCCCTTCGGCCCGTCGGGTCCTTTGAGGGCTCCGCGGCGAAGAACGAAGCCGGCTGCGTTGATCTGATCGGCGATCGCCTCCCACACAGCGGCCGGAGGATCGTCACCCTGCAGGAGTTTCGGCTGTGCGGGGAGATCCGGTGGTGCAGCGAGTTGGCCTTCGTGGAAGACGGGGACGAGCTTGAAGCGCACCGAGGTCGTCGCAACGACTTCCTCGCCGGTGGCCTCGTCGACGTCGCGACGCACGCTATGCATGGGTGCGTAGATGCGGAGTGCCGTCTCGCCCTTGCGGACTTGGCACGGTCGACCGTCGGTGGCTGGCACGTGCTTCCACGTGTTGAACGACGCGACAAGCCCATCGGCGCCCTGGGCCGCGAGCAGGAGTTGGTTACTCGGTGAGTACCGGTGAAACGAGCCGGAGATCCGCAGCAGGTTCTGCCAGTCCTCGCTGCTCGCGACTTGGGCGACCGCTGCAGTCAGGACGGCGTGAGCGGTGGCGAGGCGTTCTTCGTTGGTGGCGTTCGTGGTGGACATGACCGAGACCATGAGCCTGTGACGTCACCGATCACCGCCCGATCGATCACCGATGCCTACGACGAATGCGTGACCGCCGCTTCAACCGCGAATCCGACGCCGCGGGTGCATGGCCTGCAGCAAGCCTCGCCAGGTCGGGTTCGGTCCAGTACTGGCGCGCTTGCAGATGGGCTGGCGGAAGGGTGCCGTGGATCAAGACGGCCTCCCCCGGCCTCACCTGGCGAAGGAGGTGGAACGGTGTGAGCGCTTCACGTTGCACGGACTCCGAGACGCTGCGCCTTCCGCTTCCGCCTGCGATGTCGTAGGAGAGCGATCGGCGTTGAACTTCTTCGTCGCCGAGGAGTCGCGAGACGTAGTCGAGGGTGGCCGGGTCTGAGCACCCGGAGAAGATGATCTTGGTCAGATGGTTCGTGAGCACGCTGTCGGACAGACGTCCGTACGCTGCGTCGAGTTGGGCCTTGGACTGCCAGATCGTCACCAACAGAATCCCGATTCCGGCACACGTCGCAGCAACCTCGGGCAGCCACGTCAACGGCATGTTCCCTGCCTCGTCGATCACCATCAGCAACGGACGTGGCAGCCCTATGCCGGCGATGTCGCGTTGGTAGGCCTGGTCCTTCAGGTCCCCAAGGAGCCCTCCCAGAACGGGGGCGAGCCGCTTCTGGTCGTCGAGTGGTGCAACGAGGTAGAGCGTGTTGGAAGCGGTCGGATCGGTCAGCCAGTCGAGGTCGACGAACCGCTGCCGCTTGGGATCGTCAATGGTGGCCGAGGCGTCGACTGCGGGATCGAGCCATGCCTGCACGACGGTCTGCACCGTCGCGTAAACCGACGAACGCACCCGCTCGTCCAGGTTCCACACCGCGTCGAGCTGCAGCATCGCAGCGGCCGCCGCCTCACATGCGGCTGGGTCACCGGCCTTCTTGACGGCGCTGAGGATGTCGAGAATCTCGTTGGGCTGTTTCTTCACCGGGATGCTCTTCGTGAACACCCAGTGCGCCACGTCCAACATCGTCCGGTCCGGCACCAGCGCCGCAGTACCGAGAAGACCGGTCAGGAGAATCTCGGCCTGCTTGACCCAATAGTCCGCTCCCCCATCGACACCCGAACGAGGTATTGCTGCCGCCAACGCAGCTGCAGCCTTCTGCGCTCCTCGCGGCGTGTTCGCCGCGCGCAACGGAGACCAGCGGGCCAGCCCGACCGAGGCAAGACCGGACACACCGGACGGATCGAAGACCATCGTCTCGCCGCACACATCGCGTGCGACCCGAGTGGCGTCGATCAGGTCTCGCTTCACGCTGACAACGACGGCCGGGCCCGACCAGTCCAAGAGCCCTGCGATGACGTTCACCGTCTTGCCCGAACGAGATGGACCGATGACCGCAACCGACCCACGATCACCCTGCCGGAAACTGCTCCGCCGACGCTTGCCGTCAGGGTCTGCCTCGGCTGCCCGACGATCCTCGGTGGCCACGAGTTGGCCGTGCACGCGACCGAGCACAAACCGACCACTGAGCACCGGCCGCTCGACAGCCAACGGCGCAAGGTCGCGAGTCGTCGCAAACCGTGCCCGTGTCTCGACCCCCAGCCGGACTCTTCCTCGATCACGGTTGGCGCGCCACGCGCGCCAGGACACGATTATCATCGCCACTAGAACCGCAGCCACCAGTGCCGTCGCCAGCCAATAGAGAACGGGGCCTGGCAGCGCATGTTGATCCGCAGGATCTCGCCAGGCCATCCTCGGCTCTCCAAAATGGTTCGGCAATTTGACCGAAGCGCGCAGCGCCTCTGACAATCCGCCGAGAAGACGGTCGCCACCCATCAACGCTGCGAGGGCGGCACCCGCCCACACGACCCCACCCGCCGACAGCGCCACGCCCGCGCAGACGAGGACTGCAGTCTCGACGGTCGACAGTCTCTGACCGCGGTCGCTCACCATGTCGGCCTCATCCAGCACGTCACGAACGGCCAGGTGACAGGCCATCCGGGTAGGGATGCGGGTAGAGATCGATGACGTCCCGCGCTCAGCGTGGCGGAATGACCAATCGACGAACAGACCGGCAGCCAACCATCGACTCCCCCACCACGAGGCAACTTTCCACCCACGTTCAGGCCCTGGCTCGACATCGGGTGCGGCTCGTGAGGGAGATCGCGGCGATCCGACAAGGCGACAACGTCGCGTTGAAGCGGCTGATCGAACGAGCCCAGCGGCGAGACGCCGACGCCGCGATCGTCGCCATCTGGGCGCTGTACCCACGCCTCTGCGCTGTCGTCATCCAACGCCGACCCGTACAGGAGTGGAGAGCCACCATTGACGACTACATCGCTCTTACCTACCTGACCATCTCTGACGTCAAGCCCACCGAGCCGCTCGATTTCCTCGCTGACAAGATCATCGCCCGCGTTCGCCGGCGTCACGAACGAGCCACCGAGGGTGATCAGGCCCTCCCTTGCCAGGAACCTCTCCTCGAGATCCTTGGCGCTATCTCGACCGACGACGTCGAGACACAGGTCCTGGCAAACCTTGATCTGCGCGACCTGGTCCAAGCGGTTGAGGATGGTCTCCTGACTCAAGCGGCTTGGCGGAATCTGATCAGCCTTCGGGTCGCTCGCGACACGACTGGCCCAATGTCTGATCTCGAACGGAGCTCTCTGTTGCGAACTCAGCACCGACTGAATACATGGAGGGCGGAAGCGGCGTAAGTGGTTCACACCAACACATGCCTGTGGGATCGCACAATCGTGACGGTGCCGAGTGTGTGTCGGCGTCGAATTCTGCCCGTGGGTGGCCAGGTGGACTGCACGCTCAGGGCAGTTCAAGCGCCGTCAGTGATCGGCTGTCGAACGTCAATAGTGAGCGTGACGGTACGACGCGATCTCGTCGTCGATCATCCTTGCGACCTCGGCCATCATGCCGTTGATCCCCGAGTAGCCGGACCGCATTACCAGTGACCGCACTGCGGCGTTGACGATGATGGCCGGTCGGGTGTCGGCGGCGATGTTGCGCAGCTGATCGGCACCGAGGCCGTCTTGGTTCATAGGCGCCTGTTGGCCGGGTGTTGCAGCGCTCGGTGCCGACTTCGGAAATTTGATCGACCGCCACGGCTTGGCGGAACTGGGTCCGTACGCCGCGCTGATGCGGTCCGTTCCTTGCACCGATCGGCTTAACTCGATTCTCCAATCAAGGCGCTTCGTGCGGAGCTGGTCCTCGAACAGCAGGCGGTGCGCACCGTCGCTGATCGCGACGACTGGCGGGACGATGGCGCTGATGAAGGCGACGAGGTCGACGGCCGGGTCGTTGTTGGCATCCATGTGATGTTCGACAGGTTGCGTCGTGTCGATCAGACCAGCCGGCGTAATGACGAGTTGGCGCGGGTCGTTGAAGTCGTCGACTCGGTATCGGATGAGCTCGTCCGGGTTCAGGTAGTCACGCGGCAGCGCCGCCGCCTGGGGAAGCTTTCGTCTCCACTCTTCGACGATGTCGGCGTTGAGTGTGATCTTCCGCCTTAAGGACATGCTGGGTGCAGCGGCGACGCCGGCAACGAGTGCTGTGCCGTTGCGGCTGTCAAGCGACGATCCATACTGCGACGACAGGGCGATGTGGTCGCCATGCTTGCGGAGCCGGCGAGCAGCGAGCACCTCGCTACCCCGCCCCTTTAGGTACGTCTGCGTTGAACCTACGGCACCGCCGACAACGAGCGACACGACTGACGCCGTCGCGGTGGCCCCGACGCTGGCGATCATGGCAGTTGCCTCTCGATCGGGAACGGCTGCACCGGCAGATCGATGACTCGTGGTCGCCGGAGTTGCTTCAAAGCGACGTGGTAGGCATCCAGCACCGGTATCGGCCCGCCAAGCGCAAGACCGGTGCGCTTGCGTTCGTCGTTCGCAGCGACTGCGTACCGGGTGCCATCGATCGGAAAGGCGAACCTCAGTCGCCACGCAGCCACCGGCCTCGCGCAAGTCCAATGGGCAGCGTTGAAGACGGCGACCACACGGTCGGCCGTCATCGCTTTCGTCGGTGTGATCGGCCAGAATCGGTCGACGAAGCGTTCTAGGTCGTGGAGATCCATCGACTCTTCCAGCGTTTCGTGCACAGGTACGAACAAAACAGCAGTCATCGCTGCATCCATTCTGAGCGTGGGCTCGGTTGGGTCCAGTCCCCCGTCACTCGAAAGTGGCGAGGCGTCGGGCCGAAGCACGACATGGTATCGACTACATGCACTCGCATGCAGTGAGGCCCACCGTGCGCCGGTCTCGCCGCCAACTCGTCTACGAGGACCACCGATACCGCCCTGGAATTCCGGGTGGACAGCGATCGCGTCGACGCCGTACGCGAACCACTCGCCCCTCCTGCCGATCAAGGCTGGCCACGAGACATGGAGAGTAGATTCGCTGCTCATTGAGGGAGGTGGCCTGATGGGTGCAATCGAGATTCGAGAGGCGACACGATCCGATGTTCAGCCCGCGCTCACCGTTCTTCGCCGTTCGGGGCTTGGCCGCGACCTCGATGTTGAAGTCGCCGATCTCCCCCACACCGTCGGAGGAGAGGATGATCCCCTCAACCGTGGCGTCGTCCTGGTGGCGATGAACAACGCGGTTGTCACGGGGGTGAGCTGGGCACGCAACCGGTTCAGTCGAAATGGTCGGCACAACGAGCTGGTCTGGTGTTGGGAGACTCTCGCCGTCCGAGACGACCACCGAGGCCGGGGATTCGGTCTCGCTTTGGCGACGGCGACGCTGGAGCGCGCTCGCCAGGCCGGCGTTGAACTGATCTATGGGGTTTGCTCGCCCGCTTTGGTTCCCTTCCACGAGAAGAACGGGATGACCTCGACACCATTGCATCGCAGCCTGATCGTCACGACTCCGTCGCCGCTGATTTCGCCGCTGACCGTCGGCGAAGGAAACTGCTTCGTCTACCGTCTTCTGCCCGACAATCCCAGCGTGCAAGTCGACGTGGTCGAAGCCACGCGTTCCACAATCGAGCGACTGTTGGGTCAACGAGCCGAACCACGACATTGAGCGGCTCCACGGCCGAGCTTGCCTCATAACGTTCCGGCTGCGCGCCTCCAGTCGGCGAAATGGACGAGTATCGCGAGCCCTGAACTACATGCTGTGGGGCTTGAGCGTCGGATTCATATCGGCGCCTCGGCGAGCGTCCCTTACCAGCGCCTGCGCAGCGCCGACGAGGCAAGCGGGCCACGACGCCCGACCGGGAGCGTTCGGTATGACCCAGGCTCCCTTGGCCTCCGGTGCTGCGTCTCGTGGCCATGGCCAACCGAGCTACTTCAAGCTCGAGTGGCGTACGGCAACAGCCAACTCAACCCGAATCGCCACAGCCCGCCCTTGTCGGCGAGGGTTGCATCGAGCCGAACGCGCGTTCGATACTGTCGGGATGCGAATGATCGATCGGCGGGCCCACCAATCATCGCCGACTACGAGCCGGGCCGGGCGCTCAACCCAATCGACTCCGCGGCCGTTGTCGATGCCTGGCACCACCTGATCGCAGAACGGCAACAACTGATCGCAGCGCTGGCCCGAGTCAGGCTGGCGTGGCCCGATGTGCGAGGCGGACTCGAAGACCTGGCTGCCATTCTCACTCCAACGGTGCGCAAGGCCCGGCAACGGCGATGACGACGTTCCGTGGCCCTGTTCGGCCGACTGATCGCGAGCTCGCCGAGATTCGCGCCGACATCGTGCGATCGTCGAACGGGATCAACGCCTCGGTGCGTCGCGAGCACGCCATCGCGATCATCAACGAGTTGCTCGAACTCCGCCAACTCACCGTCCGCCTCGGACGAGATCTACGAGAGCTCGGGGCGATCGCTCGAGACAACGACGCGCGAGCTGGTCGGCCAGACCGGAATGACTGACAGGCCGAGGCGCACGTATCGCTCAATGCTCGGCGCGGGCAGGCGAAGGGACGGTCTACGACCTGGCTGCCCGTCGGCTGATGCACGGTGCCCAGTCACGTAGCAGGCCGCCCAGAATTGCATTGCGAACGTGCTCGGTGTGATCGTCCGCACTCTGGGCAAGAGGCTCGCCGACGAACATGATCTCCATATGGATCGCGGCGTTTGCGACGATCGCGCGTGCGACCGGTGAGGCTTGGATCAGCAAGGCGGGAGCGTGGTGGTCGAGGTCTTCGAGTGCGTCGTCGAAGTCGACATCGAGGCCAAGCCAACTCTGCTCGTACTCGACGTAAAGCCAGCGGGTGATGGCTGCGGCAAAGATGACCCGCTCCGTCGCATGGCGTTCGTGATACCAGTCGGCCGCGGCGAGCAGGACCTGCGCGTCACGGGTGAACGCCGATCGCTGCAGGATCTCCGGTGCGACGACAGTGACTTCGTCGGATCGGGCGTCCCCTCCGTCGGAGAGGTAGGCCATCCAGTATTCGGGGTGTTCGAAACTCATCTGCTTCGCTCCTTGGATCACGGTCCGCTGATCGCCAGCGTCGGGACGGTGGCGAGGTCGGCTGTGGGTGTGGGCCGCAATGAAGGGCCGAGTTCTGGAACCTGTCGGGCGGCGTGCACCCAGCTGTTGAGGTCGGATCCAGAAGGAAGGGGAAGCTCAACGACCATGATGCCATGACTGGACAGGCTTTCGGTGAGGACTCGAGATGCAGCCCTTCCTGCGGCATCGCCGTCAAACGCGACAATCACCGGTCGGGTCCCGATCCGCGGCACGAGAGCCGCGCCGAGAATCGTCGTTGCATTCAACGCACCGAGGACCGCCACGGCGCTGTAGCCGGCACCGTTGGCGGTGAAGGCGTCAGGGAACCCTTCACAGATGACGATCGGGTACTTCTGTGCTCCAGCGGGTCGCGTCCATCCGTGGCGAGGGTTGTCGCCGAGTCGGCCGGTGGGGTTGCCGTACTTGGTTCGTTGTCCGCTTGGGTCGATGTACCTCGTCTGCAGATACGCGATCTCACCATCGCCATCGACTGCGGGAAACACTGCGCCGGGCCCACCTCTCGGAAGCCCGCTCACCCGACGAAGGCGGCTGCTTCCGGGATCGGCCCCGACTCTGTTCACGCGCAGCACCTCGGGATCGAGGCCTCGCCGGTTGATCAGGTACTCGAGTACTGGTCGGCCGATCGGCTTCCAGAGAAGTTGCTCGCATGCCTCGACGTAGCGGATCGCATCGGGGTGCAGCGCAACAGGCTCACGCTGAGGCGGAGGCGCGGTAACAGGTCTCGCGGTCGGCTGGTCGGATTGCAGGCCGACGCGGCGAGCGAGTTCGTCGAACGCCTCTCGATTGCCGATGCGTTGTGCGGCGCGAACGGCGTCGATCGCCGTGCCGTGGTGACCGCCAGACCAACACGTCCAACGCTCGATTCCCCGTCGGTCGGTCGTGACTGTCACCGAGGGGTGGGCGTCATCGTGCTCGGGTTCTGGGCATCGCCATCGCGCTGTGCGTCCAAGGGCGGTTGGTGCTCCGCAGAGTTCGTCGAGCAGCAGACGGAGGTCGGTGCGGGCGAGGAGTTCATCGCGGTCGTATCGGCCGCGCATCACGCGCTCATCGCCTGATCGGTATCGCAGAATCCTGCCTCGCGTGGGGACAGCACGTGTTGGACGACGGCGGAGCGCTCGCCGACTCGCCACAACGCTCGACCGCGGACGAGCCGAGGGAGGAGCTGCGCCTCGACGTCGGTGAGGCCGAGGAGTTCTTGCGCGTCGGCGACTTGGTCTGGTGCCTGTTGGAAGAAGACGCGGGTGCCAGTGTCGCCAAGGAGACCGGCGGCCACCTTGTGGGCAGCGGTGCCGTCCGCAGTCTGGGCCCGCAGATCCGAGAGGCGGTGGCAGACGAGGATGTTGCAGATCCCCCAGTGCCGGCAGAGCTTGAGGCGCGCCTGCAGATGGCGGACGGTCCATTCGTTCTCGAGGAGCGCCCATACCTCGTCGTCGACTTGCAGCCCGCGACGACCCGGTGCAAGCGCGGTCATCGCTGACTGGAGCCACGAAGTGGCGGCCATCATCACCAGCGGCAGCGCCTCACGATCTTGGAAGACGGCCGAGAGGTCGATGACAACTCCAGGTCCCGCCTCCCAATCGACCGAGACATTGGTGGGTCCGTCGAACATGCCGCGCAGCGTCCGGTCGAGCAGCTTGCCGAGCGCGAACCGGACCGGCATCACCGCGGCGCGGAGTTCGATGTCGGTGAGTCGACCGAACTCTGCGTGCGCCAGCAGCTCTGCAGGCGGGTCACCCACGATGCGCGCCAGATCGCCGAGGTCGAACCGTTCGCCGAGGCCTGCGAGGTGCGCGATCGACCCGGAGACGAGCGACTCCTCGGCGGGTTCGAGACGGCGTTCGAGCACCACAGCAAGCATTCCTGTGACCAGTCGCTGACGGCCGAGGAGCCCTTTGTCATCGCGGTCGCCTGGCGCAGGGTCGAGCGGGTTCAGTCGATGTTGTCCGCCCGGATAGAGCTTGATCACCGGCATGCCAAGCCGTTTGCCGAGCGTGCCGTATTCACCCTTCGGGTCGTTGATCGCGATGAACCGGCGCTGCCCATAGACGCCGAGCTCTCGGTACAGGAAGGTCTTCACTGCAGTGGACTTGCCCTTGCCCGGTCGGCCGGCGACCAGAATGTTCGAGTCGGTGAGCACGCCTCCGTAGAGCTCGAACGGGTCGTAGAACCAGCCGGTCCCTCCGCCGGTGACGTTGACACCTAGATATGGGCCGCGCGTGGTCGGACCGGGACCGGTGTGCCACGGGTACAGCGTCGACAAGTTCGCTGTGGTGCCACGGTGCCGTGGCAGCACGAGACCGGGCGCTCGGCGATGGAGCACGCTCATCGGTTCTTCCTTTCGGCAAGCGTCCGACCGAGCGGAAGTCCGGCGACCCACCCGCTGGCATGGCGACCTTCGAGCGGGCGGAGTTGGACGCCGGCATGTGCGGCCGACTGCTCGAAGTCGGCGGCAGCGTCATCAAGTTCATCGAGGCTGCGCGCTGCGACCGACACGAGCCCGCAGTAGGCGAGATCGCCATAGCCGGCGACCAATTCGTGCTCTCGTCGCTCCACCTCGTCGCGTAGCCGACGTTCACCCGCACGGATCCGAAAGCCTCGCTTCGACTTTGCGGCTTCGGCCGACTCCAACGCGACCGATGCCTCATCCACCGAGCGCGCCGCCTGTGACGGGGAGATGGGTTCGAACACGACCGTGACCGTGCGGGTGCAATCGCCGCCAAGCAACAGTAGGTCCATCCATGCCGCCGGCACTTCCAGGCGCGGCCACCCCTCGACCCACCAAGTCCGGTGGATCGCGCGATCGACCCGCACGTGATCCCACTTCTCGTCCACGGCCATCGGCATCAGATCGCCGGTCGTCACGCCAAGCCCGGCAGCGAGAGATGTCGATAGTGACCTCGCCTGAGATTCGGCGAACGGGCCGGATCGGGATCGCACTGCGACCGTGAGATCCGCCGGTGACAGTGGCGGCTCGACCTGAAGGCCGGCTCCCTCGAGCCGAGCCGTGAACAGACGAAGTTCCTCAGTCAGCAACTGGAGGCCGCCAGCCAATGCGTCGACAGGTCGGGTGCGCCTCGTCGGCATTGCTGCGAGGTCGATCGACAGCGAAACCAGTGTGTCGTGCGTGACCGAACGAGGAGCGGCGTGAGTCACAAGTTCGACGTAGTCAGCGGCCGCGTCGGCAAGCCCACCTGCTTGCGAGTGCTCAGCCCTCGAACTCGTCGTCAAGACCGACGTCGAAGTCGACCATTCCTGCCACACGATCCTGCACACGGTCAGTCGCTCCCGGCAGAACCCGGCCAGTGCATCACCCCACAGCGCGACGCGTCCGTCCTGCGCTTGCGCCGAGGTCAGCGAGAACTGTCCGTCGCCGTTGACCCGCAGCACTCCGGTCAACAAACCTGCCGACACGTCGTGGATGACACCGACTCCCGCCAGCCGTCCAGGTGCGGTGATCCACGAGGCATCGACGTCGAGCAAACGGAGGCCAATCATCGCGGGCGGCAGTACCTCTCTGCCCCGCGCGGTTGGGGTCAGCATCGGCACCGAGCGGAACCAGCGGTGCTGTCGACGGCGCGACAGCCAGGCGAACTTGAGCGGGATGATCTCGTGCAGCGCCCAGCCGCCAACGCGCTTGAAGCCGACCACCGACCCGACGAGGGCAGGCAGCAACGCCCAAGGGAACCATCGCATGAGGATTCCGACGAACGACAGCCCGCAACCCGTACCCAGCACAACGATCTGCGAAGTCGGCATCGTCCCGAACAGCCCCGCCTTGACCAAGGGCGAGAACCGGTAGCGGCGAGCCTGACCGATCGTGTCGTCGCTCATTGCCCGCCCCCGACGTTTCGCGTCGCAGGGTCCGAGCCTTGACGGGTGGCCGATGCAGCGCCGCCGCCTTTGCCGGTCCCGGCCAGACGGGACTGCATGCCGTTGAGGTAGTAGCTGTACTGCAAGCCCATTTGCGCTGCCCGTGCGGGCGCTGAGTGAACGCCCTGCGCGATCGCGGCCGCCTCGACGATCGGCACGAGCTTGATCACGAGGAACGGCATGAATGCTGCCAGTCCGAACGTGATGATCCCGACCACGAGCGTCCCGAACTCGGCCAGTCCGTTGCCGACCGTCGACTCGCCCGGATTGCCGGTCGCGCCGACGCCACCCAGCGCACCGAGTCCAACAGCGAGCGCCATCTCTATCGCGAGCTTGGAGAAGATGAGCGCGGCGAGCATTTCCAACACCCTCTTGCGGACCGACGCAAGCGCGGGCCAGACGCTCGTCGCCCACGCGATCGGGGCCATCGCCACGACGAGGTAGATGAGTGCCTCGCGGACGAACAGCACCATCCACAGCATCAGCATTCCGAGCATGCCGATCAACAGCAGCAGCGGCGACAGGAACGAACCAGGCGTCAGCTTCGACGCTGTCAGCAACAGCCCGTCAACAGCGTTGACAGCCTTCGGCCGCGTCAACTGCCAGATCCCATCCGACATCGCGTTGACCAGATCGATGCCGACCTGAGCGAAACCGACCGTGAACAAGATCCCAAACACGGCAGCCGGCGTGTCGAACACCATCCGCTTGACGAGCTCCATCGGTCGCCCGGCGACGATCCCCTGGATCAGCGCACAGAACACGAAGATCAACAGCAGACCGGTCGCGACCGCGACAGCCGTGAGGTAGGGAGCGCCGGCCGAATTGGAGAACCACTCCGACGTCAGCTTCGGCGATGTCGTCTGATCCATGATGTCCCACACGAAGGAGACCAGCTGAACGAAACCCTTCGCCAGCCAGTCGTTGATGCCCCCGATCACCGTGTCCCACGCCCAACCAGCGGCCGCCTCGAACGGCAGCGAGATCAGATCGACGATCGGGTCCCACGGCCACCCGATCGCCGGCATCGCTGGGGCGCTCACAACCCCACGCCTTCCACAACGGCGGGCCACGACGCGACGACCTGGAACTGCTTCCAACTGGCCTGCATCGCCAGCTCATTGGCGGACGGAGTTGGGCCCTCATCGGCGGTCGCCGAGTCCACGAACCAGCGGCCGCTCTCCAGCTCGAGTTGAACATGAACTGTGCGCCACACCTGCTGCGGCGAGCCAGTCGTCGGCGAGCCGAGAATCGAGACGGTCCACACGTCGACCGCTGCCGACGTCACTGTCCCGCTGACCACAGTCGCCGTGATCGGAGCCTCCACCCACACCAGTCGCTCCACCGGCACGTTCAACGTCGTAGCCAGTTGTTCAGCAGCGGACTCGAACGAAGTCAGCTGTCCCTCGAGCGCGGCAGCGGTCACCAGCTTGCGAAAGATCTCGCGACGCCCCACCGGCGAGTGTGCCATCAGCTCGTCGGTCGAGGCCACATACGCCACTGCCGCTTGGACTGAACCGCCGGAAGTCGACGCCGTTGGGTTCGACTCCGCGGACTGAGTCGGCACGATCGTCAAGGCCGGCGCGCTTGTTGGTGAGGCCTGCTGAGGCGACGAATTGTCAGTCGAACACCCCACCAGGCCGAAGGCAAGGACGACGGCCATCGCGGCAGCGCTGAGCTTCGTCATCGCTCAGCCCCCCGCTCGGCCGACAGCGAACAGCGTGTTCACGAGCACCACGGCGAGACCCGACAGCAGGGCACCGATTGCACCGCCAGCGACGTAGTGCCGACCGTCCTCCGCACGCGGGCTATTGCCCAGCTTCGCTCCCCCACGCCACATCGCCGCGCCGTACAACACCGCACCGAGCGATGCCATCAGCGACACCCACATCAACCAGTTCACCAACTGCGAGACCAGATGGGCACCCGGCATCCCGGTCGAATCAGGCGAGCCGTCGACCGGACCCGCAGATGCCCACGACGGTGAGATTGCGACCAATGCCACGCTCACCACGACCAAGCTGACGACCCGCCGACTGAGCTGGTGACGGCCCACAGAGCACGATGTGTCCTTCATTGCTGCACCTCCTGCTATTGCCGGCCGCACTCTGGGGCCGTCACCAACACATGCCTCTGAAATCGCGGTTTCGTGACGGCCGTCGTCACGAAACCCGGATTCCGCAGGCATGAGTTGATGTGACTGTCAAAGCGCCCCTCATCGCCGTCCTTCTCCTCGCCGGCGCACTCCTCGGCATCCCCGTAGTCATCGGCGGAAGCGGCGGACCCAGCGCGGCGGGTTGCGCAGAGCTCGCTGCCATCCTCGACACGATCCGAACCATCGAGTCCGGAAGCGACTACACGATCGCCAAGAACACGGGCGGAGCTTCAGGCGCGTACCAATACATCGACAGCACTTGGAACGACTACGAGGGCTTCGAGTCTGCATATCTCGCGCCGCCCGAGGTCCAGGACGCCCGAGCTGCCACGGATGTCCAAGCCGTCCTCGCGACGTACGGCGACGTCGCCCTCGTCCCGATCATCTGGTACTGGCCGAGGGCCGCCACCGATCCCAGCCAACTCGACGTCATCCCGTACCCGTCAGCCGGCAACCGACTGACGGTGCGCGAATACCAACAGCATTGGCTTGCGGTCTACGCGACCAAGAGCGCTGCGGTCGACGCCGCATCGAGCTGCGCCGGCACGACACCGTCCGAGGATGGCTACGCGCTCTCGATCGATCGCGCCCTCATCACAGCGCGCCCGAAGATGCTCGACGAACCGCACCACGACTACCCCGCCGTCGACCTCCTGGTTCCGGTCGGGTCGCCTGTCTATGCAGGGCGCGGCGGGACCATCACCCGCATCGTCAACTGGCCATACAACTGCTGGGAACTCGGCCGCTGTGACCGGACCTGCGGAGTCGGCGTCTCCATCGACGGCGACGACGGCGCGCACTACATCTACTGCCACGGCAGCCGCCTCAACGGGGTGATAGTCGGGGCCACCGTCGCAACCGGCCAGCTGCTCATGTGGTCGGGCAACACTGGCCGATCCGGAGCACCGCATCTCCACTTCGAGATTCGCATCGACGGTACGCAGCGATGTCCACAAAGGTTCCTACGTGACATCTACGAAACGGGTCACGCTCCACCACCACGCTCTCTCGCCAGCACGGGTTGTACCTTCTGACCAGGGTCGTGGCGACCGCGACTTCACAGCGAGACAGAACTCAAACTGGGTGCTCCGAGTTCCCGTTTGCAACGGGCCACGACAATTGAGGGCGCGAAGTGTGCACGATGCCTCAGAACTGACAGCTCGGTGTGTGGGAACTGCTCGCCGACGATGATGGCTTGCAAAGCGGAGCCGAACGGAGCCCTGACGGGTTCGTCGGCCTTGTCAACCGGGAGATCCCACAGCACGACCACCTGTCGATACTCACTCTCGGACTCCCAATCGCGATTTTTCGTGAAGTACAGCTCCATCAACCAGCGGCGGTCCGTCTGCAGGTCCGCGATGGCAGTTTCCAGACCGTTGCGCTCGATCTCGTCTAGCCACAGGTCGTAGCGCATCGGGCGATCTACGTACCGAATGTTGCCGAAGGTCCACATGTCACCATTGCCATGCCGGGTGCCCTGATCGACCGCCAGATTCAAGTCGGCCTTGTCAAACACAACGCAAGCGCCTCGATGGTGATCTGCGTACTGCTCCCACATCCTCGAACGCGCCCAACCACGATGGAACAGACCGTCGTCTTCGTCCGAAGGTGTCCGATCGACTGTGTGACAGCCGAGCCGGGCACCGCCCCGAAGCAAGCGGTCAGCTTCACGGCGTTCGTGCTCAAATCCTGTCTGCGAAGTCCCGGCGAGCTCGTTCTCGAACACGTTCGGTATCCACTCCTGCTTCTCTCGCGGGTCGTTCGTATAACGGTACGGCGATAGCCAGAATTCGCCACCGTCGAGCATCAGTGCCAGCTTCTCGGCGGTCGTGTAGTGGAACAGCAAGTCGTCGAACGGATCCGACGGGATCGCGACGTCAAGATCGCAAAGTTCGCGCACCAGCAATACTCGCACCGTCACGCGACGCCTGCGTACACGGCGGCGTCGTCTCGACGCTCCATCAGGCCGCAGACTCTATGGGGCGTCGAACGAGGGGCGTGGACGTCCGCAGATGTATGCGACAATCAAGATGCCCGCATCGATGGGGCGACTCCGCGATGACTACGTTCCTCGATCTGCGCAACCTGATGTTCCATGCCATCCGAGGCACGTTCACTGATCAGCAGCAGTTGCCGGTGCCTCAACGCCGGTATGACGTCGGCGAGACAACGCTCGTTGGCCGCATGGCAATACATGGTGACCGATATTTGCAGATGCATCGCGAGCGATTCGACCCGACGATGACGATTGATGTCGAGTACTCACTAGCGGGCGACTATCGGAACAAGCGCTTTCCACACTGGGTCGACGAGGATCGCCGCCGACTCGACCTGAATATTCATAGCCGCGGAGATCCAACTGGCAACCTGCTCTGTGTAGAGGTCAAACGCGCTGAGGGGGTGCGACCACCGGGAGACGATTACGACGCGATCGATGCGGTGCACGTCACTGTCATGACTGGCCCCGACGTGCCCGCGTGGGATCCACCGTTCTACGGATATCGAGTTGGTGCCGTCGTAACCCTGCAAGGTCGCGAGAAAGAGGCCTCGGTGTGGTGGCTTCATTGCGCCGCTGAGAGCGCGCACCACCCCGCACACCGGGTCGGCATGGTTGAGCACTGGCGCACAACACCGCTCGATGATGACGTGCGGGACCGATGGGGTCCTGACGATTGGGACGCCGGTGAACCTGGCCCAATCCCAAACGGACTTCACATTGCCAACGAATGGTTCGCCGACTTGAACGGCGTAGAACCGTGACGCGACTTGTTGTGTGGGCGCTTGATGACGACGTGATCGGCGCGGGAGATGACGGGCTCGAGAAGCCGTACAGGACGGTGATCGTTCGAGCGGGCGAAAGGCCCGCCGTATCAAGCGTGGCACTGTGCATCGGGTTTGAAGAGCGGACACATCTGCCAGCCCTGTTTGCAGTCGCCAAGGTCCGCAATGCGCAACGCGTCGCGACGAATCGCTTAAGGGTCCGGCTTGAGCCATTCGAACTCCTCCACGAACCGGTCCTACTCGACGACCTCGCCCGAATTACAGATGATCGGGCGAGAGCGGCCGTTACCGACGCAGGCCGGCCAGGAACGGTCGCGATCCCTCTAACTGAGCGCACCTCTGGTCTACTCCGAGAACATCTCCGGACCGCCCAGCCAGATATCTCCGAGATCGTGGAGCGACTCGTGGCGGAGAACGCAATAGTCGTTCAGGGCAACGAAGGAGAGCGCATTCGCGAGGAACGAGATGCCGTGCAGCTGGCTGCGATTCTCGCTGGCATGCCTGATGCTCTGGAGATCACAACGGCGAACAGGTCACCCGATGCCACTGGCATCGCATTCGCTGTCGCGCTCAATCCATACTTCCTCTTGGACACTGAGGACGACCTTATAGCGTCTGACCTACTCGCATTTGACGGCAACGGAACTCTGACCCGCATCGCAGGTTCTGCCTCTCGGATCGACGATGCGACGACCACGTTGACCATCATCAATGTGAATCGCAAGCCGCTGGAGCACGTGCTCGGGGTTGATCTCGTTTACTACGATCACGCGAGAAAGAGCACATCGCTTGTCCAGTACAAGCGGCTTCGACGGGTCACCGAAGAACTTGACGAGGGAAAGCAGCGGTCCGACTGGGTGTACTCGGACGAAGCCGATCTGCGCAAGCAGCTCAAACTCATGGCTGCCGCATCAACGGTCCGGCCACCGGCGACAGCGGTTGCCGACTGGCGGCTCGGCCATTCTCCGTTCTTCTATAAGTTCGTCCGCGCAGAGGACTTCGCTCCGAACGACAACGTCACGCTGAGAGGGATGTACGTCCCAGCGGAATTTCTCCGCGTTGGCATCGAGGAAGGCCATTTCAGATCGGGACCTCGCGGCGGCTTCCGGGTGTCATACGACAATACGCCGCACATGACGAGAGATACCTTTACTCAGTTAGTGAGGACCGGGTGGCTGGGCTCAAGCTCGTCGGACCCGAATATAGCCGTCGAGCTAGTTGCCGAACTTGCGGGCGATCACGAGGTAGTCCTCGCCATCAGGCAGTCGAAGTTACCAAAGCCTCGAACAACTCCATAGGGAGTGAAATTGCTCTGCCTCCGTCTGGCAGCACAGTTCGAAGCCGCAACTGGCGAACCGCGACGCTGCGACCTCCGAATCCTGGCTGACCCAGCGCGAGGTCTAGGACACCTCCTCCGCCTCACCCAGCGCATCAGAGCATGCGTCTACCTGGTCCGTCGCCACCCACCCGGCGAGCGATCTCGTCGAACGATTGATAGTCATCGCCCTCGGTGACGTCGACTGCCCTAGCCGCACTCGCTGCGGCGTGCGCGGCCTCCAGCGGCTCCTCTCGTTCATTATGGATGTCGACGCACCGGCGGGCGATTGCTTTGACCGTTTCGGCGATCAACGTGGCGGTGCCGTCGCTGTAGGCCCACGAGTAGCCCGTCGCTGCGCGGAACGGAGGCCCGTCGACGAGTTCCAACGCCTGGTCCAGGAGCGCGATGGCCTCTTCCGCAGGTTGACCATCGGCACGTCGTGCCAACGCAACGAAGCGGTCCCAGTCGGTGATTACGCGAGGTGACAGCCGGTAGACGTACTGATTGTCTCGGCCAAGCGGAAACAGCATCTCGCCGTCGGACCCGGTGCCCAGCTTTCTGCGGAGACTCGCCATCGCGTTGGTGATCGTTCGGTCAGCTGCGCCCTTCGGCCAGACCATGGTCGCGATGGTGTCCGAGTTCTCGCCATTGCGATGGAAGGCGAGGTAGATCGCGAGGTGGAGTTCTGTCGGTGTGAGCGGCTGCTTGGTACCCGAGCTGCGCACCTGGCCGAGCACCTTCAGCTCGACGTCCCAATCGTGCTCCGCGTCGGCCACCGATTCGGGACCTACATCCTCAGTAGTGGCCATCATCTGATTCCGGGAGAAGTGGTCCGCAAGAACCAGCTCAAGTTGAGGGGACTCGACCTCCTCGTCCGCATCAATCTCGTCTTCCTCTGGTTTTGGTGGAGGCACGATTTCGCTGATCGCCGAGAGCAACGACGAAGTGAGAACAGCGGGCTCGAGCACGAGCCCGAGAGGTCGGATCGTGACTGCGTCCGCTGAGAAGTCGAGCTGCCATTCGATTGAGGGCTGCGCGCCAGCAACGACGACAACGGCGCCGAGGTCTCCGTTGGCGAGGCCGATGAGTGTGGCAACGTCATCGGCCGACTCCGCTGTCGGGTCGATGACGATGATCACCGGTTCGTGCCCGTCCTGGGCGCGCGACCGGGCTCGGATCGCGAAGAGCGATGTGAGACGGCGATGTGCGAGCAGGGCGCCGGCGGATTCACTCCGGTCTCGAAGCCAACCAATCGCCTCCGACGCCTCGCATTGACGGGCGTGCTCCGGCTCACCCGGAAGGCGGCCGGCCCCGACGACGAGGACCGTGGGCGTGTCAGCGAAAGCGCTGCAGGCCAGTTCTGTCGACATCGATCGCATGACCGCTGCAACGATCTCGGCGTCGCCGGTCACGGCCAACGCACCGCAGCTTTCGAGATTGAGAAGTACGTCGACCCCGCCGTGGCGACCGATGGTGACCAGACACGGACACGGGTTCGGATTGTCCGGCGCTGAGCGTTCGATCGAGCGCTCAAGCGTCCACGACCAGCCGCCGTCAGGTGACAGCCAGGGATCAGGCGAGTCTGTGCAGGGGGTGTCCCACACCAACTCGATCTGATCGCCGGCGAGACGCAAAAATCGAGGGACGGGCGTCGGTTCGCCCGGTCGAGGTCGGAGGCGGCCAGCCACTGTTCGGAGAGCCCGGGCTGCCCAGTCGACAGCGGAGAGATTGTCGGTTTCACGAAGCGCCACTCCGAGGTCGACGGCGCGTTTGCTCGGTCGTTGCAATCGGTCCGCAAGTGGGAGTCGCCGACGGCGTCGTACGACGAGGCCGAGAAGCGCGGCCGCAAGGCCCGCACCCCCGGTCCAGCCGATCAATTGAGCGAGAGATGGTCCGACTTCTTCGTCCGCGACGTGAGACCCGTTGATGTTCACAATGGAAGCGGTGGACGTGGCGACGGGCACCGCCACGGTCGGTTGCGCGACTGGAGGAGCCAACGAGGTTGTCGCCGTTGACGGCGAAGGCTCAGTGACCTGGCTCTCCGACGGTTCGACTGGAACCACGACGAGGGGGGTAGTCGGCGGGGTGGTGGCGCCCGGTGCCGCTGGCGCAGGCACCACGACGATGGGCGCAGTAGACACCGTGGTGGTGTCCGGCGCCCCCGGCGCGGTCGGCGCACTCGCAGTTGGCAGAGCAGCCGGCGACCCGACGGCGGTCGGTGGAAGCGTGATGAGTTGGCCGGCGAAGATGAGGTTCGGATCCGAGAGGCCGGGGTTCGCTTCGACAGTGGCCCACACGAGATCCGCCGTCGCGTGTCCGTAGTGGCGGTCGACTATGTCCCACAGCGTGTCACCGCGCCCGACGGTCACTACCGCCCACGTCGCCTCGCCCCGCACGTCTGCAGCGACTGGCGGTGGCTCGATGAAAGCCTCCTCGTCGGGTAGGGCGATTGTCCAGCCAACAACGATCAGGTTCGGATCGCCGATTTGGGGATTGGCGTCCAGGACGTCTTGTAGCAGCTGCGTGTCGAACCGCCCGTAGCGAGCAGCGATGATCTGGCTGAGCGTCTCGCCCCTACGAACCAAGTGTGCATCCGGCGGGTCCGCCTCGGCTGCCGCATTCGTCGGAATTCCAAAGCCCTGGAACTCTCCACGAAGCGCGACCATCGGAACCGAGGCGCTGCTGTCGACGACCAACGAGGTCGATGCGGGCGCGGCCGTGGCGCCAGCGGGTAGGGCATGGAGCGATGATGCTGTGATCGTCGCGACCGTGGCCAGTTCGAGAAGTCGACGTCGAAGCGCCGGCAGCGCGACCGCTCCAACCAGTCGATGCAGCCAGCGATGGACTCGGGGCATTCGAGCTGTGGCGGCGATCTCGGCGAGGAGTGCCCCGAATGAAACGATCGCCACGTAGGTCGCGAGACCAAGTCCGAGCCACCGAGCGATCTCGGCGAAGGCGTCGACCGGATCCGATCTGTCCAGCCATCCGGCGAGATCGCTCGTGTCCAGTCGCTGCGGACTGAGTCGACCTGCGCCGACGAAGCCCGCGATTGCAGCAACGGATGCACCGGTGAACATGGCGGGACGGACCAGGCGACGCATCACGACCTCCTCAAGAGTTCGGCGGCGACTACAAAGATCGAGGCTCCAGCGAGTGCCGGGCCGAAGGGTACGAGACGATCTCGAGCTCGCAGAAGGACGCACGCCCCTGCGTGCGCCACAGCCGCGAGCAGGTACGCGGGGAGCACGAGCGGGACGGCGACGATGCCGATCCCGGCACCCAGGAGGACGCCGAACTTGACGTCGCCGAATCCGAGTCCATCAGGTCGAGCCGAGTGCGCGACGAGCAACGGGAGACCGAGGAGAAGGGCTCCGAGCAGTGCACCGTCCAGCCTCCCGGCTCGGAGCGCCAACCCGAGCACCAGAAGGATCGATGGCAGGATGATTACATTGAGCAGACGCCGTGTGCGCATGTCGATCGCTGCCGCGACGATCGCCGCAATACCCCACGCGACGATGAGTGCACCGACAGAACCATGCGATGGCCACGCCGCGACGATCACGAGTGCTGTGGCAAGCACCGCTGCCGCGTACACGTGGGATCTGTGGCGCTCGCGGCGAGGAAGAAGGGCGATGGTCATCCGGTGAGCTCCCCGCGGTACTCATCGACCGGATACGGCTGCGCAGGTGCTGTCAGTGGTACAGGACCCAAGGGGAAGGTGCCCATGTCGGCTCCGTCGTACGACAGGTCCCAACTTCCGGCCCATACCGAAGTGAGCACCACCGAGTACTGACCAGCCGTTTGCGGCGTCCACGTCACCGAGGGCGCATTCTGCGATCCGCACGACGTGCTTGTCTCGGCGACGCCGTCGGCACCATTCATCTCCCATCCGACCTCGACGACCTGCACGGCACCGGACGCTGTCCAGCCGCGCAGGGTCACGGCGGTACCCACGGGCCCAGGATCGGCGCACCACAACCATGAGGCGAGTCCGGTCAGTCCGCCGATCGCAAGCGATGGACTGACGTCTGGCTGAAGAGTCATCGCGCTCGTCTTTGCATCAACGAATTCGGCCATCGTCGGTGGAGGAAGGGGCGGCGGGGGCGGCGGGTCGCCCGGCCACGTACACACGTAGCGCAGGTAGAGCTGCTCGAGGGTTGCGGCGTTGCTCAAGGTGATCGCGTATCCGACACCGATTTCGGTGACTCCTGCGACAGAGCGCGTGCAGCCGTGGCCGCGAGCTATCAACTCGTTGACGTTCAACGGGATTCTGCGCCACTCGAGCGGCAGGTCGACGCTCAACCGGACGGTGATCGGTGGCTGAGGGGAGGCGACGAGCGTGCACTGCAGGAGCCCGCTGACCGGATCCAATATGCAGGTCCGGTCATCCGCGTACGAGCGCGCGCCGATAGCTAGGCCGCCGATAAGAGTCGCGGCGACAACGAGCGCAGCACGTCGAATCACGCAGGTACCTCCGGGAGGGTTTCCTGCGAGACGATCCGCCATGGATCTTCGCTTGGACCGACGCGAGCGAGGAGGAACCTGCCGCGAGCGTTGTTCCCGACCGCCGTCTGCGCTTCAACGTTCGCGACGAGCGAACCGGTCGAGTCGACGATCGTGCCGGCCTCGGCAGGACGCTGGATGACGGCCACCACAGTGACAAGAAGGGAAGCCTCGAGGGTGTCGCCGTCGAACTTCTCGATGCTTGCATTCAGCACGACGTACGGATCGGCGCCGACAACCTTCCAGCCCTTTGTCGCCAGGTCGCCAATCTGAGTGTTCAGTTGGTCTGCGCACTGGCTCTGGTCTCCGCACACCTCCGGGATGAGTGTCACGTCAGGACCGGCATACAGGCCCTGCCTCCGTTGCCCGAGGGTCTGAATCACGGAGATCCAGTCAATGGGGCCGCCACTCGTCGTCGTGGCCACGGTCGTGGACGGATCGGTGGCGGACGTCGGCGGCGGCGTCGTGGCCGCCCCGGTTGCCGGAACAGTTGTCGGTGGAGTCGGCGCGGAGGTGGAGGTGGATGTCGCGGCGGAGCCAGCAGTCGTCGTCGTCGTGGTGCTGCTCGCAGCAGCGGTCGTGGGGACAGCCGATGAAGCAGGTGAGCTGTTCGGCAGTTGGCTGTCGTTCGTATTGCCCTCGCTGCTGCATGCTGCGACGGTCAGAAGGACGGCAAGGACGATCGGGCGGTGGTTCATGGGTTGGCCTCTCGCGGTTGTCCGACGGCGCGGACGTGTACGACGAGGGGTTCGCCTCCCCCGAAGATGCGCAGGAGGCCGACGTCAACTGTTGCCGTCAGTTCCACGGTGACCTGATCGGCGTCCGCCACGATGACGACGTCAGTGACGCCGGGAAGGGCCTGCGCGGCGAGATTCTCTTCAGCCAGCGACTTGGCCAGCTGCGGGTCGAGCTTACGCTCGCCGGTCGCACGATAGGTCGCCTCGTCGAGAGCGTTTGCTCCCGCCTGAGCGGCTTGATCCGCAGCACCGGCGTACTCGCGGCGCGTCGAGAAACCGCTCCACAGGTCGAAGGTGATTGCTCCGAGAAAGAGAACGACCAGCACCATCCCGAGGGTCCACACGGTGATCGAGCCACGGTCGGCAACACGACGTCGATTCATGGCTGCACGTCGTCGGTGAGGCTGCGGTAGTCGTCGATACGGGCAGAGCTCGTTGCGGTCCAGGTGAACGATCCGATGGAACCGGCGAATGGGAGGTCGATGGCTGGGATGTCGACGGTGACTCGCGCGGTCACGGTGCATGCTCGGCACCACTCTCCGCTCAGCTCGATGGTGAGAGCTCCCGGAGCGAGCCCGTAGTTGGTAGCGGCCTGGGCGACGCTCGCTGCCGCGTCGGCGGCGCCGGCGACAGGGTCTGCCGCATTTGCGTAGATCGACGCCGCGTCCTTTGCGGCTGCACTGGCCACGGTCTGACGTTCCGGCCATTGCGGTATCAACATGACGATCATCGAGATTGGAAGCAAGAGCAACCCGACGGCGAGCGGCATCTCGATCGCAGCGGAGCCACGATCGCGGGCGATCCGAGAGCGACGGACGGTACTCACTGATTCTCCTTCATCGCCGAGGCCGTCAGAGTTGCGTCGTAGTCGGTGAGCGATCCGAACCAGCCGTCGAAGTGAACCTGTGCTGTCACGACGACGTGGTCGCCGGCATCTGTGCACGTCACGTGAACGCCCTTGCCCATGTCGCCACCAAGCAGATCGGCCAACACGTTGGCGGCGCGCTCCTGGCACGTCTCCATGCTGTTCGGTGCCCGTGCTCCTGCGCGTGCGGCTTCGTCGAGCGCGGCGCGCGTGGTGCCCTTGCCGTACTGGAAGACGATGACTTGGATGATGCCGGTCAGGAGGATGAGCACGAACCCTGTGGCGAACACGAGCGCGATGAAGGTCGCTCCACTGTCGCCGTGGAAGCGACGCGTGTGCGGCCCAGTCTCCCTGCGGTCGGGTGCGCTCATGGGCCTCACGGGATCAGACGCCGAGCTGGGTTCGTACGTAGTTGATGACGTCGAGGCCGAGCACTTGCAGTGCTGCGCCGATGGCGACGATCGCGACGACCGACATCGCGGCCCATGAGAGCACTTCGACCGTCGAGGCGCCGGCCTCGGATCGGACTCGGGCGCGAATGGCGGCGAGCATCAGATTCAGACGGCGAGTACGAGTGGTGGTTGTTGGGAACATGGCTGATCTCCTTGATTGGGTTGCGTTGGTTGACTGACTCCTCAGCGGCCGAAGACGATGTGTGGGATGGCGGCGGCAACGAACAAGATCAAGATCGGGCCGATGACCAGAACGAGTGGCAGCGCCATTGCGGTCTCGCGTTTGGTCATCAACCTGCTCAGGTCCTCACGGCGTGATGCGCGCATGTCGTCGGCAAGCGCGAGCAGTGCGTCGGCGTCGCCGCCGGCCGTCCAGGTTGACGAGAGCACTCGGTAGAGCCGGGCTGCCGACGGTTCCGGCGTCGTCGAGGTCAACTGTTCGAAGACGAACGTGGCCGTGTTGCCTGCTCGTACCTGAGCGCTCGCCTCGGCGAGTTCGCTGACCACCTCGCCGTTGGCGCGTCGGACAAGGCGGTCAACCGCGCCAGCTGGGGTGTCTCCCGTGCGTAGGTAGATCGCGATCAGCTGGCAAACGGTGTACATCTCGGAGCGCATCCGCTCGCGCCGCTTCGTGATCATCTTGTCGACGCGGGCACGCCACCTCGTCGCTCCCCACAGTGCGGCGGCACCAGAGAGCAAGACAACCGTGCCGGCGCTCCGGCCAAGGAGGAGCCCAAAGAACGCTCCAGCCGCGAATGCGCCAACGGTGTAGGCGAGCTGTCGCGTGCGGTATTGCTCAGCGGTCATCGACAGGCCCGCCTGACGCAGCCGGAGTTCGGCCGATGTGGATGCTGACGCGTCAACGAGCCGGGCGAGACCTGCCGAAAGGCCGCGGACGAACGGCCCGAAAACGAGGGTGAAGCCAGCCTGCGACGAGTTCGGACCTTCATCGCCGCTCTCCGGGCGGATCGTGCCGAGGCGTCCTCGAAGGCCAGACGCATATGGCTGCACGCGTGAGGCCAGCGGCCTCGGCTGACGCACAAGGGCTCGCGCGAGACAACCGGCGGCGATCGCGCAGGCCGTGGCGCTGGTGACAACCCGAGGTTCCATCAGCGCTCACCGCCCCGGTGGACGAGCACGCGTTGTTCGGCCGGGATCCGACCGAGCAACGTGATCAACTTCCAGCCCCCGACTGCCATGCCGACTCCGATGGTGACGACGATCCATCCGCCGGTCGTTCGGTAAAACGACCGGTAGCTGGCATTCGCTGCGACGAGGAAGGCAAGCACCGCAAACGGGAGGATGACGGCGATCACTGCTTGAGAGCGCATCTCCGTCTGGCCGGTGGCGATCTGCTCGACGAGCTGCAGGTCGCGTGTCACGTTGTCCGCCAAGGAACGAAGTACCGACATGATTACCTCCCGCCCGTGCTCATGCGCCGCAGCGAAGGCTTCGATGACGCGATCCGATACCGGATCTGCCAGTTCTGCTCGGGCGAGGTCAAGAGCCGTTGGCACGTCGAGCGCCGCCGAGTTCCTTTCATAGCGTTGCCATGTCGGCCGCAATGGGATCGGCCCGGACTCCCCTAACAAGCACAGCGAGCGATGCAGGGTCTGCCCGGCCGATAGGTGCGCGAGGACATCGCGGATCGCTTCCGGCCATGCTCCGCGACGCTCGGCGAGAACCTTGGCCTCGCGTCGCTCGAAGAACAGCTTCGGGGCGAGGCCGATCGCGAGTGCGGGCGGAACGGCAAGTGATGCCGTACCGGTCAACGCATAGATCACGAATCCGACTCCGCAGACGGTGCCGAGCACGGTGATCCTGTAGCGGCCGGCGGAGATGCCGGCACTCGATTGATCGAGTCGTTGTTGCAGGGTAGATCGATGCCTGGCACGAACGCGTGGAGTTCGCGGAGCGCGCGGCCGGCGCCAGTCGAGGACTCCAGCGACGACCACATACGCATCGATGGCGGCCAGAAGCGCAATCAGGAGTCTCACAGCAACACTGCCGATCCGTCAGCGAGATCGCGCACGGTCACGCCCGCCGGGAGAGCGCGATTGAGGCGCCGCTCGAGATCGTCCGGCAAATGGTGACCGACGAATTCGAGCGGACGACCAAAGTCCTCGCGGATGAAGAGCGGCTCGAGCACGAACTCGTCGTTGGAGATCTGTGCTGGGACTGCGCTGATCTCCATCACCTGGCGACGACGACTGCCGCCGATTGGAACGCGGTGCAACGGCTCAGCCTCGCAATGCACGACCAGATCGATCAACCTGGCAAAGGTCACGCGAACCACTCGCTCGGGGATGTTCTCGCCAGCCATCAGTGCCGCGGTGACGAGTGACTGCATGCCGAGTTGGGCCGAGTTCGCGTGCAGTGTTGTGAGGAACCCACAGCCGGCGTTACCTGCCTTCAACAGCTCGAACGCCTCTTCGCCGAGTGTCTCGCCGACCACGAGAAGTTGCGGGGCGAATTGCAAAGAACGACGCACCAGCGACCGGATGGTGTGGCCGCCGGCCTCCGGAGACCATCGACCGCCCGGAAGATGTGCAGCGTCCAGTTCTCGCACCTCTTGCACGATGCGGGCGATCGTCGTGGCCGGTGTCACCCGAAGCAGAGCCGCAGCGATCGTCGACTTCCCGCTGCCCGGACCGCCTGTCACCAAGACGCCCGTCGGTGCCCGCTGGAATGCGGCGAGTACGTTCGCCGCTGCGGGGTTCAGCGAGCCGAGGTCGACGAGGTCGACGAGGTCGGTTCGATGGGCACGGTAGATGCGGAACGTGCCGTCGAGACAGTCGGCGACAGGTGGAATCGACACCGATGCACGCACCTGGTTGCCCCATACCTGGTGCACGACGACAGGGTTCTCCAGATCGACTGCGACGCCCGCGTCTGCGAGGAGCCGCTGACAGATCGCAGTCAGCTCCGCTTCCGATGTCGGATCGCTATCGATCATCTGTCGGCCATCGCGCGTGAAGTACGTGATCACGTCCTTCTTGAAGCTCACCTCGTCAGCAAGGTCAGGGTTCACGAAGAACTTCTCGAACGGGCCGGCACCTGTCAGCGACCGGACCAGTCGTTCCCCGATGTCATCGGGGTTCGAGAACCGAACGCCGTTGCCCGACTCTGCCGTGCGCTGGTAGCGCTCGACGTGCGCACGAACCAGTGTCGCGACCTCGGCGCGGTCGCGACTATCGATCTTCGATTGCGCGACCTCGTCGAGCACGGCGAGTCGCATCGCTTCGTAGGTGGAGGTGCCGCCATCATCGGAAGGACGCGAGCGGACGCCCGGGCCTTCGACGAGATGCAGGCTCGAGACCGCAGTCACGACGACACTTCGATCGACGCGAGCGCGAGCTGCCGCTCCGTCGCCTGCACGACCGCAGCGATCGACTTGGTGAACTTGCCCCGCTTGACGAGCGTGCCGTCCCATTCGGCGATACCGACGTGGCGGTCGAAGGGGATCTCCGAGATGTCGTCGATCAACGCGCCACCGATGTCGAAAAGCTGGAGCGCAGCGTCGGCCGCGGATCGCTTGGCCTTTGGTGCCCTGTTGATGACGGTGAGCACCTTCGGCCGCGTGCCGGCGACGTCCGCAAGCCAGTCCAGATAGCGGAGCACTCCGCGTGGCGAGGGCTCTGCGCAGCCGACGATCGTGTCAGCCGCAGCCAAGACTCGCCGCGAGTTCCCGAAGCGGTCACCCCAACGCTGCAGATCCTCGATGAGCGGACTGGTCGTGACGACGATCCGCTCCCATCGCGAGCGACAGGCGTCGAGGAGAGCAGCGACATCGTTACCGACCAGACGATCCCAGTCCCGCGGCGTCGGCAGACCCACGATGACGTCGAAAGCCGAATGGCCGACTCGATCCGCGAGCGCTGCGCTGACACCCGATGGTCCTTCGACGCGAACTCGATCAACGGCCGTGAGCAGATGTGGGTACACGCCGAGCCCGAGCCGGCGAGCGACACCGGGTGTTGTCTCGTTCGCGTCGATCAGGAGTGTCGCGAACCCTTCGGACGCCCATTCGGCTGCGAGTGCTATCGCGATCTCACGAGCACCAGACCCCGATGGGCCGCCAGCGGCAACGATCGCGCCGCGCTCACCATCGGGCAGCAGTTCGTCATTCGCATGTGCCTCGCCCTGGATGGGCAAACTCATGGGGCGCAGACGATCGAGCAAAAAGACGATGTCGTCGGACGGCATCGCCTCCTCGATCAGGTGAGTGAGGCCCAGCGAAGCGAGACGATCGCGTCCAACGCCTCCGTCGATGCGGTCGTACACCCCAACCAGTCGCAGACCGGCGCGCTCCGCCTCTTCGACAAATCGAGCGTTCAACCACGGCGTCGAGTCATCGATCAACAGCACATCCGCCGCCGCCTCGATTGCAGCGCGCTGATCACGCACGACCACCAGTTCGACCTCGTGGACATGGTCAGCGATGAAGGAGTGCAAGCGCCCTGACCATGGGCGTGGCGACAGTACAACGCCGATCCGGAACAGCTCGACGCTCATCCCGCCGGCACCGATGCGGTGGTGGCGGTTGCCTCGACGGGCGGAGCGCCCGTCGAGCGGACCACCGTGATCGTCCCAGCTTCGATTGCCGCGGCAAGGTCGAGTGCCTGAGCCGAGTCGACTTCGACCGAGATGACGAGATCGCCCGTTCGAAGACCTCCCGCCAGTCCGCCACCCTCCGTTCCGCTCGAACGTCCAACGACTGCGGCGTTCGTGAGGACGTATCGGGCGCCCGTCTTGGTCGTCTCGATGACATCGACCTGATCGCCGATCTGGATCTCCCCGTTGGCAGCCTGCCAGGTCTTCAGCGAGATCGACATCACGCGTTGGCCAGACGCAGTTCCCGATGCGCCGACTGCGGAGGATGTCAATGGCTCCCCCGACTGTAGGGTCCGAGTCGCCACCAGCGTCGTCGAACCAATGCGGCTGAACGGCACCAGCGAACTCGCAAACCCGGTGTTCGCCGGAACTTGCTCGCTCGTCACCATGTCAGGCGTGATCACTGCGCCGACGGCGATGCGCTCCCGAGCTACAGCCACCGTCATCATCTCCCGCCGGTCGCTAAGCAGCGAGGCCGCGAGTACAAACGCCAGCAGCGCTGCTACTAAGCCGATCACGACGTTCAGCGTGAGTCGCTCCGATAGGGCCCTGCGACCAGGACGCCGGAGCGGCCGAAGGGACGGCGTGCTTGCTCGGTGACGTAGATGCGTCTCAGGTGCTACGACTGCCATGAGGGTCACCTCGTCCATTTCGGAACGAGACCCAGAGATGGCCTTTCGATGCCGTTGAGCAGAACCCGCCGACCCGCGGCCCCACCCAAATTCCGCTTTCGCTCGGACTGCCCATGATGGGACTCCTTGCTTCTGGAAGTTTGGATTGGAGACTTCAGCGTTCCCCCCGCAGCACCATCTGTCAAGGGGTCTGCGATATTGGTTGCTTCATCGCAAGCGGTCAAGGTTGACGAATGGAGCCCACTGGGCGCACGATGAACCGGCAATATCGCCGCGAACGCATACGAGCGGCCAGTCGAAATCGTCGAGTACAGAGGAGGGCTCATGTCGCCTCCCACCAAGTCAGCGGGCGCTGAACCGATGGCGCAGACCACCGTGCGCTTCCCACGCGCGTTGCTCAGGCAAGCCCGAATACGCGCCGCGACGGATGAACTTACGCTCCAGGCGCTGCTCATCGTGGCACTCGATGCTGAACTCGCGCGTCGGGACAAGGCCGACACGCGCCGCGCCATCCAACGCTCAGGTCGCGGACCAACCGCGCATCGATAGTGCCTCACACAGACACATGCCTCTCGAATCGCGATTTCGTGACGCACGCGTTGCTGAAAGTATTTTGGTCTGTCGGCCCGGGCCGGAGTCAGGCAGCTGGCATGATGTGCGGGTGACCGAGCGGCCAACGAATCGGCAACTCGAGCACCGCTACCGCCGCCTGAAGAGCGTTCCAGCGTTGGCAGAAGAGCTCGGTATCGCCTTCGAGACGGCGCGCCGCTGGCTCATCGAAGCAGGCGTGGAGATGCAGTCAAAGGGTCGCCCTAGCAAGAAGGCTCAGAAGCTCGACCCCGTGGTGCTCGCGACGCGTTACGCAGCCGGCGAGAGCATCGCCACCATCGGTGAGGCGTTCGGAGTCAGCCCAGCAACTGTGAGAGCCCGACTGATCGACGCTGGAGTCGAGCTCCGCCCACGCCGCGGGTGGAGCTACTGACGACTGCGCGGCGGTCAGTGATGCGGTCACGTCGAGGCTGATCCTGGCGGCCACGACGTGAGACAGTCGGCGCGAGGCCAAAGCGCAGGCTCATCGGATCCGACTGATCCGACGGATCCGACGCGGATTACTCGATCAAGTCAACGGTCGAGGCTGCTCGAGGCCCTGGACGTGTGTGGCACGTCGAGCGAAGTGGGCTCCGCCAGAGTCGGTATGTTGGCGCCGTGGACGGTCAGAGCGACAGGAAATATTTTCGCGCCATGCGCGCCAACGGCGCTGTTCCTGCAGCGGGGCCGGAGGACCTGGGCATCAGGACGAAGATCGACATTCAACCCGACTCAGAGGGGCGCGTCGATCCAGGCACCGGCGGAATGTCGATGGCTCCCGACAACCCGCTACATCTACCCCGGTTCCATCGCCCACCGAGCCTTGGTGGCTCAGGCACGAAACCCGTCTGGGCCATCAACCGAGATGGGTTGCCGGGGACCCTCTCAATTAGGCACGACCCGAAAAAACCTCTTGTGCACGCCTTGCTGGAGCCGACGGCCCGGATGACTTTTGACGAATACGTCGACGAGATCGAGGGAACCGCGGAAGACTGGGCGATCAAAGATGTCTGACCACCTTGTCCTACCCACCGCCATCGGTGAACTCCAGGCTCGGATGCAGCGAGCGGAGTCCACTCCCGACGACCTGCTTCAAGTTCTTCGAGCGCTACAGCGGATGGGATTGCCTCGGACGGACATCGAGGTCCACCTCGAGCGGATACGCGCCGTGAACGACGCAACCGTCCGGGATGCAGCCGTCGAACGAAATTGCCTCCTCGCTCTCGAGATGACAGTTGGAGACGCAGGCGAATTCTCATTGTCGTGGGACAGCATTGAGATGGCGAGCATCTACGTGCCGCGAGTCGTAACTCAGGCAGTCGCGACGGAGAACCTCGAGGCGGCACTCGAACCTAGCGACATGCTGCCCCCGCGCCCCGGCGGCGCCGCGGCAAGCGGCGTAGTAGCCGCCGTTCCGTCGAAATTGATAGAAGCCCTGCGAATCGGCGAGTGGTTTCCCCTTCCTGTGGATGAGTTCCGGGTTCCGAAGGGATCGTTCACAACGCGCCCTGCCGCTCTGCTGTCGTTGCCGGACCGCCTCGTATTCGAGGTCCTTGCGTCGCGGATCGAGACAGAACTCGACCGACAGCTGCCGGGTCACGTGATCTGGCCGCGCCGACGGGGACCGCGGGCGCAACCAAACGAGTTCCGAGATATGCCGAAATCGTGGTCGGCGCCGTACGTGGTGAAGGCGGACATCAGTGGCTTCTACGAATCAATTGATCATTCCGTACTCGCCATGATCCTTGCCGGCACGCTGGACGCACGGAGTGACGAGGTACAGGCGACGGAGCATTTTCTTGGTGCGGTTATGGGTCGACCTGTCGGGCTGCCTCAGGGTCCGCTCGCCAGCGACGTGTTCGCATCCGCGTACCTGCTCCTCATTGACCAACGAATGGTTAAGGAGGGTTGGCAGATCGCACGGTTCGCTGACGACTACTTCATCGCGGCGGACTCAATGGCTGATGGGCGAAATAAGATTGAGGAGCTAGAGCGATATCTGGCCGATCACCACCTTCGTCTGAACGACACAAAAACCACGATCATGCGCCATGACACATATCTGGCCGGACTCGATCGGCCGGCGCCGGGTCAAGACCTGTCGCCCACGGAGTTCCACCGACTGTACGAGGAGGACCTTCACGCTTCGAAGGACGACCGCGAAATCGGAGGGATTCTCAGCGCATTGGGAGCCGACGAACAGTTGCTCTTCGATGTCTTGTATCACCAGTCGATGACGATCGAAGAGGCAATTGAGGAACTCGCAGCCGACCTGAACCCCGGCGCAGTAAGTCTTCGACTAGCGAATCTCAGTCGAATTGACGAGGACTTGCGTGTGGCCGAAGCAGCGGACGACATGTCTGCCATCGCCCTCTCTGTCCGCGACAGCCTTGCCTTCATGGCCGCCGCCAAACAAGTAGACGCCCTCGGCCCCACAGAGCGATTGCTCCATTGGTTTCCGGATCTTGGTCGAGTTGCGTCCGCGTACTTTGAAGCTGTTTCGATTGATGCCCCGTACGACGTGGACCTGGCACTTGTGCGGCTTCTACAGGTGGGCGAACTGCCCGATTGGACCAGCGCGTGGCTCTGCCGCTCGGTTCAGCGGCGAGCCGACACGCCTGACGAGACGCTGATGGCATTGCTCCGAACCATCATCTTCAGTCCGCAGTACGGGGCTCTCACCCACATGGCATCGACGTGGGCGCTTGCGAGCAAGGGCGCGCTGACCACTGAACTCTGGACAAAGGCGCTTGCCGACGCATCGAGCGCCGTTCGTGCGGAGTTGCTTCTTGCGAAGCAGAGCAACCCGCAGTTATACCCCGACGCAGATACGCCAGCGCTTTCGCCGCCGTCGACCTAGTCGTCGCCAGTTCACTGGTGCCCACGAACGCCCTCTCGTGGTGCCGAGCGATCGATAGAGGTCGGACGCAGATGCGTGCTGGAAATCGCACATGTGCGCTGAGCGCCGTACATCCGGTCGCTTTGCAGATGAAAATACTTGACAGGTGCGAGTATTTTTGATTGTATGGAGACACCGGATCGGTGACCGCCACCTTGGGGAAGGCGACGGCGGCACCGATCCGGTTCTCGGCCTCGCAGGCCCGCTTATTCCCCCTCTCTCCCTTCGGAGGTAGCGATGGACCACCATCACCTCGCCAGCTCACTTCTCTCACGCCCGTTGTTCGACGTGATCGCATGGAACGACCCGGTCTGCGCCCACGGCACACCGTCCGATACCGATGAGGCGCTCGTCATGCTCTGCCCCGTTCTCGGCCCGTCAGCGACGCTGGTTCTTCACCGGCTGTCCCGGTACGCCGCAGCCGGACCGACGTCGTGGGAGCCGAGCGTTTTCGCCGCCACCTTCGGCTTGTCGGCAAACGCAGCCACTGGTCTGGCCGTGAAGGCACTGACCCGACTCGCCCGGTTCGGCTTCGCAACGATCGGATCGTCCACGCTCTCCGTCCGCACGCATGTACCCCCACTGCCCCAACGGTGGCTGGCGGCGATGCCCGATTACCTGCGCGTGCACCCGACGGCCGCCGCAGCGTGACCGGCCACCGGTGCGTCCCCCACCCAGGTGCCACCCGGATCACCACCCCGGTTGCTACCCGGAGGCACGTGCGGTGAGTCGGCCTGCGATGAGTCCAGCGCTCATATACGTGCCCCTCGCCACCGGCACGCAGATCAGGTTCCGAGTCGTCACACCCGATCACCATCCGATCACGGTCACCGTCGAGCCAGCCCTTGCAGCAGCGACCGCGCTCGCTGTCGCCCGCCACCACCCAGCCCACTACGCCGCCATCGCCGCCAGCGATGGGCGATGGCTCGAGGTCCACCTCGACGGCCACACCACGCTCATACCACCGTCCAGCGACCGCGCAGGCTGGCCCGCCACGGTGACACGAGCACTCGGGCACCTCGCCCCGTCCCCCCTGAATCCCCAAGGAGTCAGCCCATGACCACAACCACCATCGAGGCAGTCGTCGAGATCGACCTCGACCACCTCGCGCCACACCCACGAAACGTCCGACGTTCCCTCGGCGACCTCAAAGACCTGACGCGATCGATCCGCGACCGTGGCATCGAGACTCCGCTGATCGTGCTGCCGGCAGACGGCAACGGGGTGCATCACATCGTCGCCGGCCACCGCCGCCGGGCCGCCGCCGAAACTGCCGGCCTGCTAACACTGCCCTGCCTAGTCCGAGACTTCAACGACGAGGCTGATGTGCTGCTGTCGATGATCGCTGAGAACACTCAGCGCTCCGAAGGACTGAACATCGTTGACGAAGCTCAAGCGCTCGCCGCCGTGATCGACCTCCGCGGAGGCACCGTGTCGGCACGCAAGCTCGCCGCCGCGGTCGGCCACAGCGAGGGATGGGTCCGTACCCGCCTCGCACTGCTCTGCCTGCCCGACTCGGCCCTCGACGCATTGCGCGCCGCCAAGCTCACCCTCGACGTGGCCGCAGCGCTGACCGTCGCCGCCGACCACCCCGAACTGATCGATCAACTCGTCACCCAACGTGGTCTGTCGGTCTGGCATGTCGAGGCGGCCCAGCGCAAGCTGCTCGCTGACCTTGCTGTCACCGAAGCTGCAGTCCGCATCGAGGCCACTGGAGTCGCCGCCATCGGCGAGGACGAATGGCGAGCGAACCAGGCGTCGTGGAAGACGCTCGACGACCTCGGCCTCGACCCCAAGTCACACCGCAGCGAGTCGTGTCACACCGTCGTCGTCAAGGCGCGCTACGACGGCACCGTGGTCGAGATCCCGGCCTGCATTGAGCCGCGGCGCCACCGCGGACGCAAGCCCGACAGCGAGCTCGTCGTCGCGGCATCGAGACCGTCCGAGGCAGATCAGACAGCAACCGCGGATCGGCGCGAACGCCGCCTCGCCACCCAAAGCCGCATCGACTGGGTCGGCGAACGACTCCGCACCGGACGCCCACCAGCGATCGCGGGTGCCTCTCCGTTAGCGATGGCCACATGGATCGACAGCGCCCCGTACGCGGTAACGCAGAGGGCTGTCACGCTGCTCGGGATCGATCGACCGGACGACGGCTACGTCAAGTTGCTCCAGGAGCACCTCGCGGCCGACCCGAAGCAACTCGCGACCATCGCGCTCGCGCTCGTCGCGGCGACAGCCGAGGAGTGCGCTCGCCAGTCCCCGGCCTCGACTGTCGTGGTCCGCTACCTCGACGCGATCGAACGCCTCGGCTACCAGCCCACCGATTGGGAACAGGCCAAGCGCCTCACCAACGACGCCGCCTGACGCGCGCGCAACATCCAATCCGCCACCGAAGGCCCGAACCCCACCCGGTTCGGGCCTTCTCGCGCGCCCCCACAATCGCAACGCGTTTTCCCGATCTTCTGCACAGCTGCACCAATGGTGCCCGTACCCGTCACGAAATCGGGTTTTCACAGGCATGTGTCAGTGATGATGTCGTTGTGGAAACTCCGGGTCGGGGTCGAGTCGTATTACCTCGCCCAGGTCGCCTCCGGTCTCGACGAGTACTACACCGGCGCAGGTGAAGCCGCCGGCCAATGGACGGGGACCGCTTCGGAGCTACTCGGGCTCTCCGGCACCGTTGCCGGTGACGACCTGCGCGCGGTGCTCGCTGGGCTGGCCCCAGACACTGGACTGACTCCGAACGGCACACGCCTCGCGGCCCACGCTCGACGGGTCCCTGGCTTCGACCTGACGTTCTCGGTGCCGAAGTCCGTATCGGTCGTCTACGCGCTCGGCGACCCACTGGTCCAAGCCAGCGTCGTCGAAGCATGCCAGGCGGCGTTGACCGAAGCGTTGAGCTGGTTGGAGCGCGAGGCGTGCTTCGTGCGCCGTGGAACGAACAACCGCAAGATGGCCACCGATCCAGCCGGGTTCGGGACGCGCAGGATGATCGCCGACGGCCTCGTCGCCGCCCAGTTCCCGCATCGCACCTCGAGGATGGGAGACCCTCATCTGCACTGGCACGTGCTCGTTGCGAACACCGCTCGCGGGATTGACGGCCGCTGGACCGCTCTCGACGGAACCGCCCTTTACCGGGCGCAACGCACCGTCGGAGTCCTCTATCAGACGGCGATGCGCCGCGAGCTCTCCCTACGGCTCGGGCTCGAGTGGGGACCGACGCACTCCGACTCAGCCGAGATCGCAGGGATCCCGACACGGGTCCTGCGCGAGTTCTCCCAACGCCACGACCAGATCGCCGAATGGCTCGACCACAGCGGCCGTTCCGGCCCTGAGGCAGCCCGCCAGGCACTCCTGGAAACGCGCACCAACAAACAGACCCAAGTGGACTTCGCGATCATCGAGGCCGAGTGGCATCAACGGGCCCAAGCCTTGGGCTGGGGTCCGGCCGAACTCGAACAACTCCTCGCCACCTCTCCCGGCACACCGCCCAACACGGACGACAACCGATGGTTCATCCGTGACGCGACCTGGCACCAGGGCGAATCGACACCAGCGGCTCGGGCAGTGCCATTTGATGAATGGGTCGACTGGTTGCTGACTACCCGTGTCACCGAGAAGTCGGGAACGTTCACCCGCTTCGACCTCACCCAGGCAATCGCCGCCGTGCTCCCGACAGGGACCACCATCACCTCCGTCGAGACCACCGTCGGTCGAGCGCTTGCCTCCCCCGCCATCGTGCAAGTAGGAGATCACTGGATCGAACGGCGCACCATCGACGCGCAAGGGAGGATCGTCGCCGACGACCGCGAACTGCTCTACACCTCACGATCACTGCTCGCCGTCGAGCAGCAGCTTCTCGCCCAACTGACCAACGGCACCCTGTGCGGTGCTGGGATCCTCGACGCCGCCGAAGTCGAAGCAGCGATCGCCGCGTCGACCTTGGGCGACGATCAAGCCACCGCCATCCGGGTACTCACCCGTGCAGGCGACCGGGTAGCAGTGATGGTCGGACGAGCAGGCACCGGCAAGACCCACACCCTCGGCACGCTCCGCACCGTCTACGAAACCGCCGGTTGGGACGTCATTGGACTCGCACCCTCAGCCCGAGCAGCACGCGAACTCCAAGACGGCGCCGACATCACCTCGACGACCATCGCCCGACACCGAGTCGAACAACGAGAGATCACCGCCACCACGCTGATCGTCGTCGACGAAGCTGCGATGGCCGGCACCCGCGACGTGGCTACGCTGGTCGATCAAGCCACCAGCGCAGGGGCAAAGGTCGTGCTGGTTGGCGATCACCACCAACTCCCCGAAGTCTCCGCAGGCGGCGCATTCCGAGCAGCGCTCGACACCCTCGACGATCGGGTGGTCGAGCTCACCGTCAACCGCCGCCAAACACATCTCTGGGAACAAGCCGCACTCGACCAACTCCGCAACGGCGATGTCCCCACAGCATTCGCCGCCTACCTCGAATATGGTCGCGTCGTCATCACCGATACGCCAGAAGACCTCCACGCGATCGTGCTCGCTGACTGGAACACCACCCGCACCACCGGCACCACCCTCCTCCTCGCCGGCACCCGCGCCGAAGCTCGACTGCTGAACCGCCACGCCCGCGAGATCCTCGCCGACGGCGGGGAACTCGACCTCGCCAAGCAGATCGAGGTCGGAGGGCGAGCGTTCACGATCGGCGACCAGATCGTCCTCGGACGCAACGATCCCCGCCAACACCTCGACACGGGAGAGACGTTCGCGGTCGACAACGGGATGCGCGGCACCGTCACCAAACTGTCAGCCGAACAGATGACGATCCAGGTGACGAGCGGCGACCACGTCGTCATCGACCGCGACTACCTCGACTCCGGATGGGTCGACCACGCCTACGCGCTGACGATCCACAAAGCCCAAGGCGTCACTTGCGACCACGTCCTCGTTGTCGGCCCAGCCGGCCTCTACCGCGAAGGCGCCTACGTTGCGCTCTCCCGCGCCCGAGACACCGCCCGTCTCTACGCCACCACAAGCCAGGCAGCCGGCGTCGAAGAGCGCCACTCGAACGGCATCCCACTCCCCTCCGAGCCCGTCGCCGACCCGGAAGCCGAACTCCTCGCCCGACTCCAACACTCCGCAGCGAAGAACCTCGTCATCATCGACGACCCCGACGCCGCAAGAGTGGCCGAACTCGTCACCAATGTCCCGGCCGACGAACTCATGCGCCTCGCCCGGCACGCAGCCGACACCGAACTCAACTGCGGTGTGGCAAACCCCAGCGTCGACCGAGGCGCTCTCGACGCTGCGACCGCGACGCGCACCCACATCGCCATCGGCAGCCGCGTGCGAGCCGTCGACCGCGACAACGTCGGCCACGTCCATGACATCAACGACACCGACGGCAACTGCACCGTGCACTTCGAAAGCACCGACGGCCGCACAGCCATCCGAACCCTCACATGGGAACGGCTCATCGCGATCGACAACCCCAACCCCGTCACCCTCACCGTGGCAGCTGCCGACACACTCGCCCACCGAGGCGAGGTCGTCGCCGAAGCCGAGCAGGAATGGGCCCTCGCTCTCGCCAAGCGCGGCGTGCAACCAGGCGATGCCGACCTGTACCGCCGCGCTGTCCACACCGCAGCGGACCAGGCCGCCCGGAGCCTCCAGGCGGAACCACCCGAGTGGCTCACCAGCATGCTCGGACAACGCCCCGCCCACTCTGCGGCAGCGTCCGTGTGGGACGACGCCGCCACTCGCATCGCACACCACCGCCTCCTCCACGCAATACCCGAGACCGAATCAGGCATCGGACCTCGACCAGCCGACATCGCAGATGCCGGCAGGTGGCAACACCTGATGCTCCGCCTCCTCGAGGACCGGGTCTGGCTCACCGACCATCCCACCCCGATCGCAGAGCCATTGACACGCGCAACCCCGAGCGAACTCCTCGGCCGCCAGCACGACCTGCAGCAACTGCTCGACACAGCGCCAGCCGACCAGCGGCAATTCATCGACCGGATCATCAACTCTGCCCTCGACCCCACCCAAATGCATGACTACCTGACCGCCGCGATGAGCGAGCAGGACGCACGGCGCGACTGGATCATCGCCAACTGGCCGCACATCGTCGAACTCGAACAAGTCACCCAGATCATCTCTATTCAGGAAGGCGCGCCACATTGGCCGACCGGCCAACCCGACCCCGTGAAGACCATGCTCGACCAACTCCGTCAACTCGCCCCCGACAACACCGAGCGCGAAGATCGCTCCCTCGCCGAACTCACCAGGCGGGAGAACGATCGGGACCGCGTCCGTCAGCTTGAAGGTCGACAGGGTGAGCTCCAACAACTCAGTCATCAGAAGCTGGTGCCCGACGAGAGCGCAGCGCTGCAAACCGAACTCGTCAACATCGGCAGAGAGCTACGTCAGGCACGCAGCACGAGAGCCTCCGAGCAGGCGTTCAACCGCTACATCCCCAACCCGATCGACGACGCCCGCACCACCCGCATCACCACCCTCGCTGCCGACGCACTCACTAACCAGCCGGTATGGGTCATTGACCACGTCCGCTACCTCCACGACCATCACGGGCTCGCGGGCACGGAGCCCGCTGGGCTGGCGAAACGAGTCATCACCGCCGCAGCCCATCTCGACCTTCACGGTGACCTCCCAACCTCCTGGCCGGCGCCGACATCGCTCGCCATCGAGCATGCGCAGCCCGGCATCGAAGTCGGGTAGCGATCGGTGATGTCCCACGTCCACCGTGGTCTCATGCACAACGTCATCAGCCTCCGAGGACAACGCATCGTCGACGATTCAAAGGCTTCGGCCGAGATACCCTCCGGTGCGCCGAGTCGTCCCCTCACGTACACCGTCGAGCAGGTCGCCGAGATGCTCCGTATCTCGCGGTCGACGGCATACAGATGCGTCGAGTCCGGCGAGATCCCATGCCTTCGCCTGCGGAGGCGAATCGTGGTTCCCGCTGCCGCCATAGACGCGATGCTTCTCAGCGGTGGTTCGCCCGAGGCTAGGGCGAAATATTGAAGCGCCTGACTCGGATGCAGGCACTCGCCAAGGTTCAGCGCGGGGCCCTGCCGGACCGATGTGCGGGTTCGACGATCCAATGGACCCTGACAGTCCAGCGGCGGTACCGCTGCGACGTCAGATTTCAACCATAGTTGTGGCGATCGGTATTCGCAGTTCTGTCGCGATCGGCGTGTAGAGGTCGATATCAGCGCTCGAAGTGCGCAGCGACACGATGAGGGCGTAGCGCACCGGTCGATCGAGCCGGTCGGCCCGGTGGTTGTTCTTCCACCAGCCCCCGACTGCGTTGACGGCAAGAATTCCACCACTTCGGGCAAGCTGGCTGCCGAACCCGGCCCAGATGTCCTGATGGAGCGAACCCTTGTGCCGTTGCCCGGGCCCAACTACCCAGGCATCGTCGCTGTCGCCACTTGGCAGGATGCCATCCTCCTCGGTGGCGGCTTCGCGGTTGACGCGCCGAACGAAATCGTCAGTGGTTTCACCCGGTCGGCCGAGGTCGAAGCGAAGGCCGTGCGACGCGTATGCGTACCGGGTACGCCAGCCGCGGCGGGCAGCAGCTGGCTCGATGAAGTACGAAAGCGTGACACGGAGTTCGACATCGACGTCACCGAGGTCAGCGAGTATCTCACGGGGCCAAGGAAGCTGATGCAGCCGAAACTGGCGCATCTTGTATTCCGGACCGGCGAACGGCACGAACTCGTCCTGAACGACCATCGTGACGGCGTTCTGCGTTGACGAGAGCACTGCCTCTGCGGTGGGGACGCCCCAGCCGTAGCGTTTCAATAGCAGTCGCTTCTCCTTCTTCCGGCCCTCGCGATCGATCGTGGAACGCATCAGCGGGGTCCACTGAGCATGATGAGTTAGCAGACCCCTGACCGTCTCGGGCCAGTAGGACGGGTACTGAGCCATGGTGAGGGCCGCAAGCCGTGCTGCCTGCGCTGTTGCCGCACTCGTCGCATTGGCATTGCCAATGCTGGCGTCATCGCGATTTTCGGTGGTCCGCAACATCAGGACGGGATGACTGTCGTGAAAGTCACCGGCACCGTCAGCAAGAACGTTGCCGCCCTCCATACATATGTCTGGCTTGATTGGCCATTGTTGACCGCCGGCGATCACGCCCGTGCGGCTGTGCGGTGACAATTCGCCGACAACAGCGAGCGCCGACCAAGCCTCGTATGTGGGATCGGTGGGAGCGCCGGTGAGCATCGTTGACGCACCGACGGTGAGCACGTTCCACGCTTGCGCTGGATCGTCGATCGGTTCAAGCTCGCTCTTTGTGACGTGGTCGGCCTCGTAGGGCGGGTCGACGTTGCCAGCTGCGACCACGATCAGACGACACGCACCTGAGTCGGGCGGTCCGAGCAGGTCGATCCCGGATGCAGATACGCCGACATCTGTGCCCGCCGCGAGCGCGTCGAGCGCCGCTGACCACAGAGATGGCTCTCCCGGGCGATCTGCCGCCTTGGTAACCGTCATGCAGTAGACGCGTCGGCGCGTCGATGCGATCTCCGGCAACGTCACAGCTTGCGCAGTGATCACTCCGTAGGACTCTGGGTCATGGTCCGGCATCGTCGAGTCGGGCAGGTATTTGACCGACTCGAGGCGATGGCGAAGCCGTACCGCCGTGCCGCTCAGCAAGGCGTCGTCAAGCGGTCCAAAAAGCGCTAAGCCAGCCATCAGAGTGCCGTGACCGTGGATGTCTCCGACCGGCGGTGGCAACACTGAGTGCACATCACCCTCCGCGAGGGACCCGCTCAGCAACGCATGCGTTCTGCGTACTCCCGTGTCGATCAAACACACCGCCGGGGCCGACACATCGGCCGCCGTGACGCGGAGTACGAGATCGTCGACCAGCTCGATCTGCTCGCTAACTTCAAGAGAATCGACGGTGTCGACGAATTGCGGACGACGGATCTCGGTCACAGGTACGGCCGTGTGCGGCAGCGTCTGAAGATCGCTCCACCGAGCGTTGATCCACATCACCTGACGACTGTCAAAGCGGAGTCGACGGTTCGCTACCGGCAGCTGCAACGCCGTCGCAAATCGCTCGAGCAGATCCTCGGCTCCGTCACCGGGTGTCAGCCAGATCTCCCACCAGTGATGACCTGAAGTTGGCGGCTCCCCCTCCGACTGCCACAGGTCTCTCAGAACTGCAGCTTCGATCCGAGAGATGTTGGCGACCAAGGCACCGTTCTTCGGTTTGTCGCTGCCCTCGCTGGCCGGTTTTGTCAGGTAGTTCTCGAAGAGTTGCAAGAATTCGGCCCGGTACTCATCACTGATCCAGACCAGGGCTCGCTCAGGGTCGTCGTCGGTCTGAGGAAATGCGCTCAGCAAGAGCCATTTTGGCCGTTTCGCAGTAAGCCGATGTCGCGACATCTGCTCCAAGGATTCGATTCTGAGCGGAAAATCCGGCGTTCCCTCAATCGTCAGGACCACGCCGAGCGACTGCAACTCGACGAGACCGTCGCGTGATCGAAACAGATCCTGCGCTGTCATGGCCGATATTGCTTCGCTTTGAATTCGTCGGCCGTGTGCACGACGTTCGACATCCCGAATCTTGGTGTGCCCTTGCCCCCGTCGGGTGAAGTCGCGATCACTCGCTCGATCGGTGACCAGCAGGTGAATGTAGTGCGACGTCGGCTCAGCCACCGGCACGCTCGCCGCGCTGGCGAAGAGCCTCGAGCAATGCCGTCGTCTCCACGTGGTCGGCACCCGCGAGCACCGCCTGCTTTGCCGCACTCTCGGCTGCTTGTACGACCTCCGCATGGCTGAGACCATCCGTGTGCGCCACCACTGTCTTCCAGCGCACACCCTTGCCAAACGAGCCCAATCGCGCCTTCATCACCTGCGCGGCGGCATCCGGGGTCGGCCGCTCATAGGTGATGACCATGTCAAATCGACGGAACAGGGCGCGATCGAGAATCGACAAATGGTTGGTGGCCGCGACGACGATGCTCTCCGAACTTGCCTGCTCCAGGAATACGAGGAAGGAATTGAGGATGCGCCTGGCCTCGCCGACGTCGTTTCCTGTCCGATGTCCGCCCAAAGCGTCGAACTCGTCGAACAAATAGACTCCGCGCTGGATGGCCACGGCATCGAACAGGATCCGTAGCTTGCTTGCAGTTTCGCCCAGGTACTTACTCAAGACGCTGTCGAGCCTGACCGTGAAGAGGGGCAGATCGAACTCGTGAGCGAGCACAGCGGCAGTCATCGTCTTACCCGTGCCCGGTGGGCCCTCGAGTAGCAGCCGATGGACTGGCTGAAAGCCTCGATCCATCAACGCGTGCCGCTGTCGCTGCTCTGCGATGACCTGTTCCAATCGACTCTTCACCTCGTCGGTCACGATCAGGTCACGCACTCGAACCTTCGGGAACGTCGCAGTGACCAAATCCGCCAGCTCGCCGCGAGGCTGCGCTATCGGTGTCACGACATTGGCCGTCGACGTTCGTCGTGCTGCGTCCACGAGCTGCTTCAATTCACCAGCGAGCACGTGATGTCCCTGCCGGGCGGCCTTCGAGGCGACCTGCAACGCGACCGCGTAGAACGCCGCGTCATCGCCGGCCGTGTGGCTCCTCACCATCGCTTTGATGTGATCAGCCGACGCAGCCACGACAACCCCCTAGACACAATGACTGTAGTGGATCCAACCGCTGGCGAAACCGGTACTCGACGTGTCGCCGGACGCACGGAGGTTCGTCTTTCGTCTCACCGATCGTCAGTGATCACGCCGAGCCACGTCGTCACGGGCCGTAGATCCGGCTCGCCACGACATCTGCTGCTTCACGGGCGATCGACGGAACGACGTGGGAGTAGAGGTCGAGCGTGACACCGACCGTGGCGTGCCCGAGGCGCTCGGAGACGACCTTCGGGTGGACGCCGGCCTTGAGCGCCAACGTGGCATATGTGTGGCGCAAGTCGTGGAGCCGGATGCGTGACACGTCGAGCGAACGCGCGATCCGGTCGAAGTCGCGGGAGAACCCGTCGGGATGGATCATCCCGCCCAACTCATCGCGGAAAGCCAAGTCCCCTGACCCATCCCACGCTTCGCCCGCGGCGAGCCGCTCTTCGCGCTGGCGTTGGCGGTGGGCTCGCAGTACCTCGACTGTCTGCGAGTCGAGATACACGTGGCGTCGACTCCTCGGTGTCTTCGGCGGACCGAGCACCAGTTCGTTGTAGCCCGCGGTGGTCAGGGTCTGGGACACGGCGAGCTGTGCCCCGTCGAAGTCGATGTCGCCCCATCGCAGTCCGAGAACTTCACCTCGGCGCATCCCCGTCGTGGCGAGCAGAGCGAAGGCCGCGTACAGCCGATCGTTTGCGACGGCACCGAAGAACACGCGAAGCTCGTCAGACGACCATGTGGTGTGGTCCATCCGGGTCGTCGCCGGAGGCCTCGCTGATCCAGCAGCGTTGCGAACGACGACTCCGAGACGCTCCGCGTCCGACAGCGCCTTACGGAGCACGACGTGCGTGTTCCGCACTGTCTTCGCGGCCAAGGGTTTGCCCTCACGAGAGCCGGTCGCGAGCAGGCCCGCGTAGAATTTCTCGATCTGCATCGGCGTGAGCGATTGCAATGTGTGCCGGCCGAGTTGTCGGTTGATCCGCGCTACGGCCATCTCGTAGCTGTGCCACGTGGACGGCCGGAGTCTGCCCCGCTCGTTGGTCAACCAATCGCGCAAGAACTCGTCGACCTTTACTGATGACTTCGACACGACGTTGCCGCGCGAGGTGTCTCGCACGGCCTCGGCCAACGCGATCTCCGCGTCCTTCTTGGTGGCGAAACCCTGCTTCAACGACTGGCGGCGCTGACCGGTCTCGGGCTGGAATCCGGCATCGACGCGGTAGCCCCATCCGCCGCTCCTCCGGAACACAGATCCTCGTGCCATGGAGAGATCGTAACCGGCGTGTGCATACTTCTGTGCACATATTGTGCACATCGGCGCATGGCAAGCCTGCCGGAAGGCATTGCGAGATCACATAATACCTGTTCAGAGCAGTGCCCGGGGTGGGGATCGAACCCACATGACCTTGCGGTCAGGGGGGTTTAAGCCCCCCGCGTCTGCCAATTCCGCCACCCGGGCCTGGAGCGGAATCCTACGCGACCTTGTTGACGGCGGGGCTCGCTGAGTAGCCGAGCGTCTCCCACAGCTCGCCACGCAGGCGGATGGCCTGGGTGGCGTTGAGGCCGTTGGCGACGACGACGCCTTCGATCATGTCGGCGAGGACGGCGACGAATGCCCGGCCGCGCAGGCGGACGGCGATGACCGTGCCGGCGGCGTGGCGGCGGAGGGTGCGATCCACGCCGACGACTCGTGGCGGGCAGCGGTAGCTGGGGCCGATGAGGCCACGGCGCTGCGCCTCCATGGTGAGCGCGCGGGCGGCGTGAGCGAATTCGATAGCAGTGCCCGACTCCATGACCGCACTCTGGCAGAGGGGTGCGCGACAGTTTCCGGGGCTCCCGTGACCAGGGAGAACGGGTCGGTAGTGTCGGGGCGTGAGCGACTCGTCGGCCCCCACCAGTCGGCTCACGCCGGCGCAGGAGTCGACGCTCGAGCTGATCCGGCGCAGCGGCGAGCCGCTGATCTTCAGCGCCGAGTTCGTGGCGGACCTGCGCGACGAGGCCAACGAGGCGTTCGCCCACTTCGGCGACCGGCTCGAGGGCAACACGGTGTTCGTCACCAAGCACACCCTCGCCGGCGTGTTCGGCTGCGAGGCCCAGTTCCTCGCGCCCGACGATTTCGAGTGGACGCCGAGCCGGGCGCGCGGGCAGGTGTCGCACCGGGCGATCCAGCTGCTGATCAACTGGCGCGGCGAGCCGGCGCCGGCGGAGCTTGTGGACGAGGCGATCGCCCGCCTGCTGAACGAAGAGAAGGGCCTGTCGCCGTGGCTCGAGTCGTTGGGCGAGGGCGATCTGGCCGACCTGCGCGCGATGTCGAGCGACCACGTCACCAAGTTCATGGAGTGCTTCCCGCCGATCGACGCCCGCTCGCGGCCGGTGACGGAGTCGAGCACGCAGTGGCCGGTCGACGGCGCGATCCTGCTGCGCGGCCGCGCCGACCTGACGATGGGCAAGCCGTTCGAGCGCGAGAGCCGCAAGCTGATCGTCGACTTCAAGACCGGGCGCGTCGTGCAGCGCCACCGAGAGGACCTGCGGTTCTACGCGATCGTCGAGACGCTCTCGCGCCAGGTGCCGCCGCGCAAGCTGGCCAGCTTCTACCTCGACGCCGCCCAGCCGATCGTCGAGGACGTCACCGAGAACATGCTCCGCTCCACGCTGCGACGCACACTCGACGGGATCAACTCGCTGATCGAGCTGCGCGTCGAGGGTCGTCCACCGACCAAGACCGCCGGAGCGCCGTGCCGCTGGTGCCCGCTCGCCCCGACGTGCGACGAGGGCCAGGCGTACCTGCACCGCGACGACATCGCCGACGCGACCGACGACGACACCGAGTAACGATCGAGCCATCGCCGGCGCCGAGAAGCGCCCTTGCGCGAGGCGTGCTCGGTGCCGATACGAATCGGAGACCTGACGTTGGGTGGGCCGGCGACTGGATGACGATGCAACTGAACACGATGGACATGGACACGGCCACGCTGCTCGACGCACCCTCGGCCACCGGCGTTCGCACCGCGTACCAGCCGATCGTCGACATCGAGACCGGCGCGGTCGTCGCCTACGAGGCGCTCGCCCGCTGGCCGACCGGGCAGGGCGCCACCCCCGATGCGATGTTCGACGCGGCGAGGGCCGAGGGCCGGCTCGCCGAGCTCGACTGGGAGTGCCGCCTCGCTGCCGTCCAGGGTGCGCTCGCGCATGAGCTCGGGCGCGACCTCGTCCTGTTCGTCAACGTCGAGCCGGAGACGCTCGGCGAGCCCGCCCCGGCCGGTTCCGCAGCGACCATCGCCGCCGCCGATCGCGAGCTGCGCGTGATGCTCGAGCTGACCGAGCGCTCGCTGACCCGAGACCCGGCGATGTTGCTGCGTGCCGTCGAGTGGGCACGCCGGCACGGCTGGGGCATCGCCCTCGACGACGTCGGCACCGATCCGGACTCACTCGCGCTGCTGCCGTTCGTGGCGCCCGATGTCATCAAGCTCGACATGACGCTGATCCGCAACCACCCCACTGCGGCGCAGGCCGCGATCATGGCCGCCGTCATGGCGCACAGCGAGCGCACCGAGGCGATCATCCTCGCCGAGGGGATCGAGACCGAGCGCGATCTCGGGCAGGCCATCGCCCTCGGGGCCACCCTCGGGCAGGGCTGGTACTACGGCCGGCCGGGTCCGCTGCGTTCCATCCCGACACCGCCGACACCGCTCGTGCTCCGGTCGATGCCCACACCGTCGCACCCGCTCACCGACGCGACGCCGTTCGATCTCGTCGCCGGCAGCCCACGCGTGCGCGTCGGCCGCAAGGACCTGCTGCTCGAGCTGTCGCATCACGTCGAGACCCGAGGCATGCACATCGACCCGGCGGCGGTGGTCGTCAGCGCGTTCCAGACGTCGGCTCGCTTCACGCCGCCGACCGAGCGCCGCTACCGCGCCCTCGCCGAACGCTGCCCGTTGGTGTGCGCGATCGGGCTCGACCTCCATCCGGGACGTGACCCGTTGCTCCACACCGCATCGATCGATCCGACGGATCCGCTGGTGCGCGAGTGGACGGTGACCGTGGTGAGCTCGCACTACGCGGCGGCGCTGATCGCCCGCGACCTCGGCGACGATGGCCCCGACGCATCCCGTCGCTTCGAGTTCGTCGTCACCCACGATCGCGACCTCGTGGTGGCAGCCGCACGGATGTTGATGTCCCGCACCACCCTGCGCGACGTCGTCTGACAACGCCTCGGTCGGGTGTCTCCAGCAACCGCGATGCCTGGACCGCACGAGATGCGGCGAAGTCATCACGGTCGCGAGGCCGATCGTCAGCCCTGATCGTTTTGCCGCACGAGGTGCGGCAAAGGCATCACGGTTGCGGCGGCGCCTTCCCCTGATCTGAGCGGACGAGCGCGGTCAGTCCTCCAGCGCGGCCAAGGCGTCGAGGGCGCCTCGGTAGAACGTCGGGTAGGCGTAGATCATCGTGCGCAGCTGGGCGACCGGTACGCGGGCGTGGACGGCGAGGTTGAACAGGCTCAGCACCTCACCACCGCGCGGGCCGACCGAGCTGGCACCGACGAGGATGCCCTTGTCGGCGTCGGCGACGAGCTTCATCAAGCCGTCGTTGCCCTCGCCGTGGATCCAGCCGCGGGTGGACGTCGACGAGTCGGCGAGGCCGACGTGCACGTTGATGCCGGCGTGGCGCGCCTGAGCCTCGGTCATCCCGACCGAGCCGACCTCGGGATCGGTGAACGTCACCCGCGACACCGCGTGGGTCTGGGCCACGCGTGGGTTGGCGACGCCGCGGATGTCGTCGACCGCGATGCCGGCCTCGTACACGGCCATGTGGGTGAAGCCGCCGCGGCCGGTGATGTCGCCGACGGCCCACAGCTTCTCGGTGCCGATGACGCGCATGTGCTCGTCGACGGTGAACGTCGGCTTCGCGGTCTCGTCGAGGCCGACCGTGCCGAGCCCGATGCCGCGCACGTTCGGGCGCCGGCCGGCTGCGACGAGGATCTCGGCGGCCGAGACCTCGGTGCCGTCGGACAGCGACAGCGTCACCGTGCCGTCGGCGGCGCGGGAGACGTTCGACGCCGAGACGCCGTCGCGGATGTCGATGCCCTCGCGACGCAGGACCTTGGTGACGAGCTCGCTCGTCTCCGGCTCCTCGAGCAGCAGGATCCGCGCCGATTCCTCGATCACCGTCACCTTCGTGCCGAACCGGCTGTAGGCCTGGGCCAGCTCGAGCCCGATCGCTCCCCCGCCGACCACGATCAACGAGTCGGGCGCATGGTCGATCTTGACCACCTCGCGGTTGGTCCACGGCTTGGCGTCCGCCAGCCCGGGGACCGCCGGCAGGGCCGGCGACGTGCCCGTGGCGATGACGACGCCCATCTTCGCCACGTACACGTCGTCGCCGACGATGACGCGCCCGGTGCCGTCGAGCACGCCCGTGCCGCGCACGAAGATCCCGCCCTTGCCGACGAAGCGGTCGACGGCGACGGTGTCGTCCCAGTCGTCGGTGGCTTCGTCACGGATGCGCTTGGCGACGATCGAGTAGTTCGGCACGACGGTGGTGGAGCCCGCCATCACGTTGGCGCGCCGGGTCTCCTGGAGCAGATCCGCGGCGCGGATGATCATCTTCGACGGCACGCAGCCGTAGTACGGGCACTCGCCACCGACGAGGTGGCTCTCGACCCCGACGACCTTCAACCCGGCGGTCGCCAGCTCGCCGGCGACGTCCTCACCGCCCGGCCCCAACCCAACGACCACCACATCGACCTCGTGTGTTTGCATGGCCGTACTGTCGCCCATCCGGCGGCCGATGACACGTCATCCGCGCATTCGTCACGCACGGACGTGCGGGGTCATCACCGCGACCGGCGTGCCGAGACCCGCCACCTCGCGGAACGACGCGATGCGCCGGCCCTGCTGCACGGCGTCCTTCGGGGCGCTCATCAGCTCAGCGCCGCACCGTTCGTACAGCCCGTCGATGTCGACCACGTTCAGCGCCAGCCCCCAGAAGACCGCCCGCTCGGCGTCGATGCCCGGGAAGTTGACGACCTCGACGATGAGCGGGCCGAGGCGGTGGAACCCCTGCCGCAGCTGGCCGACCTCGCGGATGCGCTTCAACGGCTCGCCGGTGGCGTGCTCGACGGCCGCGCACGTGCGCTCGAGATCGGGCGTGTAGACGACGATGTGATCGATCGAATCGACGCCGTTCGGTTGGGTCACGGTCGCGAGGTCACCCGGCGCGGCGTGCGTGGTCGGCAAGCCATCGATGTCGGCGATGTCCGGGCGGGGCGCGTCGGCGAGCACCCAACCGGTGATGCCGCCGTCGCCAGCACCAGCACCGCTCAACCGGATCGCGATGCCGCCGAGCGCGACGACGCCATCGGGATCGACGGCGAACCCAACGGCCCGCCAGGCATCGGGCTCAGCCGCGAGGGTGATCTCGACCGCGGTGGTCACGCCGCCGGCTCGCTCGACGGCCCGCTCGACAGCCCGCCCAGTTGCCAGGCGAAGAACGACAGCACGTCGGCCGATTCATCGGCGCGCTTGCTCGCTGGCTTGCCGACGCCGTGGCCGGCCCGACCGGCCTGGAACAGCAGGACCGGGCGCTCGTCCTGATCCGCTGCGGCGAACTGCATCTCGGCCGCCATCTTGCGGGCGTGCAGCGGATCCACCCGGCTGTCGCCTTCGGCCGTCGTCAGCAGCAGTGCCGGGTACGCCGTGCCGGGCACGACGTGGTGGTACGGCGAGTACGCCCACAGCCAGGCGAACTCCTCGGCGATGTCGGGGTCGCCGTACTCGTCGGTCCACAGCCGGGCGATGAGGAAGTTCGGGAAGCGGATCATGTCGAGCAGCGGCACCGCGCACCACACCGCGCGGCACAGATCAGGACCCTGGGTCAGCGCCGCGCCGACGAGCAGCCCGCCGTTCGAGCCACCGGCGATGGCGAGGCGCTCACGGCTGGCGCGGCCCGTGGACACGAGCCAGTCGGCGGCGGCGTGGAAGTCGTCGAACACGTTCTGCTTGTTCGCCCGGCGGCCGGCCTGGTGCCAGGCCTCGCCCTCCTCCAACCCGCCGCGCAGACCGGCGATCGCGTACTGGCCACCCCGCTCGCACCACGCCGCGATGAGCGGCGACCACAGCGGCGTCTCGGAGATCGCGAAGCCGCCGTAGCCGTTGAGGATGGTGGGCGTGTCGGGGCCGGGCACGACGTCGCGCCGATGGATCACGAACAGCCCGATCGGCGTGCCGTCCAGCGACGGGTACGTCACCTGGCTGACCGCGAGGTCGGGGATGCCGGCGCCGGGATCGCGCGCCTGCCATCCGGTGACACCGGCGTCGGGGCGGTAGCGGAACATCGAGGCCGGCGAGTCGAAGCCGGCGACGACGATGAACGCGTCGTTCGACTCCGCCGATGCGCTGAGCCCACCGACGGACACGATCCCGAGGTCGGCGATCGGGCCGAGCGGCGCGCCGTCGATGGAGCAGCGCTCGATGCGATCGACCGCGTGATCGGTGACGAGCACGAGGATCTCGCCGCCGGAGCCGACGGCACGACCGATCACGCCGTCGCCCTCGGCCACGATGGTGCGCCAGTGCTCGACGCCCGGTTCGGCGAGCGCCACGACGGCAACCCGGCCGCGTGGCGCGTCGAGCGTGGTGACGATCAACACTTGGTCGCCGACGATGTCGAAGCTCGACATCGCCTCGACGCCGGCGATGATCGTCGTCCACGCGCCGGTCTCCCGATCGAGCACGAACGCCTCGACCTGCCCCCAGCCGACCATGACCTCGACGAGCAGGTACCGACCGTCGGCAGAGACCTGCACGCCCGGCCATGACTGCGGTGCGTCCGGATCGCTCCACACCACGGGATCGTCGGCGGGATCGGTGCCGAGCACGTGCAGCAGCACGCGCCGGTTGTACTGATCGCCGGCCGGATAGGCGGTGTAGGAGAACGCGCTCGAATCCGGCAGCCACGCCACGCTCGCGGCGCGGGTGTTCTCGATGACGTCGGCGAGGTGCCGCCCGCTGTCGACGTCGAGCACGACGAGCGTGCTGTCCTCGGTGCCGCCCTCGCTCGTGCCGTAGGCGACGAAGCGGCCGTCGACGCTGGGCTCGTACCAGTCGATCGCCGTGGCCGCGTCGCTCGACGACATCGCCGGGTCGACGAGGGTGCGGGGCGGCGCGGCGGGATCGACAGCGGACCGCAGCACCAGGGCGTGCTGCTCGGCGCCGAGGCCACGTTCGAGGACGAACAGCCGCTCGCCACGCGCCGTCGCCTGGAGCACCACCGGAAGGCTGCCGAGCGCGACGAGGCGCTCGTGCCACTGGCCGTGATCGGGCCGGGCATCGAGCGCCTGACGGGTTCGTTCGTTCTGCTCGGCCACCCAGTGCTGGGTTGCCGGTGCCTCGCCGTCTTCGAGCCACCGATACGGATCGGGGACGGAAACGCCGTGGTAGAGGTCTGCGTCGGCCTGCCGAGGTGTCGGCGGCGCAGGCAGGACGGTGTTAGCCACGCCCCATGTTGGGACGCTTACCGTGGTTGGCCTTGCTGCGGCGCATCTTGGCCTTGCGCTTCTTGGTCTTCTTCGACATGGCGAACGAGCCTAGCGGCGGCGGCTGTCAGGACCCACCCGTCCAGGCCAGCAGATCGTCGGCCGACCAGGTGTTGATGACGCGGTCGATGTCGACACCGCCGGCAGCGGCACGATCGCACCCGAGCGGCTGCCACTCCAGCTGACCCGTGGCGTGGGCGTCGGAGTCGATCGAGAAGTAGCAGCCGGCCGCGATCGCGGCGGCGAGCAGTGGCTCCGGCGGGTCGAGACGCTCGGGCCGGCAGTTCAGCTCGACCGCCGTCCCGTTGGCCGCGCAGGCGGCGAAGACCTTCTCGGCGTCGAACGTGGACTCGGGGCGCTTGCCGATCATCCGCCCGGTGCAGTGGCCGAGGATGTCGACGTGAGGCGACTCGACCGCACGCAGCATCCGCGCCGTCATCCCCGCTGACTCCATCCGCAGCTTGCTGTGCACGCTGGCGACGACGACGTCGAGGTGGGCGAGCAGGTCGTCGTCGAGGTCGAGCGCGCCGTCCTCGAGGATGTCGACCTCCATGCCCGTGAGGATCCGGAAGTCGTCCATCTCGTCGTTGATCGCGGCGACCTCGCCGAGCTGGCGGATCAGCCGCTCGCGGTCGAGCCCGTGGGCGATGGTGAGCCTGGCGCTGTGGTCGGTGAGCACCATGTAGTCGTGGCCGAGCGCCTGCGCCGTGGCGGCCATGGCCTCGATCGTCGCACCGCCGTCGCTCCAGCGCGAGTGCAGGTGGCAGTCGCCACGCAGCGCAGCTCGGTAGCGCTGTCCCGCCGGCGTGATCTTCACCTGCGTCTGCTGGTCGAGCTTGTCCAGGTAGGCGGTGTCGCCGCGCAGCGCCTCGAGGATGACCTTGGCCGAGCTGTCGCCGATGCCGTCGAGCTCCTTCAGCGTGTTGTGCTGGGCCCGCTCGACGATCTCGTCCTCGGGCGTGGACTTCACGACGTCGAGCGCCCGTGAGAACGCCTTGGTCTTGAAGCCGGTCTCGTGGGCACGATCCAGGCAGTGCACGACGCGTTCGAGCGCTTCGACGGGGGTCACCCCACCGATCGTAATCGCCGACGCACGACGCCGATCATGCCGATTCCGGCCACGATCATCGACGTGCCGAGGTACGCCGGAGCGTTCGAGGATCCGGTGTGTGGAAGCACGGCGGGCACCGTGTCCGGTGCGGTCCCGGGCACCGTCTCCGGCACGGGCGGCAGCTGCTCGACGGTCACGAACGGCGCCGTCGACTCGGGCACCGCGACGGTCGTGGTCGGTGCTGGTGTCGTGGGCGGAACGGTGGTCGGCGCCACGGTCTCGGGCGGCGTCGTGTCCAGCGGGATCACCACCTCTCGCGCAGTCGTGGTCGTCGCGGCCTCCGTGGTCGTCGGCACCTCCGTCGTCGTGGTCACGGCCTCCGTCGTGGTCGGCGCTTCCGTCGTGGTCGGCGCTTCGGTGGTCGTCGTCGGCGCCTCGGTGGTCGAGGGTGCCTCCGTCGTCGTCGGCGCCTCCGTCGTCGTCGGGGCTTCCGTGCTCGCCGGTGCCTCCGTGGTCGTGGTCGGTGGCGCGTCGAGGGTGACGGTCGCACCACCGGTGACCCACGCCGGCGGACCGGGCGTGATCAGCGTCTGCGGGAGGTGCCCGACGGGATCGGCTGCGGCCGCCCGGTAGACCTGCGCTGCGCTCGGCGCCGAGGTCTTCGCCGAGACGGTGGCGGTCTGCGCTGGGCCGACGATCTCGAACGCAGCGGTGCCGTCACCGCCCGTCAGCAACGTCGTCGACACCGAGTCGTCGTCGAACGCCGCGCCCTGGACGTCGATGTTCACCGGCACGTTCGGCACCGGTTGGTCGCCCGCGTGGACCCGCGCCGAGCCACGGCCGTCGGACCCCACGGTGACGTCGAGCGCGAACGCCGGCGACAGGCGCGCGGCCTCGGCATCGAGCGCGATCGCCAGGTCTTCCAGATCCTGCCGTCCCGATGCCTCGCTGATGCCCTGCAGGGACGGCACCAGCGGCGCCGACGGGTTGCTGGCCCGGTTCGAGCCGGCCGCGTCCTGGGCGTAGTAGTGGACGACGGCCCAGAGCGCCGTCGCCGTCGTGTTGTCGTCGGTGTTGCCGTAGCGCCACATCAGGTAGGCGCTCTTCGCCCCGCCGGGATCCCTCGGCAGGGTCTGGCCGACGGGGGTGGACGGCGCGTCGATGGTGGGGTGGATGCCGCGGTTGAAGGTGCAGAAGCCGAACCGGAAGTTGCCGGCCTCGTCGAGCAACAGCCACTGCCCGGCCCAGATCAGGCTTGGGCTGTGGCTGACGCCGGCGGTGTGGAAGTCGATCGCCGTGCCGGCACAGCGGAAGTCGTCGGCGTAGTCGGGACCGCCGGGCACGAACGTGGTGTGCGCGACGCAGCCGGGCGGCACCGACGGTGCCGCCAACGCGGTCTGCATCCGCCAGCAGAACACGAGCATCACGAGCAGACCGGCGGCGAGGACGAGCAGCGGATGGACGGGGCGACGGATGCGCTTCATCCCTGCGTGGGTGCTCCGATCCGGCGGATGTGGAAAACACCGGCCCCGGGATCGCACCGGCTGCGGGGATAGCCTCCGGTGCGTTATGGAACGCTTCGGCCTGGTCGGCCTCCCCAACGCGGGCAAGAGCTCGCTGTACAACGCTCTCACCGGGGGCGGCGCGCTGGCGGCTCCGTATCCGTTCGCCACCAAGGACCCGAACATCGGCGTCGCCAAGGTGCCCGACACCCGCGTCGATCAGCTCGGCGTGATGAGCAAGTCGAAGCAGCTCGTCCACGCGGCCGTTCAGGTGGTCGACATCGGCGGTCTCGTCGAGGGCGCGTCGAAGGGTGAGGGTCTCGGCAACAAGTTCCTCGCCAACATCCGCGAGGTCGAGGCGACGGTGTTCGTGCTGCGCGCGTTCGAGGACGACGACGTGATGGGTCCCGACGATCCGCTCGAGCACCTGCGCGTGGTCGAGATCGAGCTCGCCCTCGCCGACCTCGAGACCGTCGAGAAGCGGCTGCGCACCACCCAGCGCCAGGCCAAGCTCGACAAGGCGCTCGGCGGCGAGATCGAGGCCCTCGAGGCCGCGTACGCGTCACTCAGCGAAGGCCGCCCGCTCTACCGCGCCGCGCTGAAGCCCGACCACGTCGAGGCACTGCAGCCCCACTTCCTGCTCACCAACCGCCCGGTGTTGGCCGTCGTCAACGTCGGCGAGAACGAGCTCGACAAGATCCCCGAGGTCGAGGCCCGCGTGCGCGCCGAGATGAACGACGCCGGCGCCAACGTCGAGGTCATCGGGATGTGCGTGCAGCTCGAGGCCGAGGCCGCCACCATCACCGACCCCGACGAGCGGGCCGAGATGCTCGAGGGCTTCGGCCTCGGCGAGGGCGCGCTGTTCCGGATGGTGCGCAGCGCGTACCACCTGCTCGGCCTGCGCACGTTCCTCACCACGGGCGTGCAGGAGAGCCGGGCCTGGACGTTCCACGCCGGCGACAAGGCCCCGGTCTGCGCCGGCAAGATCCACACCGACATCCAGCGCGGCTTCATCCGCGCCGAGGTCATCCACTGGGACGAGCTGCTCGCCCTCGGCTCGTGGAACAAGGCCAAGGAGATCGGCAAGCTCCGCGTCGAGGGCAAGGACTACGAGTTCGTCGACGGAGACGTCACCGAGTTCCGCTTCAACGTCTGACAGGGTTCGGCGACCGCGGTCGCCCATTCGGGTCGGTGGGCGAATCGATCGTGAACATCGATGGAACTCGGCGAATGAGGCCGAGGGACTGATCGATGCCTGTGTCAGACTCGATGGTCGTGGCCACGATCGCTCCCTCCTCCGTCTCGGCCACGCACCGGGTGCCGATGTTCGCGTCGTTCCTGGCGTTCGGCGCGGGCGTCATCTGGAGCCTCGGCTCGCTGACGGCACGGCTGGCCAAGCACGCCGACGCCTGGCAGTACCTGATCTGGCGCTCGGTCGGCGTCCTCGTGGTGATGGAGGTCGCGAGCAAGATCCGCGGCAAGGGCTGGGTGACGCCACGGGCGTTCAACCAGGGCTGGATCATGTTCCTCGGCACGTTCGGGCTGATGATGTCGTCACTCACGTTCGTCTACGCGATCAAGAACACGACGGCCGCCAACGCCGCGTTCCTGGCCTCGGTCACACCGCTGTTCGCCGTCGTGCTGTCGCGCATCTTCCTCGGCGAGCGCCTCACCCGGATCACCATCGGGGCGATGTTCATGGCGCTGTGCGGGCTGACGCTGATGGTTGCCACCGACGTGAGCGGCGGGAACATGGTCGGCAACGTCTCGGCCCTGTTGAGCTCGCTCGGCTTCGCGATCTACACCGTGTGCGTGCGCTCCGAGCCGCACCGTGACTGGTCGCCGATCCTTCCGGGGTACGCCTCGATGATGATCGTCCTGTGCGGCGTCGTGACCGTCGCACAGGGCCACACCCTCACGCCTCCCACCCACGACATCACGCTCGGCCTGGTCCACGGCGGGCTGCTGATCGTGGTGGGAACGCTGCTGTTCAACTACGGCTCGCGCTCGGTGCCGGCGGTCGCGATGACGATCCTCGCCCAGAGCGAGATGGCGTTCGTGCCGTTCTGGATCTACCTCTGGTTCGGCGAGGCGCCGAAGCCGTGGGCGCTCGTCGGCGGCCTGATCATCCTCACCGCGATCATCGGCAAGGCCGTGCTCGAGGCCGCACCGGCGCAGCACGAATCGAGCCTGCTCACGACCGTCGACGGCGAAACTCGGGACGCCGATCCCGGGTTCATCGCGTAGCGTCGACGCCCGTGTACAACCGCCGGCTCGTCTTCACCTTCGGGCTGCTCAACGGTCTGTTCGCAGCGGGCTATGGCGTGATGTTCACGCTGCTCGACGACTTCCGCGACCGCTACGGCATCTCCGAGAGCTCGCTCGGGGCCGTCGTCGCGATCGGGTTCTTCGCCTCGTTCGCCGCCCAGGTCTTCTTCGCGCCGCTCGCCGATCGCGGCCACGCCCGTCGCCTCGTGAACGTCGGCATGTCGTTCAACCTCGTCGGCCTGCTGACGATGGCGTTCGGCAAGACCATCCTCCTGCTGCTCCTCGGACGGCTGCTGATGGGCATCGGCACGGGCATGGGCGTGCCCGCCATCCGCCGCATCGTGATCCTCGCCGACCCCGACAACCTCGGCAGCAACATCGGCCGGCTGCTGGCCGCCGACGTCGCCGGGTTCGCCGCCGGACCCGCGATCTCTGCCGTGCTCGTGGGTCCGTTGGGCATCGCCGCGCCGTTCCTGTTCATCGCCGTCGTCACGGTCGCCTGCTACCCGGTCGTGGCTCGCGCCCACGTCGACGAGACATCAACCGCGGATCGACCCCAGGCCCGGTTCGCTTTCGACCTGCTGCGGTCACGCACCTACGTGGGCGCGCTGATGTTCGGCTCGGCCGTGTTCTTGATGGTCGGCACGTTCGACGCGCTGTGGGTGCTCGTGCTCGACGACCTCCACACCGCCGACTGGATCGCCAACCTCGGCATCACCCTGTTCGCGCTGCCGCTGATCTTCTTCGGCTCCACCGGCGGGCGGCTGGCCCAGCGCGTCGGGCCGTTCCGGGTGTGCACCGTCGGGCTGCTCGGCGGTGCGGCGTTCATGTTCTCCTACGGCCGGTTGCCGACCGGCCTGGCAATGTTCGCCGTCGCGATGGTGCACGCGCTCAACGACGGCGTGTCCGTCGCGAGCTCGGGCGTGGCCGTCGGCGTCGTCGCGCCGAAGGAGCGGATGGCCGGCGCGCAGGGGCTGCTCGGCGGGGCTCAGACCCTCACCGGTGGCATCGCCGCGCTGGTGGCCGGCGAGCTCTACCAGAACCACGGTCGGGCCGCGGCCTACACCACGTGCGCCGTGCTGATGGCTGTGTTCGTGCTGATCGGCGTGCTCTGCGTGGGCAAGGAATGGGGCGCTCGCCCCGACCAGGACGACGTCGCAGAAGCGGCCGCCGGAGCGCTCGCGCACCAGTCGTAGCCGCTGTCGGCCATCGTGCAGACTGCTGCGATGAGCAGCGATCAGATCAACGATTTCCACGCCGCGACGCCGCAGGCCGTCATCGACGATCTGCGCGCCCGGCTCGCCCACACCCGCTGGCCCGACGAGATCGCCGGCACCGACTGGGAGTACGGCACCGACCTCGCCTACCTCCAGGAGCTGTGCGAGTCGTGGCAGACGTTCGACTGGCCGGCGGTCGAGGCCCGTTTCAACGCCTGGCCACAGATCACCACCACCATCGACGGCCAGAACGTGCACGCCATCCACGCGACATCGCCGGAGCCCGACGCCTTCCCGATCGTGCTCACGCATGGCTGGCCGGGCTCGGTGGTGGAGTTCCTCGACGTGATCGAGCCCCTGCGCGATCCACGCAGCCACGGCGGCGATCCGGCCGACGCGTTCCATGTGATCGTGCCCTCCATCCCCGGCTACGGCTGGAGCGGGCCCACCCACGAGGCCGGCTGGGACGTCCGCCGTGTCGCGGAGGCGTGGAAGGTGCTGATGGCCCGGCTCGGCTACGACCGCTACGGCGCACAGGGCGGCGACTGGGGCTCGATGATCTCTGCCCAGGTCGGCGTGGTCGACCCCGAGCACTGCGCCGGCGTGCACATCAACATGGTGCTCGGACTCCCCGACGACAAGCCGCTCAGCGACGACGAGCAGGCCGCGATGGCCGCCACCGGCGAGTTCATGAACAAGGGGTCGGCGTACCAGCAGATCCAGGGCAAGAACGCCCAGACGCTGGCCTACGGGCTCACCGACTCCCCCGCCGGGATGGCCGGGTGGATCGTCGAGAAGTTCCACCACTGGACGCACCATCCCGACGGCGACCTCGAGACCGCGGTGACGCGCGACCAGGTGCTCGCCAACCTCACCCTCTACTGGGTGACGGAGACCATCAACTCCAGCACCCGCCTGTACTTCGAGTCGCAGAAGGCCGGCCGGTTCCCGCCGTTCGACCGCGTCGAGGTGCCCACCGGCCTCGCCTACTTCCCCGGCGAGATCCTGACGATGCCCGAGGGCTGGGCGCGCAACCTCTACAACGTCACCCACGTCAGCCGGTTCGACCGCGGCGGCCACTTCGCAGCGATGGAGGAGCCCGACCTGTTCGTCGACGAGGTGCGCACGTTCTTCCGGACGGTCCGCTGAGGTTCGGCCGCAGAGACCGCTTCGGCCGCGATCGACGAACTGCACGCTCACATGGCCCGGTCTCGGGCCGATCATGCGTGCATTTCACGGACCGTCGCGCTCACGGACAACATCGCCGTGCCGGGCGGGCGTCCGTCGTGGCAGGCTGTGCACCATGGCCTGGTTGATGAGCGGAGCACGCGTGCTGGCCTCGCTCGACGTGGCCACGAACCGGGCAGCCAGGGCGAAGGGACTGCTCGGCCGTGACACGATCGAGGGGGCGTTCGCGATCCCGAAGTGCCGTTGGGTGCACACCGTCGGCATGCGGTTTCCCATCGACGTCGCGTACGTCGACGAGCGCGACACGGTGATCAAGGTGGCGACGATGCGACCGCACCGCTTCGCCTGCCCGGTGCCCAGGGCGCGCACGGTCATCGAGGCCCGCGCCGGCTCGTTCGAGCGCTGGGGTCTGCGCGTCGGGGATCCGATCGAGATCCGCACCACCGATCCGCACCGTGTCTCCTGAGGCGCGCCCGTAGTGGGCACCCTCGTCCTCGTCGCGACCCCTCTCGGCAACCTCGCCGATCTGTCGCCGCGCGCCATCGAGGCCCTGCAGGGCGCGGCGCTGATCTGCTGCGAGGACACCCGGCGAACGGGCGGACTGCTGTCGCACTTCGGCATCCGCGGTGTGCGGATGGCCATCGCCAACGAGCACACCGAGACGGCGCGCATCGACGAGGTGCTCGACCTGCTCGCCGCCGGCAGCACCGTCGCCGTGGTCACCGACGCCGGCACGCCCGGCATCAGCGATCCGGGCGAGCGGCTGGTCGCGGCTGCGATCGCGAACGGCCACACGGTGTCGGCCGTGCCCGGCCCGTCGGCCGACGTGATGGCGCTCGTGGTGTCCGGCCTGCCGAGCGCCCGCTACGTGATGGACGGGTTCCTGCCGCGCAGCGGGCCCGAGCGCGCGGTGCGGCTGCACGACGCCGTCACTGAGTCGCGCACCGTGGTGCTGTACGAGGCGCCACACCGGTTGGTGCGCACGCTCACCGACCTGCACGCCCGTTGCGGCGACGATCGTCGGGTCGTCCTGGCGCGCGAGCTGACCAAGCTGCACGAGGAGATCTGGCGCGGCACGCTCGCCGAGGCGCTCGTCCACGTCGCCCAGCGCGAACCGCTCGGCGAGTACGTGATCGTGCTCGACGGCGCACCCGCGGCGGTCGAGGCGAGCGACGACGACATCCGCGACGGCCTCACCCGTGAGCTGGCGAGCGGGGCGAGCAAGAAGTCGGCCGTGTCGACGGTGGCCGATCACCTCGGCGTCCCGAAGAACCGGGTCTACGACCTCGCGCTCACCCTCGGCCGAACGACACCCTGAACGACGCCAACCTGCAACCCGGCGTCAGGGCACCCACCAGCCGGTGGTGTCGAAGAGCAGGTGGCTGCCGACGGAGTTGCGCAGGCACAGCGTGCCCGTCGTCGCGGTGGTGACGGCATTGGCGACGATGGCCGTTGCCGAGGCGTTCACCGACGACGTCGCGGGCAACGGCTGCGAGCAGCCGTAGGCGGTGGCGTAGCCGTCGAAGCCGGGCTGGATCATCGTCAGGTTGCCGGTGACCGCCTGAGCGTTCGTCGGGGCGACGGCGACGTCGACGGTCTGGCCGAGGCCGACCTGGCCGTGCCACCCACCCGTGGCGGCGCGGGTGTCGAGCATCCGCTGCGGGGTCGACGGCTGGAACCGCAGCGCACCGCCCGACGTGAAGGTGCCCTGCAGATCGACGACGACGTCGGTGGCGACGTTGGCGTGCGCGCAGATCGTGCCAGCCGGTCCGACCGGCACGTACGCCGAACCGGCTGCCGCGTCGCGGGCGACGAAGTTGAGGTTCGACGTGTCCGGCACCGCGCCGTCGCACGGGTAGGCGACGAGGTAGCCATCGCCCGCCGCGTTCACGGCGGTGATGTTGACCACCGCGCCCTGCGCGCCGGCGGGCATGGTGACGACGAGGGGATCGACCCGACCGGTGTTCCGCGTGTCGACCAGACGGGTGGGCGCCAACGGGTTGAGTCGCACGCCGCCCGACGGCACGAACGCGCCCTGGAGATCGACGATCAGGTCGGCAGGGGCGGACACGACGGCGCACAGCATCGCGCCAGCGCCGAGCGCGACGACGGCCTGGTTCGGACGGGTCTGCCCGGCGACGAAGTTGACGTTCGAGGTGACGGGCGGGTCGGTGCCGCACGGATACGCGGTGACGTATCCACCCGGGCCGGGACCGGGCGCGGCGACGGCGGTGAGGTTGACGCTGACCGCTGTCGTGCCGGCCGGGACGAACGCGCTCAGGTCGAGCGCGACCTGGGTCGGCCGCGCACCGAGCGTGCGGCTGTCGTAGACCCGGTGCTGGGTCAGCGGCACGTACTCGCTCGGCGAACCGAGCGTGGCCGGGATCGCCGCGCTCGCGCCGATCCGGTGCGACACACCGATCTGCGCGGTGAAGTCGTCGGCCATCAGGGTCGACTTCTTGCGGTACTCCGCGCCGTTGGGCAGGTGCACGCCGTCGGGGGCGAGCTGGATGTCGCTGGCCGCGAGCGCGGCCGGCCAGTTCCACAGGTGCAGGTTCGGACGCATCGCCGCGACGGCCACCAGTGCGTTGTTCCACGGATCGGCCTGGCTCTGCGACGGCATCGTGATCATCGACCACCAGATCTCGCGGTCGGCCCCGATGGCATCGACGAGGTACAGGATGTCGCGCTGCGCGCACGCCTGGGAGAAGTTGCAGTTGCCGATGTCGTTCGGCCCGAGGCTCACCATGTAGGTCGGCGTGTCCCAGCCCTCGGCCCGGCGGTCGAGCACCCACTTCGTCATGTTCGCGCCCTGGTTCGAGGCCGACACGACGAGCCCCGCCTGCAGGCCGACGCCGGCCACCATCCGCACCGGACCCCACCCGCGTTGGACGAGCATCTGCGAGACGGAGGGTCCGTAGCCGTCGGTGTCGAGCGCGGAGCCGAGCATCACCGAGTCGCCGATGGCGGTCACCGCGCCGCGCGGCCCGCCGACGTCGAGGACGTACTGGGAGAAGATCGGCTCGGCTGCGTGGGCGGGCGACGCGGTCTGCACGACGCCAGCGGCAACCAGTGCCGTGACCAACAACCCGCTGACGCGCCGCAACCGATTGAGTGACCCCGTTCGCGTCATGTGACCATCCTCCCAGGCGACCGCCGCCGTGTCGTGTTCAGGGGGTCGTGCTCAGGAGGGTCGTGTTCAGGGGGTCGCGTTCAGCCGCGCGGCACCAGCGCCAGCTGCCGGCTCTGGGCGACGAGCGCGCCCGTGCTGTCCCAGATCTCGCTGTCCTCGCTCAGGAACCCGTTCTGGATGTACTCGGTGTGGAACCGGCAGGCCAGCGGCCCGGGCGCAGGGATGCCACGCACGTGCACGGTGAGCTCGACCGTGGGCACCCAGCCGACGGGGATGTCGACGTTGAACACGGGCGGCGGGAACGCGTCGACCACGAGCATCAGGGCGAGCGTGTCGATCGTCCGGCCGTCGGCGAACTCGAACCAGCCGGCGACTTCGGCGCGACCGGACTTGATGCCCTCGTTGAACCGCCCACCCTCCGGTCGGAGGTGGATCTTCAGCCGGTTCATCAGCCCGATGCTCACCGGGCCGTTGTGGTCGTCGCGGGCGATGCACTCCGACTTCGGCGGGAGATCGGGCGGGCCACCGACGATCTCGCGGAACCCACCGGACATCGCGCCGACATCGCCGAAGCTGCCGATCAGGCGGAGGATCTCGCGGTCCGCGCCGCGCATCGAGCCCGTCACGGTCGCGAGCTGGCGACCGGACTTCACGACCGACGTGTCGATGGTGATCGGTCCGGGACGGCCGGGCGACAGGTAGTGCGCCGTCACCGTGAGCGGATCGGCACGACCACAGGTCTCGCGCATCGCGTTCACCGCGAGCGCCATCAGGTAGCCGCCGTTGGCGTTTCCGTTGATGTCCCAACTGGGCTCGATCTGCGCGTCGTACGTGCCGTCGCCGCGAGGCACGACCGCGGTCGCACGATCGAACTCGCTGTGCGCTGCGTCGGTCGGCTGGGCGTCGGTCACCGGGACATCCTCGCCGCTCGAATCGCCGATGGGAGGAGGCGGGGGTCGCCCTAGCCTGTCGGTGTGACCAACTTCTCGCTCACGACGCCGATCTACTACGTGACGGCCAAGCCCCATCTCGGGCACGCGTACACCACCATCGTCGGCGACGCGCTCGCTCGTTGGCACCGGTTGCTGGGCGAGAACGTCTTCTACCTGACGGGCACCGACGAGCACGGTTTGAAGGTGCAGCAGGCGGCGGAGAAGGCCGGCCTCGAACCCAAGGCGTTCGTCGACACCATCGCTCCGGCGTACGAGGAGGCGTGGAAGAAGCTGAACATCAGCAACGACGACTTCATCCGCACCACCGAGCCGCGCCACTACGCGGGCGTCGCCAAGCTGCTGCAGGCGTGCTACGACGCCGGCGACATCGAGCTCGACGTCTACACCGGCCTGTACTGCGTGTCGTGCGAGGAGTACTACACCGAGGAGGAGCTCGTCGACGGCCTGTGTCCGATCCACAAGATCCCGGTGCAGTCGGTGAACGAGGAGAACTACTTCTTCCGGCTCAGCCGGTTCGAGGACCGCCTGCTCCAGTGGTACTCGTCGCATCCCGATGCGATGAAGCCGGAGTTCCGCGGCAACGAGGCCATCGGGCTGATCCGCAGCGGCCTGCGCGACTTCTCGATCAGCCGCACCAGCCTCTCGTGGGGCATCCCCCTGCCATGGGATGCCAAGCACGTCGCCTACGTGTGGTTCGACGCGCTCACCAACTACATGTCGGCCGTCGGCTACGGCACCGACGACGAGCGGTTCGCCGAGTGGTGGCCGGTCGACTATCACCTGATCGGCAAGGACATCGTCCGCCACCACTGCGTGTACTGGCCGGCGATGCTGATGTCGGCCGGCATCGACCTGCCCAAGGGCTGGGGCATCGGCGGTTGGTTGCTCAGCGGCGGCGAGAAGATGAGCAAGACCACCGGCAACGTCGTCAACCCCCTCGACCTCGTCGACGACATCGGCGTCGACGGGTTCCGCTACTACGTGCTCGCCGAGACCGCGTACGGCCAGGACGGCGACTTCACGTACGAGGGCCTGCTCGGCCGCTACAACAGCGATCTCGCCAACAACCTCGGCAACCTGCTCAGCCGCGTCGCGACCGTGGTCGGCAAGAAGTGCGACGGCATCGGGCCGGCGCCGGCCCCCGACAGCCCGCTCGCTGCGGCCGCGGCGAGCGCGTACGAAGTGGCGGCTGCCGCGTGGCAGGCGTTGCAGCCGAGCCGTGCGCTCGACGCGACGTGGTCGTTGATCCGCGCCACCAACGCGTACCTCGAGACCCACGAGCCGTGGAAGGCCGAGCCGGGCGAGGCGGTGGACCGGGTGATGGGCGACGCGCTCGAGGCCCTGCGCATCGTCGCCGTGCTCGCCTCGCCTGCGGTGCCGGACACGTCGCAGGCGGTGTGGGAGCGCATCGGGCTGAGCGGCCTCGTCGTCGATCAACGCCTGCCGGATGCAGCGGCATGGGGCGGCTACCCAGGCGGCGTCGCGGTCACCAAGGGCGAGCCGATGTTCCCCCGCCGCCAGCTGCCCGCCTGAGCCGCACGGCTTCACCGTCATGAACTGGACCGACAACCACTGCCACATCCACGACGCGAAGATCCCCGGCGGGCCCACTGCGGCGGTCGATGCGGCACGAGCTGCGGGCGTCACGACGATGATCACCGTCGGCTGCGACGCCGAGACGTCGCTCGCCGCCATCGCCGTGGCCGAGCAGTTCGACGGCGTGTGGGCGACGGTGGGTCTGCATCCCCACGATGCGATCAACGGCGTCGACACGATCGCCGGCATGTTCAACCACCCGAAGGTGATCGCCGTCGGCGAGTGCGGGCTCGACTTCCACTACGACCACTCCCCTCGTGACGTCCAGCGCGCCGCGTTCGTCGAGCAGATCCACCTCGCCCACGAGCTGCAGCTGCCGCTCGTCATCCACACCCGCGAGGCGTGGGAGGAGACGTTCGAGATCCTCGCCGCGGAGGGCGCTCCCGCGCAGACCATCTTCCACTGCTTCACCGGCGGCGCCGACGAGGCTCGCCGCTGCCTCGACCTCGGCGGGTTCGTCAGCTTCTCCGGCATCGTCACGTTCAAGACCGCCACCGATGTGCAGGACGCGGCGAAGATCGTGCCGCTCGACCGACTGCTCGTCGAGACCGACAGCCCCTACCTCGCGCCGCTGCCGCATCGTGGGAAGCCGAACCAACCGAGCCTGGTCACGCTGGTCGGCGAGTTCATCGCCGGGCTCCGCGACATCCCCGTCGCCGACGTCGCCGTGGCCTCCACGGCGACGGCGTGCCTTGCCTTTCCCAGATCCGCTCCGTAGCCTCGACGCGAACGCCGGCACGGTTGCCGGCCTGCCGCTCAGGAGTACGTGCTGAACCTCGACGTCACGGATCGTCGACGACTGGTTGTTGCTGCGGCGCTGACCATCGTCGCGTTGCCCGCCATCTGGCTGTTCGCCAGGAGCGAGCCCTCCCAGGGAACGGCCGCGCCCTCGGTCGTGGCCGGCGCCGGCATCGTCACCCCGCAGGGCGGCGTGGCCACCACGGCCGGCACGTCGGACCCCTTCGGCACCGACGGCCCGATCTTCGTCGACGGTCCCACCACGCCGCCGAAGCCGGCCATCGTGCCCATCGTCGTGCCCGCCCAGGCACCCGGCACCTCCATCGTCGGCAACGCCACGTACAAGACCAACGTCGACCCCAACGCGAACACGTGCTCGTCCGCGCTCGCCGAGTTCAACGCCACGCTCAAGGTCACCAACGTCGACAACGGGCGCTCGATCACGTGCATCAACCGCACGCCGCGGGTGCTCCCCGACGGCTTGACGATCGAGCTGACCACCGCCGACTTCCAGAAGATCGCCGCGCTCGTCGATGCACCCGTCCCGGTCAGCATCAGCTGGGTGCCTGGATGACCCTGTCGCGTCGCGACATCACCGATCTCCTCGCCGACAACGGACTGGCGCCACGCCGCGAGTTCGGCCAGAACTTCGTCGGTGACCCGAACACCGTTCGTCGCATCGCCCGCCTCGCGGCCGTCGGGCCGAACGATCACGTCGTCGAGATCGGCGCCGGGCTCGGCTCGCTCACCCGTGCGCTCGCCGAGACGGGCGCGACGATCCGGGCGATCGAGATCGACCGCGGCATCGTGCCGGTGCTGCGCACGGTCGTCGAGCCGTTCCCGAACGTCACGGTCGTCGAGGGCGACGCGCAAGAGCTGGTGTGGGCCGAAGTGCTCGCCGGCAGCGACGCCTGGGTGCTCGTCGCCAACCTGCCGTACAACGTCGGCACCCCACTGGTGCTCGATCTGCTCGACGACGTCCCGCAGATCGCACGGATGCTGGTGATGGTGCAGCGCGAGGTGGCCGAGCGGATGATCGCCCCCGTCCGCACCGGTGCATACGGAGCGGTGAGCGTGAAGGTGGCGTACTGGGCGACCGCGCGCATCGCCGGCTACGTGCCCGCCACCGTGTTCGTGCCACAGCCGAAGGTGGAGAGCGCGCTGGTCGAGATCACCCGCCGAGCGTCGCCGGCCGTCGCCGATGTCGAGCCTGCGGCGCTGTTCGAGCTGATCAAGGCCGGGTTCGCGCACCGGCGGCAGATGCTGCGTCGCGTGCTCGCCGGCGTCGTGTCGCCCGAGCAGTTCGAGCGCGCCGGCATCGCACCCACCGCCCGCGCCGAGGAGCTCGACGTGCACGCGTGGGGCCGGTTGACCGCGGCCGTGGCAGCGGACCGATGAACGGCTCGGCGCCCGGCGACACCGTCGTGGTCGCCGCGCACGCGAAGCTGACGCTCACGCTGCGCATCACCGGCGTGCGCGCCGACGGCTACCACCTGATCGACGCCGAGATGGTCACCCTCGACCTCGCCGACACGCTCACGATCGATCCCAGCGGCACGGGCCTACACGGGACCGGCCCGTTCAGCGCCGGCATGCCGCTCGACGGCTCGAACCTGGTGGCCAAGGCGCTCGTGCTCGTCGGGCGGACCGCGGCGATCACGATCGACAAGCAGATCCCGCACGGCGGCGGCCTCGGCGGTGGCTCCGGCGACGCCGCCGCGGTGCTGCGCTGGGCCGGCCACACCGATCTCGATGCTGCCGCACGGCTCGGCGCCGACGTGCCGTTCTGCCTCGTCGGCGGCCGGGCACGCGTGACGGGCATCGGCGAGATCGTCGATCCGCTGCCGCCCGTGACCGCGCCGTACACGCTGGTGATCCCGCCGCTCTCGTGCTCGACACCCGCCGTCTACCGCGCGTGGGACGACCTCGGCGGCCCCACCGGCGGCGGCCCGAACGACCTGCTCGCGGCAGCGCTGGTCGTCGAGCCGCGCCTCGCCGGATGGCGCGACCGCGTCCGCGAGGCGTCCGGCATCGACCCGGTCCTCGCCGGCAGCGGTGCGACCTGGTTCGTCCTCGGCCACCACGGAGCCCTCGCTACTGCGCTCCCCGACGCCCGCGTCGTGCTCACCCACTCGATCGGTTGACCAGGCCAGGGCGTGCGCGAGTCGCAGCATCCGAAAACGACAACGACCGCCCACCTCGGTGGACGGTCGGAGCGACGCCGCCACGAGGGCGGGTGCAGATCTTCGGTGCGGCTATTTACGACGCTGGTGACGGGTACGCCGGAGCATCTTCTTGTGCTTCTTCTTCCGCATGCGCTTACGGCGCTTCTTGATCAACGAACCCATAAGACGTAGAACCTATCCGTCACACCCTGGCGAGCCAACCTGGGTGGGTTCGGACGGCCGCGATCTCGGCGATAGCCTTCGGGCGTTCCTTTCCGGGGTCGTTCAATGGTAGGACAACGGGTTTTGATCCCGTGTATAGGGGTTCGAGCCCTCTCCCCGGAGCCACTCATGCGCACCATCTCGCCACTCAGCCCCACGTACGCGGCGGCGCGCACGGCGTTCCTCGCCGCGGCGCGAGCAGCCGGCGCCGACATCGAGACCACGGTCCATCCGCGCCGCGGCCTGGAGGGCGAGGAGCTGGCCGTCGACGTCGCATCGCTCGGTCCCCCCGACGCCGAGCACGTCGTCGTCGTGCTCTCGGCCACCCACGGCGTCGAGGGCTACGCCGGCTCGGCGCTGCAGCGGCACTGGCTGGAGACGTGCGCCGACGAGCGCCCACCGGCCGCGCGGCTGATGATGGTGCACGGGCTGAACCCGTTCGGCTTCTCGTGGGTGCGTCGCGTCAACGAGGACAACGTCGATCTCAACCGCAACTTCATCGACTGGTCGGCGACGCCACCGAGCAACCCCGGCTACGACCGCATCGCCGATCTGCTCGTGCCCGCCGAGTGGACCGAGGCCGAGCAGACCCGCACCGTCACCGAGCTGCTCGGCGTGGTGGCCGAGATCGGGATGACGCAGATGCAGGCCGACGTCAGCGGTGGGCAGTACTTCGCGCCGACGGGCGTCTTCTACGGCGGCACCGCGCCGGTGTGGTCGCACGTCTGGCTGCGCGACTTCGCCAGGCGCCACCTCGCCGCCGCCTTGCGCGTCGGCATCCTCGACCTCCACACGGGTCTCGGCGAGTGGGGCCATGGCGAGCTGATCGGCAGCGAGTCCGTCACCAGCGCCGCGCACCAGCGCGCCGCGGCGTGGTGGGGCGACGTCCGCTCGATGGTCGACGGGGCGAGCGTCTCGGCCGCGCTCTCGGGCGACTGGCTGGCCGTCGCCGCCGAGCTCGCTCCGCAGGCCGAGGTCACCGGCGTCGCCATCGAGTACGGCACCGTCGACACGCTCACCAGCCTGCAGGCGCTGCGAGCCGACGCCTGGCTGCACGGCCACGGCGACCCGACCGGGCCCGAGGCACCCGCGATCCGGGCCGCGTTGCGTGCCGCGTTCGCCGACGACGATCCAGCGTGGATCGAGGCGCTGTGGCCGCGGTTCGCCGAGGTCCTCGGCGCTGCGTTCCACCAGCTCGCGGCGTGAGCCGCGACACGCCTCGGAACAACTGCCTCCGGCACGTCGGAGGGGTGCGCTAGAACTGAGCCATGTCGGTCTCTGCAATCGTCCTCGCCGCGGGTGAGGGCACGCGCATGCGCTCCACCCGTCCCAAGCCGCTGCACATGATCTGCGGGCGCGGGATGGTGATGCACGTCATCCACTCGCTCGAGTCGGTGCACGTCGAGCGCACGGTGGTCGTCGTCGGCCATGGGGCCGAGCGGGTCACCAAGAAGGTGCAGGAGCAGTCACCGCACTGGGCGAACGTCTCGTTCGTCGAGCAGGAGGTCCAGCGCGGCACGGGCGACGCGGCCATCGTCGGCCTCTCGGTGTTCCCCGGCGACGACCTCGACGACGAGTCCACGGTCATCGTCCTCCCCGGCGACACGCCGCTGCTGCGCCAGGAGACCATCGACGAGCTCGTCAGCACCCACGTCGCCAACGGCTACGCGGCAACGCTGCTGACGTCGGTGGTGGACGACCCCACGGGCTACGGGCGGGTCATCCGCTCCGATGCACGCGGCGCCCACGATCGCGTGATGCGCATCGTCGAGCAGCGCGACGCCACGCCCGACGAGCTCGCCGTCAACGAGATGAACACCAGCATCTACGCCTTCCGCCGCGACCTGCTCGGCCCGGCACTGCGCCACCTCTCCCCCGACAACAGCCAGGGCGAGTACTACCTCACCGACGTGATCGGTGTGCTCAGCGGGATGGGTCACCGCATCGGCGCGGTGCAGGCATCTCCCGCCGAGACGATGGGCGTCAACGACCGCTGGCAGCTCGCCCTCGCCGAGCGCGAGTTGCGCAACCGCACCAACCGGCACTGGCTGCTCAACGGCGTGACGATGCTCGATCCGCGCCAGACGTTCATCGACGTGACCGTCCAGCTCGGCCGCGACGTCACGCTCTACCCCGGCACGATCCTGCAGGGCCGCACCGTCGTCGGCAACGGCTGCGAGGTGGGGCCCGATGCCCGCCTCATCGACTGCGTGGTCGGCGAGGACTGCGTCGTCGAGAACTCGGTCGGCCGCGACGCGGAGATCGGTGCCGGTGCTCACGTCGGCCCGTACGCCCACCTCCCCGCCGGCAGCACCGTCGCTGCAGGAGACACGACGGGCGCCTTCTACACTGCAGCTGTCGACTGATACGAGATCCCCGGGAGCGGTACATGGAGAAGGTCACCACCAAACGGTTGTCGCTCTACACCGGGCGCACCCATCCTGCGCTGGCGCAGGAGGTGGCCGAGCACCTCGAGCTCGCCCTCGGCAACGCCAACATCGTCGAGTTCGCGAACAGCGAGATCCGCCCGCGCTTCTCCGAGAGCGTCCGCGGCACCGACGTGTTCATCATGCAGACCCACTTCGCCACCGAGGGTCGCAGCATCAACGACTCGATCATGGAGCAGCTGATCATGATCGACGCCGCGCACCGCGCGTCGGCCAAGCGCATCACCGCTGTCTGCCCGTTCTACGGATACGCCCGCCAGGACCGCAAGGCCGAGGGCCGCGAGCCGATCACGGCCCGCCTCGTCGCCGACCTGTTCAAGGCCGCCGGAGCGAAGCGGATGGTGTCCATCGATCTCCACAGCGGTCAGATCCAGGGCTTCTTCGACGGCCCGGTCGATCACCTCACCGCGCTGCCGGTGCTCGAGCGCTACGTGCGCACCCACGCCAGCAAGGGCATGGTCATCGTCTCGCCCGACGCCGGCCGGGTGAAGGTGGCGGAGCGCTTCGCCCAGCACCTGTCCGACATGGACGCCGACGTCGCCTTCATCAACAAGCGCCGGCCGAAGGGCACCACCAACATCGCCGAGGCCAAAGAGGTCATCGGCGAGGTCGACGGTCGCTGCTGCATCATCACCGACGACATGATCGACACCGGCGGCACCGTCGTGTCGGCCGCGGAGCTGCTGCTCAAGCGCGGCGCCGCCGAGGTGTGGTGCATGGCCACCCACGGCGTGCTGTCCGGCCCCGCCGTGAAGCGCCTGCGCGACTCCCCGTTCAAGCGGGTCGTGCTCACCAACACGCTGCCGACCCCGTCGAAGGACGAGCTCCCCCAGCTCGAGGTCCTCTCGATCGCCCCGATCATCGCCGAGGCCCTGAGCGCCGTCTTCGACGACACCAGCGTCAGCGAGATCTTTGGCGGCGAGAACCAAGCTTGATCGTCTCGCGCAGCATCTCCGGCCTCCCCCGGCCGGTAGGTTCCGCCAAACGCGCCAGATAGCATCGCCAACCGTTCTTTGCTGCAACTCGTCAGCACGCAGACCACCAGGAAGCCCATCATGTCGCAGACCACCCTTGTTGCTCAGACCGGCCGCGAGACCGGCTCTTCCGCGTCGCGCCGCCTGCGCAGCGCCGATCTGATCCCCGGCGTGATCTACGGCCAGGGCATGGCCCCGGTCAGCGTGGCCGTCGGCCGCCGCGACCTGCGCCTCGCCCTGTCGGGCCCGGCCGGCTTCAACACCGTGCTCTCGCTCGAGGTCGACGGCAAGAAGTACCCCGCCGTCATCAAGGACGTGCAGCGTCACCCGGTGAAGCGCAACGTCAACCACATCGACTTCCTGCAGATCAACATGAAGGAAGTCCTCACCGTCTCGGTGCCGCTGCACCTCGAGGGTGAGGCCAAGGCCGTCATGGCGCAGGGTGGCCTCGTCGACCCATCGGTCGACACCATCGAGGTCGAGTGCACGCCCGACAACATGCCGAACTCGTTCGTCGTCGACATCACCGACATGCAGCCCGGCGACGTCATCCGCCTGTCCGACCTGCCGATGCCCTCGGGCGTCACCGCACTGGGCGATCCGGAGATGGCCATCGTCACCGCGCTCCACGGCTTCAGCGACGCCGACCTCGAGTCCGACGCCACGCCTGAGGCCGCCGAGGGCGACGAGGCAGCTGCCGGCGACGCCGACGCTGCTGAGTGACGCCGCTCCGCTGACAGCACACCGCGTCTCGACCAGCTGGCATGGCTCTCTTCGGTCGCGGTGACCGGACCGAGCGCCGTGGCACCCCCTACGACTTCCTGATCGTCGGCCTGGGCAATCCCGGCAAGGAGTACGCGCGCACCCGCCACAACGTGGGCGAGGAGGTCGTCGCGCTCCTCGCCGAGCGACTGGGCGCGTCGTTCAAGGCCGGCAAGGACAAGGCCAAGGTGGCCGAGGTGACGCTGCGCGAGCACCGCTGCGTGCTCGCCTTCCCACTGACGTACATGAACGACAGCGGCCAGGCCGTCAGCGCGATGACGCGCCGCTACGGGATCCTCGACCCGGCCCAGATCATCGTCGTCCACGACGAGCTCGATCTGCCCCCGGCCCAGATCCGGGTCAAGGTCGGTGGCGGCCTGGCCGGCAACAACGGCCTGCGCAGCATCACCCAGCACCTCAAGACGCAGGACTACCTGCGCGTGCGGATCGGCATCGGCAAGCCGCCGTCGAAGGAGCGTGGCGCGAACCACGTGCTCTCCAAGCTGCCCAAGGCCGAGCGCGAGGCGCTCGACGTCGCGATCCAGCTGGCGGCCGACGCCGTCGAGCTCCTCGTCGCCGAAGGCCCCGACGCCGCGATGCGCCAGTTCAACGTGCGCTGACCCCGATCCATCCGAGGACGCCGCCGACGCCAGCACGTCGAATGTCGCGCGACGACATGGTGAGTGACATCGCGGGCCGCTACGACAGGGCTTCGTCGGCGGTGATGTGGCCGCCTTCGAGCTCGATGCGGCGGGTGAGGCGCACGTTGGCGAGCAGGGTGCGGTCGTGGGTGACGAGCAGCACCGTGCCGCCGAAGGACTCGAGCGCGATCTCGAGCTGCTCGATCGCGGCGAGGTCGAGGTGGTTGGTGGGCTCGTCGAGCACGAGCAGGTTCGTGCCCTTGGCCATCAGCAGGGCGAGCACGAGCCGGGTGCGTTCGCCCGGCGAGAGCGAAGTGGTGGAGCGGTTCACCTCGCTGGCACCGATGCCGAACTTGGCGAGCAGAGTGCGCGCGTCGGGCACCGTCATCGCGGTGGCGCGCATGAACGCCTCGAGCACGGTCTGCTGCTCCGTGAGCTGCAGGCGGGTCTGCTCGAGCTCGCCGACCACGACGCTGGGTCCGAGGTAGACCTCGCCGGCGTCGGGCGCCAGATGCCTGAGCAGCATCCGCAGCAGCGTGGACTTCCCGCTGCCGTTGTGGCCGACGATGGCCAGCCGCTCGCCGGCGCCGATCTGCAGATCGATCGGGCCGAGCGTGAACTCGCCGACGTGCGCGGTCGCGGCCTGCAACCGTGACACCACGGCACCGCTGCGAGCGGCCTCGCCGAACGTGAGCTTGAGCTGCCACGCCTCGCGCGGCTCCTCGACCACCTCGAGCCGCTCCATCATCTTCTCCGTGCGGGCTGCCTTGCCCGCGAGCTGCTCGGTCTGGTTGATCTTGTAGTTGCGGATGTGCTTGTCCTTCTCGGACTTGTCGTTCTTCGCCTTGCCCAGGCCCTGGGTGGCCCATTCCCGCTCGCGCTGGGCGCGACCGGCGAGCGCGCCCTTCTTCTCGGCGTACTCCTCGTAGCGCTCGCGGGCGTGCTGGGCGGCGAGCTCGCGCTCGGCCAAGAACGCTTCCCAACCGCCCGAGTACATCGAGATGTCGTGGCTGAACTCGTCGATCTCGGCGACGTGGGTGACGACGCGCCTCAGGAACTCGCGATCGTGGCTGACGACGACGAGCCCGGCCTGCAGCGACCCGACCCACGACTCGAGGCGGGCCAGACCGTCGAGGTCGAGGTCGTTGGTCGGCTCGTCGAGTAGGAACACGTCGAAGCGCGCGAGGAGCAGCGAGGCGAGGCTGCACCGAGCCGCCTCGCCGCCGGACAGGGTGGCCGTCCGCTGATCGAGCAGGCGAGCCGGCAGGCCGAGCTCGGCGAGCACCTCACCGACACGCGCGTCGAAGTCGGCCGCACCGATCGCGAGCCATCGATCGAGCGCGTCGGAGTAGCGGTCGTCGGCGCCCGGCTCGGCGCTGGCGAGCCCGGCCGTCGCGGCATCGAGCTCGACCGATGCCGGGCCGACGCCGGTGCGGCGGGCGAGGAACTCGGCCACCGTCTCGTCGGTGCGGCGTTCCGGTTCCTGCGGCAGGTAGCCGACGATGGCCTGTGGCGGGGCGACCGTGACGGCGCCCGAGTCGGGTCGGACCTGACCGCTGATGATCCGTAGCAGGGTGGACTTGCCGACACCGTTGGGGCCGACGAGGCCGACCCGCCAACCCGGCGAGACGGACAGATCGGCGCTGTCGAGGATGACCGCCTTGCCGATCGACAGCGAGATGGCACGGGCGTGGAGGGATGCGTGTGCAGACATGGGAGCGAGACCTTCCGGGAGATGGTACGGACGGGGACGTTCGCTCACAGACGCATGGCCACAGGTTCGCAGGTTCGTCGAGCGCCGCGCCACCGATTTGCGGCTGCGCCGGGCCTCAGTCGGCGACGGCGGTCTTGGCGACGATGTGCGTCGGCGTGACCCGCACGACCATCTCCGGCGCCACGGCGTTGCGGCGCCCGTACTGCTCGGCAGCTTCGGCACCCATGTACCGCCCGGCGATCAGCGTGGCCCAGTGCAACAGGTCAGCGGGATCATCGGATGTGGTGGTGGTACCGCTGATCGTGACGAAGTCGAACGGCGGCGTCTCGTCGTCGAGGCACAGCGACACGCGCCCGTCGCGCAGGATCGACTTGCCCTTGATGGTGTCGGCCGACGTCATGAACACGATCTCGTCACCGTCGCGCGCGATCCACACCGGCGCGACGAGCGGGCTGCCGTCGGCACGGACGATGGCAAGCTTGGCGGTGTGCGCCGGGAGCGCGTCGACGAACGTCTTCCACCAGCCCTCGGGTGCTTCGTTGTAGGCCATGCGGTTGTTCTACCACCCGGCTGTAACGGTCGGCCCGGTGCTCCACGACCATCCAGCACACCGAGTCATCAGGGGAGCCGCCATGAACAACCGCCGCAACACCGTCGCCACGAACCGCATCGCCGCCGGTCGCCCGAACCGGGCTCGTCGCTTCCTCGCCGGCGTCGTGGTGGCCGGCTCGGTTGCCGGTGGCGCGGCGGCGTTCGGCTCGATCGCTCACGGCGGCTCGCTCGCCGACCCGATGAAGCCGGTCGTCACCACGAAGGACTACTTCCTCACGATCGACGGCGTGAAGGGCGAATCGAAGGACGACACCCACAAGGACGAGATCCACGTGTCGAGCTGAGGCTCACGCCTCGGCAGCGACCGCATCGTCCGGCCCGTCGGGTTCCGGCAGCGGGTCGGTGAGGTTGTGGCGGAACATGATGCTCAACCGGGGGCCCTCCGCACGGGCGACCTTGGGGACGCAGTGCTCCCAGTCGTGCTGGCAGGCGCCGCCCATCACGAGCAGGTCGCCGTGGCCGATGCGAAAGGTGCGTGACGTGCCGCCACCGCGTGGACGGAGCATGAAGGAGCGAGCCGCGCCGGTGCTGACGATGGCGACCACGGGGTTCTCGTGGGTGAACCGAGACCGATCGCCGTGCCACGCCACCGAGTCCCGTCCGTCGCGGTAGAGGTTGAAGCCGATGCTGTCGAAGGACAGCGCGTAGTGGCGGGTGAGCGCGGTGCGGACGTCGGCGAGCACGGGCAGCGCCTCGGCCGTGCCGTCGGAGCCGTCCCACCAGTGGGTGAGCCGCGGCTCGGGCAGCAGCCGCTCCCACATCGTGACCGTCCGCTGCCGCCAGGGCAGCGACGCGAACAGCTCGGCGAACACGTCGTCGGATGCACCCAGCCAGTTCGGCAGCGCGTCGACCCACGATTCGGCGTCGAGCTGATGGCGCTCGATGCCCGCGAACGTGGGGTCGATCACCGGCTCCGGCGCACCAAACAGGCTGCTCTGCCACATCAGCGAGATGGTGTCGAGGTCGGTTGCCACGTCGGATGCGATCGTTGCCACGGGTGCAGCCTCGCGCATCGAACGCACGTTCGCAAGCGCGGCTCGGTCGAGGTCGTAGTGTGGCGTCATGCGCGTGCTCGGACTGGATCACATCGTGCTCGACGTCGCCGACGTCGAGCGCTCGCTCGCCTGGTACATCGACCTGCTCGGGCTCGCCCCCGTGCGTGTCGACCTCTGGCGCGACGGCAAGGCGCCGTTCCCGTCGGTCCGCGTCGACGAGGGGACGATCATCGACCTGATCGGCGTCACCCCGACCGGGGCGAACATGGATCACCTCTGCCTCGTGGTCGATCGCGCCGACGTCGACGCGGTCGTCGACGATCCGCGCTTCACCGTGGTCGACGGCCCGGGCAGCCGCTACGGCGCCCGCGGCGACGGCTGGTCGGTCTACGTGAAGGACCCCGACGGCAACACCGTCGAGCTCCGCGCGTACGCATGACGCGACGCGCCCGGGCCGAGGCTCCAACCGGCGCCACGCCGATATCGTCGAAGCTCCCGTGAACCTCGCGTCGCTCCCCCCGTTGCTCCGCTCGGAGCCAGCTCTGACCCAGGCGCTCGGCAAGCCGAACGCGGTCATCGCCGTGCCCGAGGCCGCCCGCCCGATCTCCATCGCCGCGCTGCAGCACCTCAGCGCGCGTCGCCCACTCGTTGTCGCCTGCCCCACCGGCACGGCCGCCGGCCAGCTGTACGACGACCTTCAGCAGTTCATGGGACCGGACGAGGTCGCGCTGTTCCCCGCGTGGGAGACGCTGCCGTTCGAGCGCGTCAGCCCCAGCGTCGAGACGATGGGCCGCCGGCTCGAAGTCCTGTGGCGGGTGCGCGATGTCGAGCGCTGCCCCGCCGTCATCGTCGCCAGCGTGCGCTCGCTGCTCCAGCGGCTCGGGCCGGGCGCCGTCGACGTGGACCCGGTGCGCGTCGCGCCGGGCATGACCATCGATCCGGAGGAGCTGCTGCAGACGCTGGTGGCCAACGGCTATCGCCGCGAGGAGCTCGTCGAGCACCGGGGCGAGGTCGCCCGCCGCG